>JAYTOU010000008.1:0-59559 GCA_043747615.1 Myxococcales bacterium | reverse complement strand
GCCGGTGCGCATCCCGCGCGACCCGGAGCGACTCGAGCACGTGCACATTCGAGGCTTATTTCCCTGCGGCGAAGGGGCAGGCTACGCAGGCGGTATCGTCTCCGCGGCGATGGACGGGGTGCGGTGCGCGGAGCGTTGTGCCGAGCTCTATCCGGTCTGAAGTCGCGCGCGCAACTACCGCTTCGCTTGCCGCGTGAACTCAGTGCACAGCGCCGACGCGGCCATCGCCACGTTGAGCGACTCGGCGCGGCCGACGCGCGGAATGGCGATCACCGTTGCGTTCTGCGCACGAAGCGCGTCCGATAAACCGTGCGACTCGCTGCCGAGTACGAGCACCGCGGGCCGCGTGAGATTCACTCCGAAGACAGGCGCGCCATCCATGCTCGCGAGAAATACGGTGGCGCCTGCTGCCTTGCATTGCGAGAGCTCTACGCCGAGGTTCCCGTAGCGCACCTCCACGCGGAAGAGCGACCCCATCGTGGATTGCACGACCTTCGGATTGTAGATCTCCATGCAGTCGGGGCTGCACAGCACCTGGGTGACCCCGAACCAGTCGGCGATGCGCAGGAGGCTGCCCATGTTGCGCGGATCGCGGATTCCGTCGAGAGCGAGCATCAGCTCGTGACCCACCGGAGCACGGAATTTAGGCTGATCGGGCGCGATCGCGACCGCGACGAGCTCGTTGCCGGTCTCGAAGGTTCCGATCTTGTCGAGCTCGTGCGCGGCGACGACGTGCACCGGGACTTTGTTTTTTGCCGCGGCGGCTCGAACGAAGGACGCCCCTTCCTCGGAGGCGAAGATCGATTCGGTGCGCCAGGAGGAACCGAGGAGCTCGGCCACCACCTTCCGCCCTTGCACGAGGAAGCGCTTGCTCTCCTTGCGGAATTTTTTTTCGTGAAGCGCGCGTACGCGTTTCAGATCGGCCTGGCTGATCGTCATTTTGGTGCTCCGGCACCCTCGTGGCGCATGCCCACCTTCTGCATGACCCGGATCGACGCGGCGTTTGCCGAGTCGGCGCGCGCGACGATGCTCTCGAGACCCAGCGAGCCGAACGCGATCGTAAGGCAGGCGTGCGACGCTTCGGTCGTGAGGCCTCGGCCCCACGCAGCGCGCTTGTAAGGGTCGTAGCCCTTCGAAAATTCGAGGGCAGCCTCTACCGACGCGAAGCAAAGAACCTGGTGGGCCGTGCGGGCAACGATGGATGTCGGGAGTGTCATTCGGGAGGTGGGATCGTAGGCTCGTCGGCCCTCATTCGTAGCTCGTCGATGTGGCTTCGCATAGTGATCACCGGTTTCGCGATGAGGCGGTAGGAGGCCACGGCCAGAGTGATGGAGATCGCGTGTAGGCCGTCGAGCGACGGAATGCGCACCAGCGTGCGGTCCAGAACCCGTGCGGAGCGCGCATGACCAATCACGACCCCACGCTATCGGATCGTCAGGTGATCGTCGTGCGACCGCGGAACGATTTGGAGCGCGCGGAGCCGGATGTTGGTAAAGAGGACGGCAGTGAACGCGGCAGAAATCACCGCCTGGTCCCGCGAGGCCACGAGGCTCCATGAGCGCTACCAGGTAGAGATCGTGGAGGCGTGTGGGCTCTGCCCATGGGCCCAGAAATCGCGACTAGACGGTCACGTCCGCCAGTTCGTGCTTTTCGACACGGATGCGTCGTGCGTGGAGCCCTCCGTCGCGGTGATGGCAGAGCTCTCGGCGTTGGCGGACGTCGAGGTCGCGTTCTTGATCTACCCGGTGCTCGCTCTCGGGCGTCTCGACTTCGAGGCGTTCGCCACGCGGGTCCGAACGGCAGATGCCGCGACCCACGAGGTAGGTCAGATCCCCTTCGTTTCAGCGGCGTTTCACCCCGAGGCGGCGCCCGACGTGAGCCAGGCCGAGCGCCTCATTCCGTTCCTGAGGCGCACGCCGGACCCAACCATCCAGCTGATTCGTGGCTCGGTTCTCGACCACGTGCGCGGTCCCGCTCCGCAAGGAACGCAGTTCATCGACATGCAGTCCCACGACATGTTCGCCAAGAGGACGCCGACCGCGGCAACCTCGTCCCTTCGTGAGCGCATTGCGAAGACCAATCTCGTCACGGCGCTACGGCTCGGAGTGTCAGAGATGTCCAGACGGATGGACGACATTCGTCGCGATCGCGACGAGTCCTACGATCGCGTCGAGGCCGCGTCCGCGGCACGCGAGCCTCGATAGTCGGCGGCGGAGGGAGCAGCGTCGCCCTCTTCGCGTCGGACGCCATCGTGACGGTGAGCGCAGGCAGGCTTGCCGTATTCGCCCCCACTCCGCGGTCGGCGGGATTACCTCCAAAAACGAAAGCTCGTGATGCGGGCGTCGCTCCGCCGCCAAGGTAGTTAGACGCGTGTGAGTACGGGTAGGCGAAGGCACCTCCTATAAACATACGCAAAGCACGCTATCCTCATGCGGATGCTTATCCGATCTTCTTTTGTCCAACACGCTCTCGTAGCTGCGCTCGGTATGGTCGCGTTTGCTGCGTGCGATATTGCCCCGCCCGTCGCGAGCGAGACCACCGGTCAGGCGTCGAGCGCCGTCTGGGTAAACGGAGACCTGGAGACGGGCGCCGCAGGAGTTGCCCCGCCGTCGTGGACGTTGTCGACGTACCTCAATCCCGGCGTCACCGCGACCACGCCGCAGCAGACGCGCGCCGGGCTCAACCTCATGTCGGGTGGCAATCCTTTGACCGTGACCCTCGTATCGGCGGGCGGTCCGGAGTCTCAGACCGACCCCTCGCTCGGCGCAGGCGCATCGCTTCGTTGGCCGAAGTACGGAAACCAGTGCGCGATCGTGAACCAGCTCGGGAAGACGCAGAACGTCAACGGGCTTGCGCAGACGATGACCATCGCCGCGGGCGACGTGGACCCGACCGACGGGCAAGTGCACGTGCGCTTCGTCATTGCTCCGGTCCTCGAAAATCCGCTCCACCTCGTGTCGGAGCAGCCCTACTATTTCGTGCAGCTAACGAACCTCACGCGCGGAAGCATCCTCTACTCGGACTACAACGCGAGCGCGCAGCCCGGCGTGCCGTGGAAGCAGGCGAACGGTTTCTGGTACACCGACTGGCAGCTCGTCGACGTTTTCCCGGGTAGCGGCAAGCTCGCTCTCGGCGATCAAGTGAAGCTCGAGGTCATCGGATCGGGCTGCTCGCTCGGTGGGCACTTCGGCCAGGTTTACCTCGATGGCGCGGCAGGCGCGACGGTGCCCGGGCTCTTCGTGAGCGGCACTGGGCCCTCCGGAGCGCCGGCGGGCACGGACATCACCTACACGCTCAACTACGCGAACGGCGCAGCGGCCGCCGCAGCCGGTGTAAAGATCGATTTCAACACGCCGCCGAACACGACCTTCGTCTCGGTGAGCGCGCCTGCCCTCACGTGCGTCACGCCCACGGCCGGTCTCGGTGGTCTGACAACCTGCACCGTCGGCGCGCTCGCCGCGGGCGCCGGGGGAACGTTCACGATCACCGTTCACATCGCTGCGATGGCTGCGGGGACGATCGTCGCGGGCAACTATGCGATCTACGGAACGGGCATCAGTCCGCTCCTCGGCCCGAAGGTTATCACCACCATCGGCTGCGCAGCCGACAACCAATGTCTGGCAGGCAATTGGTGCAAGGAGACCGCTCCGGCCTTCTGCACGCCGACGCTCGGGATGGGCGTCGCCATTCCGACCGATGCATCTCACACGGCGCCCACGCTCAAGGGCACGTGCACTGCGACCGTCGGCAGCCTCGTATGCACCAGCGGCGTCTGCGATACGACCGACGACAAGTGCGGTCTCACCAACAGCACGGGGCCCTGCACCGTGGCCGCCGGCGCCAACGGCGGGGTGACGGTTTGTCGCTCGGGCGTGTGCGATTCCGACCTCAAATGCGGCTACAAGGACGGCGACGGACCGTGCACCGCGGCAACGGCGTCACGATGTCGCTCGCTCGCGTGCAGCACGAACGGTCTCTGCGAGCCCTCGGGCGGCTGCAACGTCGACAACGATTGCACGGGCGGAAAGTGGTGCAACGAGACCACCCACGTGTGCACGGCAAAGCTCGCCAATGGCGCCGCCGCCCCGAACGATCCACCCCACACGCTCCCCACGCTCGACGGCACGTGCACGGATTTACTGACCGCGCCGTTGGTCTGCGCGAGTAGCGTCTGTGACACTGACAACAAGTGCGGCTTCCTCAATGCGGTCGGCCCTTGCGCCGTTGCCACTCCCACGGTCTGCCGCTCCGGCGTGTGCGACCCCGATCTCAAGTGCGGCTACAAGAACGGTGACGGCCCGTGCACTGTCGCGACCGCGGTGGTGTGCCGCACAGGCGTGTGCGACCCGGATCTCAAGTGCGGGTACAAGGACGGCGACGGGCCGTGCACGGTCGCGACCGCCTCGGTGTGCCGCTCCGGCGCCTGCAGCGCGAATGGTCTTTGTGAGGCGGCGGGTGGCTGCAACGTCGACCAGGATTGTGTCGGAACGTGGTGCAACGAGACCGCGCACACCTGTACGGCGAAGCTCGGCAACGGCGCTGCGCTTCCAACCGATGCGCCGCACGCGAGCCCCACGCTCGACGGCACATGCACAGGCCCCGCGGCATTGCTCGTCTGCGTGAGCGGCGTGTGCGACGCCGACGGCAAATGCGGCTTGAGCAACAGCGACGGACCGTGCACCGTCGCCAACGGCGGAGTGAAGTGCCGCTCCGGCGTCTGCGATGCCGATCTCAAGTGCGGCTACAAGAACGGCGATGGACCTTGCACGCTCGGCACTGCCACCGCGGTCTGTCGTTCCGGCTCGTGCAGCTCGATTGGCGTCTGCCAGGCGGCGGGCGCGTGCACCGTCGACGCCGATTGCTCCGGGGGAAACTGGTGCAGCGCCGGCACCTGCGCGCCGAAGCTCCCCAACGGAGCTCCCATCCCCACGGTCGCAGGGCACGCGCCACCGATCACGGGCACCTGCACGTCGGCGGTCGCCGCCATCGTTTGCGCGAGCGGGGTCTGCGATACGGCGGACAACAAATGCGGCTTCGCCTCGGGAGACGGCACGTGCACGAAGACCTCGGAATGCCGCTCGGGCGATTGCATCACGCTCGGCGCGAACAGCGGAAAGTGCGAGCCTTGCGCGACCGACGCGACGTGCTCCGGTGCGGCACCTGCGTGCAACACCGCAACGAACCAGTGCGTTTCGTGCACATCCACCAACGGCACCGCGTGCACCGGCGCGACTCCGCTCTGTGACGTGTCGACGCATACCTGCACCACGAGCAGCACGTGCACGAGCGACTCCGATTGCACCTCGGACAAATGGTGCAGCGCGGGATCCTGCGTTCCCCGTGTCGCAAATGGAACGTCGTGCGATCGGCCGACCCAGTGCGCCTCCGCCGTCTGCGATCCAGACGGCAAATGCGGCAAGCAGGACGGCGAGGTCTGCGGTAGCGCCGACGTGTGCCGCTCCGCCAAATGCACCGGCGGCCTCTGCGGGGTGACCGAAGCGCCCGGCGGCAACGCCGACACCCTCGGCATTCAGGGCGGCGGCTGCAACTGCACCACGGCTCCAGGTAACGGCGGCTCGAACGGGCTCGCCTTCGGAGGAGTCTTCTTCGCCGCAGCACTTGGATGGCGTCGTCGCCGTCGCGCAGTTGAAGGAAGCACGCTCGTTACAAGGGCGACAAGGAACGGTTGATGCGCAAATTTCTCGGTGGCTTGGTTGCAACGTGTGCCGTTTCTCTCTTCGCTTCTCGCTCCGCATCCGCCCAACAAACTGGATTCGCGGTCAACCACTTCGAGGCCTCCGAGCGCGGTAGCGAGTGGTTCGTCATGGAGTCGCTCGATTTGCGGGGCCACTTGCGCCCCGCGATCGGCGTCGTGGGGGACTGGGCGTACCGGCCGCTCGTGCTGACCGATTCCAGCGGCAAGGTGCGCGACTCGATCGTTCGTAACCAGATCTTCGTGCACGCTGGCGCGGGGATCGTGCTCTGGGAGCGCGTGCGCGCGAGCGTCGACGTTCCCATCATGGTCTTCGCTGAAGGGCGCGACACGCCGTTGTCGGCAGGAAAGATCGTCTACCGCGCTCCAGCCCATTCCGCCGGCATCGGGGACGTACGCTTTGGTCTGGATGTGCGTCTCTTCGGAAAATACGGTGACGTCATCACGGGCGCCATCGGTGCGCAGCTCGCGATTCCGACCGGTGATCCTGCCTCGTACTCGGGAGACGGAATGGTCCGCGCCGCACCGCGTGCGACCATCGCCGGTGACGTTGGAGTGTTCGTCTACGCGGCGAAGCTCGGCGTCACCATCCGCGGTTACGATCAGTCTTTCGCCGGCGGTCAGGTCGGGAGCGACGTTCTCTTCGGCGCGTCGGCGGGGCTCCGCTTGCTCGAGAAAAAGCTGGTGATCGGCCCCGAGGTCTTCGGCCACACCGTGATCACGGGCAACGGTTTTTTTTCGAAGCGAGGCACTCCGCTCGAAGGCCTCCTCGGTGCGCACTACACGATAGGCACAGACTGGCGCGTTGGCGGCGGCATCTCGGCGGGCTTGGCTCCAGGCTTCGGCGCTCCGGTCGATCGCGGACTCCTGTCGATTGAGTGGGTCCCCGGCATTGCTCCCGCTCGCGCTCCTGAGCCGCCGCCTCCAGGCGCGGATCGCGATCACGACGGCATCCTCGACAAGGACGATGCGTGCCCCGACGTGCCCGGCGTGAAGACGAACGACATCAACACCAACGGCTGCCCCCCCGACCGCGACGACGACGGCATCCTCGACAAGGACGACGCGTGCCCCGACGTTCCCGGCGTGAAGACTAACGATCCCAAGACCAACGGTTGTCCCGCCGATCGCGATCACGACGGCATCCTCGACGGCGGCGACGCCTGCCCCGACGTTCCCGGCGTGAAGACTAACGATCCTAAGACCAACGGCTGCCCAGAAGATCTGGATCGCGACAAGGACGGGATCCCGAACGTTCAGGACGCGTGTCCCGACGAGCCCGGCAAATCGGATCCCGATCCGAAGAAGAACGGCTGCCCGGCTGCCTTCGTCCAGAACGGCCAGATCAAGATCCTTGATCAGGTGAAGTTCAAGACGGGGAGCGCGCAGATCCTACCGGGAAAGGAAAGTCAGGACGTGCTCATGGCGGTGCTCGAGGTCATCAAGGGACATCCCGAGATCGTCGGGGTCCGCATCGAAGGTCACACCGACAACCGCGGTGCGCCGGCCATGAACAAGAAGCTGAGCAGCGCGCGTGCGGCTTCGGTCGTCGCGTGGCTCGTTGGTCACGGGGTCGCGCCAGCGCGGCTCACCAGCGAAGGCTTCGGGCCTGATCGGCCGCTCGACTCGAACGAGACGGAAGACGGACGCAGGAGCAATCGCCGCGTCGAATTCCATCTCGTCGAGGCACCAAAATAGCGTTCAACCCGAGGGAGTCGATTCAGGCGTCTGGGCGCCAGACCTTCACACACGCCGGGCGCGCGGTGCAGGTCTTTGCCCAGGCGTCGATCGTTGGCCACTTTTTCAGGTCGAAGCCGCACATGCCTAGGTACGACGTGTAGCCAGCGAGGTGCACGTCGACGACGCTGAACGCATCGCCGAGAATGAATTTCTTCCCCTTCAGCGCGCCATCGAGGATGTCGAGGTGCTTCTCGACGTCGGCGGTGGCGACCTCGGCTGCTTTGGCGTTGTGCTGCTCCTTCGGAATTCGCTCGGACGTGTTGTGCTGGTGGCGAGAGAGCGCCTCACCGAGCGACACGTTCCCCCAGACGAGCCACGACAGCGCTTGACCGCGCTTCGGACCGGGAGCGGGAAACAAGCTCTTGTCCACGCCGAAGGTCTCTCCGAGGTGAGCGATGATTGCCACCGACTCGAAGATCGGCACTCCGTCGTGAACGAGTAGAGGAACCTTGCCGTTCGGGTTCATCTTCAGAAAATCTGGCTGTTTCGTGTCCAGCTTGAAGTCGACTTTGATCTTCTCGTAGGGCACTCCTAGCTCTTCGAGGGCCCAGTGTGTGGTCGTGGCGGACGTGAACGGGGAGTAGTAGAAAACGAGGCTCATGTGCTGCGTTCCTTTCGGGTTCCGCCTTACGATAACGTGATTCGACAATGAGCACCCTTCGCATAGCCGTGGGCCGCGCGCAGTACCGAACGCTGACCTCGATGGGCAAGCGCCTGCTCGGTCTGCGCGAGACAGAGGTCACGGTCGGTGGCGTGCGCATCCCGCTGTGGATCCGGGATAGCAACGGCGCTCCCCTCGTCCTCGTTCATGGCTTCGGCGCGAACAAGGAGGGATGGCTCACCCTCATTGCAAAGCTCCGCGGGCGCTCGATCATCGCTCTCGATCTTCCGGGCTTCGGCGCAGCATCGCGGATTGGTCCCGAGCACGCGACCGCCGTGCACCAGGCGCGCGCGGTGAAAGGGGTCCTCGATCAGCTCTGCGTACGCCGTGCGACGCTGATCGGCAGCTCCATGGGGGGAGGCATAGCGCTCCGCTTCGCTCATGATTTTCCGGAGCACACCCGCGCAGTCGTGCTCCTCGGATCCGTCGGGCCTACCGCCGACAAGAGCCACCTCCAGGAGGCGCTCGATCGCGGTGAGAACCCGCTCATTCCAGGCACGCTCGCCGAGTACATGGCGATGATCACGTTCGTCACCCACAAAAAGCCGTGGATTCCGCGCTCGATCGCCGCGTACCTCGCCGCCGACCAGAGCGCGCGAAAAGTCCATCTGAGCGAGATGTTTGCGGGATGGCTCGCCCAAGACGAAAGAGAAATGTCGGCGGCGCTCGCGGACGTAAAGGCGCCGACCCTCGTGATTCACGGTGAGAAGGACCGGGTGATCGATCTGTCGACCGCGCGCGCACTTGCTCATCACCTAAAAAATTCGACGCTCCTCGTACTTCCCGGCGTGGGGCACGTGCCGCAACTCGAAGCACCCGGCGAGGTCGCGCGCGCGATCGCCGCCCATCTGATCGCGCACCCTTAGCGAGCTCCCGCAGCGAACGCCGGCGTGGCGACGTCGCTCTTGTAAAGCCACCAGCCCCCCGAATGGATCACCGCCGACAACGCGGGCGGCGTGCTCGGCGCAGGTGCGTCGGGCTTCACTCGAATGAGCACGTAGTCCCAATCCTCGAGGCGATAGTCCGTCCAGCCGATCGAGCGCACGGTGCTCGATTTGTAGGTCGGCGGGAGTGCGAGCGCCGGATTTCCCGCGCGAGGAAAGAGCGACGAGCCTTGGTGGTACCAGACGTCGCTGACGAAGACCGGACGCTCGACCACGACGAGCTTGTCGTAGTGGACGAATGGGTGACCGGTGAAGATCGCGCTGTCGGGCTCGATGGGAAAGTTGAGGAGGCGGGTGTACGCCGGCACGGCAGCGAGCACTTCGCGGTAGCCGCGGGCCTCGGCCTGAAACCAGTACGAAGCCGTCCAGGCGAGAACTACGGTGGACGCGGAGAGAAGCGGTGGGAGGCGATCGAACGCCACCCGCAACCGCGGCCCGAGCGCTTCCCGGCGAATAGCCATGACGAACAAGAGCAGAACGATCGGGACGAGCCGCCCATCGACGAACCCAAACCATCCAATCTCGTGTGGCAGCGCGAGGAAGGCGATACCGAGTACGACAGCGCAAGCCACGAGCGCGCGGATATGGGCCCTCGCAGCCTCCGCGTCGATCACCGGCGGATCGCACTTGGGGGGCTCGCCCTTGGGACCGAGGAGAAAGACCCGGACGGTGGCGACGATTGCGAAACCGAGAAGCGCCCAGAGAACGAGCCCGATGAGCACGTCGATTCCGCTTCGCGTGGTCAGGGTCGGCGTGAGGAGCAGGCTGAGCTTGTCGAGGACGCCCTGAAAATTCAGAGTCACTGGCGAGCTGCGCGTCGGCACCGAGCCCGCCGGCAGTCCGTGATCGAGCGAAGCGCTGTAGGCGGCGACCCCGAGCGCGGGCCCTAGGGCGAGGACGTGGGGAAGGCGCTTCTTCCAGCTTCCGGCGGCGAGCGTGCTGATGCCGGCCATCGCCAGGAAGAGGACGAGCGCGTAGCCATGCGCGAAAAAAACGAGAGGCGCGAACGCCGCCAAGACGAAGGTCTTTCGACGAAGGAGGGGAGCGCCGCGATCGGCCTCGATCATGAGCTCGAGCCACAGCGTGAGCCCCACGATCATCCAGGCGATACCGAAGGTGAAGCTCGCGAAACCGAGGAGCGTCATGAGCCCGAACGAGAGGATCACGCCGATGTGACCGAAGAGTGGGAAGCGCTCTCCGTGAAGCCGCCAGCGCGCAAAAAGAATGGCCGCGGGGAGCGCCACGATCGGTAACGTCGCCATCGCTCGCACCGCGCGAAGCGGGCCGATGAGGCCGGTGAGCAGCTCGCCGACACCAGCGAACACCGAGTAGGGCCCGAGGTGGGGAGCGAAGACATAAAAATGCTGCTCGAACGGCGACTGCGCGAAGCGGTGCCGGATGGCCATCAGCCCGGCATGCGCGGGAAGATCCATGAAGGGAAGCGCGTCGAACACCCAGAAGACGAGCACCGCGCCAACGATCACGATCACCAAGCCCGGTGACGCAGGCGCGAAGTTTCGCAAAGGGCTCGATGGACGCGTCGTCATGAGGAAAGGCGTGATTACCCCTAAATCGCTGTAAGGTACGAACCCTGGGCCGCGTGATGTCTACCACGCGGCACCGTTTCCCGAAGGTCAACCCACTCAAATTACGCTACCGGAGGGTTTATTGATTCGCGTGTTGCATGTGGTCGTGGCAGGTGACATCGGCGGCGCCGAGCGGCTCCTCGTCGACCTCGCATCGCGGCCCACCGAGTCGGGCGCCGAGCACACCGTGGCGCTGATGACGCCCAACCCGCGGCTCGCCGACATGTTCTCGAACGCCGGGCTGCGCTTGCGCGATCGCGGGCGGGTGCGGGAAAATCCGCTCGCCTATTTGTGGCGCTCTCTCGGCCCCTCCGACGTGGCCTGGCTCGAAGGTATTCTCCACGACGAGCGCGCGGACATGGCGCATCTGCATACGTTCGGTTCGCACGTCGTCGGCGCCCGCGCCGCCATCCGTGCCGGCGTTCCTTTTCTTCGCACCGAGCACCACGTCGAGTACTTCGTCGATCCGAGCTGCTCGGCGTTCACGCGCTGGTCCTTGGCGCGCGCCAAGGCATCCGTGGCGGTGAGCCAGTACGTCTCTGATTTCATTTCGCGGATCGCGCCTGCGTCATCGAACGTCATTCACGTGGTTCGTAACGGGGTCGACGCCGATCACTTTGCACCCCGTCCGCGCGTCGGGAGGGAAGATGCGGAATCCGGGCGCCCCTTCAAATTCGCCGTCGTCTGCCGTCTCGAGCCGTGGAAGGGGGTGGGGCTGGCGATCGAGGCGCTCGAGCTCATGCCCGACGCGCACCTCGACATCGTGGGAGAAGGCAGCGAACGTGCTCGGCTCGAGGCCGACGTCTCCGCGCGAGGCTTGAATTCTCGCGTCAAATTCCTCGGCTACTGCTCCGATCCACGCGACGCCGTCGACGCCGCCGA
This sequence comes from Myxococcales bacterium, assembly GCA_043747615.1. Lineage (GTDB taxonomy): Bacteria > Myxococcota_A > Polyangia > Polyangiales > Polyangiaceae > JAYTOU01. The sequence goes on along the minus strand of JAYTOU010000008.1, from coordinate 48,033 downwards.
TGCGATCGTGAGCGGATCGCGCGACGAGCCCCTCGGTCTGTCCGTGCTCGAAGCGCTCGCGATGGCGCGGCCCGTGGTGGCCTTCGCGAGCGGCGGAATTCCCGAGATCGTGCAAGACGGAGAGACGGGCTGGCTCGTCCAGGAGCGCTCCGCGGCGGCCCTCGCTCGCGGGATGGCAGACGCGGCCAGCGATCGCGCGCGCGCCTGCGCTTACGGAGAGGCCGGTCGGCTATTCGTCGAAAAGCGCTGCCGCATCGAGGCCATGTGCGAAGGCTATCGAGAGATCTACGAGAACGTCTTGAGGGGCACGCCGCCTTCGCCGACCGTCGAGGACAATGGTCCTTAGGGGGCGCCGCCCCGCCGAGCGGTTGAGCGCGCTCCTGTGCACCCTGAGCGCGTCGCCCCTCGCGTGGGTGCTGTCCGCGATGTTCGTCATGCACGTGATCGGGATCGCTTGGGGGATGCCTGCCTCCGACGCGTGGGAAGACGACGGCATCGCGCCCCGCGATTTCCTGGTCGGCGTGCACGACACGTATTTGCCCGGCCACTTTTTCACCTACCCGCCGGTGCACCTCATCACCCTCACGCTGCTGACGTCGCCCGTGTCGGTATACGCGCTCGCGCATGCTCGATCCCTCGCTGCCGCAGACGTCGTGACGGAGTTCATCAAGGTCCCGTACATGACGATCTTCACGCTCGTGGCGCGCATGGTGAGCGCTCTCATGTCCGTGGGGATCGCCTACGCGCTCGCGAAGATCGCTGAAGAAATACGCGGCAAGCGGGCCGCCGTCCTGGTGGCGACGGTGGTCGCGCTCAACGTGCCGTTCACGTACTACGCCCACACGAGTAACCTCGATGTTCCCTATCTGTTCTGGGCCAGCTTCGCGCTTCTAGCGCTCGTCGAGGCCATCGCTCGCCGCCATCCCCGGGGGCTTCGCCGCGCGCTCCTCTTTGCGGCGCTCGCCGTCGGCACGAAGGATCAGGCGTACGCCCTTTTTCTCCTGAGCATCCCTCTGACGATCGGCACATGGTTCGCGTTCGATCGAGAGGCGCGTGCAGAGGCGCGGTCGGTCTTCCGCGAGCTCATGATCGGCGGAGCGATGGCCGAAGCTCTCCTCCTCTTCGTAGACGGCGCGATCACCAATCCGACCGGCTTTGCCCACCGCCTCGAATTCCTCCTCGGTCCGGCAAGCCAGGATCACGCGTATTACCCTGCGACGTGGGCAGGAAAAGCGCAGATTCTCACGGATCTCGCGCGTAGCTTCCCAGATTTTTACCCGTGGCCGTTCGCGCTGCTGATGGTCGCAGGCGTGGTCGCGCACGTCGCCTGGACCCGGCGCGATTCCGCGAAGCTCGCCGCGGGGCTCATTCCGTTCTTTGCCGCGGTCTCGTTCACCATCTGCTTCAACTTCGCGGCGCGCCGATCCGAGCATCGCTTCGCCCTCCCCCAGATGACGCTCCTCGGATTGTACGCCGGGCTGGGGGTCGAGGCCGTCCTTGAGCGGTGTCGAACGCGCGCGAGCCTGATCGCCGTCTACGTTGCTGCGACGCCGCTCGTCGCGTGGGCCTTCTTCGAGTGCCTTGCGATGGACGTGAACCTTATTGACGATCCACGGTACGAAGCCGAAGCCTGGCTCGGGGCCAACATGCACCCCGGCGATCTCGTCGAGGTGTACGGATCGAACTGCTACCTTCCGCGCTTCACGCCGGACACGAAGGTCACCCGCGTCGATCTCACGCCGACGACCGGCCGCAATCCGCTCCCCGGAATGACGGAGCTACAGGCGCGCTTCGAGGACGTAGAGGCGCGTCGGCCGCGCTGGATCATCCTCTCCGAAGCGTGGGTCTGGCAGTACATGGATCGCGAACCGAGCGCGGGTCACGTGCTCGCCGCCGGGCAGGCCGCGCGCGAGAAAGACCTTGCCGCATACGACTATTTTTACGGCCTGCACCTCGGCACCCGCGGCTACCACGCCGCACACATCGCGCGCTGGACGAGCACGTTCTGGCCGCGAAAAAGCATCCACGCGAGCACCGCTCACGAGATCCGAATTTTTCAACGGGACTAGGAGGCGGTCGATCCCCCCACGATGCGGAGGATCTCCTGCTGCACCAGAAGCCCGTGGGAGCGTGAATCGAACTCGCGCTGCGCACGCACCCGTGAAGCGTCGCCCTGACGTTGCCTCATTCCCGCGTCGCTCGCGTAGCGGCAGAAGGCATCGGCGAGACCATCGACATCGGGCGGCGAGCCGCGGACGAGCGTGCCGGTGACGCCGTCTTCGATCATCTCGGGGATGCCGCCGACGTCGAAGGCGATCACCGGCTTGGCGAGGGCCATCGCTTCGATCACCGCGCGGGGGAGGGGATCTTCGTAGATGCTCGGCACCACCGCCACGGAGAAATCGTTGACGTAGGGTCGCACGTCGGGGCGGTAGCCCGTGAAGGTGAAGACGCCCTCGAGGCCGAGCTTCGTGACCTCGGCGCGGCATGCAGCGAGGTGGTTCGGTTGCATGTCCGCCGGCGTATCGCCGAGCACGACGAAGCGGCACAAACGCCCTTCTTTTTCCGGCATTCGGTCGAGAGCGAGGCGGGCGGCGCGCACCATTTCCAGGTAACCCTTTCGCGGCAGGATCCGCCCTTGGCTTCCGAAGACGACGTGCTCGGGCCCGAAGCCGAGCTCGGAGCGCAGGACCTGACCGACGGCGTCCGGAGCGAACTCGGTCGTGTCGATCGCGTCGTGCGTGATGCGCACTTTTTCTTTGCAGTGATCGAAGAGTTTTGCGGTCGCGCTCGAGACACACAAGATGGAGCGCACGTTCTTGCCAGCGGCCAGGCGGGCGTGAAGCGCGGAAATTGGAGACGCGACGGAGGAGTAGAAGACATGCCAGATCACCGGAATGCCAGTGAGCGCCGCCAGCCCTCCGCCCGCAAAGTTGGCGGTCGTTCCGTTGCAGAAGATGACCTGCACCCGCTCGCGCGCGACGAGCTTCGCAAGCTCGAAGAAGGCGGCCGTCCCCCGGGCGACGTTGCCGGTGGCCCTCACCGCGCGCACGGGGAGTGACGCATCGAAGTCGTCGCGATCCATCGCCCGATTCCAGGGCTCGATCACGTTCTCGATCAGATTCGGAACGAAATGAAGGGTATCGACGACCTCCCCCTCGAGGAGCAGCTCGCTCACCACCCCGGCACGCGGAAGAACCACGGTGCGGTGGATGAGTGAGGGGTCGACGAACTTGAGGATGTAAAAGAGCGTTCGCCCCGGACCGCCGTTGCGCGACGTGTCGTTCAAAAAAAGCGCGCGAACCGGCGCATTTGCCGGCGATTTTCCTGCGATTGCGTTTCTGGGTGAAGCCGACTGCGCGACCATGCTCTCCGCCGTTTCTCCGGAGGACACTTTCAGGCCGTGTGTACGCTCGGCGCTAGGGAAATCGCGCTATGCATCGCGAGATGCGCGCCGGGCAGAGCAAAGCCGTCGCCCTGAAGATTACCTCGTGACGAATTCTGCGATGGCGCCGATGAGCTCGGGGGCCACGTTGGCGGGCTTGCCATTGTCGTCGATTCCCGTCCCGCTGACGAAGAGATGATTGAGCCCCGGGAGCAACTTCGTGTCGGCGCGCGGCGAGCTCTTCACGGCGTTCTTCCACGTGCGAAAATCCGCAGCGCTGCACTCCGAGTCGCGATCTCCGGCGATGATGAGGATCGGCATTTTCGCTTTTCGGAGGGCGTCTTCGGCGCGGTACTTCCGGAGTGAACGCGCGTAACTCGGTGGGAGGCCTGCGGCGGTCTTCACGCTTGCCGCGGCGATGACCAGCCCAGCGAGGGTCGGATCTTCCTTCGCGAGCTCGGGGGCGAGCCGACCGCCTTCTCCGTGGCCGAAGACGAAGACCTTCGTCTTGTCGATCGTGGTGAGCTTGCGAAGCATTGCGATCGCAAGGCGTGCATCGTCGATCGTGTCGTCGTGAAAGGTGAAGGTGGTGTCTTTCGCCACGTCCTCGGGGTGGGCCGTCGAGCGCTTGTCGAAGCGGAGGACGGCAACGCCCCGACTGGCGAGACCAGCGGCGATGTCGCGAAAGACCTTCGTCCCGCCGACGGTCTCGTCGCGATCGCCAGGCCCCGCGCCGTGGACGAGGACCACCGCCGGAAACGGACCGCTGCCCACGGGGATCGTAAGCGCCGCCGGCAGCGACCACTTTCCAGCGCCCACGACCGTGCCTTCTTCACGAAATTTCGACGCGTCGGCGTACGCAGGGAGATCCCACACGTGGCCGATCACGATCCCCGTAGCGAGCGGCGCGCCTCCGCCTGGCCGTGCTCCATCGAAGAGAACCCTCACTTCGAACGCCGCCGCGTCCGTCTTGCAACGCACGCTCACCACCGTGAAGCCTGGGCCCATGGTGATCGCGACCTTCTCGATTCCACGACAAGCTCCAGCCACACCCGAGATTTTCTGCCAGCTCTCTCGGAGCGCATCCTCGGAGAGCGAGGCTTTTGCCTTCTCGCCGAGCTGGCGAAGCGCGCCTGCAAAGTCCGTCGCGCGTAAGCTCTCCACGACCGCGATCGCCGCTGCGATCTCGACTTCAGCCGGGCTCGGTGTGGCTTTCTGCGGTGCCGTTGGCGCGCTCGCGAGGGCCGTCGGTGCCGGCGCGATCGGCAGAGGGGGTGGAGGGGCGCCGCACGCCGCGGTCATCATCAGTGCAGCAAGCCAGGAGCACCGCATCGCGCGAGGCTATCAAGATATACGGCATTCAGCTCCCTGCTCCGATTTCGCTATGAAGGAGCTACGACCTCTTCTTCAGCGCGTTCACGGCGTCCGCTTCTGCGCGCGAGATCGCATGATCGTGATCCGCGTCGAGGGCGTGGATCACCAGATCGGCCGTGAGGGGGGAGAGTGGCTCGGCGGCGAAGCGCGATACGGCGACCGCAATCTCGTCGTTCGTGACCACGCCGTCGTGGTTGGCATCGATGACGTCGAACCCGCCGAGCTCTTTCCAGAGCGCGAGAGAAAACGCGTCTACGAGAAGAATTTTGACCTCCCGTCCGCTCAGCTCAGGAGGGATTTTGTCTGGATTTTCGCGAGCGAAGCGAATCAGTGGCTCGATGTGGTCGAGGCCGTCGAATAGATTTCGCACGATGGCCACGCGGTACTCGCGGTCTTCGGCGAACGGGACGCCGGCGATCACGCTGACGACGTGCGTCGTCGGATCCACCGTCGTGCGATCGTCGACCTGCAAGAACCCTCCGGACTCGGCCGGTGCGTGTGCACGCGAAGCAACGATGGCTTCACGCAGGAGGCTACCGGGCAGCGTGGCAACCACCACCTCGTTGTCGAAAGGCACCTCGGCTTTGAGGTCTCCGTACGTGACGCGATCTTTGTACTCGCGCGCGCCGCGGATACCGCCCGCGTTGAAGACACAGACCTCGGCATCGAGCGCGTCGCGCACGCGTGAGCACACCAGCGTTCCCATCGTCGTCTGCCGGCAACGCATGCCCACCGACGACAGCGATTGCCCAGGCGCAAGGCGGAGCAGCGTTGCAGCCTCGAGATCGCGGACCCGTTTCATGTGCATGTCCACGCGCGCGCGCAGCTCCACATTTTCCGGGTAGTGCGCAACGGCCTCGAGATGCACAGTCACCATCGGAATCTCCGGCGCGCCCGTGGCCGCCTCCTCGGCCGCCCACGTGACGTCGATCACCACAGCCTCCACGGCGTCGGCGCCTGCCTTCACGATCCACGTGCCGCTCACTTGCTCAAGCAAAACCTCGTGCTCGTGCCCGCCAATGATCACTGGAAAGGCTGGATTTTGCGCGCGAGCGAGCTCCCGATCTTCGTCCATGGGCTGGTGGGTGAGGGGAATCACCGAGATGCATCGCTCGTCGCGAAGCAGACGCCAGGCCTCGGCCCGTGCCGCCTCATTCGCCGGCAAGATCTCGGTGCCCCCGAACGGTTTGCGGCGGTACACGGTGGGATCCGTCATTACCACGCCGACGAGGCCCACCCGCACGCGGCGTCCACCCTCCGGCCCAAACTCGAGCACCTGGTACGCGGGCAGCGCCGGTAAAAAATCGCGTACGTTGGTGTCGAGCCACGTCGCGTGAAGCTCACCGATGCGGAGCCGAAGCTCACTCAACGCAATGTCGTCCTCGTGATTGCCGAAGATGACATGAGTGAAGCCCACCGCGTTCATGCAATCCACCATGCCCTGACCGTTGTCGAGGCTGGAGAGGATGCTGGGAGCGACGAAGTCACCGGCGAGCGTGACCATGAGCGCGTCGGCCGGGTTGGTCCTCGTGTGATGCTCGACGAGGCTGCGAAGGCGCGGGAGGTTCTCGAGCGTGTAGACGTCGTTGACGGCAATGACCCGCAGCGACGGTCTGCCAACGCGAGATTCGGTGCTCATGATCCATTCGATAGTACAGTTCCATCGCCGCGAGTGAGACGCCACTTCCCCAAAGCCGCCTCGGCGCTCCTCCTCGTGGCGATTTTTGCAGTATCGAGACACGCGTTTGCGCAGGCGCTTCACCGACGCTTCGAGCCAACCGACCTCCAGCTCCAAGACGAGGGCACGCTCGAGATCGACAGTCAGATGGGCTACACCGAGGGAGACACGGCGGGACGATTGGTCATTCCGGACCTCGAGATCTCACTCGGAATCACCTCGAACGTGCAGATCGAAGTGGACACCGCGTACGCCATCGAGGGGCCGCAGGTCGGACGCTTTTCCCTCGACCATCCGGCGCCCGACAACCTTTGGCTCTCCTCGAAGGTCATGTTCGCTGACGTGCGCGACACCGCGAAAGACAGCGCGTGGTCGGTGGGCGCGCAACTCGGACCCAAGGTGCCGCTGGCGCTGGGAGCGCGGGGGGCGGGCTACGAAGCGATCGCGTTGCTCGCTCGCACCGTGCACCGCGCGCATGTAGTCCTCAACTTCGGCGGCTTCGTCGATCCCACGGAGGACGCCTTTCATCGCCGCCGTCCGATCGCCCTCGAAGGCGGTCTCGATCTCGCGGTGGATCTCGATCGCAAGGGCGCTTGGACGATCCTCGGCGAGCTCGGCGGAGTGGCTTTCTTCACCGGCGAACGACACCAAGCGCACGCGACGGGCGGCATCCAGTGGGGGTCGCATCCGAACCTCGATCTCTCGCTCATCGGGCTCGTAGGGCTTCTCGGCGGCGGCGATCGCGGCGGCGTCCTGCTCGGGATCACTCCTCGTTTCGCTTTGTGGAAGTAGCGCTCTTGGCTAAGGGGTGACGCTGTCCCAGCGAAGCGAAGACAGGCGTGACATGACCCGCACGGTATTTGACTGACCAGTGGTCAGCAAACTCACAGCATGTCGATTCCATGCCGAGGGCGCACGCCACGTTTACACTCCGCTCGTGCGCATCCTGCTCGTCGAAGACAGCGAACGCGTGACCGCCGTGGTGATCGCCGCCCTGAAGGCCGCGGGTCACGAGGTCGCGCCGACGTCGACGTGCGCCGCCGCCCTCGCCCAGCTCGATGAGGCGAGCTTCGACCTCGCCATCGTGGACGTGGGGTTGCCCGATGGCTCGGGGCTCGACGTGTGCCGTCACGCACGCCGCAGCGGCTTCGATCTGCCGATCCTCATGCTGACCGCACGTAACGGTGTCGGCGATCGCGTGAGCGGACTCGATGCCGGCGCGGACGACTATCTCGGCAAACCGTTCGCGACCGCGGAGCTCAACGCTCGGGTACGTGCGCTCGCTCGCCGCGGCCCGCGGTGGACCGAGTCGCTCCGTGTCTTTGGCGCCATCACCGTCGATCGCGATCGGCGTGAGGTGCGTGGCTCGTGTGGGGAAGTCGCGATGACCCCGCGCGAATTCGAGATCATCGCGCTCCTTGCGTGGTCGGACTGCCGCGTCGTCACCCGCGCGCACCTGCTCGAGGCCATCTGGGGGGAAGACACGGACAGCGCTTCGGCGAGCCTCGAAGTGCTCATCGCTCGCATCCGTCGAAAGCTCACGACCTCGGGTGCCCCCGAGGCAATTCGCACGATTCGCCAGGTCGGATACGCATGGAATCTCGCTCGCTCGAAACAAGCCTGAGACGGCGCCTCGTCGTGCTAGTCGGCACCGCGCTCCTCGCGGTTGCGGGAGGCGCCTATGCAATCACGGCGAGCACGCTCGAGATGGGGGCCGACGACTCGGCGCGGCGTCGTGCGCAAGCGGCCCTGAGCATGCTCGCTGCCGAGCGAGCGGAGGGTGACACGCCCGAAGCTGCCGCGCGGGAGACGCTCCTCGCCGCCGATGCTGACGGCGTGTGCGTGATGCTCCGGCAGGACACTCTGGAAAATCGCGGAGCACTCGAGGTGCCGCCCGCGCTCGCCGGTCTCCAGCCCGGCACCTGCGGCGGAGCGATCGGAACGAACGGCGAGGTGTGGCGGGGGTGCGCGGCCCGTGCAGGGAGCACGCGGGCGATCGTCGGGATTCCCACCGGCTGGCAGCACGCCGCGCTGAGGCGAGTCGGCATGTGGCTTTTCCTCATCGTCATCGGCACCGTCTCGGCGACGGCCCTCGCCACCCGAGCTGCCGTGCGTGGGCTTCTCACGTCGCTGCGCGAGCTTGCGCTGTGGTCACGCGCCGTGAGCGACGCCGACACTCTTCCCCCACCGCCGCGCGACGCTACGGTTGCGGAGGTCGAGCAGCTGGCCGCGTCTTTCGACGCTCTCGTGCGTCGTCTCATCGATGCTCTTCACCGCGAGCGCGCGTCGAGCGCCCACATCGCGCACGAGCTCCGGACCTCGCTCACGGCGATGCGCGGCGAGGTCGAGACGATGGGGCCGACGAACGACGGGATCGGGGCACGGCTGCTCGCCGACGTGGACCGCATGGCGCGGGTTGTCGACGCGATCCTGCTCCTGTCGCGTCCGCGCGTCGTGCTCGAGCCAACCTCTCTGGTCAACCTCGCCGATCTCGTACGCGAAGTCGCCGCGCCCGCCACGCTGGTCGACGCTCCCGACGAAGCGCTCGTGCACGCCGACGCGCACCTGGTGGAGCTCGCGCTCCGGAACCTTCTCGAGAACGCCCAGAAATACAGCGGACACGCTGCCACCAAGGTGCAGGTGAGTCGCGACGAAGGCGGCGTGCGGATAGCGGTGCTCGACGATGGGCCCGGTCTCCCCGAAGCCGCGCGCGCGAAGATGTTCGATCGCTACTGGCGCGCGGTCGCTGACGGCGATGGGAGTGGTCTTGGCCTTGCGCTCGTGCGTGCGGTCGCCGAGTCGCACGGTGGTCGTGCCGAGGTGCGTCCAAACCCCGCGGGCGAAGGCCTGGAGGTATCGATGACGTTTCGCTCGGTCGTGAACTGGCACGACTGAGACGTCACTCCGGTCGCGTTAAGCCGCCGTTCAGGAGAGCGGGGTACGGTCGGGCATGCGAGCCACACTTCGTGGCCTCCTCATCGCCACGCAGCTCATCCACTCGTCGCTTGCGCTTGCTCAGGCGGAGCAGCGCGTGTCCTATGCGGACGTCCTCGCGCGTGCGCACCAAGCGGCGCCGGATCTCATCGTGGCGCGTAGTCGTGAGTCCATTGCGCGCGCGGAAGTCGGGATCGCAGGGACTTATCCAAACCCGATATTTTTCGCAGGCACCTCGACCCAGGCGGCGCGAGCGTCCTTCGGTGCGTCGGTGCCCTTGATCATTCTGGGTCAACGAGGAGCGGCGATCCGCGCGAGTGAAGCCGATCTTGCGACCGTGCGCGTTGACGGCGAAGTCGCCTGGACAGACGTCCGGGCTGCCGCAGCGCACGCCTTCGTCGCGCTCTGGATCGCAGAAAGAACGGCCAAGGCGCGGCTCGACGCAGCGCTCCTGACGGCCCGACTCGAGCACACCATCACCGAACGCGTAGCGCTCGGGGCTGCACCGGAGCTCGACGCTCTTCGGGCGCGAGCGGAGAGATTGCGGGCCGAGGCGGACGCGGCGCAAGCAGCGGAGCTGGTTTTTGCAGCGGGGGGTGATCTCGCGCGATGGATGGGATCGCTCGATGGGGCCATGCTCCGCGCGGCGGGTGAGCCCGGTGTGCCTTCCGCGCCGCCCCCCTTCAACGATCTGGTGGCGCAGCTCGGGGCCAATCCTGCCATTCGCCGGGAAGTCGCGGACGCCCGTGCAGCGCAGGCACGCGCTTCGCGCGAACGCGCCCTCGTGAGGCCGGGACTCAGCCTCGAGCTTGGAACCGACATTGGCGATCCGACCATGCCCGCACCTAACTACCGCGCGCAACTTGGCGTCGAGGTCCCGGTCTTCAACCAACGCGGCGCGTTTATCGAGCGTGAGCAGGCCGCGTTCGGCGCAGCGAGAGCAAGAGAAAGCGTCGAGCGTACGCGCGCACGGGCTGCGCTCGAAGTGGCCTACCGCACCTTCGCCGCCGCAACCGCCCGAAGCAACGCGCTCTCACTGGGCGTGGTCCCCGCAGCGGATGCCGCCGCCGTCGCGACCGAAGAGTCGTACACGCTCGGACGCGCGCAACTCGTCGCGGTGCTCGATGCGCAGCGTGTACGCATCGACTCCAAGCTCTCTCTCCTCGACGCGCTCGCCGCACGCGCCAACGCTTGGATTGATGTAGAGCACGCGGTGGGGCAGCCATGAAAAGCGTCACGCTCGCCCTCGCCGTCGCCCTCGCGGCCGGATGTCATCACGCCGTGCCTGCGGAAAAAGTTACGCCGACCGCGGTGCACTGCGTGGCGCCGAAGCGCGAGTCGATCGACGAGACGGTCACCCTGCGTGGTCGTCTCGAGCCGCCGCCTGGGGGTGATCTTCCGGTGGCGTCGCAAGTCGCCGGCAAGGTGGTGAACGTTGCGGTTCACGAGGGTCAGCGAATCGCGAGCGGAGATCTCGTGGCGAGCGTCGATGACGCTCCTTCCCGCGATATCCTGAGCCAGGCGGAAGCGGGCCGTGCGCAGGCTCGCGCCGCGGAGGTCAACGCGGAATCGACCCTCGAGCGCACGCGCGCTCTCGTCGCTCGGGGCATCGCGGCTCGCCAGGAGCTCGAGGACGCGATTGCCAAAGCGGACGCCGCGCATGCCGCGATGAACTCGTCGAACGCCTCCACCGATCTGGCGCGTCGTACTCTCGGCAAGGTGCTCGTGCGCTCGTCGTTCGCAGGCATCGTCACCAAAGTTTGGCGTGGGCCGGGTGCGCTCGTCGATGGAACCGCCGCCACGCCGATCGTTCAGCTCGCGGCGGTGCAAGGCGTGGAGTTCGTGGCCGACGTGACCCAGCGCGACCTTCCGCTTCTTCGCGAGGGTCAGGAGGCGCGAGGCTCGCTTCTCAGTGGTGACGCAGGCTTCGCGGGGACCGTGCGTACGCGGTCGAATGCGCTCGAAGCAACGACCGGCCTCGGCACGGCCCGCGTTCTCCTCACGAACGTGACCGACGGGAGCCCGATGGGCGCGTTTGGACGGGTGATCGTAACGGTGCAGCGCCGCAACGCGGATCTGGTGATCCCCGCATCCGCCATGCGAGGTGCAGTGGCCGACGGCTCCGAGGTCGCAATCTGCAAGGACGGGAAGATCGAAATACGATCGATCGCCGTCGGCTGGCGTGACGATCAGCGCGCAGAGGTCACGGGCGGCCTCGTCGCGAGCGACAAGATCGCTACCGACCACGTCCTCGGGCTCGACAACGGGACTGCCATCATCGAGGCGAAATGACCGCCGTCCTCGCCCTCCTGCGAAGGCGCGCCGTCGTGGTGTGGTTGGCAACGGGGCTCCTCGTCGCGCTCGGCATTGGCTCGGCGGTCGGCATGCCGAGCGGGATTTATCCGGAGATCGAATTTCCTCGGATCGTCGTCGTCGCTCGCACGGGAGGCGCGCCTCCGGACGTCTTTCTCACCGCCACCACCCGCCCGCTCGAGCAGACTCTCACCACGGTCCTCGGCGTCAGACGCATTCGCTCCAAGACCATCCGCGGAGCCACGGAAATTTCGCTGCAGTTCACGCCTGACACGGACATGTGGCGCGCTCTTCAACTGGTCGAGGCGCGCGTCGCCGAGGTGCGTTCGTCGCTCCCGCCCGACGCGGAGATCCTCGTCGAGAAGGTGACGACGGGATCCTTTCCTGTCGTGACCTTCAACATCGCGGGCGCCGTCGATCCGCGTCAACTGCGGGAAGTGGCGGAGTTCGTGGTTCGTCCTGCGATCGCAAACGTTCAGGGAGTGGGCCGCATCGAGGTCCTTGGCGGAGACGTCCGCGAGGTCGAGATCGTGCTCAATCCCGAGGCGACCGCAGCGCTCCATCTCACACCGGCCGACGTGGCCGATGCGCTTCGCGTCGGGATGGGGCTGAACGCGGTCGGTCGCGTCGATCGTGATCGGCAGCTCGTGACCGTCCTCGCCGATTCTCAGCCGCGGACGCTGGCGGACATCCGAGAGATGCCCGTTGCGCCGGCGCCGAACGGCGGAGTAGTTCCGCTCTCTGCCATCGCCGAAGTAGTCGAAGGGGCGGAGGATCGGCTGGTACGGATCGGTGGTCCGCTTGGAGAAACGGTGGTGCTCAGCATCGCTCGCCTACCAGGCGCGAGCACCCCCGAAGTGGTCGACCGCGCGATCGCCGTTGCTCGCGACCTCGCGCCGACGCTTCCCCCCGGGGTGACCATCGTGCCCGTCTACGATCAGGCGAGTTTGGTCCGCGAGTCGATGGCCAGCGTTCGCGATGCGATCCTCCTTGGGATTTTTTTGTGCGCCGTCGTCATCGCGGCGTTCTTGCGCGATCTTCGGGCCGGGATCCTCGCCGCGCTCTCCGTACCCATCACCCTCGCCATCAGCTTCGGGGTCATGAAGATCGCGCACCAGACGCTGAACCTCATGTCGCTCGGAGGAATGGCAGTGGCCATCGGCCTGGTGGTCGACGACGCGATCGTGATGATCGAGGCCATCGCGCGGCATCGAGACGCCGGAGCAGATCCCGAAACGGCAGCCACGCGCGGCACCATCGAGCTCGCTCCCGCGGTCGTCGGAACGACGTTGACCACCGTCGTCGTCTTCGTGCCGCTCGCATTTCTCGAGGGCATCGTGGGAGATTTCTTCCGCGCGCTGGCCTTCACCGTGACCGTGGCCGTGGTCATTTCGCTGGTCGTGGCCATCGTCCTCGTTCCTCTCGCGGCTGGCTTTGGGCTCTCGGCGAAGCCCAAGGTAGAGAGCGCGCCCGGAGCCTACGATCGCGTGGTCCGCCGCCTGACGAGTCACCCCGGGCTCGCGGGCTCGGCATTCGTTGCCTTCCTCGCTCTCGGCGTCGTCCTCGCTCCGTTTCTCGCGCGGGGCTTTCTCCCGTCGATGGATGAAGGCGCGTTCGTCGTCGATTATTTTCTCCCTGCGTCGACGTCGCTTCCGGTCACCGAGACGTTCGCGCGCAACGTGGAAGACGAGCTCCGGAAGACACCTGAGGTGCGCACCTTCTCTCGCCGCACTGGCGCCGAGCTCGGGCCAGCGGCAGCCACCCAGCTCAATCGCGGCGACATCATGGTGCGCCTCGCTCCCCGCGGTGACAGAACCAGGTCCTCCGACGAGATCATCGCCGACCTTCGTGAGCGCATCGGCACGAACTATCCCGAGGTGCGGATCGAGTTCCTCCAGGTGCTGCAGGACGTGCTCAACGATCTCTCCGGCAATCCGCGGCCAATCGAGGTGAAGCTGTTCGGCCCGGATTACGGAAAGCTGAACGAGCTTGGCGATGCGCTCTCCGATCAGCTCGAGCACGTCGATGGGCTCGTCGATCTTTACAGAGGGCACGAACGTGACGCGCCGGAGCTCCGCTTCGTGACCCGCCGCGACGAAGCCGCCCGCCTCGGCGTGACGCCCGATGCCCTGAGCGCCCAGCTCTCGACGGCCCTCCGGGGCTCATTGATCGGCTCGATCCGCCGCTTCGATCGTCTGGTGGGCGTGCGCGTTCGCTATCCGAATCCCATCCGCTTCGATCCCATCCGCGTCCTCGACTTGCCCTTCGCGGCCAAGGAGCGCGTCACCAACTTCGCCGCAGTGACCGATCCGGTCTCTACCGTCTCGCCCTCGCAACTCATGCACGAGGCCTTGCAACCGCTCGTCCCCATCTCCGCCGATCACGAGGGTCGCGATCTCGGCGCGGTCGCCGACGACGTCGAGAAGATCGTCCAGAAGATGCAGCTTCCGCAGGGGTACCGCGTCGTTCTCGGGGGACAGATCGAAAGTCAGCGCGCCACGATGCATGATCTTGCGACCGTTGCGGGCATCGCCGTGCTTCTCGTGCTCACCGTTCTCGGCGGGCAGTTTCGCCGCTTTCGGCTCGCGCTTCTCGTTCTCAGCTCCGTTCCCATTGCGATCGTCGGCGCGGTGCTCTCGCTTCTCGTGACGCGGGCGCCGCTCAACGCGTCGTCTCTCATGGGCTGCGTCCTCCTCGTGGGGCTGGTGGTGAAGAACGGAGTCCTCCTCCTCGAAGAGGCTGAAAAGCAATTCGATGCCGGCGTCGAAGCCGTCGAGGCGGTGGTCGCCGCGAGCGAGCGGAGGCTGCGTCCAGTATTGATGACCACCCTCGCGACGCTGGCAGGCCTTCTTCCCCTGGCTCTCGGTATCGGTGCGGGAGCGGAGCTCCAGCGTCCCCTGGCCATCGCGGTGATCGGCGGGCTGCTGACGTCGACCATCGCCACGCTCGGCATGCTTCCGCCTTTCGCGACGCTCGTACTAAGAGCGGGGGCACCTCCGCCGCCGACCCTACCTTCCTGAGGCGCGTGCGGTGTGTCATCATTCGCTTGCCATGAAGCGACGGCCGTCCAATCCCGAATCCATGGCACCCGGATCGTTTCCCACCCTTGAAACTACGGTCCTCAAGCAAGATCCGTCGATCCATGCGGTGAGAAATCTGGTGGGGATCGCCGTCCCAAAGCTCATCCTCACCGTCGAGCGAGAATCCGGATTTGGCGAGCGGCGCATGATCCACGTCGGCGAGGTGTGCAGGATCGGATCTCACGCTTCGAACGATCTCGCGCTTCGCGATCCCGCCGTCTCTCGGTTTCACTGCCGCCTCACCCGCGAGGGAAACGTGTGGCGGCTCGTCGACAGCGGTTCGTCGAACGGAACGAAGCTCGATGGCGTGCGCGTACGCGACGCGGAGCTCGGCGCCGAAGGAACGCTGACCCTCGGCGATTCGAACATTCACGTGCAGACGATGGAGGCGGGAGACGAGCTCGCCGTCCCGCTGATCCCGTCTTTCGGTGCTCTCAGCGGTACGGGGCTGGCGATGAAGAAGCTCTTCGTCCTGCTGGAAAAAGTGGCGGCAAGCGAGATCAACGTCCTCATCGAAGGCGAGAGCGGCACCGGCAAAGAGCTGGTGGCGACCGAGATCGTCCAGCGCGGGCCGAGGGCGGACAAGCCTTTCGTGATCGTCGACTGCGGCGCGATTTCTCCGAGCCTCGTGGAGAGCGAGCTCTTCGGTCACGTGCGGGGGGCGTTCACGGGCGCGGAGCGAGACCGCGTCGGCGCCTTCGAGACGGCCAACGGCGGTACCGTCTTTCTCGATGAGGTGGGCGAGCTCCCTCTCGAGCTTCAGCCGAAGTTGCTCCGCGCGCTCGAGTCGCAGGAGATCCGGCGGGTGGGCGAGACGCGGACGCGCAAGGTCGACGTCCGCGTGGTGGCGGCGACGAACCGCAACCTCGAGCGCGAGCTGAATAGAGGCCGCTTCAGGGAAGACCTTTATTTCCGGCTTGCGGTGATGAACGTGAGGGTCCCGTCTCTCCGCGAACGCCTCGAGGATCTGCCCGTCTTGATCCGCGGATTTCTCGCGATGCTCGGAGTGCCCGAGCAGGAGTCGCTCTTTCCCGCGCGGGTGATCGCAGAGCTCGGCACTCACGACTGGCCCGGCAACGTTCGCGAGCTTCGAAACTACGTCGCGCGGAGCGTCGTCTTGAAGGAGTCCGCGCCAACGTCTCGTCGCCGCAGCCAAGACTCCGATGCACCGCCGAGCTCGGTAGACATCAACGTTCCCTTCACGCGCGCGAAAGACGCGGTGGTCGACGCCTTCGAGATCGCCTACCTCACGGCGCTCCTCGCTGCGGCCGGAGGAAATATCAGCAAGGCCGCGCGCACCGGCGGGATGGATCGCATGTACCTGCATCGGCTTCTGCAGAAGCACGGTCTCGGCACGCGCTGAGCTTTTAGAAGCGGCCCCCGAGTGCAACGCCCCCCGCTCCGCGAGCGGTCCACGGTTGAACGAGCTTCACTGCGGCACTCTCAGTCCGCGGCTTGGTCGGCTGCGCCGCATACCAAATGAGCCCACCGGCGAGCGCCACCGCGCCACCGATGCCCACGGCCACACCGATGTTGGCCATCGACACTCCGCGATGCGCGTCATTGAACGAGGGATCCCCCGGCGGGGCGGTGCACTCCCTCGTGGACATCGAGCAACTGTCCGGCACCTTGGTGAGCCCGATGGCGAGCAGAACACCGCCGGTTACCACCGCCGCGGCGCCGAGCCCCGCGACGACCAGGGGAAACGCCGAGCGCTTCGGTTGCGCGAACGCCGCATTGAAATCCGTGGTGCTTCGCGAGCTGCCAGCGTCCTGGAAAATCGCGATGAGACCGCGCCCCTTTTCTCCCTGATTGAGGACGACGTTCATGCTTGTCTCTCTGCCGTCGTGCACGAAGCGGACGGTGTGCTTGCCCGGGTCGAGGTCGTACGACTTGCCGTCGTCGAGGCGCATTGCGAGGAGCTGGTCGTCCACGTACACCGAGGTGTTGGGAAGATCGGTCGACGCGCCGTCGCGGGCGCCGAAGCTGACGCTCGGTACCGCGTGGTCGAGGTCGTCTCCGTAGCGCGCGCAATCAGCCTGGATCAGCCCAGGGCAAGCGCTCTGCGCGCAGGTCATGAACATTTGGCGCGCGCGAGTGAGCTGGCCCTTCTCGCGCAAGTCCTGCCCCCGGCTATGAGCGTCGACGCACTCCTCCTTGGATGATGCAGCGCATTCCTGTGCGGCCAGAAGCAAGGAAAGGCCGCCGAGTGATGCCATGACCGCGTAACGGATTCTCATTCGTGATTTCTCCTCGTGGGTCGACGCGAGTCAAAGACAACCTGGTTTGTAGAGCTTCTTGTTGCCCTCGAAATAGAACGGCGGACTGCAGTCGATCTCGCGCTTCGACGCAGGCGGCGAGATCGAGGGCGCGATCGACGCGACCGCGGCGGAGCTGAGAGCAGCGTGGGCGGACTGCGCTGCCGGAGCCTTCGAAGGAGGAGCCGCTCGCACTTGCGGCGGAGGCGACAAATGCGACTTCAATGCCGACGCCGGTACGATGATCGCCACCGGTGCCTCCGGAAGCTTTGGCGCCGCTGCAGCGACGATCATCACGGGAGCCTCGGAAACAGGGACGACGACGCCCTCCGATCCCGCCGGCCTCCGCCCGCCGACGACGCCCAACAGGATTCCGGAGAAGACGAGGAGCACCGCAGCGATGACCCACGGCACGAAGCGCGACCGCCGGAGCGGCGACCAAGGTTCGGCGCCAGCGCTCATTGATTCGCGGTTGGTTGCTTCTCGGACGGATGCGACCGCGCGCGCCGCCGCACCGAGCCCCTCGGAACGGGGTGTCGCGAGCTTCATCCCCGACTCGGCCGAATTCTCCTCAGCGACGGCAGCTGCAATGATTCGTGAGTGCGAGCGCCAGCTCTCTTCGTTCGAAGCGATCACCTGCTGGCGACGTTCGATGTACTCCGCGCCGAGCACCTTGACCCACTGTGCGACTTCCATCGTCGGGGCCGCTCGAGCCGCCTCGAGGAGCGCGGCCAGCATATCGGCCGCCGTCGGATAGCGGTCCTCGGAAGCACGACAGAGGGCCCGCGCGACGACAGGCTCGAGAGCGACGATCTGCGCCCAGCGCTCATTGGGAATGGAGGCGCGCACGTCGACCAGAGCGCCAGTGAGGGTCACAACGTCGCCATCCATCACCGCCTTGATGATGTCCATCTCGCCGCGCCCCTCGTGCAGCCGACGGTTCACGAGGAGCTCCCACAGAAGCACGCCCGTCGAGTACACGTCCGCCGTTCGGGTGACGCTTTCTCCGCCGAGCTGCTCGGGAGGCATGTACGCGAGCTTCCCCTTGAGAAGGCCGGCACGCGTCTCGTACACGCTCGAGGCCGCCTTCGCGATGCCGAAATCCAGCAAGCGCGGAACGCCGTCCATGCTCACCATCACGTTTTGCGGCGACACGTCGCGGTGCACGATGTTGAGCGGCTGGTCTGACTCGTCCTTCGTTTCGTGCGCTGCGTGAAGACCGCTGAGAACGCCCGCGACGATCGCGACGACCACCCCGATTGGCACGGGCGGACCGTCGGCGAGCGTAGCCTTGAAGAGCCGATCCAGAGGCACGCCGTGGACGTACTCCTGTACGAGGATCACCTCCGTGCCCACCAGGACGACGTCGAGCACCGGGACGACGTTCGGATGGTGAATCTTCGAGGCGATCCGCGCTTCCTCGTGGAACATCGAAACGAAATCAGGGTCTTCGGTGAACTGAGGATGAAGCCGTTTTGCGGCCACGATCCGGCTGAAGCCTTCGGCGCCGATCAGCCGCGCAAGATGAATCGTCGCCATACCGCCGCGCGCGATCGGCGCATGGAGGACGTAGCGCCCGAACGTTTCAGGTTCCGCGGAGGGCGCCGCCGCCACGAAGCTCGCGGACTCTCCGACTTTCTCCCGTAGTGAATGCATTGATCCTCGCGACCTCACTCGAAGAACTGAATCGGGATTCCGTCGCTCCAGAAATAAACATTCTGAAACGATCCGTCGGACCCGATGGCAGTTCCCCAAACGGACTTTGAATAGTTGTGGTTGGTGGGACTGAATCCCGACGCCGCGCCCACCCCGAGGCTCAAATCAGGCAGATTTTCGAAGGTCGAGATGAGCGCGTCCGGAGTGAATGGTCCGTTGTGCGCCAAGAGCCCTGCGATGAAGATGCGCGCAGAGACGTAGCCTTCGAGCGAGGTGAAGCTGGGTGCTTGCGTCCCGATCAGCCGGCGGTAGTCGTTGACGATGTCGCTCTTGTCGCCTTGGTAGTTCGGCACCACCTGGGAGACGGTGACGTTCTGCGTGTACGGCACCGGCCCAGAAGGCGTGTTCACCGTACCCGCGTCTTTCAAGCGGTTGGCGAGCGCGTTGGCACCGACGAATGACACGTTGCTGAAGTAGAGGTTGAGCCTCGTCGCCTTTTGGAGTGAGGTCTGCTGAGCGTCGTTCGCGAACTGCCATTGGCGCATGAGGGTGATGAACGAAGTCGCCGGGCCGTACGTGTCGGTCATGAAGATGCCGACCGTGTGCGTCGCCGAATCCGCGCCGAGCAACGCCGCGATGTAGGCCTGCACCGCGACGGCTTGCGCTGCGGTACTCGTCGGGTCGTCCTTCGCATAACGGAAACGGGCGATCGGGGTGGTCGGGTCGACGGCCGGATCCCAGGGTCTTTTCAGCGCAGCGTACCCGGCCACGAGTCCGGCGTATCCGGCTTGCCCGAACGCGTCGCTCTGATCGAAGCTGATGACGTGCTTGGAATCAGGCACTTTCACGCGAAAGAAGTACTCGAGCGTTGCCCGCGCCTCGTTCGCGTAGCTCGCCCGCACGTTGAAAACGTACTTGGAGCACGCGCCCGCGCTCGTGTCGCGCAGGATGGGGGTTGCTCCGGTGAACGCGCCGAAGAAAACGGTTCCTGTCTCGAGAGAAACCGGCGCCGCGCGCACCATGGTCGGTGTGCCGACGTTGCCGAGAAACGCGAGCACCGCGTTCGGTCCACGATGAAGCGCAGTCGTGGAGACCGGCTGCTGCCCCATGACGACGGGGTTGGCGGTGGTCGGGCATCTCGGCGGGTCCGTCGACGCCTGAACGTCGACCAGGGCGCGCGCCGACTGCTCCGCGAGAGCCGGCTGGTATTCGTCGTCTCGAAATTCGAGCGTGAGGTGACGACCACGAACGCCGCCCGCCGCGTTCCGCGCGTCGAACGCGAGCATCACGCCGAGCTTCATGTCCGTACCGAGCGCCTGGCTCGAGCCGGAGATCGGTGCGCTCATGCCGATTCGCAAAGGCACGGACGCAGCTGAAACGCACACCGGTTGTCCGCTCTGGTTTTCGCAGACGAAGCTGCCGCAGTCGCCGTCCGTCTTGCAGACCTTCGCGCTGAAGTTCGAGGAGCAGGAAGGTGCGAGGGCCAGCACCATGAGAGCAATCACGTTCAACAGTCGCGGCATTGTGACTCCTACTTCCGTCGTGTCGGAAGGTATGCCAGCCATGGAGCACGGTTCGGGCCAACCGGGTGGATCGAAGATTCGCGGGTTGGTTCGCGCTTTCGTTGCTCCTACGTAGCCGCACGGTGCGTGCACTCGGCAGCAGAGGAATCGTAGTCAAGTGTCGTCGTCATGCGTCGAGGTCCTCCGGGTCCGGCGTCTCGATGAGCGACTTCAAGCTGAAAAGAAAGCGCGCCCACTTCGCGCTGCAAAGCCCCATGAAATCCGTCGCCTCTTTCCAGTTACGGTGCCGGAAGCGCACGAGGGTTTCGTTTCCGTGTGGCGCGAGGTCGAACGTGATCTCGGTGCCGATCCAATCCGGAGAGCCCGCCACGCATTGCCACACTACGCGCAAGCCCTCGGTCAGCTCTTTCACCCTCATTTTTACGACGATTTTGTGATCGAGCTGGAACTCGGCCAGCGCGTGGACCTTGGCCTCGACCTTTCTGTTCTTCGTCCACCAACCTTGGAGCGGCCCGCGGTCGGTGAGCGCTCCGTAAATCTGCGCAGGCGAGGCATTCATTTGAACGGTGTGCATGATGTCCGGCATTTCGATTTCTCCAGTCAGCTGCGTGAATCACGCGGCGGCGCGTTTCCAAGGTCGGTAGGGGCGTACGATTTCCGAGCGAAGACATCCTTTGCGGGGTCGCGCACGCGGTTCACGAACACGAATCCATCAAGGTGATCGAGCTCGTGCTGGAGGCAGCGGGCTTCCATCGCGTCGGCGCTCATACGCACCAGCCGTCCCGTTCCCGGCTCGTAGCCTTCCACGGTCACCTCCGCTGCGCGCAGCACGTTGCCCGTGAAATCCGGGACGCTCATGCAGCCTTCGCGCATCAGGACGTCTTCGGAGTGATGAATGATCCGTGCGTTGGTGAGCACCACCAAGCCCGCGCAGGACCGCGCTTTTTTATGCCCCGTCACGTCCACGCAGAAGACGTGAAAGAGCTCGCCGACTTGCGTCGCCGCGAGGCCTACGCACGCAGGCGACGCGCGCATGGTGGCGACCAGCGCTCGCGAAAAGGCGACGATCACCGGATCGAACGGGTCGACGGCGCAGGCACGCTCGGAGAGAATGGGATCGGACTGGGTGACGACCGGCAGAATCCACGCAGAGCGACGAAACGTACCGCTGCTCGCAGATGACGGCGCGAGCGGTTGGAGCTGAGTGCGACTTGCGAGCTTGGCCATGCGTGGTCACGAAGCACGCTTCAGGCCAGCGCGCTGCGGGGAGAAGGCAGCGGGGGAATGGTAGGCGTTCACCTCCCCGCCGAGAGCGGCTCAAACGTCGTTGACGCGTTTGCGCGCAGCGGCCTGAACGGCGGCGGGCACGTCGTTCGACTTCGCCAAGCGTCTCAGCTCGACGACACCGAGCTTTTCGAGAAGCTTCACCGCGATCCCCGACGGAGTCTTGGGGTTCCGGATCAGCGTCCACAGGATGTTCGCGTTCTCGATCCATTCACGGTTGGCTGCGATCGCGGAGAGAGCCTCCGGATTGGCCTGGCGATCGCCGGCGACGAAGCGAATCTCCTCGGACGTCACGCGTGGATTCTTGAGAACGAAAACTTGTGAGCTCTTGTTCGTGTCTCGGAGGAGGAGCATGCGCGCCGTGTGATCTCCCTTGAGCGCGAGCTGGATCCGTTGCGGTCCGGCCATCTTTTCGATCTGCGCGGCCACGCTCACGGCATCGTCGTCTTTTTCGACTTCGGCAGACGCGGCGATAGGCTCCTCACGCTCCCAGAAAACGCGGACGGCTCCGGGCTCCGACGTCGGCATCCCGCGTGCGCGCGCGAAGAGTGGCGCGAGCATCTCTTTGGCCTTCGGGAGCTCGGTCGGCGCGATCGCCATCCGCGCTGCGCTCATGATCTGAAGCACGCGCGCAGGCAACTCGACGCGTGTCTTCTGGTCATCGATGACCACGAGAAGCACCTCTGCGAACGGCTCCGGTAATGGCTCGGGCACCGGCAAAAAGAAGGCTCCGAGTTTCAGATGCGCTTCTTGCGCGAGCAGCTCACCAGGGCGCTCGAAGACCGCCGACAGGACGCTCTTCGTCGCGTTCAAGGCGCGCTCAGACGACGAAATCGAGGAGCTGGATGCGCGTCGTGTAGTCGTCGAGCTTCGATTTGAACTCGTCGACTAGCGTGTCGAGCTTCACCACCACGCCGTCCGAGGCTTCGCGCACGATGATGCCGCTCACCACGATCTCGGCTCCGGGCATCACCATCACGCCGGCCCAGTACGTCGCATCGGAGGTGAGCTCCTTCGTCGAGCCTTCGAGTTTCAAGTAGCCCTGGCTCACCTCGAGGACCTTGACGAGCCGCCCGCCATCGAGCCGCACCTGCGCGGGATAGGACGCAGACGGTGCCACCCGGTAGTTCGCGCGGCGGTTGTTATCGATGAGATTTTCGAGCGACTCGAAGACTTCTTTGGAGATCTCCGTCTCCGGGCTGGCGAGGACGAGCTCGCGCGTCGCCTTCATCGCTTTCTGTGTGCGGATGATGTTTCTCCGCATTTCCCCGAGCAGGCGGCGATCGCGGCGCACCTTGTCGCTGACCACTCCGAGCAAGTTCTTGTAGAAGACGAAACCGATGTCGGCGTGCTCGTCGAAGAAGCTGAGGAGATCACGGACCGGCATCGACAGGAGCTCGACGGTCGTCGTTGCCGTGGCTGTGGTGCTCCGCGGAATTCCGGTGAGGGCCCCGAGCTCGCCGATCGGGGCGAGGGGGCGAAGCTGAAATCGCGCTGCGCCTTCTTCTTCGATGCTCACCTCGCCGCTGGTGAGCAGATCGAAGTGGGCGGCGACGTCTCCGGCTTTGAAGAGGACGGAACCTGCTTTGTGGGTGGCCGCGTGGAACGCAGCGACCAGCTCGCCGAGTCGGGCTTCAGAGATTCCCTGAAACAAGGGTAAAGCACGAAGCTCGGTCGTAATCGGCACGGCAATCCTCCTCGCGGTTTTTTCGCGCCAGGCCACCATACAAGGCTCGTGCAGCCGCACAAGCGTGGGCGTCAACGCGCTCCGTCGCCGCGTGGGATCAGGGGACGCTAGGGGACCGTGACGTCGGTCTCGAACGGCATGCATTGCGGTCCCGAGCAGACAGCGCCCTTGAGGTGGACCGCGCCGGAGGGGAGGCCCGTCACCTTCGCCGACTTCTCACTGAGAGTGAACGTGGACTTGTCGAACTTCTTGTCGCCCTGCACGGCCTTCCACGGATACTCCTTGTTCACGTGCCAGTCGCCCTTGGTGGCGATGGTGATCTCACCCTTCGCTGTGGTCACGTCGTACTCGGCTGCGGCGAGCGCGACACCCGCGGTGAGCACCATCGCCACTGCCGTGAGAAATCCAACGTGAGCCTTGCGCATGATTCGAGATCTCCTTCGATGAAGTGGGACGAACGGGACGTGAGCTTTCTTCACTTCAAGTTCCGTTCCCCCCCTCCATGGCAGGACAAACACCGGAAATCGTGAGATTCGCGCCCTCTTTCAACGCGAGATGGGGGAAAAGCGATCCAGCGATCCAGCTATCCTAGTGTCAGATGACGCCCTCCCCATCGCGTCAGGGCATCATCGATAGGGCGCGAACTGCTCTTGATGCCGGGCCATCTCCACCGCGAGCTCGACGCGCTCCGGATGCTCCCTAGCCCGTACTTTTTCGAGGATGTGGCGTGCGCTCTCGAAGAGCCGGAACGCCTCCGGGGTTTTTCCTTGAGCCATGAGGACCCGGGCCAGCGCGACGCCGACCTCGGCGGCAAACGGATGCCACGCCGCAAACTCACCCATGAGCGCGAGGGCGCGACGAAGATGCGCGGCAGCGGAATCGAGCTCTCCGCGGGTGTGCTCGATGATGCCGAGATCGAATGAGCTCTCGACGACGAGCGCGTCGCTCCCGAAGTGCTCGGCGCGCGCAAGGACGTACAGCGCTTCGTCGCGAGCTTCGTCGACGTGCCCGCGTGCACGGTGGAGCCGTCCGAGCTGCCTGCGCGCTTCGAGGTACGCGCTGTCCGCGCCAACGAGGGAAAGGAAGTAACTCTCGGCGCGCGCCAGGTGCTCTCCAGCTTCCTCGAGCTCTCCGCGATCGATCAGGAAGCGGGCAAGGTTCGTCCGGCTGAACGCATGGACTACGCTCTCTTCGCCGTAGGCAGCTGCGGCCGCTTTCACCTCTCGGCGAAAGAAATCTTCAGCCTTCGCGTGTTGCCACTGACCTTCGAACGCGAGACCTAGGCCGTTCAGGACGTCGACCAAGCCCCCGGGAAAGCAGGAGGGCTCGGTCTCGTAGAGAGCGAGCGCCCGTTCGAAGACGCGCTGGCCGTCTCGTTCGCGGCCGCTTCCGTTGTGCGTCGTGCCGGCCGCCACGAGCTCGTCGAGTTGGGACTGGCGGGGGTCGCTGCGGCCGCGAGGCTCGCTGACCCCGAGGAGGAGGACGCACTCACCCATCGTCCGCACGAACGAGGTGTAAAAGGTGATCGCTGGCTGCTGCGGCCGAGCGCCTTCGATCGGTGGCTCGAAGATGAGCGTCAACGTGCTGTGCGCGGCCGTTCCTTCCGGAGGTCCCGGAGCGATGTTGCTCATCTGCTTGAGACGCCAGACCACGCACTCGAGCACGTGCGCCCGGATCTCCCGAGGGAGCTGCGGCCCCGCGCTCCACGCTGCACCGACGCGGTAGGCGATGGTTCCGTTTGCGACACGAAGGTGAGTCGCCCCGGCGTCTTTGGCCATCATCAAGAGAATGTTGCAGAACCGAACAGCAGGTTCGTCGAGCGCGGTCTCGCGGTCCCAGGCAGCGCGCGCCGAGGTCTCCCGATCCGCAGCAGCACCGAACGCGATCCGCATGACGACGCGCGGTTCAGCCACGAGCGCAACGATGACCTCTTCGAGCTTCGGATGACTGAAGCGTGGACTGAGCTCGGGAGTCACCGCACCATCATAACTGTCAAAACGAGGCGGGTCGCCTGGACGCCGCGCGCGAGAGCGTGCACCTTCGCGTCATGGTCCGCCTTACGCGCAATGCGGTTTTCGTGATGGCGCCGGCGGGATGACGTCGTACGAGCCACGATAACTATGCCCGACACGATCAGCACGAGCGAGCTAGAGGCCCTCGACGCCTACTGGCGCGCGGCAAACTACCTAACGATCGGACAGATCTATCTTCAGGCCAACCCGCTCCTGCGTGAGCCCCTGGAGCCCGCGCACGTGAAAGCGAGGCTCCTCGGGCACTGGGGAACGTCGCCCGGTCTGAGCCTGATCTACGTGCACCTCAATCGTCTGATTCGACAGCGCGACGCGAACGTCATTTTTCTCGCTGGCCCTGGCCACGGCGGTCCTGCGGTGATCGCCAACGTATACCTCGAGCGTACGTACACGGAGGTCTACCCGGAGGTCGCCGAAGACACCGACGGGATGCGTCGTCTCTTTCGCCAGTTCTCGACTCCGTACGGAATACCGAGTCACGTCAGCCCGCCTACGCCAGGATCGATTCACGAAGGCGGCGAGCTTGGTTACGTCCTGTCGCATGCCTTCGGTGCGGCCTTCGACAACCCGGATCTCATCGTCGCCGCCGTCATCGGAGATGGTGAAGCAGAGACGGGGCCGCTCGAGGGCTCATGGAAAGGGGTGAGCTTCCTCAACCCCGCGCGTGATGGAGCAGTGCTCCCCATCCTTCATTTGAACGGCTACAAAATCTCTGGCCCTACCGTGCTCGCGCGATCGAGCGACGACGCGATCCGCAGCCTTCTTTACGGGCATGGCTACGACGTGCACTTCGTCGAAGGCGACGATCCGCTCCGCGTGCACCGCGCGTTCGCAGGGACGCTCGACGCTTGCTACGACAAGATCCGAAAGATCCAGGCGGACGCGCGGGCGAGCGGCGTTCACGGCAAGCCACTCTGGCCGGCAATCGTTCTGCGAACGCCCAAGGGGTGGACCGGTCCGAAGGTGGTCGACGGCGTGCAGATCGAGGGCACCTTCCGCTCCCACCAGGTTCCGCTCATGAACGTGCGCACGAACCACGAGCACCTGAAGCTCCTGGAGAAGTGGATGCGGAGCTACGAGCCGGAGCGTCTCTTCGACGAAAGCGGGCGTCTCATTCCGGCGCTGGCCGCGCTCGCTCCGAAGGGAACGCGGCGCATGGGGGCGAACCCTCACGCGAACGGGTGCCCGCAGCCACCCCTCGAGCTCCCCGATTTCACCGACTACGCGGTCACTCTCACGAGGCCCGGGGTCGAGGTTCAGGAGTCCACGAGGCGCCTCGGGCAGATGCTGCGCGACATCTTCACGAAAAACAAAAAGCACCGAAATTTCCGTCTGTTTTGCCCCGACGAGACGAACTCCAATCGGCTGGGCGCGGTGTTCGAGGTCGAGAATCGCTGCCTCGTCGCTCCGATCTTCGAGACCGACGATCACGTCGCGACCGACGGGCGGGTGATGGAAGTCTTGAGCGAGCACAACTGCCAGGGTTGGCTCGAAGGGTATTTGCTCACTGGCCGCCACGGGCTCTTTGCGACCTACGAAGCCTTTGCCTTGATCGTGGCCTCCATGGCGACGCAGCACGCGAAGTGGCTCGAGGCCTGCGCGTCGCTCCCATGGCGAAAGCCGATTCCATCGCTCAACTATCTGCTCACCTCGACCTGCTGGCGGAACGACAACAACGGCTTCAGTCATCAAGGGCCGGGATTCATGGACACGATCACGTCTAAGAAAGGTTCCGTCGCGCGCGTGTACCTGCCGCCGGACGCAAACTGCCTCCTGTCGGTCGCGGACCACTGCCTGCGAAGCACGAACTACGTGAATCTGATCATCATCGACAAGCAGCCGCAGCTCCAGTGGCTCGACATCGCGGCGGCCCGCGAGCACTGCGCGCGCGGGGCTTCGATCTGGACGTGGGCCGGCAACGAAGGAAAGCCCAACGATCTCGACATCGTTCTCGCGGCAGCCGGTGACACGGCGACGCTGGAGACGGTTGCTGCGGCGTGGTGGCTGAAAAAGCATGCGCCCGAGCTCCGCGTGCGGATGGTGAACGTGGTCGACCTGATGACGCTCTTCTCTCCGAGCGAGCATCCGCACGGCATGTCCGACGGCAGCTTCACCGATCTCTTCACCGCCGACACGCACGTGATTTTCGCCTTTCACGGCTACCCGGGCGGCATCCATCAGTTCCTCCACGGGCGTCCGAATCCGCACAGATTCCACGTGCGCGGCTACAAGGAAGAGGGGACGACGACCACCCCCTTCGACATGGTGGTTCTCAACGGAATGAGCCGCTTCCATCTTTGCAAAGAAGCGCTAAAGCGCGCGCGCCGTACGTTGCCGAACGCGGATGCGCTCATCGCTGAGTGTGACCGCTCGCTCAAGGAGCACACGGCTTACGTCAAGGAGCACCTCGAAGACGTGCCCGCGATCCGCGACTGGACGTTATCTGCCACGTGATCGACGTTGCTCTCGTCCTCAACGCGGGATCGAGCTCGCTCAAGTGGGCGCTGCTCGAGGCGAAGACGGGAAGGGTGCTTGGCAGCGAGTCGGTGGAATGGCCGGACAAGGGAGCCGCGCCGGACGTGCTCCGATCGCTCCCCCCGGCCGACGCCATCGGTCATCGTTTCGTCCACGGTGGGAGCGCGTTTCGCGAGGCGCGGCTCATCGACGACGCCGTCCGCAAGACGCTCGGTGAAATCGCCGAGCTCGATCCCCTTCACATGCCGCGCGCGCTCGCGGTGCTCGATGCCGCACGCAACGCGTTCCCCACGCTTCGACACGTCGCCGCCTTCGACACTGCGTTTCATGCTTCGATACCCGACGAAGCGGCGCTTTATCCCATTCCTTACGTGTGGACGGAGAGCCGCAACATCAGGCGTTTTGGCTTCCACGGTTTGAGCGTCGACTACGCGGTGGGGCGCGCTACGGAGCTCCTCGGCGCGGTCCCGAAGAAGCTCGTGGTCTGCCACCTCGGCAGCGGCTCTTCGATGACGGCCGTGCGCGACGGAAAATCCGTGGACACCACGATGGGCTTCACGCCGCTCGAAGGGCTGATGATGTCCACCCGCTCCGGCTCGATTGATCCCGGGCTCATGTTTCATTTGTTGAAAGAGATGACGCCAGCCGCGCTCGAACAAGCGCTCGAGAATGAGTCGGGCCTCCTCGGCGTTTCGGGAGAGTCGGCCGACCTGCGGGTGGTGCTTGCCCGTGCCCAAAGCGGCGTCGCCCGCGCGCGTCTCGCGTACGCGATGTTCGTGCACGGGTTGAAGCGCGGCTTGGGAGCCATGGTGGGAGCGCTCGGCGGGCTTGACGCCCTCGTCTTCACCGGGGGCATCGGAGAAAACTCGGAGCGCGTGCGCACGGATCTCACGTCCGCGTTTTCGTTCGTCCCCGCCAAAGTGCTCGTGATTCCCGCGCGCGAAGAGATCGTCGTGCTCCGCGAGATGCTTCGCTGCCTGAAGCCTTAGGGGGCAACCTTGCGGGCGCCGGTGACGAAGTAAGGCGTGTCGCCGAAGCATGACGAAGGCACACCCTTGTGCTCGTCGTACATGAGGGAGACATGCTCGCCGCTGAGGCCATCGAGCTGCTTGGCGACGGCGGGATCCCGTACCGTGAAGACGAACTTCTCGGGGGCAGCGCCGGGGATGTTCGTCATCTGCAGCTCGCCCTCGTAGGTCTTGCAGACCCAACCTTTGTGCGAAAGCTTTTG
This sequence comes from Myxococcales bacterium, assembly GCA_043747615.1. GTDB lineage: Bacteria > Myxococcota_A > Polyangia > Polyangiales > Polyangiaceae > JAYTOU01. Next base: position 19,125 of record JAYTOU010000008.1, on the reverse strand, counting down.
CATGTAGCCGGCGCGCTCACCACTCGAGAACGAGTAGGTCAGGGTGATCGCCGACCACGCCGCGAAGACGAGGCCGGGGACGATGAGAAGGCCCGCTAGCACGAGCGCGACGGTTTTTTTGCGGCCGGAACCGGAAGGCGTCTGGTCAGTCATTGCGCGGTGATCCTTTGGATGTCGGCGGGGCCCTCGAGGGGGCGCACCGTTCCGACGAAGTTGGCGAAGCGTGGTAGTATCAGCCGTGGCGAAGAGCGCGAAGGTCTTCATTTGCAGCGTCATCATGGGGACCGCGGCGGCGAGCTGCGGGCTCATCACCGGCATCGGGGACTTGTTTCGCGTAGGCGACGCGCTCGATGCCATCCACGGATGGAGCGCCTGTTGACGGCGCGTGCGGCGACGCGGACGACGCGGCCGGCAACGATGGAGCGCCGCTCGACGGCTCGATGGACACGGGCGTCGATGCTGCCTGCCCAGGAACAGCAGGCCCCACCGCGATTCGGGTCGGCGCGTTCTGCATCGACAGCACCGAAGTGACGCACAAGGACTACTCGATCTTTCTGGCCACGAGCGCCGCACCCGCCAATGCCGGTCCGCCCGCGTGCGCCTACAAGACGACGCACATTCCGATCGGCCTCGTACCTACGCAAACGTCTCCGCAATCGTGGGTCGAGTGGTGTGACGCGTACGCCTACTGCGCGTGGGCCGGAAAACGACTCTGCGGGAGCGTCTCCGGCGGACCGTCGGGCTCACTGGTGGATTCGACGAACCAGTGGTTCACGGCGTGCAGCCACGGGGCCGACGGCAATCACGCGTTCCCGTACGGAAATTCCTTCAAGCCCTCGGCCTGCAACATCCCCGAGGTTGATGCGGGCTCCTCGACCGTGGTGGGCAGTCTTGCCGAGTGCGTCGGTGGCTTCCCTGGACTTTACGACATGGTCGGCAATGTCTACGAGTGGGAAGACTCGTGCGTAGTCACGATTGCCGGGCTGACGGACTGCATCGAGAGGAGCGGAAGCTTTCTCGACCCAGCCGGCGCGAGTCAGGACTGCGCGTTCGCGCGTCCCATCGGTATGAAATACAGTGACAGAGACATCGGGTTTCGCTGCTGCTCGCCCTAACCCCACCGCTGATTTAAGAAGTACTCGCCGTTCTCACCGGCGGGAGAGAATGTCTTTTCGCAGCGCAGCCCCGCGCTTCTCGAGGGCCGGTCGGATGCGCGAGGCGATGCCGGGAAAGAGATAGCCGACGGTGGCTAGGCGACCGGACGCGCTCGGGATGGCGATCTCGTCGCTGCGCTTCTCGATGCACTCGAGGACGGCGTCGGCCACGTCGTCCGCGCTGCTCATCGGCTGCGACAGCACGAGATCCGGCACCTCCCTCAGATCCCCCAGAAAACCCGTGTCTACGGGGCCTGGGCACACGCAGCCCACGTGCACGTCGAGGTGCTTGAAGTCTTCGGCGACGGCGCGGGAGAAGGCCCGCAGCCCGGCCTTCGAGCCGCTGTAGGTGGCCTCGCCGGGAACCGGAACCATGCCGGCGATGCTCGCGAGCTGGATGATCGATCCGCCGCGCGAAATGTGCTGCATCACGGCGCGGGTGAGGACGATGGGCGCCGTGAGGTTCGTGAGAATGATGTCCGCGAGATCGCGGGGCGCGTACTTGGCGATCGAGCCGCGGTGGTTCAGCCCTGCATTGTTCACCAGCACGTCCACGCTTCCGAAGTGATTCTTCACCTTCTCCGGGAGGGCGGCGAGCGCATCGAGGTCCGTTACGTCGAGTGGGAAAGCCGCGGCGTGCTCCTCTCCGAGCTCCTTGGCGATGGCCTCGAGCTTCGAGCGCGTCCGCGCGACGAGCGCCACCCGGCCGCCCTGCGCTACCCATTTTCGCGCCACAGAGAGCCCGATGCCGCTCGATGCCCCGGTCACGAGCGCCACCTTGCTATGCATCCGAGGGTCATATACCCGTGCTCGCGTTTGCGAAATGGGCGACGCAAGACAAGACTGAGATCATGCCGTCACGCTTCCTCGCCGCGACTCTGCTCGCGCTCGCCGTCGTTTCGCTTCCCCGTGAGGCGCGCGCGCAGACCCCCGATGCGGATCTGATGAAGCGGCTCGCGGTCCATGCAGCCCACTTCGAGTCGATGCGCACCCGCGCCAGCTACACGATCGAAGGGCGCATGGAGAACGTCGACGGCAACGGAAACGCAAACGTCATCAAAGAACTCAAAGCGCACGTCGACGCCGACGGCACCATCGCCAAGGTGACGGTCGAGCGCTACACCGAGGACGGCGAGGACAAGACCGACGAAGCCCGAAAGAAGGCTCGCGACCGTGAACGAAAGCCGGCGACAGCCAAACCAAAATTTCGCATGCCCGTCCTCATCGAAGAGCAGCCTCGCTACGTCTTCGATCAGGTGGAGGTCGATGGCGCGGATCCGTCGCGCGTGCGGATTGCATTTGCGCCGAAGGTGAAAGACGACGACACCATCGAGGGCTCGGCGTGGGTGGACACGAAGACTGGCACTCTCATCTCGGCGGGCTTCAAGCTGAGCAAAACCTCGATGTTCATCGATCATGTGAACGTGACCGTGGAGTTCGGCGCGCCGACCGCGCTAGGCCCGGCGCCCTCGAAGGTGGTCATGGACGGCGAGGGCGGCGTGCTCTTCTTCCGGAAGCGCTTCCGTGGGTCGATGACGATCTCTCAGTACACCATCACGGGGGAGCGCACGTCGACACCCCTGCACCAACGATGAGCGCGGGGTACGAGCCAACTTCGGTGGTCGCCTTGGTGATCGGATCGAACTTTGTGATGGTCGAGCTACCGCCGGCGCCTGTGAACAAGTAGAAGTCGCCGCCCCAGAAGGCGAACGCCCAGCCATTGCCCTGCGGCATGGCGATGCGATCCTCGGCAATGACGTTGGCAGTGGTCTTGTCGATCTCGCCTACGAACGAGTCGGGTGCTCCCGTTTGGCGCGCATAAAACGCGAAGAGACGGCCGTCGCCCGTTCCGGTGAGCTCGGCGGAGGCGATCGGGGGGTTGAAATCGTTGATGTTCGTGACTCGCATCGTCGTGGTGTCGATCGAGCCGAGGGTTGGCGTGCCGCTGTTGGCGTTGCGTGCGATGAAGAGGGTCTCGGCAGGCCCACCCATGTTCGTGGAGAAGCCCATCCCGAAACTTTGAAATCCGCGGTCGTTGGGTCTGAACGCGGTGCGCACGCAAGCCGCCGTGGTGGTGCTCACTCGGAAGATCTCGCCGTCGGGATCGCCGGCTCCGGTTTGATTCTCGAAGAGGACGTAGGCCACGCCTTTCCGATCGACGGCCATCGAGAACGGCTGAGCGCCGAGAAAGGCCGGACAGGAGACGACTCCGATGCGCTTGAATGTTCCCTGCGGCGGGTAGAACGCGAGGAGCTCGTTCGTGTCGGAGGTGACCGCGTAAATTTGCGTATCTCTGGCGTCGAGGCAATCCATTCGGTGCGCGTCGCGGCGCATCGCATCGATCGGCGGCAGAGAGTCTTCGATGCCTCCGTCCGGCAGCCGCCGCACGTCCTCGCTGGCGTCGCTCGCGAGCTGTGCAGTGTCGTCGAAAGGAAGAGCGGTGCGCGAGCCGCAGGCGACGAATCCCGTCGTACCGAGCGCAATCATGAAGATAAGCGTTCCCCGTGCGCGGCCAAAGGCGAAGTGCATGCGTCACCATCCTAGCTGAGTTATCGTGGCGCCCATGATAACGGCTACCGATTGGCGACAGACCGTCGTCACGGCATGCGCGGTCCTGCTTCTCGCCGCCTGTCCGACGGTGTCGCCTGAGCGCCCGCGTTCGGCGATCGCGCCCGCCGACGCCTCCCTCGCGCTCGCTTCTCCTGACGCTGGGATGGAGGCGCTTGCCGCTTCCTCGCCGGTGTTGTGGGCAGAGACGCACCGTATCCGTCCGCACGATCCAAATGATCTCTGCGAGGTCGCCGACTCGAACATCGAGCTCGCGGGGCGCGCGATCCTCGCTGGGTCTCGGCAAAAGGCCCCGCCTCTACCCGTTGCCCCCTGGGACAAAAAAGCCGATCCGCGCTACCTCGGCCTCGTGGCTCGGCGCTATGCGCTGACAGCGTCGGAGAAGCGCATCCTCGCGCGCGAGGGCTTCGTCGTCCTTGAACGCCTCGGCAAGGACGGCTTCGCCCGAGCCTTTCACAGCATCTACCAGGCGCAACTGCCGATCTACGTCTCGATCGATTCCATCCTTCACTCGGTCTACCAGTCGAACGACGTTCTCATCGCGCGGGCAGAGCTCGCGACGCTTCTCCCTCGCGAGGCGCACGTGGTCGACCGCATGCACGCCGAGCTCCGGGCAGCCGCCGGGACGTATCCGCCCGAGGTAGCGCGCGACCTCGATGTGTATCTGACCGTGGCCCGCTCGCTCCTGGGCGAAGAGGGAAAGAACGTTCCCAGCGCGCTCGGCACCGACCCCGAATCAGCCGCGCTCATCGACAAGGCGCGCAAGGCGAGCGGTCTCGAGACCGTGTCCCTTTTCGGTCGCAGTCGGGTGGTGGATTTTTCTCAGTACGCTCCGCGAGGTCACTACGCGAGCTTCGAAGAAGGAGCGCTGAAGGCCTATTTTCGCGCATCTATGTGGCTTTCGCGCCTCGAGCTCAACCTCGTGTCGCGCGCCTCGCGTAGCTCCGCCCCGGGCATCGTCGTCGATCCTCGCGAGACACCGCGCGAAGCGGTCGATGCTCTCGCCCTCGCGGATCTGGCGGCACGCGCCCACGTCATGGAGGACATCGCGCTCCTTGATCAAGCCTGGGGAGCCTTTGCCGGAAAGCGCGAGGACGCGAGCTTTGCGGATCTCGCCGCCCTCCGCGTAAAAGGAAAAATCACGACGCTCAGCATCCCCGATTCTGCCGAGCGTTTGATCGCAGCCATTGGACGGGATTTCGAGCGAACGACGCGCGTCCACTACATGCCTCAAGGCTCCACGCCGCTCCCGGCGATCGCCACGATGCTCGGGCCGCGGATCGTTCCAGACACCACCGCCGCCGAGCTCCTCGTCCACGGTGCGACGCCGGGCCGCGAGCTTCTTGGAGCGGCCGACATCGGGTTTCTCCTGGGGCACGATCGCGCGAAGACGTACTTGAAAAACGAGTTAATGGCATTTCCGACCCTAGGCTCCCAGCTCGAAGCGGGACGCGCGCTCCTTGCCCAAAAAGCCACCACCAAAGACATGTATAATGCATGGTTCTCGGCTGCCCGCGCCCTCGCTGACGAGCCGAGCGGCGCCTTGCCGTCGTTCATGAAGACGAATGCCTTCCGCGACCTTCGACTCAACTCGGCGATCGCCGCCTACGGACAGATTCGCCACAACTACGTCCTCATTGCCGGCCAAGCGTACGATGAAGGGGGGTGCGAGATCCCCGAAGGGTACGTGGAGCCGGCCCTCGGCGTGTACGACGCGCTCCTCGAATACGCCTCACGCGGCGCGGCGGTCGAGAAGATGCTCGCCCAACCAGCGGGAGAGGCCTATTTCGCCAAGCTCACGTTCCATCTTCGCGTTCTGCGCGCCATCGTCGTCGAGGAGCTGGCGAACCGACCGCTGTCCGAAGAGGCAAAGCGCTACCTCTCCATGGTGGTTGAGATTCGGCCGCCGAGCTCCGACGGCCCGGGGAGCAAAGACGGTTGGTACTTCGATCTCTTCGTCGAGGGGGGGGCTTTCGCGGACGAAGGCTTCATCGCCGATTACTACACGTCGTCGAACGCCGAGACCGTGGTCTACGCAGGAGCGACCGCGCCGCGGATCGGCCTCTTCGTGGTCGATACGGGCGGTCCGCCGCGGATCATGGTGGGCCCGGTCGCGCGGGCCTTCGAGGCGCGAAGCTCGCTGGCGCATCGCCTGAACGACCAAGAGGCCTCGAAGCTAAAGACCGTCTCGGACCCCTGGGCGAGGAGCTACACCGCTCCAGCACTGCCCGCGCCGCCCCTGGCGATCGCGTCCCTGAGCTCGGCTGTCGAGAACGAGAGCCTGTACCTCCTGAAGAGCACGCGGCCGATCGGAACGGTGGTCGTGGAGCTCCTCGACCATCACGGCGCGCCGGTCGCTCGAGGAAGCGCCAACGTGGGTCCTGGTCACACGCGTGCTCGCGTAAAGATGATTGCCGGCGCACCGCAGGATTCGTCGCCCGAGATCGTGCGGGTTCGCGTGGGTGACTATGCGACCGACCTCGGAGTCATGTGGTCCACGCGCAACTACGCCCTCGGAGGGATGAAAGAAATGACGTACGACGAGGTAGAGCAGTTCAACAAATAGGGAGGCCTCGTGAAGCGCATCATCAAGCGAATCTTGCTCGGGCTACTTGCTCTCGTCGCCGTCATCGGAGCAGGCGGCGGTATTTACGCCTGCGTTCAGTCGAGCGACTTCGACGCGAGCCTGGACAAAGTCTACGACGTGAAGCCCATGGACGACTTCAAGCGGTCGACCGACGCTACGGTCATCGCGCGAGGTAAGCATCTCGCCGAGTCCGTCGCCGGATGCTCGGGTACGAAGTGCCACGGGTCGGATTTCGCGGGCGGCGAGCTCGCAATGGGCCCGCTCGCGACGCTCAACGCGCCGAACATTACCCCGGGGGGAACGGGAGCCGCGTACAGCGATGGCGAGCTTGCGCGTCTCATTCGCCACGGGCTGAAGAAGGACGGTCGCTCCCTCCGCTTCATGCCTGCGCAGGACTTCAACTGGCTGCCCGACGCGGACGTCGCGGCGATCATTTCTTTTCTCCGCACCGTCCCTTCGGTCGATAAGCCCAACGGGCTCGTCGAGGTTAAAACGGTCGGCAAGGTTCTCGACAGGCAGGGCAAGTTCGTCATGGACGTCGCGCGCCACATCAACCACGAGAAGGTCGATCTCGCGCCCGCGCCGACACCGACCGCCGCCTACGGAAAGTACGTTGCGAGGATGTGCACCGGTTGCCACGGCGAGACGCTGAGCGGTGGTCCCATTCCGGGCACGCCCCCGAGCTTTCCGCCACCGCTCAACCTCACGCCACACGAGACCGGCCTCAAGGGCTGGACGTACGACGACTTCGACACGCTCCTCACGAAGTCGACTCGGAAGAACGGGCAGCAGATGAAGCCCTTCATGCCCGTCGAATCGTTTGGCCAGATGGACGAGACGGAGAAGAAAGCAGCCTTCGCCTACCTCCAGTCGATTCCGCCGATCGCTTACGGAAACCGGTGAACGTCGGGCGGCGCCACTTGCTCCAGGCCGCGGCCGGCGGGCTGGTGTCGCTCGTCGGCCTCGCGTGCAAGAAGAAGGTGCCAGACTCGTGCGTCGACACGAGCGGCCTCGAGAAGGACGAAGTCCAAGCGAGGGTGAGCCTCGCCTACCAGGACGCCACGCCGTTCCCACCAAAGAACTGCGAGACGTGCGTGCAATACATCGCGCCGAAAGCCGAAGGGGCGTGCGGCACGTGCAAGCTCCTCAAGGGCCCGGTGCACCCCCACGGGTTCTGCAAGTCGTTCGCACCGAAGAGCTAATTACAGGGCGAGACGACGGCCCTATTTGCACGGCATGGCGTTGCCGGTAACGCACGTCCCATCCTTGCATTCTGCAAAGAAATCACAGGTGGTGTGCGCCCTCGAGGGATCGCACGGAGCGCCGTCGGCGAGGACGGTCGGACACGTTCCGTTGCAGGTTCCGATCTCGCATCGTGTCGCGTCGACGTCGCAAGGTTCGCCGGCTTTTGCCAGGTGAACGGCGACGCATGTTTTCGTGGCGCGGGCGCAGACGAGGGAGCGCGAACACGGCGCGGGCGACGGCGTGGGACCGATTTCAGGCGCGCAGGCGGCCCCCATTCCGACGGTGGGCGTGCACACGAAACCGCTGCAGGCGAGACCGTCCGCGCAGTCCCACTCCGAAACGCACGAGGCTCCCGCGGGCATAGGGTCCACGCACGTGTGGGTCTTGCCGTCGCAAATGCCGGACTTGCAATCACTGCGACCGACGCTGCAGCTCGCGCCGTTGTCGTGGCGGACCGCCGCAACGCACGTGCCTTGCAGGCACATCGCCGATTTGTTGCAGGGAGGGCCGCCCGGAATGCACGCATCGCCGGTCGTGAGGACGGGGCTACACGTGCCGCAGGATCCGGCCGTCCCCAGTCCGCTGCAAATTCCGGTCTGGCATTGGGCGTGCGATTCGCACGGCTTGCCAGATTCGATCGTGCCGTTCGGCAGGTTGCAGTGCGGGTCGAACTGGAAATTGCTGCACAGGTCTCGGGTCACCGACTCGGCGCACGCGTGCAGCCAGTCTGCCCCGAGTCCCGTTCCGGGCTCGTCCGTCGTGACCTTGCACGCCGCCAGAAATCGCGTCCGCTGGCGTGCGTTGTCGTCGGGAGGAAGAGGGAGCGCTAGCCCGCAGCGGGTGAGGATCTGAACCTGTGCGTCGAAGTAGAGTCCGCAGTTCTCAGCGGGATCGGCCTTTGCGGTGCTGCACGCTGCGAACGCGAGCGCAGCCGACGTGCACGTGACGAGAGAGTGGAAGGCGCTTCGAAGGATGCTCATGCACGCAGAAAATCCATCGGCGAGGAATACCACGTTGGATCCTCAGCGGCAGGTGGTGTCGGCTTGGCAGGTACCGCCAGCGTGGCAGGAGTTGCCCACCGTAAATGGCTCGCCGCGCGTGCGGCAGGTGATGCCGTCGAGGCCGCTGTGACACGCTTGGTAGTCCTCGGGACAAGCTGAGGCGTCGGGGAACGCGCACGGACACATCGCCGCGCCGCTGGCGATCGCCAGGGCGCAGAAGGCCCCGGTGCCGCTGCACACGCCTTTGAGCGTCGTTGCCCCACCCGTCCGCTTGGCAATAGACGCAGTCCTGAGTCGCCCCAGCACAAGCGCTGCAACTCGCGACGGTGCCAGCGCCGCAGGTGAACAGCAGCGTTGGCGCCGCATCCGCTGCGTCTTGAGCGCATCGGCTGCAGCACCGCGCGCGCCGTTGGCATAAGCGCTCGCGCTCGCGTCGATCGTGCTGCAAAGTGCAGCCCGTGTCAGGCGTGTCGTTTAAGGGCTATCCGCTCATCCTCGTTGCCTCGATGGTTGCCGCCGGCGCGTTCGCCGCGTTCCATCACGACGCGCCCGAGCCCGAGCCGAGGCCGAGCGTGGTGAAGCGTTCGCACGAGCCGCCGGAGTCCGACGAGGAGCCATCCGCGCCGCCCCTGCATCCGCAAGGGACGTCTCCGCAAGGGACGCTTCCGCACGAATCGTCGCCCGCACCAAGCATCGCAGTGAACCACGAGGAGGACGCCGTCGGCTGGAAGGTGCCCGAAAAATGGCGCACCGTACCGAACCCGAGCACGATGCGCATCGCGACCTACCGCGTGCCCGCGGCTCCGGGGGCGGAAGAAGCCGAGATGAGCGTCGCGCGCGCGGGCGGATCGGTCGACGACAACATCGAGCGCTGGGTCGGTCAGTTCCAAGAGGCTGCGAAGGAGACGCGCGCCGTGAAGAAGGTGCACGGAGTGAAGGTCACGATCGTCGAGCTCGGAGGGACTTACCTCGGCGGCGGTGCGATGGGCGGCGCGCCCGTGTCGCACACGGGATGGTCTCTTCTTGCGGCGATCGTGGAGAGTGCGGGGTCGCCTTACTTTTTCAAGCTTACGGGGCCTGCGGCAACGGTTCGAGCGGCTCGGCCGGCGTTTGATGCGCTCGTCGAGAGCGTGGCTCCGAGTACGAAGCCGCTCTGAGATTTTGACGCTTCCTGCCGAGCTCGTCCGTCCCAGAACCTAGGACTGCAGCGTGTCCGGCAATTTCGGAGGACCGGTAGCCGCCACAAGCCATCCATGCGCCGCAACCACGTGACGTCGCCCCGACGAAGATTGCGAGAGCGCGGAATCGAGAGACCCTCGGGTCCGCGTTTTTTATTGTGTCATCCGACGCGACGGCGCGAGCGGACGTGTCGCTAGAGAGCGCGGACCGCGTTGAGGGCGACGGCGACAGCGGCCCAGTCGAACGTCGGCAATCCTTGTTCGGCGGCGAGAGAGACCCACACTTTGCCGACTTCCTGAAGCGCCTCGGTGCGCGTGGCACCCCACTGCGTGACGGTCAGTGCTTCGGGCGCGCTGCTGACGCGAGCCTCGATGCGCCACTCGTTTTGCTCGGTCGGATTTTCGCGCGGAAAGATGCGCACGGTGAGGCGATTGCCTTCCGCTTTTAGATCGTAAACCATGCCGTTTCGGTCGCGCGACTGATCGGTGATCTTCAGCGCGTCCTTGAGTTTTTCGGCTTTTTCGGATTTCTCGCTCATGCGTTGAGCCTCGTTTTGGCACCATGAGCAGCGGCGAAAACCGCCGGATCGTGCGTCGAGAGCATAGCGCGGCACGATTCGCAGGCGCAAGGAAGCACGACCGTGCCGATGTCTGCTAAGGTCGCCCCAATGATGAAAGATCAGCGCGTCGTATTTCTCCGAAAAGCATTCGACGGGTTGGTTGAGTCGCTCGACGCCACGGTGCAGATCGCGCTCTGGAAGGAGACGGCGGGTGTTCCCGAGCCCGTGCAGCAGGCAGCCGCGAAGCTCCTCGAGCGTCTCAGCTCGGCGAATCGGCTCGCCGCGGGGAAGTTCGCCGGGTCGCCGATCGTCGTCTCCTCCGCGGGCGAGATCAGCAGCGCGATCCACAAGCTCGATCTCGCATTCGTCGCGTTCCGGCGTACGGCCAAGGGCGACGGGCCGAACACGCTGAGCGCCGAGCTCTCCAAAGTCAAGGCATCCGCCGCGCTCTGGTTGGCGTAGCGAGCCTAGCCGCTCAACGCTGCGACGTGAGTCCGGCGGCCCGCCAGGCGAGCATTCCGCCGTTCAAGTTTAGAACTCTGCGAAACCCAGCGCGGCACAAGATCGCCCCTGCTGTCGCGCTCCTTGCACCCGCGCGACAGACCACCACCACGTCGCGATCCACGTACCCGGCAAGCTTCGGCAGCCGCTTTTCCAGCGCATCGAGCGGCACGAGGAGCGAGCCCTCGACGTGACCGAGCTCGCCCGTGAACTCTTCGGGCTCACGGACATCGAGGACGAGTGGCGGCGATTCCCCCGCGAGCCGCGCCCTTAGCTCGTGCGCGCTGATCCCCTCGAGCGCGGCGATCGCCGAGACGAGCGGGAAGAGAACCTCGCTCTCCTCGAAGCCGGACTGATTCACCTGGAGGGCGCGCTGCACCTTCTCAGGGAAGGCGAGCCCGAGATGGGCCATGTGATCGATGTATTCTGCACGTGTCTTCCCGGCGAAGCGCGGGTTCGTTCGCTTCTCTTCGCCGATGGTCGAGCTCTTCTTTCCATTGTAGTCGTGGGCGGGCCACACCTTCGTGTCCGGCGGGAGGGTGAAGAGCTTCTCGGTGACCGCGTCGTACTGCGCGCCGGCGTCGCCTCCCGGGAAATCGGTGCGGCCCGATCCGCCGATGAGGAGTGTGTCGCCGGTGAGCACCGCACCGTCGACGAGGTAGCAGATCGAGTCGGGCGTGTGACCTGGCGTATGAAGGACTGTGACGGTGTCGCTGCCCACGCGAATGACGTCTCCTTCTTTGACGTGGCGATCGACGAGCGGGCTTGGGCTCTCGGCGTGCATCACGATCATTGCGCCGAACGCCTCTTTTCCAAGGCGATTGACCATCAAGTGATCGGCGTGGGTATGGGTCTCGAGGACGAGGCCGAGGGTCAGTCCGCGCTGGGCGAGCACCGCGCGGTAGGTCTCGAAACGCTCGCGTACCGGATCGACGAGAGCTGCGGTCGTGCCGCTCACGAGCAAGTACGTTTTGCAGTTCGCATCGTTCAGCTCTTCGATTTGAAACGCCATGACCGTTACGTCGTCCTCGCGACCGCTTGCCGACCGGCGCCGGCGCCTTCGCCGGAGTGGCCTGGGCGGTCGTCGATCTCTTCGATCGATCGTACGCGTGCGCCGACGGCGAGGTTCGCAAAATCAATGCCCGCATCGAGCGTGCGTAGACGCCGGCCGGGCTTGCCCACTTCGGGGCCACGGAGCTGAAGATCGATTGCCGAACGCAATCCAACGGCGCGTACGACGTGAAGGGTTGCCAGGCCCTCGGTCTCGACAAGCTCTTCGTGCGCGAGGACCGCGCGGGAGACGAGCTCCACCTCGCCAGCAGAGATCTGATCGAACCGCAGCTCCTCGAGGACCCCTTCGATGGCCTTCCCCAAGAGGCGGTGAGGGTGCGCATGAATCGGCGTGATCGAGCCCGGCTCGCGGCACACCGCGACGAGCGCCCAGCCCGTTCGCCCTTCCCAGTAGGTGATCCAGCGGCAGCCTTCTCCGTGGGGGAGCGGACTCTCGCGCACCGCGAGGAGCTCACCGAGCGTTGGATTGAGCTGGCCGAGGACCTTGCGAAGGACGGCATCGTCCGCGCCGATCGTTCCTTCTTCCTCGAGCGTGTCGAGGAGCCCCATCGCCTCGGCGAGCGACAGCGGCGCGCCCGCCGTGAACCGTTGACGGAGGCGTTTGCGCTCGGACTCGAGGGCCGTGGCGCTCCGGTAAAGACCGAAGGTGACGATGAGGCCCGCGACTCCGATCAAGCCGGCAGACGCGAGATCCTTGCGAGCGCCCCCGACCCACACCATCAAGAGGCTGAACCCCGCCATCCACACCGAGGTGAGGCCGCCGACCGCGACCGCCCGTGAGCTCGAGGACAGGAGCGTTCGCAGGACGAGGTGCAGCCCGATGCCCGCAGAGACGATCGCGAGGAGCAGATCGACGACGAACGCGTCGGCGACGACGACGCCGTGCCACGCTGAGCTCGCGGCAAAGAGGCGATCCCCCGCGGCACGAACCACAGCCAAAAACACGTACCCCAGAAGAAAACCCGGGAGCGAGTCGACAGCGCTCTTCCTCAAGCTGACGGCCGTCTGATCGCGCCGCCGCAGCGTAGAGAGCGCGATCAGGGTCGGAGCGAGAAGGAGAATGCGCGCAGACTTCGCCGCTGCGGCCATCACGCCGCCGTCGTCCCCCATTTGCATTCCGACGGCGATTGCGGAAGACAGATCGTTGACTGCAAGTCCGCTCCAGAGGCCAGCCAGGTGCGGGTCGAGGCCGATGAGCGCAGCGATCGGGCGGAAGGTGAGGAGGGCGAAGATGCTGAAGAGAAAGACCACCCCGATGGCGATGCCTTGCTCTTCCCGCCGCGCGCCGGCAACCGGGGCGATGGCGTTCACCGCCGAGGCGCCGCAGATCATCGTTCCGCCAGCGAGAAGATCCGCCATCGGACGCCGCACGCCGAACGCGCCGGCGATGGTGTGCGCGAACATGAACGCGCTGGGGATCGACGCAAACGCCACACACGCGATGAGAAGCAGCTCCGCGCGCCCGAAGAAGCCGGTCTGAACCTTCATTCCCATCAAGATGATCCCGAGGCGCAAGATCCAGTTGCCCGTGAAGCGCAGCCCCTTGGAGTAGCGATCGGGCTCTCGCTCGACGCTCGGCTCGGCCAGCCCAACCACCCTACGAAGAGGAGTGTTGACCACGATCGTACCGAGCAAGAGCGCGATGAGAATGTCGGAGACGAACGGCGACCTCGGGAGAATGCGCGCGGTCGTGAGCGCGATACCGCCGAGGCACCCGGCGAGCGCGACGCCCGGAAAATCGGGTCGCGAGGGGATCCACTGGGGCCGCCGCATCAGTAGGGCGCTTACCATGATCCTTCTTCGGCCCGCGGCAAATCAACGGCGCGTTTCGCCTCCCTCTGTCGTAAAGTAGCCTCGAAATGAGGGTTCTCGATGGCGTTGGAGCTTTTCTGGGGTAGCGGTAGCGGCCCGGCGTGGCGGGTTCTTCTCGCATTGGAAGTGAAGGGGGTGAGCTACCAATCACGCCTTCTGTCCTTCGCCAAGGGCGAGCACAGATCTCCCGAGGTCCGCGCGCTGAACAGCCGCGGCAAAGTCCCCGCGCTTCGTGACGGCGCGTACACGATCTACGAATCGCTCGCGATGATCACGTACATCGATCGCAAGCACCCCGATCCGCCACTCTTCGGGACCACGCCGGAGGAAGCCGGCACCATCGTGCGCCTCATCATGGAGCACGAGTGCTACGGCAGCGAAGCGATCTCCAAGTTCGCGGGTCCGCTTCTGTTCAGCGAGATCGCCGAGAAGAGTCAGGCGGTCCTCTCCGCGCTTCCCGCCCTGCGCGAAGAGCTCGGGCGTCTCGAGACCGAACTCGACAGTCGATCGTGGCTCGTCGGCGAGAGGATCTCGGCGGCCGACATCTTCGTCTATCCCGCAATGAAGACCCTCGAGCGCGCGCTCGCAAAGCCCGACGCCGAGACGCTCGACCACGGCATTCGTTCGCTCGCGGAGTCGCTCCCGAAGCTCGCAGACTGGATGATCCGAGTAGAAGCCCTCCCTGGTTACGCTGCTACCTATCCCCCACACTGGCGCGTTTCGCCCTCGATCGGCGACGCCGCAGGCTGAGCGCTCCCGCGGACGGGATTGCCTCCGATGCCCGCGCAGGGCAAGCTCGCGCGCGTGCGTGTGAGACTCGAGGCAAAGAACATCGTCCACTCGGCTGGTAAAAAACGCATCCTCGACGGCGTCTCGATCAAGCTTGAAACACGGCAGATCGTGGCGCTCCAGGGCGCGTCCGGCAGCGGCAAGACGACGCTTCTTCGTGTCCTTGCGGGCCTCACCGAGCCCGACGCGGGCGCTCTCGTACTCGACGGACAGAGCGCGCAGGAGATCCGTCCGGCTCAGTACCGGAGGCGCGTGGCCTTCGTTCTCCAGAATCCCACCATGCTAGCGGGCACGGTCGGCGACAACGTCGGCACCGGGCCGCGTCTTGCCGGTGCGCACATGTCCGAAGCATCGATCGATCAGGTTCTGAGCCGCGTCGGTCTCGAAGGGTTTCGCGAACGCGAGGCCCGCGATCTCTCTGGGGGCGAGAAGCAGCGGGTGGCTCTGGCCCGCGCTCTTGCCAACGAACCCGATGTGCTCCTCCTCGATGAGCCGACGTCTGCGCTCGACCGTGCGGCGGCGGAGCGCGTCCTGTCCGTCATTCGCTCCCTCGCGGCAAATCAGCTGGCCATCGCCCTCGTCACCCACGACGACGCGCAAGCCGTCTCGGTGGCAACGAAGCGCTTCGCCCTCGAGGGTGGTCGCGCTCACGAGGTCACGTGACGTACGTCGACGTCTCTCTTCCGCGCCTCGCCTTGTCGCTAGGGCTCATCGCCGTGGCCATCCTGGTGTCGGCGCGCTTCGGTCTCGGCCTCGGAAAATCGATGGCGTGGGGCGCGCTCCGTGCAGCGATTCAGCTCATCTCCATTGGCTATTTTCTAGTGTTTCTCTTTGCGCGGCAAACGTGGTGGGACGTTCTGCTCGTGCTCGCCGTGATGCTGCTGGTGGCCGCGATCACGAGCGCACGTCGTATCGAGCACGGCCCAGGAGCACGCGCGCTCTTCGCCTACGCTTTCGCCGCCGTGACCCTTGGCTCAGCGGCCGCGCTTCTTCCGATGTTCCTTTTCATCGTTCGTCCACAGCCGTGGTTCGAGGCTCGTCATCTCATTCCGATCGGGGGGATGATGATGTCGAGCGCGATGAACGTCGTTGCCCAGATGTTCGAGCGTATCTTTTCCCTGGCTCATTCCGACGCCGCCACCATCGAGCAGCTTCTCGCGCTCGGGGCTTCTCCCCGCCAGGCGCTCGAGCCGCATGCGCGGCTGGCCATGAAGGCGGCGCTGATCCCCACCATCAACGGCCTCCTCACGGTGGGTCTGGTGGCACTTCCCGGAATGATGACCGGACAGATCCTGAGCGGAGCTGCGCCGGAGCAGGCCGTCCGCTACCAGCTCGTCATCATGTACCAGCTCGTCGCCGTCGCAGCCGTCTCGAGCGCGCTCGCCGCGATCTTCGCGAGGCGAATGCTCTTCACGCGCAGAGAGCAGCTCCGCACGCGCTGGTGAAGCAGCTCACCTGACTCGACGTCTCAATCGAGGAGCGCGAGAAGCTCGTCACGGGTGATGCCCCCCGCGTGATCCGATTCGCCGAGCGCAACGTCGGCGAGCGCGCGCTTTCGGCCTTGCAGCGCGAAGATCCGCTCTTCCACCGTGTCTTTGGCCACCAGGCGGTACACCATCACCGGGCGATCCTGCCCGATGCGGTGCGCGCGATCCGCCGCTTGATCTTCGACCGCGGGGTTCCACCACGGGTCGAGGAGAAAGACGTGATCGGCTGCGGTCAGGTTAAGGCCGGTGCCGCCTGCCTTGAGAGACACAAGCATGACCGGAGGTCCGGCGTCGTTCTGGAACTCCGCCACCACCGCCGCGCGATCGCGGGTCGAGCCGTCGAGGCGGGCGAAGCGAATACTTGCATTGCGCAAGTGTGGCTCCACGAGATCGAGCAGGCCCGTCCACTGGGAGAAGACGAGAGCCTTGTGACCGTCGGCTGCGGCTTCTGCGAGGGCCTCGAGCAAGCGTTCGATCTTCGAGGACGTGACCGCCTCTTGCCCGGGGACGAGGCTCGGATGGCAAGCCGCCTGCCGCAGGCGGAGGAGCGCTTCGAGCGCGGCGAGGACGCCACCACCCTTGGCGAGCTTCTCGGTCACCTCCTTCTTCGTCGCCACTCGAACGGCGTCGTAGATGGCGCGCTCCGTCTCATCGAGCTCGATATGGAGCACGGCGTCGGTGCGCGGCGGAAGCTCGGGGATGACCTCGCGCTTCATCCGTCGCATGACGAACGGGCGTATTTTCGCGCGCAATCGCACAGCCGCCGCACGATCTCCGTTGGAGATCGGCGTGACGTAGCGCTCCTGGAAATCACCCCGACCGCCGAGGAGGCCGGGGTTCGTGAAGTGCATCACGCTCCACAGCTCTTCGAGGCGGTTTTCGACCGGCGTCCCGCTGAGCGCGATCCGGAAGCTTGCGCGGAGCTCGAATGCCGCGCGCGCCGTCTGGCTTCCTTCGTTCTTGATGGCCTGCGCTTCGTCGAGGACGACGATGTCCCACGACTCCTGCGAGAGGCGATCGACGTCCATGCGCAGAACCGCATAGGTCATCAGGGTCACGTCGGCCGTGGGATCGACCTCGCGCTTCGAACCCTGGTAGATCGCCGTGCGGAGCCCCGGCCGGAAGCGGGCGATTTCGTCCACCCAGTTGTAGACGACGCTCTTCGGGCAGATGACGAGAGTGCGACCCTTGAGAACGCAGATGGTCTGGAGCGTCTTGCCGAGGCCCATGTCGTCTGCGAGCAGAGCGCCGAGCTCCACGTCACGGAGGAACGCGAGCCAGTCGACGCCGAGGTGCTGATAGCCGCGGAGAGTCGCGATCAGCCCTTCCGGCAGGGGGAAATGAGGGATCCCCTCGAAGCCGTCGAGCAGCGGCGCGAGCTTCGCCAGACCGAAAGGCTTCGGCGCATCGAGGGCCTCGCACAGCGCGCCGAGATCGGGAAGGGCGGAGGTTGCGAGCTTCTTGTCGGCGTCTCGGGCGGCGAGGAGATCTGCAACGCGATGCCCGTGCTCCGCGAGCCAGCCCGCGGGCAGAGGCGCCCAACCGCCGCCCTCGAGCGGCACCAGGTTCAGCCCATCACGCCAGGCGCGCAGGACCGTCGCGGCATCGGTGCGCTTGGGCGGAGCGGTGTCACCGTCTTCTTGATCGGTTTCGAAGATGATGTCGAACGCGCCGTCCTCGAGATCCAGGCGCGCGTTGAGCTGCCGGTTGTCGAACACGGCGGCGTGCTTGCCGTCGCCCGAGCGCTCTTGCCACTCGCGGAGCTTTGCGGCGAAGCGAATGGCCTCCGAGCCGTCGAGATCCACCCTGCGTCCCGGCACGAGATTGAGCTCGTCGCGCAATTTCTGGAGGAGCATCCGCTCCTCGTCTCGCCGGCGCACGGGCACGCTCTTTCCGATGGTCACCACCACGTCTCCATCGATGCGCGCGATCGGCGGATCTCCGTAGACGAGCGTCGGCAAGATCGACAGCGTGTGCCCCTGGTGCGACAGATCCATCGCGATGCGCGGACGGGCTTCCTTTCGCGAGCGCGGGAGCTTCTTGGTGGTGACGATCACCGTGAGCTTCTTCTCGAGCTCCGGAAGCACCTTGGTCACCAGGTCGGTTTCGTGCGCGCGCGTGAACGTCCTCGACAGCGGGAGGTGCTCGAGGAGCTCACCGGTGGTCGTCGTCTCTCCGAGCGGCCGCAGGACGTCACCGCACAGCGCGACGCCCATCGAGAGCACCTGGGTGATCGACGGATCGCGCTCGATTCGTAGAACGAAACCGCTGCCGGGCGCATCTTCGACGATCGCCCGCGGCAGAACGGGCTCGCCCGAAAGCTTCGCAGGCTTTCCCTCGAACGACACCTCGGCGTCAACGAGCGCGTCGAAGACGTCTCCGATCCTACCGAGTGGAATCACTTCCCGCGCGGGCGATCCGAGGATGCGATCGATCCGGAGATCGTCGTGGCTCGGGTTGAGATCCGTCGACCCGCGCCGGCGGGCGATCTCCGAGGCGAGCGTGCCTCCAAGTCGCTCCTCGCGACCGTCCGCGTGGACGATGAAGCGCGCAAGCGTGAGAAGTCGCTGGCTCTTGGTGAGACGGTAGATCAGCCGCGCGGAAGCTTCGGTGGTCGCCTTCGCTGCGCCTTGCGCCGGTGCCTCTCCGACTTGGGCGGAGACGATGGTAGCCGCCGCCACGTGCGCGCAAGGATCGACCTTCCCTGCGCAGTCGCACGACCACTCTTCTTCTTCGAGGTAAAGGGTGACCGTCGGGGCGATGGCCAGCCCGGCCGACCGCACGCGGAGCGTGATCTCGCCCTTGCCAGCTGCGACGCGGGTCACGGCATTTTCGCGCGCAAGCTTGACGCCCTGCGACCAGATCGCGGGAAGTGTGGCTTTTCGAACGACTCCGAGGAATTGCTGCATTCTTAAGCGACGCGAGCATCCCACCCGATGACGCGTTTCGTCGAAAACGCGCCGCTGACGTTTAGCAGAGAGCGCGTGTCCGTCGACAGAAATCCCTGAATTTAGCGCTTTTGCCGCGGCTTCGGCCTGGCGTGCACGGGAGCGCGCTGTCGCAGCGACCTCACCGGATCCGCCGAAGGCGCCAGCGCCTCCGGGGGCGCGGTCGACGCGGAGGGAGTCGGCGGCGCGACGGACGGGGCTTCCGGCGCTGCCGCGGCGTGAGG
>JAYTOU010000007.1:0-99605 GCA_043747615.1 Myxococcales bacterium | reverse complement strand
TTGGCGAGCCGCTTCTCGTCCGCGATCGAAGCGGCGACCTGCTTCTTCGCTTCGACGAGCTGGGTGTTCATGTCCAGGACGACCTGGTTCAGCATCTTCTCGGGATCTTCCGAGCTGCTGATCATGTCGTTCAAGTTCGATTTGATGAGCTGTGCGAGGCGGCTGAAGATTCCCATTTGGATCCCTTACTTCCTGGAGCTGCTGGCGCCGCTGGTTGAACCGCCTGACTGTTTCGAGAGCTCCGCGAGGCCGGGCACTTGCTGGGCGAGGGCCACGTCCATCTCGTCGAGGGCCGCTTCGAGCTCATTGAAGTCGAGGTTCTCGAGCTCGAGGGCGCTGCCAAGGACGATGCGATCGTCCTCCAGCCCATAGCTCGAATGAACCAGCGCCTTCGCGTTCAACTGGAGGAGCTTGCGAAAGAGGGCTGCGTTGTCTGCGCCCGGCGAATCGCCGATGTGCACCCGCAGGATGACGAGCGGGGGGTCGACGCGGAGCGCGATGGGGGGCATCGAGTTCGACGAACGGATGAGAAAAGTGCCCTGCACGCCGTCGACCGCCTCGATGGGGCGATTGAGTCTGCCGAGGTAAGCCTCGACGTCCTTCATGGTTCGCATCGGGCGGAGCGTAATCACCCGCCCCTAGAACGTCAAAAGCTGCTAGATTCAAGGCCTAATGGCCGCAGATCCCGGCTCACTCATAGGCACGGTGGTTGGGGGCCACTACAAAGTTCGCCGCCTGATCGGTCAGGGCGGCATGGGCGAGGTGTATGCGGCGGACGGAAAGGGCGGGGAACAAGTCGCTCTCAAGGTCCTCCATGATCGCGCCGCGAGGGACCCGGATCTCGTCGCCCGCTTCCAGCGCGAAGCCTCCATCGCGGCGCAGGTGAAGTCGCCCTACGCCGCCCGCATTCTCGGCGCCGGAAAAGACCGCACTGGCCGGCTGTGGATCGCCTTCGAGCGCCTCACGGGTGAAGGACTCGACGAGCGCCTCCGCCGCGAGCAGTACCTCTCCTTCTCGGACGTCGCGCCCATCATCGACGATTCTCTTCAAGGGCTGAACGCGGCTCACCGCGCCGGGGTCATTCACCGCGACATCAAGCCGGCGAACCTCTTCGTCGAGAAGCGAAAGCTCACGGCAAAAGAGCTTCGAGACGAGGAGCTCGAAGAGCGGACACGCATCCTCGATTTCGGGATCTCCAAGATGCGCGGGCCCCATCGGAAGAGCGAGCCCTCGCTCACCGCGTTCGACGCCACGCTCGGAAGCTTTGCGTACATGGCGCCCGAACAGGTGCGGGGCTCGGCCCGCGTCGACGAGCGTGCGGATCTCTACGCGCTCGGGGCGGTCGCATTTCGCGCGCTGACGGGCCGTCTCCCCTTCGAAGGGACCAACGCGCTCACCCTCATCGCCCTCAAGCTCGATCGCGAGCCCCCGTCTCTCACCGCGACGACCGGTGACGAGTGGCCGAGGCCGATCGAGCGTTTCCTGGAGAAAATGATGTCGCGCGAGCGTGACCGCCGCTTCGCCAGTGCATCCGAAGCGCTCGAGAACTGGCGAAACGTGTGCGGGGCGATGGGTAACGCGCCGAAGAATGCGCCAAGCTCCATGTCACTCCGAGGCGAGGGTGTCGTCGAGGACGAACCGACCCAGGGCACTTTTAGCGAGACGGCGTCGAGCGTGGGCAGCTCGCCCTTCACGCGCCGCTGAGGAATGAGCTTGCCGGAATCGCGGATGGTCGTGCTAAAACTGGCGCGTGGATTCGACCATCGTCGCGAAGGGTAAATTCGAGGTTCGCGGCGGCAAGCTCACGGTCACCAAGGGAAAAGGCAATAAAGCAGAGCTGGAAATCGGCGCCGATACCTTGGTCGTTGGCCGAAACGAGGCGTGCGACCTCGTCCTCGACGACAAGAAGGTGAGCGCGGTCCACATGGAGCTCGTCGCCACCGAGCGCGGCGTTCGCGTTCGCGATCTCGGCTCGCGCAACGGCACGTTCGTGGGCGAAACCCGCATCGGTGAGGTCTACCTACTCAAGCCGACCATCATTCATTGCGGCGACTCGGTCATCGATTTTTCTCCGGCCAGCCCCGAGCAGGTCGACGTCCCCGACATCGCCGAGTTTGGGCCGCTCGTCGGCACCGGCGCGGCAATGCGCACGGTCTTCGAGCGCCTCCGCAAAGCTGCGCCCACCGAGCTCACCATCCTCATCGGCGGCGAAACAGGCACCGGCAAAGAGCTGGTCGCCCAGGCCATTCATCAGGCGAGCACGCGCGCGAACAAGCCGTTCGTCGTCGTCGACTGCGGCTCCATTCCCGCGTCCCTCGCCGAGAGCGCCCTCTTCGGCCACGAGCGCGGGAGCTTCACCGGCGCCGTCGACAAGCGCGTTTCGCCCTTCGCCGAAGCGGACGGCGGCACCATCTTCCTCGACGAGCTCGGAGAGCTTCCGGTCGACGTACAGCCCAAGCTCCTTCGCGCGCTCGCCGAGCAACGCATCAAGAGCGTCGGCTCCAATAGCTACCGACCCGTGAACGTGCGGGTCATCGCCGCTACGCGCCGCGATCTCGTCCGCGAAGTAAACGACGGAAACTTCCGAAGCGACTTATACTTCCGCGTCGCTCAGATCAAAGTCGAGCTCCCGGCGCTGCGTCATCGCCTCGAAGACATCCCCGCGCTCGTAAAGCGGATGCTCGACGATCTCGGCGACAAGGGCGCGTACGCGCGCATCATGAACGATTCGCTCGAGCGCCTGATGCGCCACGACTGGCCGGGCAACGTCCGCGAGCTTCGCAACGTCGTCGCCGTGGCCCTAGCCTTCGGAAAAGAAGGCCCGCTCGACATCGCCCAACACCTGGCGCCATTGACCAGCACCGCCGCCGAAGCCACGCCCACCCGTGGCCGTACCTTCCAGGACGCCAAGCGCGACATCCTGGCGCGTTTCGAGCGGGATTATTTCACCGCTCTTTACGCCGAGTGCAGCGGTAACGTCAGCGAGATCGGCCGCCGGGCCGCCATGGAACGCGCTCACGTCCGCGGCTACCTCCGCCGCCACGGCATCGGCGACAACAAGAACTGACACGAGGAGAGGGTTGTCGGTCCTTTCCGGCACCTCGTGCGTTTAACTGGAAGTTGCCGCTTTTGGATTCGTGCCTAGGTTTAGGGTTGTACGCATGACTCGGTCGCGAACATTTCCACTTCTACCCGTGCTGATCAGCGCCTTTTGCGCGGTGATCGCAGCGCGCATGGCCTGGTGCGAGCCGCGGTACCTCGTGCCGTTCCTGCTCATTGCTGCGGTGACGTCGGTGCCGGCGTTCCTTGCGCGTCGACGAATGAAGCGGCTTCTGATGAGCGGCGACGTAAAGACCGTGATCGGCACCTGGCAGGGCTCGATCGAGCGCGTCATGTATCCCGAGACCATGGCCCCGCTAATGGTGGCGACCGCCTACGCTGCGTACGGCTGGATCGACGCCGGCCGAACCGCTCTGTCGCGGGCCGTCAAAGGGCCAGCGTGGGAGGCGGCCCTCGAGCAACGCCTCTTCGTAGAGACGCTCCTCGACACCTTCGAGGGCGACCGCCTGGGCGCGCTCCAAAAAGCCTCGACCCTCCTCACGATGCCGATGCCCGCAGGCGGCATGCTCGCGAAGAAGCGGATTGCCCGTCTTCGCAGGGGGATCGTGGCCTTTGCCCGGGCCTTTGCTCACACGAGCGATGCCGCCGACGCGCGCGCTCTCAAGCAAGCCGCGTCGTCGTCGCCGCTCATCCACTGGGCGATGCGCTACGCGTCGGCGGTCGTCGCCATCGATCAAGGAAAAAAAGAAGAAGTCCCCGAGCTCCTCGCGGGCGCGCCGTCCTGGCCAAAAGAAAGCGCGTTTCGCTCGTTCCACGAAGAGCTCCTGACACAAGCGGGATCCTGAGCGTATCTTCGTCCGCTCATGGCCGCCACCCGCGTCCTCTATGCTGAAGACGAAGACGACGTACGCGAGGTGTTCGAGGCCATCTTCGCCGGCGACTTCGACGTGACCTGCGTTTCGAGCGGTGCCGCAGCGCTCGAGGCGATGGCCGCGCAAACGTTCGACGTCCTCGTAAGCGACATGCGCATGGACCCGATGAAGGGCTCGCAGCTTCTTGCACGCGCGTACGCCGAGCACCGCGACACGCAGCGCATCTTGCTCACGGGCTTCAGCGATCACGACGACCTCGCGGACGCCGTGAACCTCGGCCACGTCTTCGCGTACATGCAGAAGCCGTGGGATGCCGAGCAGCTCAAGCTCGTGATGCAGCGCGCGGCCGAGCAGCGCCGTTTGGAGCTGGAAAACAGGCGTTTGGTGCAGGAGCTCTCGAAGGCCAATGCTGGGCTGAAGGACGATCTAGAGTCCGTCACCCGGGCCGCGCCGCGGGCGCGCCTCCAAGTGATCTCGCCGGCGATGGCTAGGGTCCTCGATCAAGTGGTGGCCGTCGCAGGCACGGACGCGAGCGTGCTCCTTCACGGCGAGACGGGCGTCGGCAAGGAACTGGTGGCCGCGGCCATTCACGAGCGGAGTGGGCGCAAACGCGGGCGTTTCGTAGCCCAGAACCTCGCCGCTCTTCCCCCCGATCTCATGACCAGCGAGCTGTTTGGGCATGTGCGAGGGGCTTTCACGGGCGCACAGAACGCGCGGCGCGGTCTGTTCGAGCTCGCTGACGGAGGCACGCTTTTTCTAGATGAGATTGGCGAAGCACCTCTTCCGCTCCAGGCGATGCTTCTGCGCGCTCTCGAGTCGCGGGAGATCTGGCCCGTGGGCGGGAGCGAGCCCCGGCAGACCGATTGCCGCATCATCGCCGCGACCAACCGCGATCTCCTCGCCGACGCCAAAAATGGCTCGTTTCGCATGGATTTGTACTACCGCCTGGCCGTCGCTCCGATTCAGATTCCGCCGCTTCGCGACAGACCAGAAGACGTGCGTGGTCTGGGCGCGCCGATGCTCGAGGCCCACTCCCGAAAGATGGGCCGTGCTCTGCCGCGTTTGACCGACCGTGCCTGGGCCAAGCTCGAACGTCACGCCTGGCCGGGAAACGTGCGCGAGCTGTCCAACGTGATGGAGCGCGTCGCGATTTACCACGCGGGCAAAGAGGTCGACGTCGCCGAGCTCGGACTCCCCCCCGGCGGCAGCCTGCCCCCCCCGGCGCCATCGTCCTCCGTGGGCCTCGGTCATTCCGCCGCCGAGCAGAGCGGGACGCCCATCGTTCTCAACGTTCCCGAGGGCGGCACCACGTTCGACGATATCGAGCGCGAGGTTCTCGTGCAGATCCTTGCCCGCGCCGGGGGCAACCAGTCCAGAGCGGCCCGCTCGCTTGGGCTGAGCGAAAGTACGCTACGAAGTCGCTTGAAACGACTTGGCCTGAAAGGGTGATATACTCCCCCCGATGGCTGCGACGGGGTCTCCGGCGCATCGAGGGCGGCATCCCACGGTCGCGAAGTACGACGTCCTCGAGGAGCTCGGGCACGGAGGGATGGCTACGGTCTATCGCGCCCACGACGCGAGGCTGGGGCGCGACGTCGCGATCAAGGTCATCCACCCACACCTTCGCGATTCGCCTGAAATTGCGCATCGGTTCTCGGTAGAGGCCCAGGCCGTAGCCAAGCTTCGGCACCCGAACATCGTCGAGGTCTACGACGTGTCGGCTCCCGATGAGCCGGAGCAGTACCTCGTGGTGGAGCTTCTTCGCGGCAAAACGCTGCGGCGAATCATCCGAGAGAACGGAGCGCTCCCGCCGGAGGTCGCAGCGGCTCTCGGCATAGAGCTCCTCGGGGCGCTCGCCCACGCGCATACCGCAGGCGTGATTCATCGCGATATCAAGCCCGAGAACGTGATCGTCGAGCAGATAGAGCCCCACGCCCCCCATTCGGAGAACGAAGAAGGAAAGACTCCGCGACCGGTCAGCGCCGATCCGCTCGGAGAGCGGGTGAAGGTGAAGCTGACCGACTTCGGAATCGCCAAGCTCCTCGACGCCCAAGGGGTGACGTCGACCGGTCAAGTGTTGGGTAGCCCCGCGCATATGGCGCCCGAGCAGATCGAAGGCGCCGACGTCGATGCCCGCGCCGATGTGTTCGCGCTCGGAGTGCTGCTCTACGAGTGCATGGTCGGGCATCTTCCCTTCGAAGGGTCGAACCCCGCGCAGGTGCTCCGCCGCGTGCTCGAAGGATTTTATCCGAGCGCCGAGCGAGAGCGTCCCGTCATCGGAAAGACGTGGAGCGCGATCCTCGATCGTGCGCTCGCCCACGACGCAGAAAATCGCTACCGCGATGCCACCGAGATGCGTGACGCGATCTCCGAGGAAATGAAGCGCCTCGGGATCCCGTCGGCCCGCGCCGAGCTCGAAGCATGGGGCGACGATCCCCTAGGATTTACGTCATGTCATGACAAGAAGCTCATCGTGCGCCTCTGCGACTTGGCCGCGAAATCCCGGCGAACGGGCAATGCCCTTGGCGCCGCGGCGGACTACAACCGAGCGCTCGCGTACGCGCCTCACGACCAAGCGCTCCTCAAGATCGTATCCGGCATGCATCGCACCGAGGCGCGTCTCGCGTTCTTGAAGCGGGTAGGGCCGATGGTCGTCGTGATGGGTGTGCTAGCGGTGAGCGCGTACTTCATCACCGGAGCGATCCGCCACAGCTTGGCGGCGCGCGTCCCAGTGGTGGTGAAAGAGACGCCGGCGGTGGCCAGCGTGATCGCTCCCGTCCCGTCCGCCGTGGTGAGCGTCGCCACGATCAAGCCCGCCCCGGTCGTTACATACGCGCCTATCCAGCGCGTCACCGCCCCGCCGCCGAAACCGATCGAGCGCTCGATTGTGGTGAGCAGCATGCGTCCGCCCTACGGCGTGCTCATCGCGGTGGACGGGGACCCAGCGGTGACTGCCTCGCCGGGGCTGAAAATTACGTTGGATGGTCGCGCGCACACCCTCGGATTCAGCTGCGCGAGGGATGCGTGCGAGCCTTCCCAGCGACTGATCGAAGCGAGCGATCACGACGAGACGATCGCCATCGTGCTCACCATCAAGGCGGCCGCGCTCACCGTCGATGGCGACCCGAAGTCCACGTACAGCATTACCGAAGAGCCGACCGTGATTCTGCGAAACGGTGTTCCCGCGCAAGTGCCCATGCGCGATGGACGCGCCGCGGTCCACGTCCGGGAGTTCCCTTCGAATCACGTGGAGTCGGTCACCTTGATCGCCGGGCAATCGGCCCACGTGGCGTTCACGTCGGAGCCGGCGCCTTAGTCGAGCCGTCTTCTTTCGCGCGTCACCCGGCGGCTGTCGGGGGCTGACCTTGTTCCTGGCGGAGGCGGCGGATGAGGAGGCGGGCGGCCACCGCGCGGCCGGGACAGTCACGCTGCGCGAGCTCGCACGCTTCGTCCTCGGTGCCGACGATGTGAAGAGTGTACGTCGGAGGTCGAAGCCACGAGACCGCGAGGGTCACCCCGCGAACCATGCGCGACTGCGACACCAATGCGATCGTCGCGCGAGAGGACACACCCTCGGTCGCGTCGGCGATCTCGCGCCGCCATTTCGCCGAGGGGTCGCTGCTGTGGGGGTCGATGATCTGGAGGGCAAACAGATGAGGATGGCCCACGAGCGCGCGCTGAGCCTCGTGGACCGCGTCGCAGTAGGCCTTCCAGTCGGCGTCGGCGTTCTGTCCTCTCGTGAAGAGCCAGACGGCCAGACCATTCGGGATGTCGAGAAGCCTACTGAACATGAGCCCTTCCATCATGCTCGCAGTAAAAGCCCACACCGCATAGGATCGCCCGCCCCCCCGTGAGGACGTCGACCTTCGCTGCCGCGTTTCTCCTGATCGTTGCCACCGCGCCGTGCGTGCGTGCGGACGAGCAGAGCGATCTCGACAAGGGACGCAACGTTTACTTCGCGCGACAATACGACGAAGCCGACGCGCGTTTCCGAACGATGCTCGACGCGAAGACTGGCACCCTCCACGATCCGGTACTCATCACTCAAGCGCAGATGTACTGGGGCGCGGTGATGATCGCCAAGGGCCGTCCCCAAGACGCGAGCGCGCTCTTCGAGAAGCTCCTTCTGCGCGACGCGCACTACGAGCCGGACCCTCTGAGCTTTCCTCCGGAAGTGCTCGATGCGTTCGTCGACACGCGCACCCGCATTCGTGACAGCTTGAATGCCGCAGCCCGAGAAAACGCCCGCCGCGATGCGGAGCGAAAGGCCCGCGAAGAGGGTGAAAAACAGCGGCAGGTCGAGCGCCTCAGGCTCCTCGAGCGGTTGGCGAGCGAAGAAGAAATCACCGAGCGCCACTACCGCTTCGTGGCCTTCGTTCCCTTCGGCGCGGGCCAATTTCAAAACGGACAAAAAGCCCTCGGTTGGATCTTCCTCGGCGCGGAGTCAGCGTTCGTCCTGGGCGGCGTGGTGACCCTTCCACTCTACTACGCAGCGCGCAAGGCGGCCGTCGACGACTACGTACCAGCGACCAATAATTTCGCGACGGCCCAAGGGCTCTCCGCCTTCGAGCGCTCCAAGACCTACCGCGTCGCCAACCTCACGCTCTACGCAGGCTTCGTCGCGACTGCGCTCATCGGGGTCGCGCAGGCCAACATCGCGTACGTCGGGGACGTCCACATCACCCAAAAGAGAGTCGTCAAGGCGTCTCCGTCGTTTGCCCCGACCCTCACGCCGGTGATCAGCGAAACGGGCGTCAGCGGGGGAATCTTCGGGCTGACGGGGCGATTCTAGAGCGCGCGACGCACGAAGATCTGCTCGAGGGTCTCGCGCTTCGGAGTGACGCTTTCGACGACCGCCGCCGAGGCGAGGGCTTGCTCGAGAACGCTTCGCACCCCTTCGTCGCCCACCACGTCGACGACCAGGCGCGTTCCCGCTTCACGCATGACGTACCCCGCGGCGCCGAACGACGCTCGGAGCTCGGGCGAGACGTCCTCCAGAGTGATCTCGCTATGACGGCTTCCCGCGGCGAGGAGCTCCTTCATCGCTCCTGCAACGACGACCCGCCCGGTTCGCAAGATCGTCACGCGGTCGCAGATCATCTCCACGTCCGTTAAAATATGGCTCGAGAAAAAGACCGTTCTGCCCGCTTTTTTCTCCTCCAAGATCAGATCGCGCACGTCCTTGCGCCCCACCGGATCGAGGCCGCTCATTGGCTCGTCGAGGATGAGGAGCTTTGGCTCGTGCACCAATGCCGCGGCGAGCCCCACGCGCTGGAGCATGCCCTTCGAGAGGTTCCGCACCGGGCGATCGATCGCCGTGCTCATTCCTACTTTTTGAATCACCGCTTCGACGCGACCGAAAATATGCGCGCCGGAAACGCCGCTCAACCGACCGCACAGGGTCACGAATTCGCGCGGCGTTAGGTACGGATAGACGTACGGGTTCTCCGGCAAGAAGCCGACGCCCTTCATGGCCTCGGGAGAAGGGGCGGGCTCGCCGAGGATCATCGCCGAGCCGCTCGTGGGCGCAATGAGGCCCGTGAGCATCTTGATCGTCGTGGTTTTCCCTGCACCGTTCGGCCCTAGAAAACCGAAGATTTCTCCTTCGTAGACCTCGAAAGAAATGTCTTTCACCGCTTCCACTTTTCGACCGGTAAAGGGCTTCCTGAACGTCTTTTTGAGCTTGTCGACGACGAGCACGGGCGTGGTCATCGGTCCTCTTTCTCGGTGGGGAGCGGTCCCGTTCCGTACTCGTGGAGCTTGTACTGAATCTTGCGAGTGGAGACGCCCAAGAGCATCGCCGCCTTCGAGGTCGAGCCTGCGCAGGCTTCGAGCGTCTTCAGGATGGCGTACTTTTCCAAGTCGGCGATCGTCGCGCCCGGAATGGAAGGAATGCCTTCGCGCTCCTCGTGCGGCACCATGGTGGGTGGGAGATGCTTGGTCTCGATCTGCCCCGCGTCGCACAGGACCACGGCGCGTTCCATCACGTTTTCGAGCTCGCGCACGTTGCCGGGCCAAGCGTAGCTCGAGAGGCGAGCCAGCGCGTCCTCGGAGATGCCATCGATGGTCCGTCCGTTTTCTGCCGCGTAGCGCCGGAGGAAGAAGCTCGCCAGAGCGGGGACGTCCCCACGGCGCTGTCGGAGTGGAGGGAGGTCGATCGCCACCACGTTCAAGCGGTAGAAGAGATCTTCGCGAAACGTCCCCTTGGCGATCTCCGCTTTCAGATCGCGGTTGGTCGCGGCGATGACACGCACGTCGACCTTCTGGGTCTCGTTCCCACCGACGCGCTCGAACGTGCGCTCCTGCAGAAAGCGCAGGAGCTTGACCTGTGTGCCCTGGGGAATTTCGCTGATTTCGTCGAGAAAAAGCGAGCCGCCGTCGGCTTGCTTGAAGCGGCCTTCGCGGCGACCGACGGCGCCGGTGAAGCTTCCGCGCTCGTGGCCGAACAGCTCGCTCTCGAGGAGTGACTCGGCCAACGCTGCGCAATTGAGGCGGATGAAAGGCTTCTGCGCGCGAGGAGAGGCGGCGTGGATCGACTCGGCGATCAGCTCTTTTCCGGTGCCGCTCTCGCCGCTGATGAGCACGCTCGCGCGGCTCGGACCCACCTGGACGACGAGATCCAGGATCGCCTTCATCTTCGGATCGTCGCTGACGATCATCCCGAAGGCATTTCGCTCACGCAAGCGATCGCGGAGTTGCCGCGTCTCTTGGAGCAGCCGCGCTTTTTCCATCGCCCGCTCGATCACCGCGCTCAGGGCCTCCATCTCGAGGGGCTTGGTGAGGTAATTTTCGGCGCCTTTTTTCACCGCAGCGACGGCGCTGGTGATCGTCCCGAAGGCGGTCATCACCACGAAGACCGCACCCGGTGCCGCGGCCTTTGCCTTTTCCATGAACGCGATGCCGTCGAGCCCGGGCATCTTCAGATCGGTGAGGATCACGTCGGGGGCGAACTCTTCGAGCTTCCCGAGCGCCTTGAAGCCATCGGCCGCCGTTTCGGTGGCATAGCCCTCGTCGTGAAGTATTTCGCTAAGCGCCGCGCGCGCGTTCGCTTCGTCGTCGACGATGAGAATGCGGCCCCGGGAACCAGGGCGAAGAGGGTTCGGCATTTCGGGCTCTAAGAGGTTTCCGCTTGCGCAGAAACAGTAGTACAAGTCCCATTAGCATGATTGCTAAGAAGCTTAAATCGGGTCCGCAACTTAGCTTTTCACCCCGTTGGCTCTCGCGAGGTGCGCCACTCGCCGGTGTATTGCTCGCCGCGTCGCTCGGAGCAATGCCTGCCCATGCACAGAGCACCGTGACTTTCGGCGGTAGTGGCTCGACGTCCGGTGGCGCACAAGCAAACGCGACCGCGTCTCCCGCAGCCGCAGCCGCGCCGGATGCCGTCGACGCCGAGTGGGCCGAACGCGACCTGCGCCTCGGCGAGTCGAGTAACCTGACGGGCGGAGTCGGTCTCCTCCACATGCACCACGCGGCCGGGAGCGCGCCAGGTCAGTTCCGTCTCGGCTTCACGACCGAGTACTTCTCCGCGGGCTTCCTCTGCACGGCGGAAAATCCCTGTAAGAACCCGGCGGGCGCTGGAAAGATCGCCGGCGACACGCTCGACCACATCGGCGGCACGCTCACCCTCGGCGTGACCATCACCAAGTGGCTCGACGCCTACGCTGGCACCGGCGCGTACGCAAACTCCGACGACCAGAATCGGCCGTCGCTCCTTCAGGTGCTCGGCGACACGAACTTCGGCCTCAAGGCCTACTTCCCGCTCTCCAAGGTCTTCGCGGTCGGCGGCTTCACCGAGCTGTGGCTCATCAACGGCACGGGCTCGGTCGGCCTCGACGGCGGCGGAACAGGCTTCAAGCTCGGCCCGATCGTGACCATGGACATGCGTGGAATGGAGAGCAAGCTCCCGCTCCGTTTCAGCTTCAACCTCGACTACATGTTCGACAACTCGGGGGACGTGCTCAAGGCGACGGAGGCTCCGAACAGGCGCAATCAGCCGGTCACCCGCATCGAGCGCTTCGGCCTGAACGTCAACCGCGTCGATCACCTCGACATGGCGCTCGGCGGGGAAGTGTTCCTCCTCGAGAACCGGATTCGTCCGTTCCTCGAGTACAACCTGCTGATCCCGAACAACCGCCAGGGCTACCTGTGCAAGCCGAACAACGTCAGCGGCGACAAGTGCATCGCCAACGACGCTCTCGTCCCGAGCAGGCTGACCATCGGTAGCCGCTTTCTCCCGTGGAAGAAGGGCTTTGCCCTCACGGCCGCGCTCGACATCGGCGTCACCGGAACCGGCAACTTCGTCGAGGAGCTCGCGCCAGTCGCCCCGTGGACGCTCTTTCTCGGCGCAGGCTGGGCCATCGATACCTGGGACAGGCCGCCGGTCGAGAAGATCAAAGTCGTCGAGAAGACGATCGAGGGAAAGCCCCCCGTCCGCTCGCGGGTCAAGGGTTTCGTCCACGAGAAGGAGAAGAGCGAAGGCGTCGCGAACGTGATCGTCGCCTGGGAAAATCATCCCGAGCTCACCTCACTTGCCACCGGTCCGGATGGTCGCTTCACCACCCAAGAGCTCCTCGAGGGCAGCTACAACTTCGCGCTCAAGGCCGACGGATTCAAGGACGGCACCTGCGCGGGCTCGCTCACCAAAGGCGGTCAGGACGTGCAGATCGACTGCCCGCTCGAAGCGCTCCCGAGGGTCGGCAACATCGTCGGTCACGTCAAGGACGCCGAGACGCAAGCCGGCGTGCCGAATGCCTCGGTCAAGCTCACCGACAGCGCCAAGCGAGACACCAGCCTCACAAGCGACGGCTCCGGGAATTTTCGCGCAAGCGAAGTCGCGCCGGGAACCGCGTCGCTCTCCGTCGACGCCGAAGGGTACCTCGAGCTCGTCCAGCCCATCGACGTGAAGGTCCGTCAGGACAACGACACCGACTTGCTCGTGCGCAAGCGACCCAAGGTCGCGCTCGTCAACGTCGGCAAGACCGAGATCACGATGAAGCAGCAGATCCAGTTCGCCACGGATTCCGCTGTGATTCTGCCTGAGTCGCTTCAGCTCATGACGGAGATCGCAGACGCTGTCATCCGTACGGCGCGAATCAAGCGCGTCGAAATCCAGGGCCACACCGACAACACCGGTTCCGCCGACCACAACAAGATCCTCAGCGAGCAGCGCGCAGAAGCGGTCCGGACGTGGCTCACCCAGCACGGCGTCGACCCAGGCCGCCTCGTTGCGCGCGGCTTCGGTCAAGAGAAGCCGCTCGTGCCGAACGTCACCACCGCCAACAAAGCGCGAAATCGTCGCGTGCAGTTCATTATTTTGGAGCAGGACCCCGCGGCAGCTGAGGCGCCCAAGACTCCGAAGAAGAAGGACCCGGTCTTTCCGAGCCCCTAAATCGCCTTATATTCGGGGGCGTTGCCTAGATCGCTTGCCTGAACGGGCAGGAGCGTTTAGGTTCCCGCCCCCAGTTGGTGGTTTAGAGAAACGCGGACCCCACACCGGGTGCCGCGTTTTTTATTTTGTTTGCAAACGTAGTGACCATGACCCAGGACGCAAAAACTCATCTTCACGGAATCGATCTCGAGGCGCTCAACGGCGTCCTCGCGCCGATCGCGCACGCCCATGGCGCCGAGGTGGTGGACATCGATTTCAAGACGGAGACGGGCGGCTGGGTCCTGCGCATCTCGGTCGAAAAGGCGGGAAGCGCCGAGAAGAACGCGACGACGTCGGACGCCGCGGTCGATCTCCAATTGTGTGCGAACGTGGCGCGCGACCTAAGCCCGGCGCTCGACGTCGCGGATCTCGTCCCTCACCGTTACCACCTCGAGGTCAGCTCCCCCGGGGTCGAGCGGGCTCTGAAGAAGGCCCGCGATTTCGTCCGCTTCAACGGCCACAAAGCCAAAGTAAGGCTTCACTCCGCGGTAAACGGGCAAAAGCTGCTCGTCGGGAAGATCTCCACCGATCAAGGTGAGAAGATTTCCCTCACAGATGGCGATCAAACGTTCGAGTTCACCCTAGACAACGTTTCCTCCGCCCGTCTTGTTTTCGAATTCGGCCCCGCGCCGAAGCCCGGTAAGAAGAAGTCGCCCAGAGCCAAGGATATTCAGAGGTAAGACTATGGCCATTTCAAATCAGCAGAATCCGACCCAGCCCGACCCGAGCCTGTTCCAAGCGATTGAGATGGTCGCGAAGGACAAAGGCATCGACAAGAGCAGGCTCATCAAGACCGTGGAAGAGGCTATTCTGAAGGCCGCGCAAAGCGCTTTCGGCCCGATGCGCGAGCTCGAAGCCCGCTTCAACGAGCAGACCGGGCAGGTCGATCTCTTCCAGTACATGACCGTGGTGGACGACGTGTCCGACGAGGACCGCGAGATCAGCCTGGAGGACGCCATTAAGTGCGGCCTCGAAGCAGAGCTCGGCGAAGAGCTTGGATTCCAGATTTTCTGGCACCCGTCCGACGCGAAGAAAGCGGCGGAGCAAGACAAAGAATTCGGCGACCTGCTCAGCGTGAAGCAGGCCCGCACCTCGTTTGGGCGCATCGCCGCGCAGACCGCGAAGCAAGTATTGATTCAGCGCGTCCGCGACGAAGAACGCGATTTGATTTTCAACGAGTTCAAGGATCGCAAGGGTGAGCTCATCAAGGGCGTCGTCCGCCGCTTCGAGAAGGGGAACAACCTCATCGTCGATCTCGGCCGCACCGAAGGCATTCTGCCCTTCCGCGAGCAGACCCCGCGCGAAACGTACCGTCCGGGCGACCGCGTCGTGGCCTGGGTGAAGGACATCGATCGCGAGGCCCGCGGGCCGCAGGTCATCTTGAGTCGGAGCGACCCCAAGCTCGTAGAGAAGCTTTTCGAGTCCGAGGTGCCGGAGATCTACGAAGGCATCGTCCGCATCGTGGCCTGCGCACGTGAGCCCGGGGCGCGTTCGAAGATCGCCGTGACCAGCCGCGACGCAGACGTCGATCCGGTGGGCGCGTGCGTCGGAATGAAGGGCTCGCGCGTGCAAGCCGTCGTTCAGGAATTGCGTGGCGAGAAGATCGACATCGTTCCGTACGATCGCGATCCGGCACGCTTCGTCTGCGCAGCCATCCAGCCCGCCGAAGTGAACAAGGTCATCGTCGACGAAGCAGACGGGCGCATGGAGCTCGTGGTTCCCGACGAGAAGCTCTCCCTCGCCATCGGGCGGAAAGGACAGAACGTTCGCCTCGCGGCCCAGCTCACGGGCTGGAAGCTCGACATCATCAGCGAGTCGAAGTTCAAGCAGATGGAAGAAGAAGCCATCAGCGCCCTCCAGCAGATCGAAGGCGTGACCGACGCCATCGCGCGCAGCATGTACCGGCTCGGATTCCGCGCGCTCGAGGAGCTCGCTGAAGCCACTGAAGCCGAGCTTGCGGCCATTCCTGGGCTCGGCGACACCGCCGGAAAAATCAAAGAGAACGCCGAGACGACCATGGAGCGCCTCCGTCAGGAGCGCATCCAGGCCACCGCGAACCGCATCGAGCCGTTCACCGAGAGGGAGCGTCTTCTCTTCGTGCGCGGGATCGGCGAGCGCACCATCCAGCTGCTCGAAGAGGCCGGATACAAAACCGCAGAAGACATTCACCGCGAAGACGAAGACAAGCTCGCGATCAAGACGGGCCTCGGCATCAAGAAGGCACGGGCCATCAAGCAGGGCGCCGAGCAGTTCCTGAGCAGCGAGTTCAAGGTGATCGAATCAGCGCGTAAAGAAGCGGTGAAGGCCGCCAAAGAGCGCGAGGCCTCGGTCTGAAAGTCGTAGAGAAAAAAGAGTCGATGAACGTGGAAATCATCACAAGAACGAAGGAAGAGCACCCTCGCGGGGAGCCGGGCAAACGTGCGCGCACCTGCGTCGGCTGCGGGGAGAAGGACCACCCGTCGGTGTTCGTTCGTCTCATTCTTTCTCCAGACGGAGACGTCGCGGTCGACGCCGGCGACGGCTCGTTCGGTCGCGGCGCACACGTTCATCCGCGGCCCGATTGCCTTGCCAAGGCCTGCAAGGGTGGCATCGCACGGGCCATGAAGACCAACGTGCGGGTCACACCGGCGGAGCTCGGCACCCAGATGGCCGATGCCCTCGATCGGCGGATGGAAGGCCTCGTTCTCGCCGCGCGGCGAACGAACGCCCTGGAAATCGGAGCCGACGCCGCATGTGCCGCGCTCGGTAAAGACGCTCCGCTCGTCGTCGTTGCGCGCGATGCAGGGAGTGTGATCGAGAAGATGACGGTCGCCGATGCCATTGCCGAAGGACGGGCAGTCGCGTGGGGAACGAAAGAGCGCATCGGGGGTCTCCTCGGGCGCAGCGAAGTAGCGATCGCGGCGGTAACGAACAAATCGATCGCGGCCGAGATGATGAAAGTTTGCGCGGGAAAAGATGCTGTTTCAGGCATCTCAAGTGGCTCCTCAGGTGAGAGAGCCGGCTCGAAAAATTTGGGGAGTGACGTATGCAGAACGCCTCGGGAGGCTCGATGAGCAAGGTTCGCGTTTACGAAGTCGCTAAGCAGCTCAACCTCGACCCCAAGTCGGTGGTGGCGCTGTTCCAGGCCGTCGGCATCAACGACGTGCGGAACCATATGAGCTCCGTCGAGCCCGAAGCGGTGGAGCGCGTGAAGCGCCACCTCGAAAAGCAGCGGACGCACGATGTCGTCGAGGAGCGCGTCCGTCACGGCGTCGTCAAGCGTCGCGCTGTCGCCAAGCCCGCTGGGCCGGATTCCGTCCCCTCATCGCGCGCGATTCCCCCGGCTCCCCCGAGCAGTCACACCGATGTCGGCGCAGCTCACGACGATCACAACGGTCACGGACAAGCACCCCGGGAGGCGCAAGCAGCAGAATCGACTCCACGTGGCCGTGTCGTCACGCGCGATCGCGATTCAGGCCGTTTGCCTCCGGCGCAGGCCTCGAGCCCCACGATGGTCGAGGAGCGCAAGAGCGTCCGCGACGTCGCGCCGTCTGCCCCTGCGCTTCCCGCCGAGCGAAAGAGCACGCGCCGCGTATCGACGCGCAACGTCGAAGAGCGCGCAGCCGAAGAAGCGCCGCCGGCCGCGCTGCCTGACAACGTCGAGGCCGCGGCAATGCCGGCCCAATCGTCGACGCTCGATTCGCCCGTGCCTCCGCCCAACACGCCTGGCGACGCCCGCGCACCGAACGAGCATGTCGCCCCGCGCGATCGCGAGTCGTCGCGGTTCGTTGCCGCTGCTCCCCAAGAAGAAGTTCGCTACGAGGCGGTCGCGAGTCCTACCATTCCCACGCCACGTCCGGCCGCTCCCAAGACGGGCGTCGAGTACTGGACGGGTCGGCCCGGAGTTCCGATGCCCACGCCTGCGAGCGCACCGCGCACCGCGATCGGTGGCGGAGCAGCAGGCGCGATGGCACGTCGCGTCCAGTATGATCCGCGCGCAGGCGCAGCGACGGGCGGGCCTCCCCGCGCAAACATGAGGGCAGGCGGTCCGCAGCAAGGTCGTCCGATGATGGGCCGCGGCGGAGCGGGTGGCGCGCGCGGAAGAATGTTCGGCGGCGCCCCAATGCGGAAGCCCTCGGGCGTCGTCTCGACCAAGGAGATGAGCGACCACAAGAAGGTCATTCGAATCGAGGAGAACATCACGCTCCAGACGATGGCGCAGAAGATGTCCCTAAAGTCGACGGAGCTTCTCATGAAGCTTCTTTCGATGGGCATGACCGGCGTGCACATCAACACCACGCTCGACGCAGACACGGCGAAGATCCTGGCCTCCGAGTTCGGCTGGGAGCTCGAGGACGTCGCGCAGAGCGAAGAAGAGAGCATCGCGGCCGCCCGCGGCGAAGAAGTCGCGAAGTCCGACGGCGCGAAAGCCGACGCAGGAACGGTCACCGAGAAGGTGGTCACCACCGACGAAGCCCGCCTGACGCGCCCGCCGGTCGTCACGGTCATGGGTCACGTCGACCATGGCAAGACGAGCCTCCTCGACAAGATCCGCAAGGCAAATGTGGCGGGTGGCGAAGCAGGCGGCATCACCCAGCACATCGGCGCCTACAAGGTCACGACCCCGCACGGGATGATCGTGTTCCTCGACACGCCAGGTCACGAAGCGTTCACGCAGATGCGAGCCCGCGGCGCATCCGTGACCGACCTCGTCATCCTCGTCGTTGCCGCAGACGACGGCGTCATGCCGCAGACCAAGGAAGCCGTGAACCACGCCAAGGCCGCGAAGGTTCCGATCATCGTCGCCGTCAACAAGATCGACAAGCCCGGCGCAGAGCCCGAGCGCGCGCGTCGCGAGCTCGTCGAGCTCGGTCTCCAGCCCGAAGAGTGGGGCGGCGAGACCATCTTCGCAAACGTCTCCGCCATGACCGGCGAAGGCATCGACCACCTCCTCGAGATGGTGGCCCTCCAGGCCGAGGTCCTCGACCTCAAGGCGAATCCGAAGCTTGCAGCGAGCGGAACCGTGCTCGAAGCTCTCCTCGATCGCGGCCGTGGCCCGGTGGCGCGCGTTCTCGTGCAGGACGGTACGCTCAAGGTCGGCGACTTCATCCTCGCCGGTCCGGGCTTCGGAAAAGTCCGCGCGATGACCAACGAGCACGGAAAGCAAATCCAGGAAGCTCCGCCGTCGACGCCGGTCGAGATCCTCGGCCTCTCCGACGTACCGGGTGCCGGCGATCCGATGCACGTCGTCAAAGACGCCAAAAAAGCCCAGGAGATCGCAGAGAGCCGCAAGGGGAAGATGGCGCGAAGCATCATCCCGGCAACGGCGAAAGTGTCGCTCGAGGAGCTCTCGAAGCGCATGGCAGACGCGAGTCAGCAGGAGCTCCGCGTCATCATCAAGGGTGACGTGCAAGGGTCCATCGAAGCGGTGGCCGACGCGCTGGCCAAGCTCTCGACCGACCGCGTGCGTCTGGCGATCATCCACGCCGGCGTCGGCGCGATCACCGAAGGCGACGTCAACCTGGCCATCGCGGCCAAGGCCATCGTCCTCGGCTTCAACGTCCGCCCGGCCGGGAAAGCCTCGGCCCTCGCCGAAGAGAACAAGATCGAGATCCGGATCTACTCGATCATCTACAACGCGATCGACGACGTGAAGAGCGCGATGGAAGGTCTCCTCCCTCCGACGCTCGTCGAGAAGATGAGCGGCAAGGCGGAAGTCCGCCAGGTGTTCAAGGTGCGAGGGGTGGCCGTCGCCGGCTGCTACGTCATCGAAGGCGGCGTCAAACGCTCGGGCAAAGCCCGCCTGGTTCGCGACGGGTCCGTCGTGTTCGAAGGAAAGATCGACGCCCTCAAGCGCTTCAAGGACGACGTGAAAGACGTCCAAGAGGGCTTCGAGTGCGGCATCAGCCTCGATGGCTACAACGACCTCAAGGAGAAAGACATCATCGAATCCTTCGAGATCGAGGAAGTCAAACAGCGCCTTTGATTCGCGCTGGAGATCAACGTGGCCAAGGCCGGTGACGTCAAACGGGGGACGCGGGTAGGGGAGCGGATTCGCGAAGAGCTCGCGAAGATCCTAAGCCGCAAGGTGCGCGACCCGCGGGTGGTCGGCGCCATCGTCTCGCGCGTCGAAGTCACCGACGATCTTCGGAGCGCCCGAATTTACGTGCGTCTCCTCGAAGGCGGCGAGGACGCCAAGAAGAGAGACTTGCTCATCGAGGGGCTAGGGCGCGCGGCAGGAATGCTCCGGCAAACCGTGACCAAGAGCCTGGCCCTCCGCTTCGCTCCCGAGCTCAAGTTTTTCTACGACGTCGGCCAAGACAAGCTGACCCGCATCCAGGATCTCCTCGACGAAGTTCACATCGAAGAGCTCAATCGAGGAAAGTAGTTTTCCTCAGCGAAGCTTGGTGATGTACCAAGCGCCGCGGTACGAGGTCATCTCTGCGATCTCGATTCGCTGCGTCTTTCCGTCGAGGGTGAAGGTCAGCTTGGAGTGCTTTACGCGCCACAACGGCTTCTTCCAGTCCCTCTTTTTCGGAGCGATCTGGGTGACCGAGTGACCAAGCTCGAAGGAGATTTCCTGCGCGTGATCGGCGCCCTTCATCCGCTTGCTCATCGTGTGGACGTCCTTCTCGAACGCGGAAAAAAGCTTCTTTTCCCAGGCTTTTGCGGGGTCTGGAAGATCGCGGGCGGCGGCAAACGCGTCTCGCGGGAAGACGATGTCCATCGCCAGCTCGGCATTGTCTCGCGCGATGGCTTCGAGGAGGTGCCTTCCGCGAACCGGAAGATCCGGCGACATCGAAGAGGGGAGCCCATCGTCCGCGGGCCCGGCATCGACCGCTGCTACGGCCACGGACGAAGCGGCAGCATCCGCGATAGCCGCCGTTGCATCGGAGCTCTTCGAGTCGCCGCCGTCGCTTCGCGCACCTGCGGCCGGCGTGCAGCCGAGCGAAGCTCCTCCCACGAGAAGCGCCCCCGCGAAGAAGAAACGCTGCACGCCCGTCCCCATATTTTCTAGATCACGCGAGGTTGGGAAGGGTGACGACGTCCACCTGAAGGACCTCGTCGAAGGCCCTGATTTCTTGGAGGCATGCTTCGCTCGGTCGGCTCACGACGCGCAGCTTGGCGCACGATGCGGCGCCTCCCTCGAAGATGGTGTTAGCCACCTCCTCGACGTTGATGCCGTGGCGCTTGATGACGTTGAGCACGTTCGCAAACGTCCCCACCTTGTCGAGCATGCGAATGACCACCTGAAACTTGGCGATCGAATTCGACACGTTGACGACGTTGGGCACGTTTCCCTCGAGGAGGAACGAGCGGATCACGCGCACCGTCTCCGTGGCGATCGCTAGCTGCGCTTGATCGGTCGATGCCGCGACGTGCGGCGTGCCGTAGATGAAACCGCCCGTGGCCGATGCCGGTCCGGCGAAGAGCTCGTTCGGATATTCGGTCTTGCCCTTCGGCTCGTCGGGCACCACGTCGAGACCAACGCGAAGGCCGCGGGTGACGACCGCTTCGCGCATCGCAGGGTAGTCGACGAGATCGGCTCGCGCTGCGTTGATGAAGATGGCGTGCGGGGGAAGCGCGTCGAAGACCTTCTTCCCGATGATGCCGCGGGTGCGGTCATTCAGGGCCAAATGCACGCTCAGGATCTGCGAGCGGGCCGCCAAGTCCTCGAGGCTCGACGCATATCCGATTCCCAGATCGGCGGCGCGCGACGGAGTGAGCGAGCGGCTCCACCCGATCACGCTGAGGCCAAAAGCCTTCGCCCGCATGGCGATGTCTTTCCCGATCGCGCCGACGCCGACGATGCCGAGCGTCTTGCCGTGGAGGCCTTCCGCTTTGCCGTACTCGAGCCGCTCCCACTTCTGCGATCGGAGCGAGAAGAGGCCATCGGGAATGCGACGGTCGATGCAGATCATCAGGCCGAAGACGAGCTCGGAGACAGCTGACGCGTTTTTCCCAGGACAGTTCGCGACGTAGACGCCGCGCGCGCTCGCAGCCCGAACGTCGATCGTGGTGAAGCTCGCCCCGGCACGAACGATCAGGTGGAGGGTGCGCGCTTTCTCGATAGCCGCCGCGGTGACCTCGGTGGAGCGCACGACGAGCACACCCACCCCTGGGAGCTTCGACTGGAGTGACTCCTTCGTGAGCTCCGGCTCGTAGACGACTTCGATGGGAAGCGCGCGAAGCTCTTCAATGGCGCGGGGGTGCAGCTTATCGGCAATGAGAAGGCGCATCGGTGCTGCAATCGTACTCCGGTCGCGGTCAATCGCCGATTCGAATCGTCTTCTTCTTCAGCCGAACAGCGGGTTTACCACCGTCGTCGACGAGGACCGGAGCTAGCGCCGTTTGCGCGTGCCGCGTGAACTTGGCCTCGAACGGTCCGCCCGGTTTGTCCTTCTTGACCATCGTGTAGAGAGCATCGCCGCGCGTCTCCGAGCCGCTCGCGTCCCAGGACTCTTCGGTGGCGTCGCTCAAGGTGAGAACGATGGCATCCTCCTCAATGCGGACCGAGCGCACGAAGTAGGGGACGTCCTCGACGCAGAAGTACGTCCAGTCGTAGCCGTTGGTCAGGATGTAGCGACCGTCGTCGGGGTGGCGCGAGATCCACGTGTGCATCGCGGCCGCGAGCTTTGGGTGCTCGACGGGCTCGTTGTCGTGGAAGAAGTGTCCGTCGCGGTCGAGGCAGATCGTGCTCTCACGCGAGCGCCCCTCGGGCGCGGGAAAACGGAAGAACTCAGGATGCTCGCCGGGTTTCATGCGCTCGTAGTACCACCTCTGCGTGGCCTCGGCGCCTTGACGGATCGGCGACCTGCATCTAGAACTTCTGCATCCTTCAGATTAATTTGAAAGATATGGGAGTTGCCATGCCGCACGGGAAAACAGGGCCTTCGGCGGAGGAACGGTCGGACAGCGTCAAGGCGATGTTCGATCGGATTGCACCTACGTACGACGTGCTGAACCGGGTCATGTCGGCCGGGATCGACCGGGCGTGGCGGGCGCGGGCAATCGCCTTTCTCGCCGGAGCACCGGAGGGAGCGGCCCTCGACCTGTGTGCAGGGACGATGGACCTGACGGCGATGCTCGTTCGTGCGCGCCCCCGCTCACGGGTAGTGGCGGCGGACTTCGCGGCGAAGATGCTCGAAGCAGGGCGCGTGAAGGCTCCGACCGCAGAGGTCGTGGTCGCCGATGCGCTCGCGCTCCCGTTCGCAGACGGGGAGTTCACCGCCGTCATCTGCGGCTTCGGCATGCGCAACCTCGCAGACCTCCCACGCGGGATCGAAGAGGTCCGACGGGTGCTCGCTCCCGGTGGCATCTTCGTGACCCTCGAGTTCTTTCGCCCGGTGCGCGCGGCGACCCGCTTTTTTCACGCGGCTTACGCAAGCCATGTCCTGCCGACGGTCGGCGGGAAAGTCTCTGGGGATCGTGAGGCCTATGCTTACCTCGCGACCAGCGTGAAGGAATTCGTCGCTCGCGCCGACTACGAAGACATGCTCTGCCGCGGCGGATTCACGGCCGTTCACGGTAGCGATCTGACCTTTGGAGTGGCCTCGATCGTGAGGGCGGAGAAAAAGTGAGACGCAAGATCGTCGTCGCGGTGACCGGAGCAAGTGGGGCGCCGTATGCGAAGCGTCTCCTGTCTTACCTGGCGGAGCGAGCGCGAACGGGCGAAGACATCGAAGTTGGCGTGTGCCTCTCACCGACGGCGCCGGAGGTTTGGGCTCTCGAGTGCGGCGGAAATCTGCTCGACGAGATCACTCTGCCGGTGTGGTCTGGTCGCGACTACAAGGCGCCCTTCGCCAGCGGCAGCGCAGGCTGGCATGCGATGGTGGTGATCCCCTGCTCGATGGGGACGGCGGCGCGGATCGCCCACGGCATCTCCGATTCGCTCCTCACGCGCGCAGCCGATGTGATGCTCAAGGAGAAGCGGACCCTGGTCATCGTCCCGCGGGAGAGCCCGCTCAGCCTCATCCACCTCGAAAATCTGACGGCGCTAGCCCGGGCCGGCGCAGTGATTTTTCCGGCAATGCCGTCGTTTTACGGAAAGCCAAAGACCCTGGAAGATGCCGTGGACGGTGTCGTCGGACGGGTCCTCGATC
The DNA here is from genome assembly GCA_043747615.1 of Myxococcales bacterium. Classification (GTDB taxonomy): domain Bacteria; phylum Myxococcota_A; class Polyangia; order Polyangiales; family Polyangiaceae; genus JAYTOU01. Next base: position 76,164 of record JAYTOU010000007.1, on the reverse strand, counting down.
ACCTCGGCATTGCGAACGATCTCGCTCACCGCTGGGGCGATCGATGAAAGCGCTCGTGGCAGCGGCCATTGCCGAGGCAGGCCTCGGAGAAATTTTCGAGGCGCGCCGGCTTGGAAATATTTCGGAGGTGCACGCGCTTTTACCGGTGCTCGAGATCGCGGATATCCTCGCCCTCGGCGCCCTCGCCGACGAGATTCGCAAGCTCGAAGTGGGGGTGGAGGTTCGGGTCTTCGCCGCTGGAGCCACGAGCGACGGTGAGGTCATCGAGGTACGAGCCGAGGGCCTTGCCCTCCTGCGCGCCGTGGCCATCGCTCGCATCACCGGTCCTCCGGCGGCACGCGTACGGGTCGACGCTACGGCGTGCGGGATCCAGCTCGGGCAGGTCGCATTGGGTTTCGGAGCGAGCGAGCTCTCCGTTGCCTCTCGTCGGGTGTCGCGTCTCCCGATGGCGGACGACCATCGCATCGATCAGAGCGAGCTTGCAGGTCTCATCGAGCGGGCCGGACGGCGCCCGAGCTTCGTAATCGAGGAGGCCACGTGATCACCGAAATCGAGTCAAAAGTAAGAGGAAATCAGCGCCTGACCTTCGAAGACGGGCTTGCACTTTTCCATGAGCCGAACCTCCTCGTGCTCGGCGCGCTCGCCAACGAAGTGCGCGAGCGCCTCCACGGAAACCGCACGTACTTCAATCGCAACATGCGGATCGAAGTGACGAACGTGTGCGTCGCGTCTTGCCTCTTTTGCTCCTTCGCCAAGCTCGAGGAAGGTGCGCCCGGCGCTCACACCATGAAGCTCGAGGCTGCGTGGGCCGAGCTTGAGCAGCGAATGGATGATCCGCCCAGCGAGGTCCACATCGTCAACGGGCTGCATCCGGGCCTCCCCTTCACGTACTACGAGGAGCTCCTACGCGGCTTCAAGCGCATCAAGCCCGACGTTCACATGAAGTGCTTTACCGCCGTGGAGATCCACTTCTTCGCGCAGCACTACGGGATGACGAACCTCGAGGTCTTGACTCGCCTCCGCGCGGCCGGCCTCGACAGCCTTCCCGGCGGAGGAGCCGAGATCTTTCACCCCGACGTGCGAAAGAAGATCTCCCACGACAAGGCCACGGGCGAGGAATACCTCGAAGTCCACCGCGTCGCGCACAAGCTCGGAATGCGCACGAACGCCACGATGCTCTTTGGGCACATCGAGACGTTCGAGCATCGCGTCGATCACCTCCTTCGACTACGCGCGCTCCAAGACGAGACCGGCGGACTACAGGCCTTCATTCCGCTGTCGTTTCATCCGGATGGAAACGGGATGAAAAATCTGCCTGCGCCGACGGCGTTCGACGAGCTGCGAACGCTCGCCGTCTCCCGCTTGATGCTCGACAACGTTCCCCACATCAAGGCGTACTGGGTCTCGCTCACTCCGAAAATCGCGCAAATCGGACTGTCGTTCGGTGCGGACGACCTGGACGGAACCATCGTCCACGAGACGATCTACCATGCGGCCGGATCGACCTCACCGCAGGGGCTTCGTTACGACGAGCTCGTGCGCCTCATTCGCGAAGCAGGCCGCACGCCGATCGAGCGCGACACCCTCTACAACGTGGTGCGCGAGATTGCCCCCAACGCCGTCCCCGAAGCGTCGATGAAGGTTCGCGATCGAAAACAGTCACGCCATCTCCAGGTGATCGAATGAAGCCCGTGGCAGATGAGCGACTTCGCCTTGCAGGCGTCGGGTACTTGAACGCCCGGCCGCTTTACGAAGGAATGAACCGCGAGCCTGTGTCCGCGCGCGTGCGTCTCGATCTGGCATCACCGCGTGAGGCGGCTCGTCGCGTCGCCGAAGATGAAGCCGACCTCGGGCAAGTGCCGGTGGCGGGCCTCGCTTCTCTCGGAGATGCGCGGGTCGTGCGTGGAGTCGCGATCGGCGCGCGCGGCAACGTGCGTAGCGTCGTCGTGCTCTCCTCCTGTCCGATCGACGAGGTGACTGATCTTCTCGTCGACACTTCGTCTCGCACCAGCGTCGTCCTCGCGCGACTCATCCTGCGCTCACGCCGTCATGGGAAGGAGCCCCGCCTGCACGCCTGTCCGCCGGCGGAGGCGATCGCCGGCATTGGAGAAAAAACCGGAGCGCTGGTGATCGGAGATCCGGCGCTCATGGTCGAGAATCGCTTCGCGCATCGTTTGGATCTCGGCGGAGCGTGGTTCGAGCACACCGGTCTTCCCTTTATTTTTGCGGCATGGGGAGGGCGCCCGGGTGTGCTCTCGGAGGCTGACGAGCAGCTCCTCATCGACGCGAAGACCCTTGGAATGGGCCATCGCAACGCGATCGCCGATGCGCACGCGCGGGAGACCGGCCTCGACGCCGCCGACTTGCGCTCGTATCTCGAAGACTCGATTCGCTACGACTTCGGTGACGAAGAGCGGCGCGGGCTCCAGCTCTTCTTCGACGAGGCAAGCAAAGGCGGCCTGCTCCCGCGAGCGTCGGTGCGCTTCTTCGACGAGGATCGAAAAGCGCCGGCCAAGCTGCCTTCGCTCGACACGCTCCTGTCACGAGCATCGGCAGGAGAGCGTCTGAGCGCCGCGGAAGGCGAGCGCCTCATCGGCGAGGCGGGGCTATTCGATCTCGGTCTCGCGGCAGATGCCGTGCGTCGTCGAAAGCATCCCGCGGGAGTGGTCACTTACATCGTCGATCGCAACGTGAATTACACGAACGTGTGCACCACGAGCTGTCGCTTCTGCGCGTTCTACCGCCCCGTCGGTCATCCCGAGGGGTACGTGCTCTCGCGCGAAGTGCTTGGAAAAAAGCTTCAGGAAGTGGTCGACGCGGGGGGCGTACAGATTCTGCTTCAGGGTGGGCTCAATCCCGATCTGCGGCTCGAGTGGTACGAAGATCTCTTTCGCTGGATGAAATCGGAGTACCGGCTCGGGCTCCATGCGCTCTCTCCCGAGGAGATCCTCCACATCGCGCGGATCGAAGGTCTGTCGGTGACCCGCGTCCTCGAGCGACTTCACGCGGCGGGGCTCGACTCCGTCCCTGGCGGCGGCGCAGAGATCCTCGTCGACCGCGTCCGGCGAAAAATCGCGAAGGCCAAGTGCACGAGCGAAGACTGGCTCGGCGTCATGAGGGTGGCGCACCACCTGGGGCTCCGCTCGAGCGCGACGATGATGTACGGCACCACGGACACCGCGCGCGATCGAATCGGACATCTGGTGAAGCTCCGCGATCTGCAGGACGAGACAGGCGGTTTCACGGCTTTTTTCTGCTGGGATTATCAGCACGAGAAGGGAACGCGCATCGCCGCCGGGGACACCGGGACGCACCTTTATTTGCGGCAGCAAGCGATGGCGCGACTGATGCTCGACAACATCGCGCACGTGGGAGCGTCGTGGGTCACGCAGGGTCCCGAGATCGGTCAAGTCGCCCTCCGCTTCGGGGCCGACGACTTTGGAAGCGTAATGTTCGAAGAGAACGTCGTCTCCAGCGCGGGCACGACGTTCTGCATCGATGCCGCGGGAATCGAAGAACGTATCCGCGCCGTCGGGTTCAAGCCCGTGCGCCGCAACGTCCACTACGAATGGCTCACCTCTCCGGTGGCGACGGGGTGACGCCGTGCGTGCGATCCACAGCGACCACGCCATCCTCGGTGATGAAGCGCCTCTCGCCGACGCCGCGCTGATTCTCGCCCCAGACGGCACCATCGAAGACCTTGGGCCGGCAGGCGAGATCCTTCCCCGCCACGCCGGGCTGACGATCGAGCGCGTGCACGGTGTGATTTTTCCGGCGCTGATCAACGCGCACGTCCACCTCGAGCTGAGCGCGCTTCGCGGTCAAATTGCCGGTGGATCCGGCTTCGTCCCTTGGGTCGAGCGTCTGATTGGCGCGCGCGGCGCGACCACCGAGGCAGACCAATCCGGGGCCATCGATCGCGCAGTGGGCGAGCTAGTGGCGTATGGAACCGGTGCGGTCGGCGAGGTCACGAACTCGCTCGCTGCCGTCGGCGCGCTTGCCCGCGCGAAGATCGGGGGATCCATCTTCCACGAAATTTTCGGCCTCGATCGTGCGGCCATCATGGCTCGCGTGGAAGGGCTGAGGGGAGAGCTCGAGCCGCTTCTGCGCACGTGGCCAACGACGGATCTGGCGTACGCCCCCGCCCCGCACACGCTTTACACCACGCATGCCGATGCGGTGCGGAGTCTCGCCGAGCACGCGCGCGCACGTGGAGTCTCGACGAGCCTGCACCTGGCAGAGCACGCCGCCGAGCGAACCGCCCTCGAGCGCGGGGAGGGAACGGTCCCTGCGTGGCTCTCGGATCGCCTGAACATGAGTGCGTCTCAACTCGCCTGGCCAATGCTCTCGCCGGTGGCGCAGGCCGACGCGCTCGGTGCGCTCGGGTCCCACGTAATCGTGGTGCATCTCACGGATGCGCGACCCGCCGAGCTCGCCCTGATCGCAGAGCGCGGCTCCCCGGTGGTCCTCTGTCCGCGATCCAATCTTCACATCGAGACTGCGTGCCCGCCGCTCCTCGACGTGCGCAACGCTGGAATCGAAGCAGCCTTGGGGACCGACTCGCTGGCCTCCAACGCATCACTCGACGTTCTTGCCGAAGCGCGCGCCCTCGGAGATCGCTTCCCCGGCGTGCCGGCGCGGGAGCTGCTGCAGATGGCTACCTGGAACGGAGCGCGTGCTCTCGGGCGCCATGAGCTTGGTCGGATCAGGCGCGGGGCGCGTCCGGGTATCGTCGCCGTCGACGGCGCTCGGATCGATGAACCGGCTGCTTTTCTGCTGCGGAATGTGCGCCTTCCGAGACGCTGGATCGAGGCCCGAAGATGATCTCGTCTCAAAAAATTCGCTCGTACGGACAACTGGTCGCGTTCTCCCACACGGTCTTCGCGCTCCCCTTTGCAGCGAGCGCCGTCGTCCTCGCCCATGCCCAAGCGCATCTCCCGCTCACCGTGCTCCGCGTCGTCGCCCTTCTCGCGTGCATGGTGGGAGCGCGCACGAGCGCGATGGCCTTCAACCGTTTCATCGATCGCGACATCGACGCCATGAATCCGCGCACCCGTGATCGCCATGTCCCACGCGGCGACGTGAAGCCGAACGAAGCGCTGGCCCTCGCCGCGGTATCCGGCGCGCTCTTCCTGGCCGCGGCAGCATCCCTTGGTAAATTGCCTGCCCTTCTCGCTCCCCTCGTGCTCGTCGTCCTCCTCGGCTATTCGTTTGCGAAACGCTTCACGTGGGGGGCGCATGCGTGGCTGGGGGTCGCGCTCTCTCTCGCGCCGGGCGGCGCGTGGATCGCCATGGGTGCTGCTCCGAACCTGGGGATCGTCGCACTCATGATCGGCGTGCTCTTCTGGCTCCTCGGCTTCGACGTCCTCTACTCATTGCAAGACGAGTCCTTCGATCGCGCAAACCGTCTGCACTCCATTCCCGCGCGGTTCGGACTCCAGACCTCACTGGTGCTCAGCGCCCTCGCCCATGTGGTGACGGTTGGCGCCTTCGCTTTCGCAGGGTGGTCGCTCGCGCGCGGGCCATTGTTTTTTGCGGGTGTGGTGACCACCGCTCTTCTTCTCGTGTGGGAGCACGCCATCGTCGGCAAGGGCAATCTCGCGAAGATCGACCGTGCGTTCTTCGATCTCAACGCCTGGGTAAGCGTCGGGTTTTTTGCATTTTGCGTGTGCGATGAGCTCTACCGAAGGCAAGTGCTGTCGTGAAATCCGAGCGCGCCCTTCGCGATCAGTGTCGCTCTCGCGGCCCCGTTGACCCGCTTGCCTGGGCGACACGCGTTGGAGGCGCGCCGGAGATCTGAGAAGATGCGCGAGCTCGTGAACATTCGCGCACTCTTCCCGGCCCTGGCGGTCACTCTCCTTTCTTCGTGTAAGGATTCACCGCGGCTTGCCCCGTCGGATGCCGCAGTGATCACAGTCGCGGCTCCGTCAGTGACAGCGCCGGATCCGACCGTGGGAACGACCCGCAGAGATGATGCCGCGAGCTCGGCGTCCGTCGTGCTCGACGCGATGCTCGATGGAGGTGCGAACGCCTGCCGACTGGTTCTCGGACGCGTACAGCAGCCGTTCACCGGTCCCGCGTCGCTCGTGGCCACCGCTGCTGGAATGGACGTGATCACCCATAAAAATGGCTTGATCAGCGTGGGGTCTTTCTCGGCCGAGCCTCTGAAAACGGCGAAATGGAAGCCCGGTCGCACGCTGGACGCGCCGCCGCTCTCGGCCTCGAAGCCGGTCTGCGCATCCACTGGGCCCTTCGCATTTTGCGCCGACGCGAGGGGAGATCTCCATCGCGCACTTCGAGCCCAAGCATCCGATGAAGTGATCGGACGCGCCGATCTCGGAGCACACATCGTGGCGGCGACTCTCGCTGGACACACCCTCCTAGGCTTCCTCGCCGCGCGCGCGACCACCGAGGGGCGTCTCTCCGAAGCCTTCGTGAAGGTCGACGACAACCCCCCGGTGCGGATCTCGGAGGACGGGAACGGCGCGACCGAGCTCGCCTTCGCCGAGCGTGGCGCGGAGGTAGTCGCGCTCCTCGTCGATGCGCGAAGGGCGATGAGCCCGGTCCACGCGCGGACCCTCAGCTTTCGCGGGCGTCTCGCGGTGGGACCCGACGCGGTCGTCTTCATCGCAGGCGGAGCCGACCGTCAAGTCTCGGTCGCCCTCGCGACCTCGGCAGCGGGGGCCACGTTCGCGCTCATGCCCACCACCACCGAGCACGGATTTGGGCTTGTTTCCGCCAGGATCGACAGTCCTCCGAAGATGGATGCACCGACCCGCTTCTCTGCGTATCCGAACGGCATCGACGCGGCTCCCATCGCCGCGACGCACGGCGGGTCATCCATGTATGTTGCACGCGTTCGCCCGCTCGCGGCGGAGCCAGGGTCCCTCCGCGTGCTCGAGCTCGGTCGCCTCGACGGCGAAGGGAGCTTCTCGCCGCTCGGTCTGGTAAATACCACCGGGTCCGTCGTCTTCGTCGCGATCGAGCTCGATCGCGAAGGGGGCGTCTGGATCTACTACACCGATGCGGGTGGGAGTTGGCTGGAGCGACGAGCATGCCCTTGAGCAGTGATCCCAACCACACGCGCGCGTACTACGACGAGTTTGCGCGAGACTACGAGATCCACCGGAGCCCGAACCGCCCCGACGGCTACCACGCGCTCATCGATGATCTGGAAATCGATCTCACCCGTCGCTATGGCCTCGGCAAAGACATCCTCGAGTGCGGCTGCGGCACCGGCCTTCTTTTGCAAAGAATGGCAACGTTTGCCCGCTCCGCGCAGGGAATCGATCTCTCGCCCGGGATGCTGGCCCGCGCCCGCGAGCGCGGTCTCGATGTTCGCGAGGGGAGCGTCACCAACCTTCCCTTTGCCGACGAGCAGTTCGACGTGACCTGCAGCTACAAGGTGCTCGCGCACGTTCCAGAGATCGGCCGCGCTCTCGCCGAGATGGTGCGTGTCACGCGAAGAGGAGGCGTCGTCCTCGCCGAGTTTTACAATCCGCTCAGCTTGCGCGGCCTCGCCAAGCGCTTGGGCCCCGCCGGAAAGATCGCCGACGAGACGCGGGAGAGCGCCGTCTACACGCGCTTCGATCCACCGTGGGTGATCCCGCGCATTCTGCCGCCCGGCACCAAGCTCGAAGGAGCGTCCGGCATCCGAATCGTAACCCCAGTCGCCGCGGCAATGCAGCTGCCCGTAGTCCGGCACGCCCTTCGTCGCATCGAAGGTTGGCTTGCGAACACCAAAATGGCTTACTTCGCAGGCTTCTACGTGGCGGTGATTCGGCGCCTTTAGCAGCTCGGCCTCGGGCAGCCGGACGCTCGCGAACGCAAGCGGTGGAGATCTTGCAACCGCTCCTTGTATGCCGGGCGAGCTCCACTCGATGGCCCACCTTCAGGTGCGTTCCGGTCCCATGCTTGGGCGTCGCGTCCCGAAGCGTCGTCGCCCGGTGCGGCACTTGGTCGCACTCGCGCTTGGTGGCTTGCTCGTCGCTCCGTCGGCGAATGCAGAGTCCCCGCCGATGGTCCTCGAAGCCCAAGGGGGGCTAGAGCTCGGCTGGATCCGCGCCACACCCAAGCTCTCCCTCGGAAGCGTCGTAGAAACTCCCGTTCGCACGCTTCGCGACGGAGAACTCGGCTCGGCGGGGCCACTCAGCTTTCTGGGGGGCCACCTCGACACCTCCATCGTCGTCTCCGATCGGTGGATTTTTCCGGTGGCTGGTGGCGGCGGGTTCGTCGCGGCGGGCCCGAGCGCGCGCAACCTCACCAGCGTCGACGGCAGCTTCGTCGAGCTCCGCCCGTGGACGGCGTACCGCGTCGATCTCCTCTTGCCAGGCTTCGGTGTGCGCTTCAAAGAACGTCGATGGGCGTTCGCCGGCACGGTCCGCGCGGCCTACACGTTCGTGGGTATGAATGCCGCCATTGCCGGGGGCGCCTCCTGGAAAGTGGTGGAGGTGAAGGGCTCCGCGCCCGCTCTTCGCATGAGCATAGAAGCGTGTCGCCGCGTCGATCCCACGAACCGCGCATGCCTCTTCGTCGCGCCGAATCTTTACGAGGTCAGTTTCCTGAATGGCGGATCCATTGGTCTGCAGTGGGAGTGGGGTCCATGATTAGGTTGCCTATGAACTTGCTCCTTCTTGCCCTTTGCGCAGGCACGGCGCTCCTCGGGTGCAGCGGCCCGAGCGGTGACCACGATCACGTCGGGCTCACGAGCACGCGTCCGCTGACCCACCGCCACGGAGCAGTGATCGTAGATGGTTGCGCGCTCGACACCTGGCAAACCGGAGCCCTCGCTTCTTCGGCGACCAAGCGCCTGGTGAGCGAGGTGATCTTTCTCTGCCTCGTCCCGCGCGCTACGGGCGAGGTTGGTCCGAGCGATCCGAGCGCCGTTGCGAACCTCGCGGCCACCGTGAGCGTCCTCCACGGCGAGGGGTACCGCGTGAAGCTCGCCGTCTCTTTCACCGACGAGACGGGTCGAAAATACGACGGAGGTCAGACCGCGGCCCACCTCGCCGACCCGGTTTGGACGAAGACGGTGATCGCGAACTTGAAGACGGCGAGCGACGTCGCCGACGGGCTCGAGCTCGATCTGCAGCGTCTGCCAAACACGGCGAGCGCACTCGTCACCGCGTTCACCAAGGATCTCGGCGCCGCGATTCGTCCGGGACGAGAGCTCGGAATGTTTCTCCCGCCGTCGATCCAGACACCGAGCGACGTGGTGGGAGGCGACGCTTTCGAGCTTGGTGCGCTCGCGCCGCTGATCGACCACGCCCGGGTGATGACCCTTGATTTCTCGTGCTGCAATCAGATTCCCGGGCCGACGATCGATCCCGGGTGGGCGGTCGACGCCGTGCGCTTCTCGCGCGCGCGCATGCCGGCAGCGAAGCTCGACGTGGCCTTCCCACTCTATGGAACCGACTTCGGACCCAACGGTCAACGCGACGTGAGCTTCCTCGAAGCAAGCGCCGTCGCCAACTCGAAGCATGCCTCAATTGATCGTGGCCCGACCGGCGCGCTTCAGTTCGCGTACCGCGATGACACGGGAAGCCATGCCGTGTGGTTCGATGACGCCGAATCAACGGCGCGCGCGCTGTCGGCCTGGGATGCAACCACACTCCCGCTCGACGTCGGTATCGTCTTCTACGGTCTCGGCAGCGAGGACCCGGCGCTCTTCGACGCCCTCAGCTCAAGGACTCCGTGAGCGCGCGGGTGGAGCGTCTCGCGATGCAAGACCCTCTCGCAGAGGCGGGTCTGCAAGGCGAGCTCGCGCGGAAATATTTCGTGTGGGACGCGTTCGTCGGCGGCGAGCGTCGGGTCGACATCCACCCCCTCGTGCTCTCTCGCCAGTTGCACGAAGATGCTGTTTTTGCCGCCGAAAACGTGGTGCGCATGGTCGGCGCGGCGGCGTCGCGAGCGCACGTCGATCCTGAAGAGGCGGCACGCTACGGGCTCCACTCTGACGTTCTTCGCCTGGCTGCGGCGTCGCACTCGCGGAAGGACGATGCCGGCCTCGTGCGCGTCGATCTCCTCCTCGGCGAGGATGGCGGATGGCGTGCGTGCGAGATCAACGCCGACTGCCCAGGCGGTCACAACGAGGCCTTTGCGCTTCCGCGGTTGGCGCGCGCCGCGGGTTTTTCCCGTGGGCGAAATCCGACGCTCTTGATGCGGGCCCTTGCCACACGAATCGAAGGGTTGGTCACCGATGACCACGGCACACGTGGATCCGTTGGGCTCATCTTCGCCACGGCCTACGCAGAGGATCTCCAGGTGTGTGCCCTCATTAAGCGCGCGCTCGACGAACGCGGGATCAAGGCCGTCCTCGCTCCGCCCACCGCACCCCGCTACCGAGACGGCAAGGTCATGATCGGAGACACGGAGATACGTGCACTCTACCGCTATTTTCCTGCAGAATACATGGAAGGCCAAGCCAACGTTCCCGGCCTCATCGAGGCCATAGAAGCCGGCAAGCTGCGGACGATCTCGAGCTTCTCCCAGATCTTCATGCAGTCGAAGCTCGCATTCGCTCGGGCCTGCAAGGCCTCTGAAGACGGCCTTTTCCCAGCCGATCGTGCGCTCCTCGCCGCGCACGTTCCCGCCACGTTCGAGGTCGGAGAGATCGAGCCCGAGCGCCTCGCTATCGAACGGAGCGATTGGGTCGTGAAGCGCGCACTCGGGCGGGTCGGAGACGAAGTCTTCGTGGGGTCGCTCATCGCCGACGCCGACTGGGTACGGCTCCTCGCCGACGTCCGCGTCCGGGTTGCCGAGGGCGAGACATGGATCGCGCAGCGCTTCATCCGTCAGCGTGCCATCGAGACACCGTGGGGTCCTCGCCTCGTGACCCTCGGGGCCTACGTTCTCGATGGGAGCTTCGTCGGCTACTTCGCTCGCCTCACGCGCGACAGCCACGTTTCGCACGACGCGCTCGTGCTACCCGTTTTTCACGATGAGGCCGCGTGATGCGGCGCCGCTTCCTAGCAATCCCCTCGCTTGCCGCCCTCACGAGCGCGTGCGCCTCGCGTCCGTGGACGCCGTCGGTAAGCGTCGCCTATTGGGCGGAAGAGGTCCCGATCTCGACGACAGGGGTAAATCCGGATCCGTCGAACGTCGTGGCGGCGCGCTGGCAACTCCCGACCGATGACCCGTGGGCGCGCTACGCAAAGCTCACCCTCATTAGCGCGGTGGATTCGCTCCCTCAAGGCGTCGAGCTCCCCGAGGTCCACCAGCTCCAGATCGTGCAGGACGCGCGGGCGGCGGCAATGCAAGTGGCGCGGGTGGGTCTCCCAGACGACGCCATGTGGGTCGTCGATCTACGCGGCGCGGCTTCCGTGGCCTTCGGCGCGACGCTGAGCCAAGAGGCGCATCAGAGCGTCTCGAACGTGCTCACGTTCAACAACTGGCCTTCCGAGGAAGAGCTCATCCCCGCGGAAGAAGCGCTTGCCGCGCTCATGACGATGCAGCCGCGTCTACCGGTGAACGCGTCGGTGACGCACCCCGTCTTTCTTCTCGACGCGTGGCGCTTGGCCTACCGCTTCGATGAGCCCGACGAAGACGTCTTCGACAATCGCTATTTTCTGCAGGGTAACGATCTCCCGGACGACACAGTTCTTCACGCACGCGGAATTCGCCGCGTGATCTACGTCGTGTCGAGCCTCGACGACGTGGCCGTCGAGGAAGACGATCTGCACGCGATCTTTGCGCTCTACCAAGCCAGCGGAATTCAGCTCGAGATTGTCGATCTCGCGGCGTTGAATCGTCTCGCGGCGCCTTCTGCGTGGCCCGAGTTTTATTCCGCCCATTCGCTTCGAATCTCCGGTCGGACGACGCTTTTGAACGATCCCGCGTTCTACACCCGTGCGCGCGGAGGCTTCGGTGGCCTCCATGGAGTTCCCTTCACGGGCGGCTATTCCGGCCGCGGTCGCCACTCTGGCGGTGGCTTCGGCGGGAGCTTCGGGGGCGGCTACAGCGGTGGGCACGGCGGTGGCTAAAATTGTAATCCACTTGAAATGCGCCGCGACCCATCCCCAGCGCCCGTGCTCGTGTCTATACTGAAAACCGCATGTCAGCGCTCCAACGCCTCACGAAGGCCAGCTCACTTCTCGTCGGATTCGGTATTGCCACTTTCCTCGCGCTCCGCCTTCACGGCGGTGGTCTGTGGGAAGGGCTGACGCCCGCCATCGCCGCCAACAACGCCGCGGTCTCCGCGCAAACAAAGGCGGCCTACGATCTCACGCAGCTGAAGGTCGTCAACGAAGTGTTGAAGACCGTGCGCGATCGTTACGTCGAGCCGAAGCGCGTGAAGCCAAAGGAGATGCTCCTGTCTGCGCTCAACTACGTGCAGCGAGACGTGGCCCAGGTCATCGTCCTTCACGACGAAGGCGCGCCCACCGTGAAGGTTCGCGTCGACACGCAAGAGCGCGAGTTTCGCGTCGACAACGTGCAAGGCCCCTGGGACGTGAGCGCCCGCCTCCGCGAAGTGTTCGCGTTCGTGCAAGACGGCCTCCGCAACACCGAGGTCGACCTGCGTGAGGTCGAATACGCCGCGTGCAACGGCATGCTGCACACCCTCGACCCGCACAGCGTCCTGCTCTCGCCCGAGGCCTACAAGGAGATGAACCTCTCCACGAGCGGCCAGTTCGGCGGGCTAGGCATCGTCATTTCCATTCGCGACCAGATGCTCACCGTCATCAACCCCATGCCCGAAACACCCGCCGGCCGCGCGGGAATCCGCAAGTACGACCGCATCGTGAAGATCGATCACGAGTCCACGCTCAACATGGGCCTCAACGAAGCGGTGAATCACCTCCGCGGCGTGCCGAACACCAAAGTCGTCATCCAGATCCACCGCGACGGCGCAGACGGTTGGCAGGGAACGCGTCCCTTCGAGCTCACCCGCGAGACGATCAAGGTGAAGAGCGTCGAGCACCGCTTGCTTGAGGGGAACGTCGGCTACATCCGTCTCAAGCAGTTTCAGGCAAACACGATGACGGACCTGGAGGCCGCGCTCCTGGACCTCAAGAAGGGCGGCGAGCTCAAAGGTTTGGTTCTCGATCTCCGTGGAAATCCGGGGGGATTGCTCGATCAGGCGGCGAAGGTCGCTGATAAGTTCATTGCGGACGGCCCCATCGTGGCCACGGTTGGCAACCCGAGCGAAGGGCGCGAAGAGAAGGTCGCTCACGTCGACGGAACGGAACCGAACTACCCGATCGCGCTCCTCGTGAACGGCTCGTCGGCCAGTGCGAGCGAGATCGTGGCTGGAGCGATGAAGAACCACGATCGCGCGGTCATCATCGGCGACACCACCTTCGGTAAAGGCAGTGTGCAGCTCGTCTTCAATGATCTGCCCGACAAAGCGGCCCTCAAGCTGACCATCGCTCAATACCTCACCGAGCCAGGCGACGTCTCCATCCAGGGCACGGGCGTGACGCCCGACATCCAGCTCGATGCGATGACCGTCGACAATCAGGAGATGGACCTCACCGTCGACACCGGATCGCTCAAGGAACGCGATCTCGCTCGCAGCCTGTCGAACGCGCGCGCTCACGAAGGCGGGCGACCGATCGAGACCCTTCGCTACGATCTTCCCACCAAAGAGCGCCAAGATTTTCGCGAGCGCGGCGGCGATCCCGACGACAACTTCACCATGGATTTCCCGATTCGCTTCGGCCGTGATTTCGTGGCCAAGGCGCCGCCGGGAAAGCGTCTCGATCAGGTTCGTGCGGCGAAGAGCGTCATCAGCGATGCCCGCGCATCGGAGATCGCCAAGGTCGCCGCGGAGCTGAAAGGAATGGGCGTCGACTGGAGCGATGCACCAGCCGAGGTCGTCGCGGCAACCGCACCGTCCGCTCCGCCGGGCCTCGAGGTGAAGGTGGAGACAGACCGTCCGCAGAATGAGGTCACCGCCGGCGAGCCCATGAATCTGAAGGTCACCATGACCAACAAGGGCACCGTTCCTCTCTTCAGGCTCTACGCGATCACCAAGAGCGACAATCCATTCTTCAACGACAAAGAGCTGGTCATCGGCAGGCTCGATCCCGGAAGGAGCCGCACGGCGACCTCCCCGCTCGGCTGGTGCGAGACGGAGGGCCACAAGGTCGGCTCCACCGCGCCGCTCCCCAAAGACGCGCCCCGCATTTGCCGGGTGCCGCGCGACGCACTCACCCGTGCCGACGGAATCAAGCTCCACTTCGATGAGGCCCGTGGCCGCGCGCCGCAAGACGCCGAAGCCCGCGCGTCGGTGAAATCGCTGGAGCGGCCGATGTTCGCCTACAGCTATCAGATCGTCGACAACCGCAAAGGCAACGGCGACGGTCGCGTCCAGAAGGACGAGGGGCTCACCATGTACCTCACCGTCCGCAACGTCGGCCGCGGCCGCTCGTTCGAGACGCAAGCCAACTTGCGCAACCTCTCCGGCGACGGACTCCTTCTGCACGAGGGTCGCTTCGACGTCTCGAACATGCAGCCACAAGAGACGCGCAAGGTGGCCTTCACGTTCGACGTAGAGCCCCAGCTGACGGACACGGAAGCAAAGGTGGAGCTTTCCATTTCCGATCATGATCTGCGCGAGTCGGTGGTCGAGAAAGTTCGCATGCCGATCGCAGCGTCGACGACGGTCGCCTCGGGATCGGGAACGATGCACGCCAAGGCCTCGGGGGCGGAGCTCATCGAGTCTCCCGAAGCGGGCGCTCGAGTCTTCGGGCGTCTTCCTGCGGGGACGGCGGCAACCGTCATCGGTACGGTGCCCGACTATGTGAAGGTGGCTCTCGGGGGCGGCCGATTCGGCTTCGCCCGCACGCGCGAGCTCGATCCCGGTGGAGCCGCGATCGCAGTCGTGGCCTTCGAAGATTCGATGGCCCACGCTCCGCCAGCCATCGAGCTGAGCCCGACCGTGCTTGCCACGCGAGACGGACACACTCTCATCAAAGGCACGGCCAGCGACGGCGAGCGTCTGCTCGACGCGTACATTTTCGTGGGCGCGCGCAAGGTGTTCTACCGCTCGAATCGCAACGGCGCCGATTCGAAGAAGATGGCGTTCGAAGCCGACTTGCCGCTTCGTCCGGGCGTCAACATCGTGAGCGTCGTCTCGCGAGAAAACCCCGACACCTCCAGCAGGAAAACGTTCATCGTTCGGCGCGACGGCCCCAACGGCGAGCTTCTGCCCACACCGAAAACGGACGAAGAGCTCGGTGAGGCACCCGGCGGGACCGACGACTGAGATGCGTCTCCACATCAATATCGATCACGTGGCGACCCTCCGAAACGCCCGAGGGACGCCCTATCCTGATCCGCTCGAAGCCGCGCAGATTTGCCTCCTCGCGGGGGCCGACGGGATCACTGCGCATCTCCGGGAGGACCGCCGTCACATCCGCGACGCCGACGTGGTCGGTCTGCGCGCTCTCTTGACGTCGGTCTTCAATCTGGAGATGGCAGCAACGGCGGAGATGGTGACCATCGCTCGCAAGGCTCTGCCGAACGTGGTGACCATAGTACCCGAGCGCCGCGAGGAGCGAACGACCGAGGGGGGCCTCGACGTCATCGCTGGTGGGAGCGCGCTCGCCGCTCACGTGAACGCTTTGAAGGATGCAAAGATCAAGGTGAGCCTCTTCATCGCCGCCGACGCAGCGCAAGTGGAAGCATCCGCGAAGCTCGGCGTCGCGCAGATCGAGCTCCACACCGGCGAGTACGCGCACGCTCCGGGGCCTGCGGCGAAAAAGGTCGAGCTCGAACGCCTGGCCGAGGCCGCGCAGCTGGGCAAGCGGCTGGGGATGGAGGTCGCCGCCGGGCACGGTCTCACTCGAGAAAACGTGGTCGATCTGGTGAAAATCCCGGAAATCATCGAGCTCAACATCGGGCACGCCGTGATCTCGGACGCGCTCTTTCTCTCGCTTCGCCAGGCGGTGACGAGCCTACGCGAGGCCATCGCAAAAGGTCGCCCGCGCGGCGCCTGATCGCGCTCGTTGATGTACCATCGCCGAGGATGATCCTCGGCGTTGGCCTCGACGTTTGCTCGATTGAACGAATGCGTCGCGCCCTCGAGCGTCATGGCGATCGATTCTTCGCTCGAATCTGCAGCGAAAAAGAGCGCACCGATCTCGCAGGCCGCGACCCGGCAACCGCGCTCGCCGGGCGCTTCGCCGCAAAAGAGGCGTTCGCAAAAGCGCTGGACGGTGCGCCCGGCGTAGGTTGGCACGAGGTCGAGGTGCGCCGCATGGGAAGTGGTCGTCCGCGCCTCGAGCTTCAAGGCACGGCTCTCGCGCTGGCCATGAAAGCAGGCGTCCAGCGCTGGCACGTGACGATCACCCACGACGGCGGAATTGCCGCGGCCGTGGTTATCCTGGAGGGCGAGATCCCGTGATCCCCGTCCTGTCGCGGTCTCAGATGCGCGCGTTCGATGCTCACGCGATTGGTGTCGCCAACGTGCCCAGCCTGGTACTCATGGAGAACGCCGGGCGCGGCGCGGCGGAGCACATCGAGGGTCTCCTTGGCGAGCGGTCTGACGATACGATCGTCATCGTATGCGGGACCGGAAACAACGGAGGCGATGGCTTCGTCGTCGCGCGTCATCTCCTCGCAGAGCCACGCTCGCTCGAGGTGTACCTATGCGGTGACCCCGCTCGGCTGACGCCCGACGCGCGCGCCAACCACGACGCATTCGTCGCCCTTGGTGGAGTCGTTCGGTCGCTCGCAAATCAAGGCAATCTGAAGGCTTTGCGTACCGCTCTCACCTTTGCGGTCGTCGCCGTCGACGCGCTCTTCGGGACCGGGCTCGATCGGCCAATCGAGGGGCTCGCCGCCGACGCCGTGGTCGCCATGAATGAGTCATCGGCCACGCGCGTCGCGCTGGACGTGCCCTCCGGGATGAACGCCGACACCGGCGTCGCCCTCGGGCCGACCTTCAAGGCCGACATCACGGTCACCTTCGGTCATCTCAAGCTGGGCCTTCTCACCTCGCGCGGCGCGGTGCACGCCGGCGAAATCCTCGTCGTGGGAATCGGTGTTCCGGGAGACGTGCCCTCGACGGTGGGCTCGTCAGCCGATCTTCTCGAACGCGCAGACGTCGCGACTTGGCTCCGCGCGCGTCCGATCGACACTCACAAATATTCCGCCGGCCACGTCGCGGTGCTCAGCGGATCACCTGGAAAAATAGGGGCTTCACTGCTCGTTGCGCGCGGCGTCCTTCGCGCCGGCGCGGGCGCGGCAACGATCGCGACGTGGTCCGAGGCGGCAGCGTCAATCGAGTCACGCGTGCTTGAGGTGATGTGCGCGCGCATCGACCGCAACGACATCGCCAACACGCTGGACGCCGCCCTCGCCCACAAGCGCGCCGTCGTCCTCGGTCCTGGTTTCGGCCTCGATGAGAGCGCAAGACACGCCGTCGAGCATGTGCTCTCGACATGGACCGGACCGCTGGTGCTCGACGCCGATGCGCTGACTCTCGTCGCGCGCGATCTGTCGCTGGTCGGTCACTCTCCTAGCGCTCGCGTGCTCACCCCTCATTCCGGCGAGTTGGCGCGGCTTCTCGGGTCGACGTCCGACGCCGTGGAAGCCGACCGCTTTGGCGCCGCACAGGCACTCTCCACGCGCACCCGCTCGGTCGTCGTGCTCAAGGGAGCACGCACCATCGTCGCCCGACCTGAGGGTCGGATGGTCATCAACGGAGGCGGAACACCGGCGCTCGCCACGGCGGGGTCGGGCGACGTGCTCGCGGGAATCATCGGCGCGCTTCTCTGCTCGCTCGACGCCTTCGAGGCCGCGTGTGCCGGCGTCTACCTCCACGCCGCGGTGGCGGAGCTCTGGAGCAAGACGCACGCGGACCGCGGTCTGCTCGCATCGGAAATCGCTGATCTCGTGCCCACGATTTTCGGCGAGCTCCTCCGCGAACGGAGACGGTGACCCACGCCGGTTGTCCGCTTTGACACACACGACGCACTCAAAAATGCGATAGACAGCGCGAATTCATCTGTCCTCGGCCGGCACCGACGTTGCTCAAGTGAGCTGCGGAGGACACCATGCAGGCTCACAAGATCGAAGCGCCCCACCGAATCCAACCGAGAAGCACCCTCGTCGCGCACGACGCGCAGGGGCTCGAGCGCGGGCTCGTCCTTCTTGTTCCGGAGCTACGCGGACGGGCGCTGCGCCTGACGGCCCACGCCGCTCTCGCCGATGACGTCGTCCAAGACACGATCGAGCGCGCTCTCCGTTTCGCGCCGCAATACGAGCTCGGGACGAACCTCCGCGCATGGGCTTACCAGATTCTCTTCAGCGTATTCGTGACCCGCTACCGCCGCCAACGGCGGGAACGCAGCGCTCTGCGCGTGCTCGCAGCGGACCCTTGCGCGTGGACGGCCC
Source organism: Myxococcales bacterium (assembly GCA_043747615.1). Lineage (GTDB taxonomy): Bacteria > Myxococcota_A > Polyangia > Polyangiales > Polyangiaceae > JAYTOU01. The sequence goes on along the minus strand of JAYTOU010000007.1, from coordinate 57,822 downwards.
CGCAGGCTTTCGGCAGTCCCGAGCAGCACGCAAGGCTCACCCCGTCGACGATGGAGAAGCTGAATGCGCTTCCGATCTGCTTTCGCGCGGTGGTCATGCTCATCGATCTCGGCGAGCACTCTTACCGAGAAGCGGCGGTCGAGCTGGGAGTCCCTGTGGGTACCGTGATGAGCCGCCTTCACCGCGGTCGCAAGATGCTCGCTGCGAAACTCGAAGAGAGCTCCGACGCGTTCCGCCGAGCGGCCGCTTAGATCAAGAGTTTTTGGCGCGTGCGATCCATGGAACGTCGGCGACGCCGATCATGTGGTTCGCGCGGCGTGCGAGGACGAAGAGCAGATCACTCAGCCGATTGAGGTAGATCACGATCTCCGCGCGCGGCGCCGGCTCGTCAATCAAGAGCACCGCTCGCTCCGCACGGCGACAGATCGTGCGCGCAAGATGCAGAGCGGCGGCTTGGGCGCTCCCGCCCGGAAGAATGAAGTTCGTGAGCGGCGGTAGTCCTTCCTCGGACGCGTCAATCGCTCGCTCGAGGCGCGCGCTGTCGTCCGGGCTCACGAGGCTCATCGAGAGCTTTCCTTCTTTTCCGGGCACGCACGCAAGCTCGGCGCCGAGCGTAAAGAGATCGACTTGCACGTGTCCGACGATCTCGTCGGTCATCGTCTCCAGCTTTGTTGCTCGTGCGATACCGATCGCCGCATTGAGCTCGTCCACCGTGCCGTACGCGTCGACGCGCACGCTGGCCTTTTTGACTCGGGCTCCGCCGAAGAGCCCTGTCGTCCCGTCGTCACCGGTCTTCGTGTAGATTTTCATCGACTCGCTTATCGCACAAGATCACGCGCGATGCGTAGCCGCGGCCATCGCCTGGTTTTTCCCGCTCGAATACTCTTTGAAAAATTCGATTGCCTTGTCCATGAGGTCCTTCGCGTCTTTCACTGCGTCACGTTCGTCGCCGACTGCGCGCTTGGCGTGATTCGCGAGCTGCTCGGCTTCCGTTGCCTTCGCGTCGTTCAATATTTCGTCGGCCTTCGACATTCCGTCGCTCACCTGTCCGGCTCCTTTGAGCGCTTCCGCAGCGATCCCGCTCGCGATTGCTCGGGCGCCGCCCGCCGCCGCGCCCGCCCCAGCCGCGCTTGCGGCTGCAGACCCGATGGTCGCGAGGCCGGAGACCCACGCCCCCACTCGAGCGTCATGGGCCTCGTCGCGAAGTGCCGAGACCTGTGCGGTTTCCGCCTTGTCCTGGGTAGCTTCCTCAGAACGGCGCATCGCGGTGTGCGCCTCGCGATCCATCTTGGCCGTTTTCATTGTGAGGACCGCGAGCAAAGCGCTTGGGTCACCGCTCTGCTCGAGGCTCGATTCAGGTCCAGGAAGCAGGCTCGCAGGTTCCGAGGAGCCTGAACCAGCGGCGCCGGGGTTTGCTCCGGAGATGATGTTGCCGACCTGACCGGTAGTAATCGTGAGTGTGCTCATCATGCCCTCGTGCTGGCTATGACCAGTGTCTGTGAGTTGGTTTTCATTGCGCCCTGAAGAGTTCCAAGAGCGTGCTTGTGCGAGTCGTTGATGTCTTTCACCGCGTCGAGCAGATCTTCGATAAGGCGCTGGCTGCGCGCGATCGCCTGCTTTGCTTGCGTCATGTCGGCGCCGGCCTCTCGGGAGTGGCCTTCGTACTGACCGACCTCGATGTGCGCCGTGCCTTCGACGATGCCGCCCTCGGCTGCCAAAAGATCGGCTGCGATCATGCCTTTGGTTGCAAAAGAAGACACGGACCCACTCGCCACCCCAGCTCCGGCAGCCGCGCCGGCTCCGAAGGTGAGAGCCGCACCTCCGATGCTGAGCCCCAATCCGAACGCGCCCGCCGTCTTGTCATCCATTCCCATCGCTTCGAGGTAGTGCACCTTCGACTCCACGATCCCTGCCGCCATCATCGACAGCCCAATGCAGGTCACGACCACGAGCGCGGGAGCCGCGGCACCGAACGTCAGGCCTGTGGCGACGGCCGAGCCCACCAAGGCGGCGACCTCGCCGATTACTTTCCCGCCGGACTCGAGATCCTTCCAGAACTTGGGGCTGTTCGCGGCATCGACCACGTCGTCTTTCGCGTCGGTGAGCAGATCCTGAACGTGGAGTGTCGTGACGTTGTGGACGATGTCTCCTAAGAGATGGCCAATTGACGAGAAGAAGCCGCGGCTGCCGTCGCCGTCCGCCTTTTGCTGGCGTTCGCGGGCGGCCTTCGCTTCGGCCTCGTGCGTTTTTCGAAGGCCCTGCTTTCCTTTGAGGGACGCCGTTCCTGAATCGACGTCATTCCGAGACTGCTTCGACATCAAAGCGTAAATCATGCTCATGGCGTCGTTGATCCCGTCGATGGACAGCGAGCCCGCGTCAGGCAAGAGCGAAGGCCGACCAGTCGCGGCGGCAGCAAAGCCGACTGGAGCGATGGCGGCTGGTTGAACAACGTACGGCGAAATGGACATAGTCATGCTGCCCTCCGTTCCCCTTGAAGTAATGCCTCGACGTCGTCGTCGCACGTGAGTTCTGAGGCCCTTTCGAGCGCCTCGTCTGCTTTGTCGTCCTGCCCCAAGCCGCGAAAGACCCGCGCCCGAGCGATCTCACAGCGCGGGCTAGGGTGCGCAAAAACGCGGCCGGTGCCGTACATCTCGAGGGCGATTTCGGACTGCTCGAGAGCCTCGTGGCAAGCGCCGAGTCCGAGCCAGCCACGCTCGTCGCCGGGCGACGCGAGGACCATCGCGCGCAGCACACACGCCGCGTCTCTGGGACGCTCCTCGGAAAGGAGCCAATGTGCCGTTGCAAACAGGGTGTCTACTGCACGCTTAGAGTCCATCGCTCTTCCTCAGTGACCGATGTTGGCGGCGATCTTGTTCGAAGAATCGCCGAGCGATTGAACGAGGTTCGTCGTGAGTTGGATGGCTGTTTGGCGCTGCGACATGATCGCCTGGAGGTTAATCATGTTCAGCTCCGCGCCGCCTGTCAGATCTGACTGCTCGTTCTTGAGCGTGCCTACGTACGTCTGGACGCGCTCGCCGCTTATCGTTTTAACGTCGCCGTCGTCGCGCGGTCCGGTCGTCGGTCCGCCGATCCGGATCTCGGAATGCGAGAGTGCCGGATCCGCCCAAATGCTGCCGTCATCGTAGGAGGCTTGGAGATTTCCGCCCACTTCCGTCATGAACGCGTGCTGCTGCGCGACGAGCTTCCTGCCCAGCTCGGTGTCGCGGCCGACCTTGTTGATGGTAACCTCGAAGGCCCGCACGAGATCGCTGCCAGCGTGGTTGTTCGGGGCGTCGGTCTTGGCGATACCGCCCTGAGCGCAGTTCGCGAGTGCCGACTGGAGCCACGTGAGCGCTTGCGAGTCGCTGTTTGTTTTTTGTTGTTGTACGAACGCAATTTTCATCTGGGCGTCTAGGCTCGACATGCGGGACTCGCAGTAGGCCATCAAGGAATCAGGGGTGATGAAGTTGCTCGGGTCTACGCCCTGGGTCGGTCCAGTGCCGCTCATGCCAAAAGGTTGAATGCTCATGACGAAATCTCCTTAGGCCCGAAGGCCGCTGTGGAACGGAAGGGTTGTCGACACGTGCACCACGCATGCGTCGTCGATCTGGCGGAGGATCTCCGCTGCAATCCCAAGCTCGCAGTCGCCGAGCGCACTGAGCTGCTCGCGGGCAATCGCCAACTCCGCGTCCTGGCGGGCGAGCTCTTGCTCCATCGCGGCAAGCTGGGTTTCGGAATTCGTCATGGTCATCGCGCTTTTCTCCTCGAGGGCTGCGTGCCCTACAGACCCCCATCGGCCGCGACGGGGGGAGAGTTGCGCGAATAGATCGCTGCCTTTATTTGGCGACTTCGCCGCGGGAAAAACCCGGGAAGACTAGGCGACGAACATCTCGGCTACTTCGTGAGCGAGGGCGTCTTCCGGCATCTTCTTGGCGAGCGCGAGCTCCTTGAAGAGCAGGCTCTTGGCCTGATCGAGCAGGCGTCGCTCACCGAAGCTCAGATTTTTGTCGAACCTCAGGCGGTGCATGTCGCGGAGGACTTTGGCGATTTCGAGCGGAGCTCCGCTCTGCATCATCTCCGTGTAGGCGCGGAAACGGCGGCTCCAGGGCTGGACGTCGACGGCCACTTCGCGGGCGCGCATGGTGTCGAGGACGGCGTTGGCTTCGCTGGGGCTCATGATGCGGCGTAAGCCGACGTTCGTCGCGGCTTCGACAGGGACCATCACCTTGATTCCGTTGTCGAGAATGCGCAGCGTGTAAAAGAGGCCGTCGGTACCACCTAGATTTCTGCGCTCGATCGCCGTGACCTCGCCGACTCCGTGCGACGGATGCACCGCTTTTTCACCGATTTCGAAGCGCGGTGAAGGCGGAGGGGGCGTCGCCGGGCTGGTCGCCGCGGGTGGAGGTGTGAGATGCGGGCGTGCGTCACTGCGTACGGAGCGGGGCATTGTTTGAGTGCGAACATCGCCGACGTCCTCAATATTCCCCCATAATCCGACGAGGCCGTATATGGGCTCCGCTCAGTAGAGAAGGACGTCCTCTGCGCCGGCACCCGTTGCCATTTGCAAACCGCGGAACACAGCGAGCGCAGAGAGCGTGAGGTCTGCACCGAGTGCCTCTTCGGCGATCAGTCGAACCTTCGGCTCCGCGGATGGATGATCGAGGCCCAAAAGGCGCCCGAGAGCGCTCTCCGAGAGCGTATGGATCGCTGCCGCGAGACGTGCGGACGCAGCTTGCGAATCCGCCTTCCAGTCGCCCAGAAGGACCACGCGGATCGCGAGGCGCGCACTCGGCTCGTCGCCAGGCTCCGCCTTCGTGGGTGGGAGGACGGTTACTGCGATTGCGATCGCCGTGCTTGCGCGGAGGAGGCCACCGAGGGCGCGGGACGAATCGCCTTCGAAAGGGCCAGGGGCGAAGGCGCGAAGAGGCGCGTCTCCGACAAGCTCAGCTGCGCGAGCGAGAGGGGGCGCTCGCAGCGCGGGCGAAGATTTTTTCAGCTTCTCTTCCGCGAAAAATTCCGCAGCGCGCAGGGGGCCGAACCTGCCAACTTCTAGGCCGATCGCCTCGTGCCCGAAGATCGCGATCTGCTCGCGCTGCGTGTTCACCGTGCCCCACGTTCGCACGATCGTGCCGAGGGGACCGCTCTGGCGATCGATGGCGCGCCCGTCCGTTTTCGCCCGCGCGGTGAATGCGCGCTCCACCGACGACGGATCGAAAATGCCGCGCGCAAGAAAAAGCGTCGCGGCTCGGTAGCCCACGATCTCGAGCTCGGAGAGCTGGCGCAGATCCACGCCGCCGTGCCGCTTCGTGAAGGTGTCGAACCGATCATCTGGGAAAACGAGGCGCACATGGGCGGCCATCTCCGGTATGACGAGGATCTCTCGGGGGCGGGCATCGACTAGCCACACCACACCGGCTGCCGGCGCGAGATCCGACACCGGTCGAAGATGCAGCGGCGTCGAAGGGAGCCTTTGCGGCTGCGGGGTCGGTGGCGCGCCGCAAGCCGTCATGAGCATCGCGGCGAGGACGGCGAGCCGAAGGCCAGCTCTCACGCAGGGACCGTGATGTATGCGAAGCGCCTATTTTTAGAGCCTACACGAACCAAGTAGCGCTTCCCGCGTTCGAGCTGGAGCTGCGGATTGGTCACCCGAGCTTGGTCGACCTCGACCCCGCCCTGTTCGACGAGGCGCTTTCCTTCGCCCGTCGATTTTACGAGCTTCGCGACCGACAATGCTTTGGCAATCCACAGCGTGGGCAAGTCGGTTGGCACCGTGTGCTCCTCGATGTCCGACGGGAGAGCATCGGCCGAGTACACGCTCTGGAAATCTGCGGCTGCTTTTTGTGCCGCCTCCGCTCCGTGAAAACGCTCGATGAGCTCCTTCGCGAAGAGCGCTTTGATCTCCATCGGATTGCGGCCGCCTTTGCGCTCCGCCTTCAGCGTGGCGACGGCTTCGGATGACTGCGCCGAGAGGAGCTCGAAGTAACGGAAGATGACGTCGTCATCGATCTGCATCACCTTGCGATAGACCGAGAGCGGTTCTTCCTTGAGGCCGATGTAGTTGTCGGCGCTCTTCGACATTTTCTTTCCGACGACGTATCCGGTGGTCGTGTCGATGCGCGCGTCGGTTCCTTCGAGGATGGGAACGGTCATCACCAGCTGGGGTTTTTGGCCGTATTTCGCCATGAGATCCCGGCCGACGAGCAAGTTGAAAAGCTGATCCGTGCCGCCGAGCTCGATGTCACAGCCCCCCAGTCGGTCGAGCGCAACGGAGTCGTAGCCCTGAAGGAGCGGGTAGAGAAACTCGTGTTGGTAAATGGGCCGATGGTCGGCGAAGCGCTGCGCGAAATCGTTTCGCTCGAGCATGCGCGACACGGTGCTCTTGGCCATCAGCTCGATGAGATCGCCCGGGGAGAGGGCGTCGAGCCACTCGGAGTTCTTGTGGATGACCACCGTCTTCTCGTCGAGAACCTTGAAGGCTTGATCGGTGTACGTTTTTGCGGCTTCGGTGACGTCTTCGCGCGTGAGGCGCGGGCGCAAATCGTTGTTGCCGGTTGGGTCGCCGACCATCGCCGTGAAATCGCCGACCAGGAGGATCGCGGTGTGACCGAGGTCCTGAAAGTGGCGCATCTTTGCGAGGAGTACGGCGTGACCGATGTGCAGATCGGGGCGTGTGGGATCGAACCCCGCCTTCACGCGCAGCGGCTTACCCGTCTTGCGCGATGCTTCGAGCCGCTCCTCGAGCTCGGACTTCACGTGGAGATCGACGGTGCCGCGGGTGAGAAGCGCGAGCTGCTCGGAGACGGGGGCGAAGCTCATGACCCGTGCGTTCTAGCAGTCTTCTCAGTCTTGCGCGTCTTCGCTCTCGTCTTCGTGATCGTCGCCGTCGTCGCCGCCCGTGATGGCGAGGTGGCGGCTGTTGTTCACGAGCTTCTTCAGCTCGAGCCCCACCTTGAAGAACGGAAGCCGCTTGGCAGGAACGGGCACGGGCTCGCCGGTGCGCGGGTTTCGTCCCGAGTAGGGCTTGTACGGGCGGACCGTGAAGCTTCCGAAGCCGCGGATCTCGATGCCCTCGCCTCGCTGAAGCGCCTCGGTCATTGCGTCGAAGATGCAGTTGACCACCAGCTCGGCGCGCGCCTTCGTCAGGTCGCTCCGGGCTGCCATCGCGTCGATGAGTTCACTTTTTGTCATCGCTCCGCCTCGCAAGAATGGGGCAAAAGGCGCCTGCAGCGCACCTAAAAACGCCTATCACCGGGGGCCAAACGCGGTCAACGGGTAGCCTTCAGAAAGGTTGTCTTGTCCAGGGCGACCTCTCCCCCCTTGGCGGTGAGGACGATCCGCGCGCGAGCCGTTTGAAAGACGATTTCGCGTGATTCGAGATCCATTGCATGGGCAGGGACGGCCTTGTCGGCTCCGCCATTCCACTGCCAGCTCGCCACCTCCACGCGGTCGTACGCCCCGCCGTCGGCCGTGGCTTTTAGCATGTAGAGCTTGAGCGTTCCCTCGCCCCCGCCGCCTCGCAGGAGGACGCGCGGCTGGACGCTGAAGGTATCCGCACGCGGAACGGGAAGCTCGATCTCTGCCCATGCCTCACCGCTCGCCGGAGACGGGGTCACGGTGAGAACGCGATCTTGCGACGCGCCGGTCCCTGCGGCCCACACAGGCTCGGCCCAGCCTCCGCCCTGCGCGAACGGGGGCCAATCGGCTTCCGCCTCGAAGCGCCAACTATCGTTCACCGGCGCATGCGGAGAGAAGACGTCGACGTGGCTGAGAGGCTGCGGAGGGACGGCCAGTGCGGGCACGAGGCTCGACGCCGGAGGGGCTGCCACCGCAGGCTCCGCCTTCTCGAAGCGGTAAACGTGGGACGGAGGATGACCGAGCGAGTCGTAGAGCATGCGATCGTGATCGTCATTTCTCAGACGCGCCGCCAAGACACCGTGACTCGCTGTGACCGCGGGATCGCAAGCGAGATTGAAGCCGTGATCGGTGTCGAAGAAGAGAATGCCGTCGACCACCCCAGCTTCCCGCGTCAAGTCCGGCTCGTACATTGGCCTGCCGCCGTCGCGGTTGGCGAGCGCTTCATGCTCGTACGAGGTGTGCACGGCGAAGCCGAGGCAGGCGAGGGCGAGGGTCCACAGGACGCGGCGCGGAAAGGCCACCGTCGGAAGCGCGTGGGCGATCGCGAACGCGATGACGGCGTGCTCGATAGGGAGAAGCTCGGCAAAGAAACGTGCGCCGCCGCCCGGATAGTTGCCGTCGAAATAAAAGGGCGCGTACGCGAGGACATGAAGAATGATCACCGCTCCCGCGCTCCTGCAGGCCCGGGAGACGCGGACTGCTCTGAAAATAGGGACGAGCAGAACGAGGATCAGCGGCTCGAAATTGAGCACGTCGGCGAGATGCACACGCAAACGGCGAAGCGTTGCACCGAGTGCCTCGAGCACTCCGAAGCCGTCCGATAGACGCGCCCGAACGAACTCGCCGTGCTCGTAGAGACACCCCACCCCGGCGCCGAAGCCGTAACGAAAACAGTCTGGCGGTCCGTCGCTCACCGCGTAGTACGCGCGCTGGGTAGACGACGTCGCATCCCCGGTGACCGCGTGCTGCGAAGCGGCGAGGAGGAGGAGACCCGGAAGGAGCGCAGTCACGGTGACACCGATCCCGCGGAGGCGCGGACGAGCACGGGAGGCGATCCACAAGATGACGAGGGTGATCGGGATCGCCGACGCGAGACGCGTAGCCGCGACGTATCCTGCTGCCAGCCCTGCGAGCGCGAAAAACCTAGAATCTCCCGTGCGGCGTGCGCGGAGGGCGGCAGCGAGGGAGAGCGTGATGGCGAGGGCCGCCGCGCCGTGTGCCATGGTGTCCGCCGTGTGGTAGCGGAGCGCCGCGGAGACGAGAGACAGCGCTGCTGCGAACCGCGCGATGCTCTCGCGATCCGGAACGTAAAAGGGTGGGCGCCGACGCTCGTCGAGCACGAGCTCGTGAGCCAGCGCATACGTCGCGACGGTGATCGCGCCCGCAAGGACGGGACCAATCACCATCGGTGCGCCTATGAGAAAACCAAGTGCAAGAAGAAGAGGATAGCCCGGGGGAAAAATTCCTCCGAGGCGATAGGGCTCTTGAAAGAGCAGAAAACGACCACGGAAGCTCGCGGTGGGCTCACTGATGATCCAGCTGAATTTCCCGTGCGAAAGCGCGCGCCCCTGCATGAAGTAGGTCGTCGCGTCGATGATCCGCGGCCCGCCCCGCAAGTAGTACGCGACGTAACCAAGCGAGAGAAACGCGGCGACGAAACCGATCACCGTCAAGAAGCGGCGTCGAGACATCGGTGCCGGAAGAAGCGAGAACGCTGCCGGCGTGAGGGCCATGATCGCGAGCGCTCCGAAGGCCGCGAGAGCCGCCCAGGCCACCGGGTCCGGCGGACGCCCCCACGTGCCGACGACCTTCACGAGCTGACCCCACGTAGTCACTGCGTCACCCACGCGTGGTAGTCGACGAAGTCGCCGGGGCCTTGGTTGAAGAGCTCGATGTCGAGCTCCGGAAGCACGTGAGCGATCGGTATTTCCGCTGCTCCCTCCACCCAGCCTTCGGTGGGCACGAGCTCGAGCTGCATCACGGGCGCGCCGTTCACACGGAGGATCACGCGCGCCGTGGTGTCGGGTGCGCTGCGGATGATGAGGTTGGCGATCTGCCCCGCGCGGAGGCCCCGGACCTTGAAGTGCTCCGATCGATGGGCGGGGATGCGACGGCCAGAGTCGAACATGTCGCGACGATCGTCTGCGGGATCCGCGAGTACTTTCATGTCCGTCCAGCCGCCGGCCGGCGTCGGAAAGACGTAACCGTGTTCCTTCTCGCTCACCAGATCGGCGACGTCGACCGTGTCTACGACCGTCTGCCCTGGGGGGACCACCCGAGGATTTTCTCCGGTGCCGAGGAGGTGCCAGTCGGCGCGGTAGATCACGTCTTCGTACCCGCCGCAGATGACGTTTCCTTCCACCGGAAAACGGGCGAGCACTTCGCTCGAAAACCACGTGGGAAGAACGCCCCACCACGTGGGAAAAATGGCGAGCACGTCGGGCAGCTCTTTTTTCGGCAGCCGCTCGAGGAGCTCGAGGGTGGCGGGAAGGCCCTGAACGCCCGCCCGCGCGAAGGGGAGCGCGTGGAATCCGCCGAGGCCGATGATGTCGAGGCCGAGGCGATCAGAGGCGTAAATCAAGGCGCCGGCGTCTCCCACGAGAATGCGGTGCGGCTTCAAGCGCGCCAGCCATCGGCCTGCGACGAGGTGTTGATCACGGATGTTTCTGCACGCCCGCCCAAAGAACCATTTTTGATCGCGCATCTTCGAGACTTGATGCTCGTGCGCAAACAAGAGCGCGACTGCGACCGCGACGACCCGCGCCGGCCACACCGAGACTGCAGCGGCGACGAAAGCCGCACCCGCAATGGCGAGCCCCCAGTGGACGCGCAGCTCGGGAGCCGTGTTTGGCTCGCGGGTGACCACGCCCACGATCTGAATGGCGATTGCCCCAAAGCCCACCACCATGAGCGCGCTCGGTCGTCCGCGCTTTTGCATGAGGCCCCCAACGCCGATCGCTGCTGCGATCAGGAGCCACGCGACGGCCGGCATCGTGTAGCGCTCGTTCTGCCAGCGTACCTGTCCGTTCAGCGAAACGAGGAGCATCCAGCCAGCGATCTGGGCCCAGAGAAGGGCGGCCACGCTGCGCGTCGAAGGGACGGCGAGCGCCCCGAGAGCGAGCGCGGGCAGGATGATCCCGAAGGCCGGCGCGTCGGTGAAGTGGTACTCGACGTTGCGAAGAACGACGTACTTCAGGTTGAATAGGTAGTCTGCAAGCTTCTCGTCCGGTGTGAGAAATGGGTTATTCACCGCGAGCTTCACCAGTGCGCCATTTGCGCTGAATTCGCCGGTGTAGAAGCGATTGGCGAGGGTCTGGATCACGATGACGACGGCGCAAGGCGCCCCGACCCGCAGAAGAAGTGCGAGCGCTCCACGCGTTCCGATGCGCGGGTGGTGGACGATGGCCGCGCCCATCCCGAACACCGCGATGGTCGTCGCCGCCTCTGGCCTCGTCACCAGCATGAGCACCCCGCACGCGCCGAGGAGCCATGAGCGTGCAGCGATCGCCGAGGTAGGCGCTCGTCGGAGAGACTCGAACGCGGTAAGCGCCGCAGCCCAGGTCCCAAGGAAGATCGCGACTTCCATTCCGCTCCACAGTGACCAGCTGAGCGCTCCGATGCCGAGCACCATCGGCGGAAGAAGAAAAGAGGCCACGTGCATCCACGTCCGCTGGGGATGGCCCGGCCGAGCACCCCAGAAAAAGAGAGACCGCGCCGCGAGTAACGTTGCAAACACCGACACTGCGGCGACGATCGCAGCCCAGATCATCAGGCGCTCACCCTCGAAGCCGCCCGCGTATCCGAGAGCGAGAACGAAGGGGTAGAGAAGGCTGGTATTTCCGGAGGAATACCCATTTCCGACCACCCACGCGAAAGGGTGTCCGGAGGCCGTCGCCCGCGCGTAGTCGAAGTGGATGAAGACGTCGTCGAGCGGTGCAGACCACTCGCCGCCGGTCTGCTTGAGCATGTAGCCGTAGAACATGCGTGCCGAAGCGAGCGTGAGCACTCCCGCCCACAAAGCGTAGAGCGTCCCGTCGAGGCGCGCGGGTAGGAGCCGAGAGATCGCCCGCAGCCGTGCGGTCAGAAGCTGGGGGAGGGCGGAAAGAAGCACCGGATCGAGCGCATATAACACCTCGCGGACGAAGGCCGAAACGCGAATGCACGTTGAGGTTTTGCGCCAGCACGAGTAAGTCCGCCGTGCTGCATGAGCCTCGGGATTGGTGAGCGATTTAGGCGCATCGGCCTTCGTGCGGGGGCGTGCGCGCTCGTCCTCCTCGCAGCTCAGCCAGCGCGTGCTCAGCGCGTCGTCGCGCCAACCGAAGCGGCCCCCGCACCGCCGCCTCCAGCAGCGACCATCACGCTGCCCGTGATCAAGCACGACGAAGGCGCGGAATACCCGGCGCGGGCCCTGAAGGACGGCGTGAAGGACGCGGTCACCGTCTCGCTCATTCTCGAGCTCGACGCGACGGGCGCGGTCACGAAAGCAACTGTCGAGGCGCCCGCCGGGCATGGCTTCGACGAAGCCGCTATCGCCGCAGCCGAGAAGCTGACCTTCGAGCCCGCGCGTCGGAACAGTGTGGCCATCGCCGCTAAAATCAAGCACCGATACGTCTTCTCGCCGCCGCCTTCGCGGCTCGTCGGCAAAGCGCTGGCGGCCACGTCGGATAAGCCGCTCGCGGGCGCCTCCGTTGTTTTGCGCGCCGCTGACGGCACCGAGCGAGCGACGGCCGTCGAAGAAAATGGCGCGTGGGCATTTGCCAATCTTCCCCCCGGTAATTACCGCATCACGATCGCCGCGAGCGGATTCAAGACGCAGACCATCGAGCAAGATGTCGCGCCCGGCGAAGAAGTGAAGAACGTGCTTCGCCTCTCGCCGGACGTGGTTGCGCCGGGCCCAGCCGTGCAAGCAACCGCACCCGACGACGAGGAAGAGGAGATCCGCGTGAAAGGGGTGAGGCCTGCCCGCGAGGTCACCCGCCGCACCCTCGAGCGTCGGGAGATGAACCGCATCCCGGGCACGAACGGCGACGCTCTTCGATCGCTCCAGAATTTGCCCGGCGTTGCCAGACCCCCCGCGCTGCTCGGGCTGCTCATCGTGCGCGGCTCGGCTCCTCAAGACACGAGCGTGTTCGTCGACGGGACGCTCGTTCCGCTCGTCTACCACTTCGGTGGACTTAGCTCCGTCGTCCCTACGGAGATGCTCGAGAAGATCGATTTCTATCCCGGCAACTTCAGCGCTCAGTACGGCCGCGCGATGGGCGGGATCGTCGACGTCGGCATTCGCGATCCGCGAAAAGATAAACTGCACGGCATGGCGCAGGTCGATTTCATCGACGCCCGGGTGCTCGCCGAAGGCCCCATCGTCAAAAATAGCGGATGGTCGTTCGCGGTCGCTGGACGACGATCGTACGTCGACGTGTGGCTGAAGCCGGTCCTCGTGGCCGCTGGAACGGGGGTGACTACCGCGCCCGTCTACTACGACTACCAGGCGATGGTGGCGAAGGACTTCAACAAGAACACCTCGCTGCGGATGCTCTTCTTCGGCTCGGACGACAAGCTCGACATCCTCATCAAGACTGCCAACGCCAGCGACCCCGCGCTCGCCGGCGGGATCAGCGCGCACACCGGGTTTTGGCGTCTTCAAGGGCGCTTCAAGAGCAAGCTCGGCAAGGACACTGACTTTCGCTTGATGGCCGCGGTCGGCGAGGATTTCATCGACTTCTCGCTCGGAGATAATTTCTTCACGCTCCGCAGCCACCCGATCACCACCCGGGCGGAGCTTGCGCAGAAAATCGCCCCCGGGGTAACGGCGAACGTCGGTCTCGACATGCTCTATGCGCCCTACGACGTCCACGTACGCTTTCCGCCGATGCCGAGGCCGGGCGAAGCGCCGAGCGGCCCGGGACTCAGTCGTCCGCCGCTCGAGACGACGGACAGTGGCGCCGTCTACCAGCCTGCGCTCTTCACGGAGTTCGAGATCACGCCGTGGCGCGGCGCTCGCCTCGTTCCCGGTGCGCGTCTCGACTATGCAAAAAGCACCAAGGCGTTCGACCTCGCGCCGAGGGTGATCGCTCGTCAGGATCTCACCACCGGATTTCCGCGCACGACGGCGAAGGGTGGCGCGGGCGTGTTCTTCCAGCCTCCGCAACCGGTCGAGACGAACCTCGTATTTGGGCAGAAAGGCCTCACATCCAACCGCGCGATTCACTACGACGTCGGCGTCGAGCAAGAGATCACGAGGAACGTGAACATCTCGATCGAAGGCTTTTACAAGCAATTCGATCACCTCGTAGTGCCTCGCCTCGGCAACCAAGGGCGCGGTCACGCGTACGGCATCGAGACCCTTCTCCGCTACACCCCCGACGCGCGTTTCTTCGGATGGGTCGCGTACACCATCTCACGGAGCGTTCGGCAGGACACGCCGAGCTCGCCCGTGAACCTGATTCAATTCGATCAGACGCACATCTTGACGGTGCTCGGAAGCTACCGCCTCGGCCGCGGCTGGGAAATCGGCGGTCGATTTCGCCTCGTGTCGGGCAGCTTGTACACGCCACGCGCGTACGGATTCACCGACGAGAACGCGGGCGCAAACCTCGCGCTCCAGAGCTACCCGCCGCTCGGCGAACGGTTGCCGATGTTTCATCAGCTCGACATCCGCCTCGACAAAACGTGGACTTTTACGTCGTGGAAATTCGGGTTCTATGCGGACGTGCAGAACGTCTACAACCGCGCCAACGCCGAAGGCGTGAGCAACAACTACAACAACACGCAACGGATCTACGCTTCGGGTTTACCGATCCTGCCGAGCCTCGGCATCCGGGGAGAATTCTGATGGCTCGCCCTGCACACCTCTTCGACTTTGCGGTCGTCGTACTTCTCGCCGCCGTGATGGCATGTAGCTCGATCGGCTGCGGGCTCTCGGAGTTCGATCCGTCGAGCAAAATTAGCACGGTGCGGGTCCTCGCTTCGCGGACCGACAAGCCGTACGCGGCGCCTGGCGCAACGGTAACCGTCGAGGTGCTGGCGTACGACGCACGAAAAATTCGTCCGGAGCCAATGAAGATTTATTGGTTGCCGTTCCTTTGTAAGAACCCCATCCAAGACTTGTATTACGCTTGTTTTGCGCAGCTTTCCGAGGGCGGCATGATGATGGCGCCTAGCCCCGCGGGTGCGTTTCTCAAGCCAGGCGTAGACCTGACTCCCTTCCTTCCGTCGGGAGCGAAGTACACGGTGACCATGCCGATGGACATCGTCACGTCGCACCCCGTGGTGCCGGGCGCGGACATCCCGTACGGCCTCGGGATCGTGTTCAACATTGCCTGCGCAGGACACGTCGAGCTCGTCGAGCGCGATCCGCGCAACCCCCAGGCAGTTCCGTTCGGCTGCTTCGATGCCGCGAAGAATCGCCTCGGACCCGAGGACTACGTGATCGGTTTCTCGCGAATATACGGGTACGACACGCGCACGAACGCCAATCCGGAAATCACCGAGGCCCACCTCGAAGGCGCGAAGATCGATCTCCACGACGGAATCATCGTCGATCACTGCACCAGCGTGCCCAAAGACACCACCGGGGCTGCGGCAACCGCGGCGCAGATGGCGTGCCCGAAGATCAAGCTCGATGTCGTCGTGCCCGAGTCGAGCCAGGAGCCGAACCCGAGCGATCACGGCCCGGACGGCAGTGTCCGCAAAGAGCAGGTCTGGGCCGCCTATTACGCCACGTTAGGCAAGCTCGGGAGCGACGCCCGTCTCCTCTATGACGCGGTCTCTGGCAAGGTTCCCGGCACCGAAAACGAGTACCAAGCCCCGATGGAGGCCGGTGAAGGCACTGTTTGGATCGTCGTTCACGACAATCGCGGCGGAGCAAACTGGCTCGAACTGCCGCTACACGTTAAGTAGAAGGGGTTCCCACCCGAAGCCCCAAAAGATGGCCCTCCACGTCCCCAGCGTTAGCTTTCGATCGCTCCAAGCTGCGTGCGTGATGTCCATCGTCACGATCGGGGCAGGAGCGGCGAGCTCGGGCTGTGCGAAGAAGTCGTCCGAGAGCACGTTCCTCCAGGCGCAAGACTTGGCGAAGAACGAGGCAGTGCTCGACTTCGTCGCCGGTGAGATCATCGAGTCGGCGAGCTTCACGGACACGCTCACCCTCGATGCGGTCGCCATCCAAAATTTCCTGGCGAAGACACCCTACAAGCGGCCGAGCTTCTTACAGACGTACCAATCGAACGGCGTGCGTGCCTCCGAGGCCGTCGTGCGTGCCGGCGCTGCGTACCGGATCAACCCGCTTTTTCTTCTGGTCCGCGCCCAGGTCGACCAAGGGCTCATCGGCGAACAGTTTTATCCGTTCCCGCCTTCTCGCGTGGAGTACGTGTTCGGATGCGGCTGCCCTGGTGGGGGCTCGAGCTGCGACCCTGCGCTCGCGGGGTTCGATCGTCAGGTCGATTGTGTGGCGCGAAAGCTCCGCACGAGCCTCGACGAGATCGCGGGGAGCGGTCAGACGGCAGGCAACTGGGGGCCTGGAAAACAGAGCGTCACCATCGATGGCGTGCGGTTGACGCCGGTCGACGATTCGACCGCCGCGCTCTACCAATATTCGCCGACGGTCGGCCTGGGAAAGGGGGGCAACTGGCTCGTCTGGAACATCTGGCAAAACTACGCGACGGCCACTGACTACTTCGGTCCGATCGTCACCGACGGCGGTGGAGCGTGGACCGGAGACTCCTGCACCTCGGACATGGTGTGCGTCGCGCCCGCGGCGTTCTGCGCAAAGGATTTTCCCGGCGGCATGTGCACCGTCCAATGCACGAAACAGGACTGCCCCCAAGACCCCATGCGCCCCGTCAGCTTCTGCGCGGACTTCGCGGCGCTCGGCGGATATTGCCTTCCGGTGTGCGATCCGACCGTGTCTGGCGTTTGTCGCCCGGGCTACACGTGCAAGCCAGTCGCGAAGCTAGGAGCCTCGACGGCCACCCAGAGCGGCTGCACAAAAAATATGTAATCTACACGTGAGCGACGAAGCCCCGCAGCGTGCTGATGGAATCGAGTGATAGTTGCCCGGAGGCGAGAACGCGCTCGTCCGAGGGGTGCACGGCGAGCCAATCGCGCACACGGAGGAACGTCTCCAGATAAATGCGCTCACGGCCCAGGCCAGCGAAGCTGCCGTCGCTTCCGCGGAAGCATCGCTCGGCGACGAGGATCGCTTCGGGGACAGGGATGCCGTGAGTCTCCACCAGGAAGAGCACTGCGTCGACGAAGCTCGCCCCGCCGCACATCGCTTCGACCGCCACGTACCGGGCAGCCAGCTCGCGACGCCTCAACGATCCGAGCGCTTCGCTGCGCGATTCGAGGCAAAGTGCATAGCCCTCTTGCTCGTCGATCCCGTGCGCCGTGCCAACTTGAAAGATTCCCGGTGCGAGGAGAGCCGCACGCGTGCGCGGAAGGGCGTGTCCGTGAGTCTCGTGCATCACCGTCCGCCGCGTCGCCTCTTCCGAGAGCAGGCGCCCGCCTGCGATCAAGATGGTGCGTTCACCGGTTGCTGCGAGGGACGACAGCTCGGGATGGACCACCACCGAGAATGGGAGACACAGGCGACCGACCTCGGCGCGCATGCGTGAAAGGAGGGAGCGAGGATCTGGGGCGTCGCTTCGGACGAGGACGCCGGCGCTCGGTTGAGCGGCTACTTCTTCGGCGATCCACGCGTTGGCGAGGGCCTCGGCGTCGACGGTGTTCTGTGCTTGCGGGGACTTGAAACGCACTTCGGCGAGGGACGCGAGGGCGGGCGTCCCGATCGCTTCACACAGGTCGGCTTCCCGAGCGAGCTCACGGATCCGTGCCGCGTAGATGTCCCGCAGGGGAGAGGGTTCCGATTTTTCGAGCTCGGTGAGGATGGTCTCGAGGTCTCTCTTCACGGCGCTCGTACCGAACGGCGCATACCGCCACTCTGGCTGGCGCGGCCGTCCGGAGGCGAAGGCATCGACGAGGCGCGCTCGCTCCGAGGCGGCGTTTGCAGGCGTGGCCAAGCTGAGTAGCGGAACGCGACGCACTGCGCTCTTCAGCGGCCCATCGATTTGCTTCGTCCATCGCGGCGGGATTTCGGGCGTGATCACGAGGCCTCCACTTTTGGTCCGACGTAGCGGGCGCGGGGGCGAATGAGCTCGTCCATCGCGTACTGCTCGAGGGCGTGGGCAATCCAGCCGGCGATTCTCCCGATGGCGAAGATGCAAGCCGCCGATCCCGGTGGGAGCTGCAGTGCCGCCGCTACCGCAACGAGCGCGATGTCGAGCGTCGGTGCGCCGTGCGAAGTCTCCGCCGCGGCATCGACGATGGCGAGCACCGTCTCGAGCGTGGCGCCCGCCTTCGGAGCACGCTGCTCGCGCGCCATCTCGAGCAGAGGGCGCGCTCGCGGATCGCCGTCCGGGTACAGGGGATGACCGAAGCCCGGTAGGGACTCCCCCCGCGCGCTCCTGGCGAACACCACCCTCGCGGCTCTCTCTGGACGCTCTACTTCGCGTACGAGCGCTTCGATGCGATCGCAGGCGCCGCCGTGTTTCGGCCCACTGAGAGTCGCGAGCGCCGCTGCGACCACCGCGTATGGATCGGCTCCCGCGCTCGCTGCGACCCGCGCCGCAAAGGTCGATGCGTTGAGCTCGTGCTCGGCACAAAGGACGAGCGCCCGATCCATCACGCGCACCGAAGCTTCGGACGCAGTGCGGCCGGACAAGCTGAAAAATAGCCCACTTGCGACGCCCGAGGCCCGCCTCTTTCTTGGCGCCCGCGCTGCGCCGGAGATCGCCATCGTGAGATTCATGATGATCCGTTTTGCGGTAGCGACGACGTGCACCGCGCTCGTGTCGAAGCGAGACTCGTCTCGGAGGGCAAAGAGCGGTGTGAGCAGCTGAAGCTGCGCAAGCGGAGTAGACTCGCCCGCCATGGTCTCCACGACTCGCGCCGCCGCCGCTGGCAGTGCCGTCGCGTCACACCACGGCTCGCCACGTCCGAGCGAGCCCGTCCACAGGAGGCTTGCGACGCGCTCGAACGAAGTGCGCTCGGACAGCGGCACAGCCTCGAGGCCTCGGTAAAAAAGGCGTTTTCCGTCGACGAAGGAGATCGACGACTCCACCACCGGAGCGCCCCACCACAGCGCTCGCGACGCGGCGAGGGAGGGCTCCTGACGCATCCGCTTTCGCTCGAGGAGGCGCTCGACATCGCGCGCGGCGTATCTCCGGGCTCGGGCCGCTCCGTCGGTCGCTTCGCTTCGGAGGAGACCTCGAGACACGTACGCGTAGAGCGTCGACGCCTTTACTCCCAGACGCGCAGCCGCCTCGCTTGCGGTTAAAAACCCTCGTGCGCCGGCCATTCGCGCCAGCTTTGTACATGTGCACCGATGAATCAACATTGACTGTCACCACGGGCCGCCCCATTTCACGGACGGAGGACGACGAATGCGAGGTCTGGAAGGATTTGCGGGCGAGGCGGAGGGGCAAGCGCGCTTCTTCGAGACGCGTGAGCTCGGGACGTACGCCGATCTCTTGCGGGCGCTCGCGCCCCTCTTCGTCGAGCATCCAGAGATTCACGCGCGCTTCGAGCAAGCCTGGAAAGATCGAAAGTTTCAGGCGGACTACGAGCGTCCGCTTCTCTTTCTCGCCGCGCTCCGCAGAGATGCGCTGACCCGCACCGATCACCCGCTCCGCTCCGTGCTCGGTGACGACGCAGCGGGCACTGTGGTCGTGGATCGGCGAGCCCTCGCTCTCGCTCTCGAAGAGGCGGCGCCGTTTTACGGAGCGCTCCGCGATCGCTTCGTGCAGACGAACGAGGTCACCCGGGCAATCGCGTGGCGGCTTCCGCTCGCGCGGTTCGACGGAGAATGGGTGGCACTCGTTGATCTTGGATGCAGCGCAGGGCTCAACCTGGTCGCCGATCGCGTGCCGGTGTGGTGGGTCGATGGCAACGAGCAGGGGATCTATCTCGCGGACACGAGGCGGATCAAAGCGCGAATCGGGCTCGATCGCGCGCCTGTCGATCTGCGCCGGGAGGATGAAGTGGCCTGGTTGCGCGCGTGCTTGTGGCCCGGGCAACATGCGCGAAAGGCTCGCTTCGAAGCCGCGGTGCACGCCGCGAAGTCGGCTCTTTCGAAGGGCGAAATGACGGTGGAGGCGGTGGACGCCACGGAGATGCCCGCGTGGCTCGAGCGCTATTCACAGGCCCACCCCGAGGTCGTGGTCTTCGCGTTCCAAACCGTCTTCGCAGCGTATCTCCCGCCCGAGGTCCGCCGCGCCTATGTGGACGGAATGAACGCATGGGTCGCGGGCGACTTTCATCGCCGTTTGTGGGTCGAGCTCGAGCGCGCGTCGAACGACTCACGCCTGCCGGCCGAGCTCCGAGCCCACGTTGGCGATCGCTCCTTTGCCTTCGCCTCCTGCGAGTATCACCCATACTCCATCAACATTGATCAACCTAAGCTGGACGAGCTACTTTTTGGCCTCTGAGTCGCTTCCGCTTGCGCTCGAAGGGCCCGAGAAGGAGAGTGCGCGAAACTCCTGATGAAGAAGAACTACGTCCTCGACACGAACATTCTCCTCCACGACCCCCAAGCGATCTTCAAGTTCGAAGACAACGACGTCATCATCCCGATCTTCTGTATCGAAGAGGTTGATCAGTTCAAGCGCGAAGGCTCCGAGCGTGGTCGCAACGCCCGCCAGATCGCGCGGGTCCTCGACGATCTCCGGGAATCGGGTGGCTCGCTCTCGAAAGGCGTGCCCCTGAAGTCGGGCGGGACGCTGCGCGTTGCCGTGCCCTCCAAGCGCCCCGAGCTTCCGAGCGCGATCGACAAGGCGGCGATGGATGCCGCGATCTTGCAGACCGCGTTTGCCATCCGTGAAGAAGAGCCCGGACGCCCAACGATTTTCGTGACGATGGACACCAACCTCCGCATCCGCGCGGATGCCCTGGGGATGGTCTCCGAGACGTACGAGAACATGCGCGTCGAGGCCGATACCCTCGACACCGGCATCAAAGAGCTGGACGTCGATGCCGGTGAAATCGATGCATTTTTCCACGAAGGGCGCTTCGTTCCGAAAGATGCCGAGGGTTTCTCTGCGAACCTGTGCATCCTCCTACGGGACCGCACCAATCCCTCCCACACCGCGCTTGGTCGGTACGAGGCGACGAAGAAAGAAGTCGTCGCGCTCCGCACGCCGCGTGAAGGAATCATGGGCGTTCGCCCGCGCAACAAAGAGCAGAGCTACGCCATCGATCTTCTCCTCGACGAATCGATCCGCCTGGTCACCCTCATCGGAAAAGCGGGCACCGGCAAGACGCTGCTCGCGCTCGCTGCAGGCCTGAAACGCACCGTGGAAGACGGCGCCTACACCCGCATTCTCGTGTCGCGTCCGGTAATGCCACTCGGTCGCGATCTCGGTTTTTTGCCGGGCGACGTGGACGAAAAGCTCAATCCCTGGATGCAGCCGATCTTCGACAACCTCGAATTTCTCTTCTCGAGCGGTACGCGCAAAGGCCCGCGCGCCTACGCCGAGTTGCTCGAGAGCGGTCAAATTCAGGTCGAGCCGCTGACGTACATTCGCGGTCGCTCCTTGCCGCAGCAATACATGATCGTCGACGAAGCCCAGAACCTCACGCCTCACGAGATCAAGACGATCATCACCCGCTCGGGTGACGGCACCAAGATCGTCCTCACCGGTGATCCGGGGCAGATCGACAACCCGTACGTAGACAGCGCTTCCAATGGGCTCACCATCGCCGCCGACAAATTTCGCGGCGAGAAGTTGGCGGGACACATCGTGCTTGCCAAGGGTGAGCGCAGCGAGCTTGCTGAGATCGCCGCAAATCTGCTCTAGAAGGCGGAGTGCAGCTTGCCGACGGCCAAGCGAGGCCTACCATTTGGAGTCGGATGAAAAACGCGAACACGCTGATCTTGCTGCTTGCCGCGACGGGCTTTGGATGCTCGTCGGTGCGGGCGACTGCGATCGCTACCGGGCCGCTGCGGTTGCCGGCCCACGTTGGTGCGGTCAGCGTGTTCATGGCTAACCGCCCGGCCGCCGCGACCGATCTCGGCGTAGTCGAAGTGCACGCGTACCAAACGGAAGCGACGGTCGAAACGCTTCTGCCGCTCTTCGTTCAGAAGGTCGCCTCGCTTGGCGGAAACGCGGCCGTGGTCGACAACGTCGGCGCCGATTTTCGGATGGTCGAGCGTCTCGACGCCGAATCGTACACGTACCCGTGCGGCTTCTACACCTGCGTCGGCACCCGGCTGTATCCGGTGCGCTACGAAGCGATGGTCCTTTCGATTCACGGTCACGCTGAGCTCGTTCGCTCGGGTGCGGAGACAGGTGAGTAATGGATTCGCGCTTCTTCTTCGTCGTTCCGCTCGCGCTCGCAGGATGCGGTTTCACCGAGGTTCACGAAGTGCTGCTTCGCCCGCCCGGGCCGCCCGCCGCACAAGGCGTCGAGGTATACGTGGCCGGTCAGAATCCGCAGAGGCCGTTCTACGAGGTCGGCCTTCTCCAAGCCGTGGGTCACGGAAGCGACGCGAACGGCGAGCACATCACCAAGGCCCTCGCTCTGCGTGCAGCACGCGTCGGCTGCGACGCCGTCATCCGCGTTCACGTGGATCAGGGCTACTCGATGGCGAACGTGGTCGGGGTCTGCGTCCGCTGGGCCGGCAGCGTTCCGGTGGCCCCGCCTGCGCCTCCTCTGCCAGATGCACCCGGGCCGGGCGACGAGACGCTCCCGCCCGCCGCACCTGGTTCCGAAAGTCACACGCTGTGAAGGCCTCGGCGAGCCGCGTCGCCGCGATGCTCGCGCTCGGTATCGCTCTGGTTGGGCCGATGATCGCGCGTCATGCCGCGGCGCAGGCCGATGGTCACAAAGCGCAAGATCCCATCGACGACGGTGCCGAAGACGACAATCCGTACTCGACGCCTCCAGCTCCGAGCGCTGCCGCGAGCGCGAAGCCGCATCCGAACGCCCCGCGCGTGCCCATCCCCTTTCAAGACGGAATGCTCCGCCTCCCCGGGGGCAAGTTCACGATGGGCTCGGCCGACCCGCTCGCTTCGCCGAACGAACGTCCGCCCCACGCGGTCACCTTGGCGACGTTCTGGATCGACAAAACCGAGGTCTCGGTGCGGGCCTTTCGCGCGTGCGTCGACAAGCATCAATGCATCCGTCCACAGCGCGCGAGTCTTCTTTGCACGTACGATCTCGATGATCCGGAGCTCCCGGTCTCCTGCATTCGCTGGAGCGACGCCGAGTCCTACTGCCGCAACCTCGGCCGGCGTTTGCCGCGCGAATCGGAGTGGGAGTTCGCGGCTCGAGGGGTCTCGCCCATCCGCTACCCTTGGGGCGGCGCGTCGACGAGCTGCTCTACCGCCGTCACTCTCCTTAACGAGGGCACCTCGAAGAGCTGTGTCGGCAAGCGCCCGAGCGCGGTCGGCACGCACCCTCAGGGGACGAGCGCGTTTGGAGTCCTCGACCTCAGCGGCAACGTCGAAGAATGGACGAGCGACTGGTACGCAGAGAACCTCGCCGAGGGAGCTTCCCCGCGCTCGGGAGCAAGCCACGTGCTTCGCGGAGGCGGCTGGCTCTCTGCCCCGTCGGCGAGCCGGACCACGACCCGCAACTGGGGCTCGGTTCTCGAAGCGGGTCCGAACGTCGGTTTCCGCTGCGCAAAAGACGGCTGACGCAGCGGCACCCCAGGCGGATCATTGACGGTTGGCTGGGTTGTGGCTACTTGAGCCCCGGCATAGATCGGTATTTCCCGCTGTTGGAACCGACGCCGCGCTCACGGGTTTCCCGTGACGCAGTCCAGATCGGAGCAGTTTCCCCGTGCATCATCTCCTCGCTCTTCAGACCGTGCCGCCCAAGTCGGGTACCCCCGGCGTAGCTCACGACGCGACGTCCAGCCCCTCCGCACCTCAGAGTGCGCCCGCCGGCGGCGGCATCATCACGTTCTTGCCGATCATCATGATCGTGCCGTTTCTCTTCCTGATGTTTCGGCGTCAGAAGAAAGAGGCAGAGCAGCGCTCCAAGCTGAAAAAAGGCGATCGCGTGGTCTCCTCGTCGGGCCTCATCGGCGACCTCATCGAGATGGATGAGCGAATTGCCAAGGTAAAGATCGCTCCTGGCACCACCGTGCAGATGCTCGTGAGCGCAATCTCGCCGCTCGAGCAGGCCGCTACGGCGAAGGACAGCGAACTGAAAGATCTGAAAGACGCGAAGGCCGTCGCGGCCGACAAAAAGTGAGCTTCGAACCAACGTGAATTCTTCCAAGCGCAACGCGCTGATTGTCGCCTTCGTCGCGGCGCTCTCCGGCTACCTCTTCTTCCGAGCGGATTCCTTCTGGGGCGTCGTCACGATGGCGCTCGTGGTCGTGTGGTCGCTCTTCGGGCTGCTGCCCGTCATGGACGCCGCGTGGCGCTTCAAGGCCGGCTTCGCGTTTTGCTCGTTCCTGCTGGCAGCCTTCATTCTCTGGCCCACGATAGACAGCGTGAGTAGAGGGGCGCTGCACTGCCCGGCCTACGTCCGTGACAACATCACCTTCGGCATCGCGCCGGGGCTCGATTTGCAAGGCGGAATGCGCCTCGTCTACACGGTGGAGGTCGAAGAGGCCATTCGCGACAAGCGCGATCACATCGCCGACGAGATGCGCCAGGAGCTTGCGACGATCTTCGCGATCCACTCCGGCGACGCGCTCGTGACCCGCGACGAGTACAACAAGCTCGAAGAAAAAGTTCACGTCTCGACGCCCGAGAGCGCGCTCATCCGCCTGAAGTTCAAGGACGTGGCGGACATCACCAAGATCGACGATCGCTACCAGAAGAAGTTCGCCGCCGAGCTTGCTCAGAATCGCGGCCCCGCGCCGGACGAGGTCACCTTTAAGATCCGTTCGGAAGTCGAGTCATCGATCCGCGAGCGCGCCGTCACCCAGGCGAAGGAGACCGTGAATCGCCGCGTCGACGAGCTCGGCCTCCGCGAAGCGAACGTCACCACCCGCGACGAGGACATCATCGTCGAGGTCCCGGGCGAGAACAAAAAAGCGTTCGACGACATCAAGGAAATCATCCGCCGCACGGCCCGTCTGGAGTTCAAGATGGTCGACGACGAGACGGACTTCTTCGCCAAGATCAAGGAAGACGAGCTCCCCGAAGGCGAGGGCATTTCGATCTTCCAGCAGAACGCTCCGGCCGGCCCGGGCAAGACGGTACAGACCCACTTTGCGCGCATGACGAAGCGCGAGAAAGAGACGCTCCCGGAGACGCGCGAGCGTTTCAAAAAATGGGTAGCGACGCTCGGCGTGCCGGACGATCACCAGGTCGGCTTCGAGGCCGTGACCGACTACGACGCGGACACCCAGAAAACGACCGAGGCCGGCTGGCGCACGTACTATCTGTTTGCGCGCGCCGAAGTCACCGGCGACAGCATCACCGATGCCACCGTCGCTCAAGACCAGCAGAACGGCGTAGGCAGCTACTACGTCGGGATCACCTTCAGCCCGGCGGGCGCCGAGCGCTTCGAAGAGGTCACCGGCGCGAACATCCAGCGGCGCTTCGCGATCATTCTCGACGACATCATCGACTCGGCGCCGGTCATCAAATCCAAGATCGGCGGCGGTCGCGCCAGCATCACCCTCGGAGCCGGAGACCCGGAGCAGCAGCTTCAGAACGCACGCAAGCTCGAGCTCGTGCTTCGGTCCGGCGCGCTGCCTGCCCCAATCACGCCGTCTAATGAGTCTCTCATCGGCCCCTCGCTCGGGCGCGACGCCATTGGCCAAGGAGTGAAGGGCATGATGGCCGGAGCGAGCCTCGTTCTCCTGTTTATGGCTTTTTACTACCATAAATCGGGCGTCGTGGCCGACCTCGCGGTGCTCTTCAACCTCCTCCTTCAAATGGCGATCTTGGCCTCGTTCAGCGCCACGATGACCCTCCCTGGAATCGCGGGGCTCGCTCTGACCATCGGTATGAGCGTCGACGCGAACGTCCTCATCAACGAACGTATCCGTGAGGAATTACGAGCGGGGAGAAGCGTGCGCGCGGCGGTCGAAGCGGGGTACGACAAAGCCTTCTCGTCGATTCTCGACGGTCACGTCACCGTCTTCATCTCCGGGCTCATCCTCGCGCAGTACGGCACTGGCCCGGTCAAAGGCTTCGCGGTCGCCCTGATCGTAGGCATCGTTTGCAGCCTCTTTACGGGCGTGTTCTGCACGCGCCTGGTCTTTGATTGGTGGACACGTGGCGCGAAGGTCAAGCGGCTGAGCGTCGGCGGGGAGTTCAGGAGCTGACATGGAATTCTTCAAGCCGGGTCGCCAATTCGACTTCATGGGCCAGAGGAAATTCTGGATCACCCTCTCGCTCAGTCTCGTTGTGTTGTCGACCATCCTCATGTTCTGGCCGGGTCCGAACTACGGAACGGACTTTCGCGGCGGCACCGAGCTCGAGGTGGCGTTCAACAAGCCGACCGACGCTGCCGCCCTAAGAAAAGCGGTTGAATCAAGCGGATTCAGCACGCCCGACGTGGTCCAAGTCGTCGACGCCGCGAATCCCAACCACTTCCTCATTCGCGTTCAAGACGTGAGCGTCGTCGGCGAAGGTGACAAAGAGAAGCTGAAGAAAGCGCTGTGCCTCACGGAAGACCCGAAGGCGCCGGTGACCGACGAGAAGGCCTGTCCCGCCAGTGCGCGCGCCACCGAAGTCAGGTTCAGCCTGGGCGGCGACAAGCTCGCCACGCGCTACGACACCGACCCCGATCTCGAGAAGATCAAGGAGCAGCTGCGCAGCGTGCCCGGCATCAACCTGCGGGCCTCCTCCACCAACCCGCAAGTCATCAACCCGCGGGACCACCGAGTCGAGATTCAGCTGCAATCCAAGGGGGATCAGCTCCTCGACGCGCTGCGCACGAAGCTCGGACCGGAAGCGGTTCCTGAGCGCGCCCTACGCGTGGAGTGGGTTGGTCCCAAGGCCGGTAAGCAGCTCCGCGACAGCGCACGAAACTCGGTGGCCGTGGCCATCGTCTTCATCATGCTCTACCTCGCGTTCCGCTTCGACCTGCGGTTCGCGCCGGGCGTGGTCATCGCCTGCGTCCACGACGCGATGGTGGTCATCGGGGTGTTCATCATCTTCCGGAAAGAGATCACGCTCTCGACCATCGCCGCGGTGCTTACCATCGTCGGCTACTCGATGAACGACACCGTCGTCATCTACGATCGAATCCGCGAAAATCTCTCGAAGCACAGGGGGAAGTCGTTCTCGGACATCATCAATCTGAGCGTCTCCGAGACCCTCTCGCGCACCATCCTCACCTCGGGCGCCACGATGCTCAGCGTCATCCCGTTCTTCATCTGGGGCACCGGCATCATCAAGGACTTCGCGCTCGCCATGGTCGTCGGCATCGTCGCCGGCACCTATTCGAGCATCTACGTCGCCGCTCCGATCACGGAGTGGTTCGACAAAGAGATGACGAAGGGCGGCGGCTCCAAGCCCATCGCCAAGGGCGCGACGCCCGCGCTCGTCCTCACCAAAGAAGTCGCCGTCTAGCCTCTCGGGATCATCCGGAGCGAACCGGAAACTCCTGGACAGGGGCCGCTCTGCGCGTATAACGGCGCCTGCCTAGCCAGGGGGAGCCAATGAGCCGAACGTGCTTCGCGGGAATCGTGATCTGTCTCGGGTTGACGGCTTCGACGCTCGCCGGCGCGGGTTCTTTGGTTTCGAGCTCGTCTGTCGATGCGACCCAGAAGCGCGTGCAGGGGATCATCACCGCGGTCGACGCCTCTAACGTCACCATCGCGCCGCTCCAGAGCAAGCGGAGCGTCAGCGGCCGGGTCGACCCCACGAAGACGAAGGTGTTCATCGACGGCAAGCCGGCCACGCTGGCGGATCTGCGCGTCACCCACAGCGCCAAGGCCGATCTCGGGCTCGACGATGTATGGGCGCACATCCTCGTAGACAGCGCGAAGTAGGCCGAGCCTGCTAGGCTCCGCGCGTGGCCGCTACTCTGCGTACTTCTCAGTCGCCGCCGTCGTCCAACAAGACGCCGAAGGGCGAGGTCGTCATCCGCTACGACGGCGTGTGCAAGCGCTTCGGCCCCAAGGTGATCTTCTCCGGGCTCGACCTCGAAATTCGCCAGGGCGAGACCACGACGATCATGGGCGCGTCGGGTGCCGGAAAGAGCGTTCTTCTGAAGATGCTCATCGGTCTGGTTCCGGTCGACTCGGGAACGATCACCTTCGACGGAATCGATGTGACCAGCCTTGGCGAACGCGAATTCCGCGATATTCGCCGGAGAATTGCCTACCTTTTTCAGGGTGCCGCGCTCTTCGATTCGCTCGACGTGGGGGAGAACGTTGCCTACGGACTCCGCGAACAGTTCTGGAACACGATGTCGAACGACGAGATCAAGGACCGCGTGTCGCAGTCGCTCACCGCCGTCGGTCTGCCGGGGATCGAAGCAATGCGTCCAAGCGATCTCTCCGGCGGCATGAAGAAGCGCGTCGGTCTCGCGCGCACCCTCGCGCTTCAACCGGAGGTGCTCCTTTACGACGAGCCGACGACCGGGCTCGACCCCATCAACACGGCGCGGATCAACCACCTGATCAACGGAATCAAGAAAGCGCTCGGCCTCACCAGCTTGGTCGTGACCCACGACATGGGAACGGCGTTTGCGGTGTCCGATCGACTGGTGATGCTCGCGAAAGGCAGGGTGCTCCTCACGGGCACTCGCGACGAGTTCAAGAGCTCAGACAATAGCCGCGTGCGCGATTTCATCGAAGGCAGAGCACCGGAAACAGAAGACGTCGCCTCGCTTCTCGAGTCTCATTGAGTCGCATGACGCTTCTCGTGCGGCACAGTCGCTCGAAGTTTGACCAGGCCGCATGACGCTTATCATGCGGCGCAGTCGCTCAAAGGTTGACTAGTACGGGTGCGCATGTCGAAATCGATCAAAGTCGGAATTTTTGTTCTTGTCGGGCTCGCCTTGAGTCTCGTCGCGGTCTTCATGATCGGTCAGAACAAAAATCTCTGGGATCCGAAGGTGAAATTCTCGCTCGCGTTTTCCGACGTGGCGGGGCTCAAGCCGGGCGCACCTGTCCGCATGGGCGGCGTCGACATAGGGGCGGTCACCGAAGTGGGTCACTCTCCCAAGCTCGACGACCCGCGCATCTACGTGACGATCAGTGTCGTGAAGAAAGAGTCGAGCCGAATCCGCGAGGACTCCATCGGCCACGTCGTGAACAAGGGGCTCCTCGGCGACAAGATGATCGAGCTCTCGACCGACGGCATCGCCGCCATGCTGGAGCCTGGAAGAGCGCTGAAAACCGAGGAGCCGGTGGACATGCTGGGCCAGCTCACCAAGGTGGCGAACAAAGCAAGCAAGGTCGTCGACAACATCGAGCTCGGCACGCGATCCTTTGGCGACCCGCAGTTCGCGGACGACGTGAAGGCGAGCGTGCGCGATCTTCGCGAAGTCATGGACGGTCTCGCGAAGAACGACAGCGTCCTTCACCGCGCGATCATGGACAAGGGTGAAGGACAGAAGTTCGACGCCATCCTCAACAACCTCCAGAGCTCGTCCGCCGATTTTCGCGACGTCACCACGCACATGAAAGACGGCCCCGGCATTGCTCACGCTCTCGTTTACGACGGCGACATGTCGAAGAACGCCTCGGGCTCTCTTCTCGAGCTCGAAAAAGATCTGCGCGCGATCCGCGAGGGCAACGGGCTCGCTCACGCCCTGATTTACGGGGACACGGACACCCAGCACTTGATGGGCAACGTCAACGGAATGAGCGACGATCTGCGGCAAATCGTGGCCAACGTCAAAGCGGGGAAGGGGACCATCGGCGCTCTCCTCGTCGATCCGAGCATCTATGAGGACATCAAGAGCGTCGTCGGAAACGTGGAGCGCAACCAGGTGCTCCGCGCCCTCGTGCGCTACTCGATCCGCGCCGACGAATCACGTCCTGCGACGGTGAAGGTCGAGGCTCACTGAGCGAGCGCCTTTAGCGGCCGCCGGCGGGTGACGCGTTGAACCACATCGCGTCGGTGCTGCCTTGGCGCATGAGCGTGAGTCGCAAGAAATCCAATTCCACTACGGCGAATCCACCGGTGGCAAAGGGAGCACCGGAGAGGTTCCACAGCTGCGCGCCGAGTCCGAGCTGGAGGCCCCACGGCGCGCCGAGAGTCACCACCGGCTGAAGCGGGAAACGACCGAAATTGCCGCCTTCCCACGTTCGGGCGACGACGCCTGCATCGACAGCCAGACCCCAGTCTCCGCGCGCGAATCCGCCCGTGGTGACGCGCGCCGCAAGACCAAGATCGGTCCCGAGCGAGAAATAGGTAACGGTGCGGACGAGCCCGCCCACGACGAACTTTGCCTTCGGTGAGCTGCCGACGCCGAGCGACATGCTCAACGTGGCGGCGCGTCTACCCGTGCTGTCGAAGGAGTTGCGTTCGATGGCGTAGCCAGGGCCGATCGCGAGCCACGATGTCGTGTCTGCGCGTGCCGTCCCGCCGAACGCCATCGTCGAAACGAAGCCGAGAATTGAAAGATGGAGCCGGCGCACGGGGCGGGCCTACCACGTTTAAGCAGCGTCTGTCGCTCTGTTCGTGGGCAAGCGACGAATCCGCTCGACGAGAATGCGACTCACCTCGCTGTCGAAGAGGAGCGCGTTGTGACCGCGGCCGTGAAGCAGAACCACCTCGCCGTGGACGAAGGTGCCGTCCTTTGGGGGGACCAGGCGATCGTGAGTGCCGACGATGGAAGTGTGCGGAACGTCCACGCGGGCGCGGCTCCGCAGCGTTTCGAGGACCGGGCTCGACGCAAGTAGATCGGCGCCGACCAACCAGGGGAAACGCTTTGCCGCAGGCGTGCCCCCGAACGGGCTAGCAAGAGAGATGGTCTGGGCGACCCGCGCGTAGCCACCGAGCTCCTGCACATACCAGCGAGCAACGAGACCGCCGAGGCTGTGCCCGACGATATGGATCCGAGCGCCGTGTGGAATGCGGTCAATCACTTTCGCCAGGCTGAGCGCGATGCGGCGCACTCCAGCTCCGGGAAGATGCGTGAAGCTCGCGACGCGCGCGCCGGCGTTCTGCTCGAGGTGCTTTCGCATGGGGCGGAACACGCCGGCGCTCGCGAAGAACCCATGCACCAGGACGACGACGTCCTCGCCCGCATGCACTTTGGGCAGAACGGGAGCGAAGTCGCGCGGGAGGAGCACCGCTTCGCGCAGCGTGGCGAGCGTCTCAATGCGGCTGTGTTCAAAAGCCGGCCACGTCGCTCGGCGATTCATGGAAGGACTAGAAGCATATTCCGTGCGCGTCTGGCCACTTTTCGCCGTATACAATGTGGGTGCAAGAGAATGTCTTTGAGCATCGGTACGATGTAACCGCGGAGGACATCGACTACCTCGGTCACGCCAGCAATATTTCCGTGGTTCGCTGGATCCAAGAGGTGTCCGTGGCCCACTCGAACTCGGTCGGGTTCGACTTTGCCGCCTACCAACGCCTCGGGGCCATCTTCGTCATCCGCCGTCACGAAATCGACTATCTGCGTTCAGCGTTACGCGGCGACGTGCTCGCGGTGCGAACGTGGGTCCACAGCGCCGCTGCAGCCAAGACAGTGCGGATGACCGAGGTCATCAAGGACGACGGAACGTTCATGGCCAAAGCCGCGACGACCTGGGGTTTCATCGACGTCGTCACTGGCAGGCCCACGCGGATTCCCGACGGCGTTCGAACCGCCTTTAGCCAGCCTCCCCGCGGTCGCGATCTGGCGGCCCGCTCGTGAGCGAAGTGCGCTCCGAAAATCCGGCCGACGCCGAGATGTGGGATGCCGTGGAAGAGGCGACCGAGCTCCTCCACGAAGAACGCTTTCACGACGCTCTCCTCGAGCTGCGCGAGGTCATCACGCGCGATGCGCAGAATCACTACGCGTTTCATTTCTTGGGGGTCGCACTCTTCGAATCGGGCGAGCTCGAGGCCGCGCGCGACGCCTACCAAGCGTGC
This sequence comes from Myxococcales bacterium, assembly GCA_043747615.1. Taxonomy (GTDB): domain Bacteria; phylum Myxococcota_A; class Polyangia; order Polyangiales; family Polyangiaceae; genus JAYTOU01. The sequence continues at coordinate 26,176 of JAYTOU010000007.1, read as the reverse complement.
CTCCGTCTCGCACCCGAGTACCTCGGCGCGCGCGTCGCTCTGTCGCACGTGCTCCGCTCCCTCGGGGATCTTCGCGGCGCGATCAAAGAAGGTCTCCAGGCCCTCTCGACCTCACCCGAAGACGGCGACGCAATGCACGCCGTTGGCCTCGCCTACCACGCGCGCGGGGACACCGTTGCCGCTACCAAATACCTCGAAGCGTTCCTCGAGACGAACCCCGAGTTCGAAGTAGGCGAAGAGGTCCGCGGGATCCTTCAGTCGATCGCCGAAGGCAGCAACTAGGCGAGGCGATCAGGTTCCGCCGCAGTTTTCGAAGCGAAACTCCGCGAAGCCTTTGCACGTGCGGCCCTGTGATTCGAACGACGCCGTCGGGCAGGTGATCTGGCCCCACACGCGGCCGGGTGCGAAGCCCATCTTGTCGTTGCTCGAGAAATCCACGGTGCACGCAGTGTCGCGGAAAGAGCCGGTGTCTCCTTTGGAGAAGACCGCGGTGATGCCCATCTGCATCGGCGGAGGAGCGCTCGCCATGCCGACGAAGTGACCGCTGATTGTCACGCTTCCCTGACCCTGAAGTACGGCGTTCGCGCTGACGTTGAATCCGTCGCCGGAGGCCGTGACCGAGCAGCTGACGTTCACGTTCGAGCCGCCCTGTTGATCGCCGTCGCTCACGGGGTGGGTGTTGTCGCCGATGTTCACCCAAGGCTCTGTCGGGAGCTGACACTTCATTTGGTCGTTGATGCCCGACATGCCGCCGCTGCCGAGCTGCGACGTGATCGCGACGCGCGGGGTGGCAGGTGCCGGAGAGGAGCAACCCGCAACCACGCTGGGGAAGATGCCAAGTCCAACGACTGCCACCAGCGCTGCGCTCTTCAGTAAGATCATGTGAGCCAGTCTACGAGCTTGCCGCAGAAAATCCACGTTCCAGGTCTCCACGCAGATCCTCGACGTCCTCCAGGCCAACGGACAGTCGCAAAAGACCGTCGCCGATCCCGAGCGCGCGGCGCGCCTCAGGCTCAAGGCTTGCGTGGGTCATGATTGCCGGATGCTCCGCGAGAGATTCGACTCCGCCCAGGCTCTCCGCGCAGGCGAAAATGCGGCACGCGCGCAAGAACGCGGTCGACGCACTGAGGCCTCCTTTGAGCTCGAAGCTGATCATCCCGCCCGGCGCGCTCATCTGCTTTGCTGCAACTGCGTGTCCCATGTGGGAAGCGAGTCCCGGGTAGTAGACCTTCGCTACCTGCGCATGTTGGGACAGCCACTCCGCTAGATTCCCGGCGCTCTTCACGTGCTGTCTCATCCGCACGGCGAGGGTCTTCAGTCCACGGAGGACGAGGTAACAATCGAACGGGCCCGGCACCGCGCCTGCCGCCTTCTGGACGAAACGAAGCCGCTCCGCGAGCGCATCGTCGCTCGTCATCACCGCACCGCCGACCACGTCGGAGTGACCGTTCAGGTATTTCGTCGTCGAGTGCACCGCGAACGTCGCGCCGAGATCGAGCGGTCGCTGAAGGATGGGCGTGGCAAACGTGTTGTCGACGGCGAGCCAAAGGTTCGAGGCGCGCGCGACCTCGGCAAGAGCGGCGATGTCGAAGATCTTCAGCATTGGATTCGATGGCGTTTCCAGCCAGATCATGCGCGTCTGAGGGCGCACCGCCGCGCGCACTCGCGCCGGATCGGACATATCGAGGAAGGTGGCTTCGATACCGAACTGCTTCATCACTTTGTCGAAAATCCGAAACGTGCCGCCGTAGACGTCGTCGCCCACGAGCACGTGATCGCCGCTCTTGAGCATCAGGAGAATGCTGGTCGTGGCTGCACAGCCGCTCGCGAATGCCAGCCCGTGCTTGCCGCCCTCGAGCGCGGCGAGGCAACCTTCGAGCGCATCGCGCGTGGGGTTTCCGGCGCGGGAGTAGTCGTAGCCCTTGTGCACCCCAGGTCCGTCTTGGGCGAAGGTGCTCGAAAGGACGATCGGGGTCATCACGGCGCCGGACACCGGATCCGGCGACTGGCCAGCGTGAACGCACAGCGTATCGATCCCGAGCTTGTCGCTTTTCATGTCCGCTCCTCTACCTCAGTGGTCGGCACGCCGCGAGGTCGGTCTTCGCGATCGAACGCCAAGCAAGAACACAAGAACTCCAAAATATCAGGCGAAAAGTGGCCTTCGAGAAGGAGTGGGTCAATCGGCTTTTCGGCAGCCTCGGCCAGGAGCGCAGCGGAGGTCGAGCTCGTTCGAAGAGGTGCGCCGAGGGCGGCGTGGGCGAGCGATGCGGCGAGCGCGAAGAGATCGGCGCGTGCGTCGAAGGCTTCCCCTCGAGCAACCTCGGGCGCCGCGTAGAGGAGAGTCCCTCGAAACGCTCCGCCCGCTTCTCGCTGCGCGTCACGCCACGAGGCGAGACCAAAATCGATCAGGCGCGTCTCCTCTCCGCTCGAGGACACCAAAAGATTGCTCGGACTGAGATCGCCATGAACCATTGCTAGCCAGCCTCGCTCGTCGCTCGCTTCATGAATGAGGGCCAGGCTGAGAAAAGCGCTGCGCGTGGCGCGATCGAGGAACGCCCGATCGCAGCGATCCGTTCGAGCGGCGAGGGACGGGAAGGGGATGCGCTCCATCACTACGAAAGGGCCACGCTCGTCGTCGCCATCGGCGATCCAGCTCGGAGCTCCGCGACCCGCGAGCGCCTGAAGAGCGCGGGCTTCATGCCGGATAGCCTGCTGCGCTTGTTCTTCCCGCACCATGCGTGGCGAGAGCCGCTTGCACACGCATGACTGCGATCCACCGGAGCCGTCGGAGCGGGCGATTTCGAACACCATCGCCGATGCGCTCTGGTGAAGGAGCGTCAACGGTGCTCGCGGTACATGCGCAGCACGTAGGCTCCCGCGGGAGTTGCCCGCAGCGACGTCATGAGCTCGCGCAGCGCGCCTGGCGCGTCGTCCAGGTTGGAGCCGAACGAAGGGTGCTTAGGTGGCATCAGGACCGGAGCCGCAAGCGCCGCGAAGGTCAGATCCGCGGCCGTGAAACGGGAGCCAACGAGGAACTCGCGACCGTCGGCGAGCGCCGCCCCTACCCGCTCGAAAATGCCGCGCACCGTGGTGACCGCTTTGGCCGCGGTGTGATCGTCGATGCGATAGAACTTTCGCAGTTGCGGAGCGAGCGGCACGAGAAGGGCGCGGAACGCCACGCGCTGGAGCCGCGTGAGGGAAGGAGAAACGACGCGAACCAGCATGCCCTGATCGCTCAGACCGTGGTGGTAGACGAGGAGTCTCGTGGCCGGTCCGAGGTCAGCGTCGAAGCTCTCCTCGAAGGCTGCGACGTCCGCGTATTCGCCAGGATCCACCGGGAAAAGACGCTTCTCCGGAGGCACCGCGCGATCGAAGTGGTGCAAGATTTCCGTCGAGTCGGTGAACGTCTCTGCTTCCGTGACGAGCACCGGAACCGTCTTGCCCCCTACCTTGTTGACGGCGCGAAGGTGGCCGCCTGGAATGTGCGGCTCTTCGACATAGGGCGCGTGAAGGTGATCGCCCGCCCAGCGTGCCTTTTCGCAGTAGTGACTGAATGGAATGGTGATGAGGCGCGACGATGACGGCATGGGCCGCAGATAGTAGGCGACCGCTCCGTGACCCTGCTGAAAATCGCTGCAAATGAATTTGCGCGCGATAGGCAGATGCATTTGGTGTTGGTCCCACTCGCTTTCTGCGGTCGCCTCGCTCGAAGGTCGATGGGCGCCAGGCCGATGAAGGAAATGTCGCTCCGACGGCGCAGGAGCTGGCGACCTAAAATCCGTTTGAGCCTGCGGCTCAGCGCGGGTGGGCCAACGCGACGGGAGCTACCTCGACGTGGGTGATCGTCGGGCTGCTGCCGACGTAGCTATTTTTTCCGCCGGTATAGACGTGATCCAGCATGAGCGCGCCGTTCGATCCCTGGAGATCGATGTCCTTGCTGCCGTTGGCGAAGTTCGAATAGGTAATCGAGTTCGGCCCGTTGCCGGAGCCGTACAGCATCGCTCCCCAGGAATTCGTGTCGTCGGTCACGTAGGTGACGTCGAACTTGCCCACCGAGTCGAAGTGAAGGCCGCAGTGCGCACCGCTGATGGTCGTGTGCCCGACGTGAATAGAGGTGCCGGACTGCGAGACGACGAAATCGCCACCGTTGCTGCCGTGCAAGATCGAGTCGTCGATGGAGATCGTCGCCGAGGGATCCTGCGCGAGAATTCCTTCGTTCGCGCCCTTGTCGTAGTCGAGGTAGGAGGCGACGAACGCTCCCTTGATCGTGGAGTTGCCGAGGATGCTGGCGACAGACGAGTGCGTCGTCGAGATCTTACCGCCGACGTCCACGAGGAACGGCGTCGCCGCTCCGGTGAGCGCTCCGTGATCGAAGGTGGCCATTCCTGCCGACTCGATTGACGTCGATGCGCCGGCGATGTCGACGCCGTCGAGGAGGAGATTTCCACCGCTGACCACGAGGATGCCGGTCCAGCCCGTGCCGGTGAGCTTGGCGTGCGTCGCGACGCTGCTCGCCTTGAGGCTGCCCCTCACGCTGATGCTCACGCCCGATGCGCAGGTGATCACGGCACCGGGTGCGATCGTGACCGTGACGCCCGCGTTGACCACCACGGAGGCGTTGATCTTTTTCCCGGTGGCCCACGTTTCGTCGCTCGTGATCTGCGTTGCGCCCGGGGGAACCACGTTGCCACCATCGTTCCCACCCGTCGCCGGAGTTCCGCCATCCGTTCCCGCGCCAGGAGCCGCTGCTGCGTTGCCGCCTGGCCCATTCTGGGTCCAAGGCTCCGTCGGTCCGCCGGTCGGAGACGAGCAGGCGAAGAGAGTCGCGGCCGAGAGGAGCGAAACGAGCGAGAGCGTGTTCATGATCCACCGCTTTGCAAATTAGGAGCCCCTGAAGTTTGCAGACCGCGCCTATTTGCCTACATAAGACTTCGTCGCGAAAACGCGGTCTCTCCCACGCGATTCGTCAGGGCCGCGGCTCCGCTTCGTGATCTCATGGTGGTTCTGTGTCCCAGGGTGATGGACCAGCAAGCGAGGCGTACCCTCGGCAGGTGATGGATCTGGCAGTGCTGCGGGCGTCGCGAGTGGTGATGCTCGTGGCGCTCGGGATCGCGTGTGTGGCGTCGCTTGCGTTCTCGTACGCACACATTTTTTCGCGGCCTCTCGGCGTGGTGGAGGGACTGCTCGTCTTCGAAGCGTCGCGCCTCCGAGATGGTCTCGCGCTCTACGTCGATCCGCTCGTCGGTGCGCGCGACTATGGTCCGGTACCCGCGCGCTATTACGTGCTGTATCCGCCTTTTTTTTCGTGGATCCTGGCGCTCGCACCCGCGCCAGTGGCTGGCACACTTGGGCGCGCGCTCGTCAGCACGGTGTGGCTCGGTCTCATCGCGTGGCTCGCCTCGCGGGCGCGTCCCGCCAATCGCACTGTGGCGTTCACCGCAGGGTTTTACCTGGCGGGCATTTGCATGCTCGCGCGAGGGATGGCGACGCTGAGGCCCGACGCCATCGCCGTGGTGTTCGCGGGCATCGCCCTCGAGCGCAGCGTTCGTCGCAACGAGGTGGACGCGATTTGTGGCGCGCTCTTCGCGCTCGGCGCGTGGTTCAAGCCGAATGTGCTCTCCATCGGAGCGGGCGTCGTTGCGTATGCCGTGATCGTCCAGCGCTTCCAGGCGTGGCGGGTGATCGCCAGCGGTCTCGTCGCGAGCGTCGTGTGCGCTGCGTGGGTGGAGCACATGAGTCACGGCACATGGATCTCGCACCTGGTTCGCTCCACGGCGCAAGCCCTCAGTCTCTCCCGGTGGCTCGAGCAATTCTTCTCGCGCATCGCGTTTTTAGGCCTCCCGCACGCGTGCGCTGGATGGTGTGCATGGAGGGCGCGGCGGACTCCGGGGATTGCGATCGCGTTCGTGGCGCTCGTCTCCAGCTTGGTGTGGACGAGCTTCTCAATGGCGAAGAGCGGGAGTGCGGTGAACTACTGGGGAGAGCCGAGCGTCGCCATGTTGGTAGTCCTCGCGTATGCGCCTCTCCCTGATCCATCGCGGATCGCGAGGGTGGTTCTCTCTGTAGCCGGTGCGGCCTTCGCGATCGCCTCGGCGGCGGCGAGCGTGATTCTCGCGAAGGAAACACTCGCGCGGGACGATGCAAGCGTCAGGGCGATCGCGCGCGTGCGGGGCCTATGCAAGACGTCGACGACCGACGTGGTCGTCGCAGGCGATCCCGGTGTCGAGATGGCATTGAACGGCCGCGTGGTGGCCACTCCGTTTCAGACGACGTACCTCGTCCGTCACGGAAAATTTCCGCTCGCCCTCTGGAAGGCCGACGTCGAGCGCCCCGAGGTGACGTGTCTCGTTCTCCCGAATGATATCCTTGAGCATCCTCCGCCGACGGACCCAGAAGAGATGGTCGAGACCACGTGCTACGGCATCGAGCTCCACGAGACGCTGAATCGCCTGTTTTATCTGCAGTCGCGCGACGACGGAATGTGGATCTACCGCCGCCGTTAGAAGAGTACACTTGCGCCGTTTAGGAGCATGTCAACACACGCATCCACCCGTTCCCCCGCACTCGGCGCGGATTCACAGTCGAGTGGGGCCTCGATCGACGTTGCGAGGCCGAGCGCGCATCCGGTCTCCTGGGTGTGGGCGGGGCTCGGCGTAGTCGGGCTGTTGGCAGTCCTCGTCTTCTGGGTATTCGACGCGCTTCCGTTTCAAGACCTCCCGGCCCACGCTGGCCTGATCGCGATGCGTCATCGCTTCGGCGACTCACCTTTCGAGCAGCGCTTCTTCGTGTTGGCCCCGCACATCGGTCCATATTCGCTCTTTCGCTTGCTCGGTGAAGCGCTGGTGCGGGTGATGGGGCCAGTCGCGACCGTGCGCGCGCTCGCGTCGTTGCCGATGGTCGCCACTCCTCTCGCGCTTCTCTTCGCACGACGGCGCCTGCACGCAGACGGCACGCCCACGGTGGGTTTTTTGGGGGTGACGCTCTCTTTCGGGCTGATGACCCTCTTCGGTTTCGCGAGCTACCTTCTCGGCGTCGCGGTCATGCTCGTCGGCCTCACCTTCTGGCTCGAGCTCATGGTGGCCGCCGACGACGATGCCCCAGATACCCGGAAAAAAGAGCTGATTGTTCTGGCCTACGCGCCCCTCATCTTCGTAGCGCACGGGCACGCGTTCGTCCTTTTTTTGATCCTCGCTGCCGTCGCCACGCTCGCCGTCGGGAAGCGACACACGCGCATTCTGCGCCTCCGGGCGCTCGCACCGGCCGTGGGTCTCGCGGCGTGGGTGGCGTGGATCGAGCGTGGCTCCGCCGTTCCTGCGGGCTCGGTGGCCATTTCCAATCACGGGCTCGAGCCACATTTTCAGAGCGCGCTCGACAAAATCTCTCTCCTCATCACACCCACCCTGATGACCCGAACGGGGATCGATTTCACCATCGGGTGCGTGATCTGGGTGTTCGTGCTCGCCGCCGGCGTGGCCACGGTTCGTTCTCTCCGCATGCCGGCTTCGTCGGCGGATCCGGTGGCCGAGTCGATCTCGAAGCGCCACAGCGCAGCGCTTTTTGCGGGAGCGGGCTGCATCGCGATTGTCTTCGTGGTTCTCCCGCACGAGATCGGCTGGTTCGGCTTCGTCGACGGGCGCCTCGTCCCGCTTTTCCTCTTTCTCTGTTTGATCGGCCTCCGGCGTCCGGCCCTCGGGCGCTCCTTGCAGATCGCGTTCGAGAGGGGCGCTCCGGTCGTGGCCTTCACGATGACGGGGCTCATGCTCGTCGCGTCGTATCGGTTTCAGGCAGAGGCAAAGGGCTATCGCGAGATCCTCGCCGCCGTCCCCGCCGAGGCCCACCTGCTCAACCTTCCACTCGACCCGAACAGCAACATTTTCACTGCGCACCCCTTCGTGCATTACGACAAGCTCATCCTCGCCGAGCGGCCGATCCTAGTGAGTGACATCTGGTTTCATCAGGGCTCGGCACTCTACCCCACGCAGCAAAATCCCTCGCTCCGCCTGCCCGCGACGTACGTTGCGAGCGACATGCACGGGATCGAATGGTCCTCGTACGCGCTCGAAGACTGGAGCCACGTGCTCATCCGCACACGTCCCGAGGGCACTGCGCCGCAAACGCCCGCCGCTCTGTCGCTCTCCGAGCACCGCGGAGGTTGGTGGCTCTACAAGACGAACCGATGATGCAGCCGGCGCGGGATCGCGACGACTTCGTCAAGGCGCCGATTGGTAAATACCTGGCGGGCGGTACGTGGCTCTACTTCTACGCCTCTGCGCACTTCTCGGGCTTCGTCTTGTGGGGGCGGCTCAACGAAGAGGACCTCCAGGAGACCATAAAAATAAAGCCAACCGTGCACGCCTGTGCAGCGAAGCCTCATGTGGCGATGGTAGACGCGCGCAGGGTCGAGAAGGTCGATGCGGCCGCCTTCGCCGTCACCGCCGGTTACGTGCAAGAGCATCGCGTGGCCATCGCCAAGGTGATCGACCGCTTGGCCGTCTTGCATCCACCCGGTCTGCTCGGAACGATCGCCGGTGGCTTCTTCCAAATCGTTCGTCCGCCTTATCCAGTGGAGGTGTTTTCGGAGCCGGCCGCGGCGCTTCGCTGGCTCGGAATGGAAGGGGCGGGGCCTCTGATGGTCGAGCTTGACGCGCTTCAGGCCAAGGTCTCAGGCACCACGCCCGTCCTCCGCGATTTGCGGGCGCTTCTTCATCGGAATCTGCGCGGTATCGCCCTACCCGAAGCGGCGAGCAGCATCGGGATCTCCGAACGAAGCCTGCAGCGCCGTCTGTCGGAGCATGAAACGTCGTTCCAGCGCGAAGTCGGCCTTGCGCGGGTTCGGGCTGCACAGGGCTTGCTCGTAGAGACCGACGCCAGCCTGACGCACATCGCGTTCGAGGTTGGGTGCGCGTCTCTTCACCACTTCAGCCTTCTCTTTCGCAAGGTCACAGGCGAAACGCCGAGCCAGTGGCGCGCGCGTTATCCCGCCGCTCCCCAGACGTGAGATACTTTCGATCGCATGGCGACCCATCTCCTCGTCTCGAATGCCACCGCACAGAGTGGAAAGAACGAGGAGCGAATCGCTGTCGCGCAGGAGTACTTTCGCGCGAGGGGCGTGTCCGTCGATGTGCTCGCCACACTGCCTGAAGGCCGCACGATCGGGGCGGTGACGGAGGAGATCACAAGGGGAAGGTACAAGGTGGTCGTGGCCATGGGGGGCGACGGGACGTTCCGCGAAGTGGCCGCTGGGATCTGCGACAGCGCGCGAAGGCAAGACGTAGCACTGGGGATGCTCCCCACCGGTACGGCAAACGACCAAGGAAAAAGCTTCGGTCTCGAGGCGCTCCCCGAATCGCTCGAACGCAACGTGGAGATCATCTGCGAAGGGCACGAGACGCGCCTCGATGCGGGCCTTCTCGAGCAAGGTCCCGCTCCCGACGATCTCCCGCACCGGGCGCGTTTCTTCGATTCGGCGGGCTTCGGCTTCTCGGCGCGCGTGCTCGCGCAGCGCAACGAAGATCGCAAAGTGGTCGAAACCCTTGGACCGGTGAAGGAGATCTACCGAGATCACGCCGTGTACGCGGTAGCGTTCCTCAAGACATTCCTCGACTCGTACGTCACCAACGACAAGTTCAACGTCCGGGCGACGCTCGACGGCCACGTCGTGGAGCTCGAGGGTCTCACCGATCTCATCGCCAAGGGGACGCGTTTCTACGCCGGTGCCTGGGTGTTCGACGAGACCTCACGCCATGACGACGGCATCTTCGAGCTCATTCCATTCTTTGGCAAACGTGACTGGACGTCGAAAGCGATCGTGGATCTCGAGGCAAACCCACTCACCGAGGCAATCCTGAACGAGGTGGGCATCGAGCACTCCAAGTCAATGCGTGCATCCTGCATGGAGCTGTCGTTCGCATCTCCCGAAGGGGGCGTCGCGCTTGCGGCCCAGATCGACGGCGAAGAGTGGCCGTTCTTCCCGTGCGCGCGGATCACGGTCGAGAAGCAGGCGCTCCGCCTCGTCGTTCCCCGCTCGCCCAAGTAACCGTACTCACTGCGGTGTATCTTTCCGCGAAAGCTGATTCCATCGATTGAAGTAGCGTGTTTCACCGAGTTGGTTTACATCGTAAGCAATATGCGAGCTGGGTCCGTCATCGCTGCCGTCGCAGGGGCCTTGCTCGTCCTGCACGCAGGGCCCGCGCACGCCACGCCCGAGCCGTGGGCAGACGACGATCCGAGCGCTCCCCCTTCACGTGTCGTGGTCGGTGACTACGGCTTCCGCGGAGGGGCCGAGTACCGCGCGAACGCCTTGGCCATAAAGCCGCTCTCTCTCAACACGGAGACCGATCGAAACGCGGGTTACATTACGCACCGGCTCCGCCTCGACGGAACGGTGGACTACCTCGACAAGATCCGGATCACGACCTCGATCGACGCCCTGGACGGAGTGATCTGGGGCGACAACGGCACGCTAGGTAGCGATCCGGAGCCGACCAGCGGGGCCCACGTCAATACCAGCAACCCGAACAACGCCACCGTTTGCATGAGGCTTCAGCCTGGGAAAAACCCGCTGCAGACGGACTCCTACGCGTTCGGAGTGTGCCCCGCCGAGAACCTGTTCGTGCGGCGCCTTTATGGAGACATCGTCACCCCGATCGGTCTCTTCAGGATCGGACGCCAGCCCACGACCGACGGGATGGGTATCGCTGTCACAGACGGCGATGGCCGGCGCAATCGTTTTGGCTTCGCCAACCGAGGAAACAGCTCTGATCGCGTGCTCTTCGCCACGAAGCCGCTCGAGGCATTCAAGCTGCATCCCGACCCGTCGGAGTCGCGTGGCGCGTTCTTGATCCTTGCCTACGACCACCTCGTCACCGGCAAGCCGCAGTCCTTCGGCGGTCAGCTCCACAATTGGATCACGGCGGTTCGCGTGCTAGCGCCGCGCGTGGGTCCGGTGCGTGACCTCGAAGCACGGGTGTTTCATGCTTACCGTTGGGACTCCACCTACGACACGGGCGTCAACGCCGTCGGCACCCGCCTCACGGGGCACCTCGGCAAGCTCTTCACGGGATTCGATCTCGTCGGAGTCTTCGGGAGCACACGCGAGGTCTCCGAGGCATTCCGAGTGATCACGAATGATCCGCCGGTGAGCCAGGCCGTGCGGCAATTCGGAGCCCGTTGGAGCGCACGCTACGATCGACCGAAGTGGTCCGCGTACCTGGAGGCGGACTATGCGTCGGGCGATTCGGATCCGTCACCGCGCTCGCAGCTCACCCAGTTTCGATTCGCCGAAGACGCCAACGTCGGGCTCCTCTTATTCAAGCACGTGCTCGCCTACCAGACCGCGCGCGCCGCGGCCGCCGCCGTGGAGATCTTGCGGAGCCTGAACGCACCTACGTATCCGGTCGAAGCCATCGATTCGCGCGGCGCATTCACCAACGCGTTGGCCATCTTCCCCCAGATGGACTTTCGTCCGTGGAAAGACATTCTCTTCCGCGGCGGCGTGCTCTTCGCGTGGGCTCCTTCCCGCATGCTCGATCCCGTCGCGTCTCTTCAGCGGAAGAACGGGACCGGCGACTACGTGAACTTCGTCGGCGGTGTCCCCGGCACCTACTACGGCACCGAGCTCGACGGCCGCTTCCAGTGGCGCGCGATGGAACACTTCGCGTTCGATCTCGAAGCCGCGCTTCTCTTCCCCGGCTCGGCCCTCCAAGACGCCGATCATCACGCGGTCCGCGCCGGTATGGTGCAGGGGCGCACCACCTTTTTCTTCTGAGCCGCCATGCGCATCCGAACTCTCGTTCTGCACTCGCTTTTCTTCGCGCTCGCCAGTGCCCTCGGGCCCGCATGCGAGAACTACGTCGCGCCACCTGCGGCGACGATCAACGGAATTCAGGACGGCGTCCTCGCCGACTCGGCCGCGCCGCTCGTTTTGACGTTCACGAAGCCGGTCGATCCGAACACCTTGCGGGTCAAGGTCGTAAACCTCGACTTGGATGCGGACGGTCACTTCTCGGATGAACGTGGCGACCAATCGACGGATCTCAAACCGCTCTTCTCGCACGACCCGGAGGACGGTGATCGCGGCGGCGTGGCGACACTCAGTGACGACGGCATTGCTCTCAAGATCACGCCAAAAGGCCGTTTTCCCGTAGGTCCGAAGCTCGCGGTGCTCATCGAGCCGGGCCTGTCGAACCGCACGGGAGACGTCACGGCGGTACGCAAGCGACTTCTCTTTTCGTATGCGTTCGCGTGCTCGGGCAAAGGGACGAAGCTCCTCGCCTCGGGCGGCTATTTCTTTCTTCTGGATATCAACCAGCCCGTCGGCGCGCTCCTCAAGCAGTTCGCATCGATCGTCGTCGATCCGGTGACGGGGAAGCTTCGAGCGCAGTTCACCGGCGCGCTGCGCGTTCGTGATCCGAACCGCTGTCCCACGCCGTGCGGCCTCACGGAAGTGTGTCGGCTCTTGCCGAAGCCCGAGTGTGTGATTCCGTCGACCCGACCCGGGAACGTCGACGAGTTTTCGGATTTTTTTCCGAGCATCGCTGCGCCTGGCTACTCGCTTTCGGCGGTCGGTTGCGCGGAGGACGACGGCGACAGCGTCACGTTATCCACCGAGCCCGCGAACCTGGTTACGACCGAGCCGATGGTGACGGTCAAAGGGCTCGTGGTGACGGTCTCCTTGACCCGGGACGCCGCCGGCCTCTTGCGTGGGAGCGGGACCGTGAGCGGGGGAGACGTCCTTCTCGGGACCGCGCCGGTGGGAGCGGCCGTCGGATCGGTTTCCGTGCGCTCCCTTCAACCGAACGAAACGCCCCTGGACCTTCCGCCACCTCCTTCGACATCGCCATGAAATCCCGACCCGCCACACGAGCTCGCGTAGCTCCGCGCCCTCTCGCCCAGAAGCGCTCCAAGACGGCGCGCGTTCCGCTCACCCGCGAGCGCATCGTGACCGCAGCGCTCCAGCTCATCGACAGCATCGGGCTCGAGCAGTTCACGACGCGCACACTCGGCAAGCTCCTCGGATGCGAAGCGATGGCCATCTACAACCACGTTTCCAGCAAGGACGAGCTCCTCGACGCGGTCGCCGATCGCCTGATGTCGAAGGTGGAAGCGCCTCTCACCGGCGATTGGATCTCCCGCGCCCGCGGCCTCGCACTTTCCTATCGCTCGCTCGCGCGGATCCACCCGAACGCGTTTCCGCTCCTCGCCACGAGGAGGACGAGCATGCCGAGCTCCTTCAAATTTTACGACTCGGTGTTCAAAGCCGCGATGGACGAAGGGCTCGACGCGTTCTCGGTGGCGCGTAACTTCCGCTCTCTCGCCAACTTCTGCACGGGCACGGGGTTGTACGAGATCAACAACACCGCCTTCTTCGCCTCGCGGGGGATGGACCCGCAGGTGCTTACAGAGCTCGCTGGCGCGTATCCGAGCCTCACCGCGGCGACTGTGTACTTCACCCCAGCGTACTTCGACGCGCTCTTCGAATTCGGGCTGGACGCGCTCCTGACGGCCTTCCAGAAGGACGCTGCGCGCCACACGTAAACGGTTTACAGTGTACCGCCTCCGCAGAACGGATGCATTTATGGTTGCACAATGCGAACTTACAGCGTAAGTATTGCGTGAGGTGTCGCGATGGAGATGCAGATGACGTCGAGCGGTGACCTGACCCAAGCCCCTTACATCCCGGAGGCGAACCGCAGCATCAAGATGCCCGAGTTCCAGCTCGGAAATCGGCTGACCAAAGAGCAGCTCGCGTACTTCGAGACGTACGGATTCATCCGCTTCAAGAGCTTCCTCGCGCGCGACCAGGTGCGCGAGATGATCGAGGAGGTCGAGGAGATCGATCGCCGACTCGTCGCCGAAGGGCGCACCCATATCAACGGCGTGCCTCTGATGTTCGGCAACCGCGAAGATGGAACCCGCTTCGTCCAACGGATGGTCTTCGCGTCGCTCTTTGGGCCCCGCCTGCACGCGTTCCTGGAGGAGCCGCGCTTCCAGGCGATCCTCGACCTCGCCGGCCCCGGCTACCGCATCGCGGAGCACGAGCGCGACGGGCTGGTCATCAATCACTACCGGCGCGCGAAAGGTTCCGCCTACAAAAGGCTGGGCTGGCACACCGACAGCCTTCGAGATCTCTTCTACCTGGAGAAGCCGCGGCGCTACCTGAACGTGGGCTTCTACCTCGACGATTCGCCGCTCAGCAAAGGTGGGGTCCGCCTCCTCCCGCGAACGCAGCTTCAAGGGATCTGGCCGATGCTCACGCGGAAGGCTCATTTTCTCGACCACAAACCGGATGCCGAGGAGTACGCGCTCGAGGCCGAAGCCGGCGATCTCACCATCCACGACGGACGGATCTGGCACCGGGTCGCAGAAGCGACCGCCACCGGCGACGAGAGCCAGCGCCGCGTGATGTACATGCCGCTCATGGATGGGCCTCTCAAACCGAAGAACGAGAAAAGCGCGACGCCGCTCTACTTCCGCCTCAAGCGATTCGCTACGTTCTGACATGCGAAAATTCTTCCTCGTCGTGGCGATGGTCATCGTGAGCCTGAATTTTGGCTGCGTTTCCTCGATGCTCACCAACGGTCAGATCAGAGCCACGCGTCGCGCGAGCACCGTGTTCGGAACCATCGGGGACTATGAAGTCGCGCGCGGCGCCGTCTTTGGTGGCCTCGTGCAGATGGAAGGAATGCACCGCCTCGCGCCCGACAACGAGGATGCGCTCTACATGCTCACCCAGGCGTGGGTCGGCTATGGATTCGCCTTCGCCGAGGACGACATGGACGTCGCCATCGACGCCGGAAACGACGCGCTCGCCGACTACCACAAAGAGCGAGCGAAGATGGCCTATGAGCGTGCCGTCGGATACGGGCTCGAGCTGCTCTCGCACGACGGGGGTGTGCTCACTCCGGCGAACCGACGGAACGCGGCGACGATGAAGGCTTGGCTCGTCGAAAATTTCGACGACAAAGAGGACGCGCCGAATCTCTTTTGGACGGGATACGGAATGATGGCGCGGACGGCTCTTCTGCGCGACCAGCCGGAGGTGGTGGCCGAGCTCTTCATCGGCGTCGCCATGGTCGAGCGCAGCGTGGAGCTCGATCCCGAGTTCTTGCGTCATACAGGTACGTTGGCGCTCGCCGCGTACCACGCGCGCAGCGGTTTCGCCGAGATGGCGGAGGGAAAGCGTCTCTTTGAGGACACGCTCGCGAAGACTCAGCGCAAGTCCCTCGTGGTGCAGCTCAATTACGCGAAGACGTACGCGTGCCTGAAGGTGGACCGAAAGCTCTACGAGTCGCTACTCGGTGAGATCCTCGCGGCGGGGGATGTCGATCCCGAGCAGCGCTTGAACAATACAATCGCCAAGCGGCGCGCCAGACGGCTCCTCGGCAAAGACCGGATGATGAACTGCGGCTTCGACATGTCGACGCCGACGCCCTGAGTCACTTTAAAGACAACGGACTCCCAGAGCGTGGTGCTGACAAGGGCGCCGCGCGTTTCTCACGGGGCGTCCATGATGGTTGGCACGGCGGCCGAGGCAGGTGTTGCGGAGGGCTTCGCGTGTCGCGCTCCGGCGTCGATCCGTGGCGCTCTCGCAGGCGTGGCGATTGATGCAGGAGCGATCGTCGCAGGTGACGACGCGCTCGCGGGCGGCTGCGCTTCGACGACCGCGGTGGCGGCGATCGGGACCTCGACCGGCGCCGCGCTCGCTGTTGCGGAGGGACGCGGAGAGGTCGCGGCTTTCTCGGAGTGGTTCGTTGCAAGCCAGATGGCGCACGGGACAATCACCGCCAAGGACGCGGCGATGATGCCGAGCAACGCCGGGGAAGGTGCCATTCCCGTTTTTTTAGCCGTTCCCGCGCCCTCCCACGTCGCTCCCGTCGGCGCGGTGGTGTGGGCTCCGAGCGGCGGGGGAGCTGTGCTCACGCGCGGCGCTACGGGGACACCACGACCGCGGAACACCATCTCGATGCGATCTGCCGTCCCGCGGACATCTGCGGATGCGAACGGTTCGAGCGCGTGCGCGAGCTGCGTCAGATCGGCGTAGCGGTCCTTCGGCTCTTTTTGCAGGCAGCGCTCGACGAGCGCGCCGAACTCCGGCGGGATGCCGGGCTTGAGCTCGGCGAGTGGTCGTACTGGATCCTGGAGAACGCGCGCGAGGAGCTGCCCGAGCGTGTCTCCTTCGAACGGGACCGAGCCGCTGACGAGACGGTAAAGAATGATCCCGAGTGACCAGATGTCGCTGCGCGCGTCGGCGTCCTTTGCCGACTTCATTTGCTCGGGAGACATATAGCGTGGCGAGCCGAGCATGGCCGACGTGCGCGTGAGGTCGTCGGTCGCGCCGGCCTCTCCGAGAGGATTGGCTTTCGAGATCCCGAAGTCGAGCACCTTGACGAGTGGCAGGCCTGCGGGGCTCCGCGCGAGAAAGAGATTGGCGGGCTTGAGATCGCGATGCACGATCCCCATCGCGTGTGCTTCGGCGAGACCCTCCGCCGCTTGCAGAACGTACGTGCTCGCTACTTCGACGGGGAGCGTGCCCTGCGCCTTGAGGTGCACGGCGAGATCCGTCCCCTCGAGATATTCCATCACCATGTACGAGTCGCCGCTTTCGAGCGTGCCTGCGTCGAGAACGCGCGCGACATGCTCGCTGCGCAGCTTCACGACGGCCCTCGCTTCGCGCATGAAACGACCCCGCGCCTCGGCGGTCGCGAGCCCCGCGCGAATGAATTTCACGGCCACCACCTGCTCGAGCTCAAGGTGCGTTGCCGCGTAGACGAGCCCCATTCCCCCCACCCCGAGAATGCGATCGAGGCGATAACGCCCCGCGATTGTGTCGCCGATCTTTAGCTCGCTGCGCGCCGCCACGACGGGGAGCTCGCTCATGAGCGCCGTTCCGCGAGCGGCTGCTTCATCTGCGAAATTGTATTGGGACCACTTCCGCCGGTCAAGCGCCCAACCCCGCCATCATGCTACGCTCCTTCAACGACTCGGGCAGAAGGTCGGGGCGCGTTCCCCGATGCTCGATGACGGGCCTTAGGCGATGAAAAAAAATCAACAACGGCTGCTCGCGGGATTGTTCGCAACATCGGTGATCGCTTGCGCGCCCTCGGCATCGGCGGACGACTCGGCAACACAGACGCCCTTCGAAGAAGCGAAGGCTCTCATGAAAAAAGAGCGATACGGTGAGGCCATCCCCAAGCTTCTCTCGAGCATCGAGCAGGAAAAGTCGGTCGGTGCGCTGTTCAACCTGGGCGTCTGTTACGAGAGCGTGCATCGACCGGCGAGCGCGTGGGTTCGGTTCAAGGCCGCGGAAGCCGTCGCCCATGAGAAAGGTGACGCGCGTGAAGTAGCCGCCAGCGCCCGCGCGCGCTTACTCGAGCCGCAGCTGTCCCGGATCGTCGTCTCGGTGTCTGCCGCTGCGGACCTCCCGGCTCTCGAGGTGAAGCGCGATGGCGCCGTGCTGCCTCGGGCCGAGTGGGGGATGCCTACACCCGTGGACCCCGGCGTGCATTCCATCGAGGCGACGGCTCCCGGAAAGAAGCCTTGGTCGACGCAGGTGAGTGCGCGGGAATCGGGCGGCGATCTCAGCTCAGTCGTGGTCGCACCGCTGGCCGACCTCGAATCGGCGAGCAGCACGAGCTCGCCTGCCAGGAGCACGTCGAGCGCGCGCGACCAATCGCACGGTCTCGGCGCGCAGAAGGTCGGAGCCATTGCGGCCGTGTCTGCGGGCGCCGTCGGTGTCGGCCTGGGAGTGGTCATGGCGCTCGGCGCTACGTCGAAGAACGGTGACTCGAAGGCGCACTGCTCGAATCCGAGCGATCCGAATGCATGCGACGCCGTGGGGGTCGGTCTGCGCAGCGACGCGAAGTCGTCCGCCGACATCGCGACCATTGCCTTCCTAGCCGGAGGAGTCGCGCTCGCTGCAGGCGCCACGCTGTGGCTCACTTCGAAGAGATCACGAACGACGATGGGCATCGGTCCAAGTGGCCTTGGAGTGAAGGCGGTGTGGACATGGTGAGCCGCTGGTTACTCACGCTCGGCGCGCTCTCGGCGATCGTCACTGGCTGCGCTGGCATCCTGGGGATCGAATCGGCACATCTGGACGAGGGCATGAGCGAGGCCGGCGGGGAAGACGCGAGCTCGGACGCCCCGCTTTCCTCGAGCGGCGACGCAGGGG
Source organism: Myxococcales bacterium (assembly GCA_043747615.1). Taxonomy (GTDB): domain Bacteria; phylum Myxococcota_A; class Polyangia; order Polyangiales; family Polyangiaceae; genus JAYTOU01. The sequence goes on along the minus strand of JAYTOU010000007.1, from coordinate 8,004 downwards.
TGGCCACGCTCGTCGACGGCTCTACGCCATCGAGCTCATGCACGCCCGATCCGAACTGGTGCAAAAATCGATGCGGAGACGTCCTCGACAACTGCAATCAGATTCGTCGCTGTTCGTCGGACTGCGGGCCCAACAACGTTTGCGACACTACGGCGCAGCAGTGCAAGTGCGTGCCGCTCGCCGGCTGGTGCACGAACAAGTGCGATAGCACTACGAACAACTGCGGGACGACGCAGGGCTGCGGCGGCTGCGACGGCGGGCTCACGTGCACGTCGAATGCGTGCGGGTGCGTCCCCACTCCCGACACGACGACGTGCGCTGGAAAAGCCTGCGCCACGACCGTGAACAACTGCGGACAAACGATCGCCTGCGGCGTCAATGGCTCCTGCGCGCAGAGCGGGGATCTTTGCCAGGCGGGCGGCAGCTGCTGTACGCCGAACAATGGCGCCGCGTGCAGCAACCGGTGCGGAGGCGTCGTCGTCACGAACAACTGCGGCCAGATGGTGGGCTGCCCGGCGCAATGCGCAATCGGACAGGTCTGCACGGGAACGACCTGCTGCACACCCGACAACGTCGCGGCCTGCGCTGGAAAAAGCTGCGGCACGAGCACCAACAACTGCGGTCAGGCCATCGTGTGTCCGGACACGTGCGTGGCGCCGAACAGTTGCGGAGCGGGTGGCGCGGGACCGAACGGCTGCGGCTGCGTCCCCGACGATCCTTGTGCAACCCAGTGTGGGTCGCCGACGAACAGATGCGGGACGATCGTCAGCTGCGGAACCGATTGTTCGAACCTCTGTCCGTGTCGCGGCGGCACGTGCAACGGAACGAGATGCGCATGCAGAATAGGCTCGTGTCTCTAGGATCGGAACGATGAAGGAGCCTGAGGCAGAGCGCGCGTCGATCCGGGTCGAGCTAACGCCGACGACCGTTCTCGTGGTCATCCTGGCCTTGCTCTTCACGTGGCTCTTTTTTCAGCTGTGGCCGATATTTCTCGTCATCGTCGTGGCGCTGATGATCGTGGGGATGCTCGACCCCTTCGTTGCCGCGCTCGAGAAGCGCGGATGGAGGCGCAATCTCGCGATCGCCGCGGTCTTCACGGGACTCTTCGCGATCGCGGGCCTCCTCTGCGCGTTCACCGTCCCTCGCTTTTTCACACAGCTCGCGGAGATGATGGACCGACTTCCGCAGGCCCAGAAAGAGCTCGCGGAGAAACTCGATGGGACGCATCTGGGCGCGCCGCTCGCAAAGTCGCTTCGGGAGACGCAATCGACCGAAGTTGTCGCTAGCCTGGAGCGCTTGGGGCTCGCGTACTCGACGAAAGCGTTCGAGGTCATCGCGTACTCCGTCACCTCATTGTTTCTGGCGCTCTACTTGGTCGTCGACCGCGATCGAATGCGTGGCGGCGCGTTTGCGCTTATTCCACGCGCCTACCATGTTCGCCTCTCTCGCGTGCTACTCAACCTGGAAACGATCGTCGGTGGCTACATGCGCGGGCAGATCATCACCTCCGTGATGATGGCCGTCTTCACTTTCGTCGTTCTCAGCGTCGCTCGTGTTCCGAACGCGATTGCGCTCGCTACTTTTGCCGCCGTGGTCGACGTTCTTCCTTACGTTGGAGCGCTCTTGGTTTGCGTTCCGGCAGCCCTGGCGTCGCTCTCCCGCGGAACGACGACCGCCCTTGTCGTGTTCCTCGTTCTCGCCGTTTATCAAGAGATCGAGAGTCGCTTCATCGTCCCTCGCATCTACGGCAAGGTCCTGCGCCTCCCTGCAGCGACCGTGATGATCGCGCTTCTCATCGGCGGAAAGCTCATGGGAATTCTTGGGGCTTTGCTCGCTCTGCCGATCGCGGCGGGGATACGAATGGTGGTGGAGGAGCTGCGGGTCGACTTACCTGGCGAAGACGTAGACGACACCGAAGTGCGCAGGCTCGATGAACGCGGCGAAAAAGATTTCGAACGACGTGCCGCAGGGGCGCCCGCAGCGGAGGCCGCAGCCATCGCGTCGGAGATCGCCGAGGAGCGGATCATCCAGGATGCGAAAGACGAAACCGAACCTACCGAGGTGCCGTTCGCCAAGAAATCCTGACTTCAAGCGGCGGCCGCGGCCAGACGCTGCGCGAGGAGTGCCCTAACCGCCGCTTCGGAGGGAGCGAGCGCATTGGCAGACGGTTTGCGCGAAGCGGCGGCGAGCGCTCTCGCCAGCGCGCCTTCTTCGTAGGCGTCGAGGACGGCGGGATGCACGTAACACTTGCGGCACACGCTAGGGGTGTTTCCCAGTCGCGAGGCGACGGATTTGATTGCGTGGGCAATGTTCCGCTTCGCCTCGGTCGCGCTTTGGAAGCCGAGCTCGTTCAGCGCTTCAGCGGCGAGCACCGTCCCTGCCCATGTCCGGAAATCTTTCGCAGTGAAGTCGTCCTCGGCGATCGTACGTAAGTAGTCATTGACGTCTCCCGATTCGATAGCGTGCTTGGCGCCGGCGTCGTCGACGTACTGAAAGCGCTCCTCTCCTTCGATGGCCTGGCACCGGCCAACGATGCGTGCGAGACGCCGATCGCGGACTCCGATCGAGTGCTCTTTGCCGCTCTTGCCCCGGAAGTGAAACGTGAGCTTCGCGCCGTCGACGTCCGCGGTGTACGAGAACGACATGCCCGCCCGCCTCCGCGCGATCCCCCGGCGCACGTCGGAGACGTAGCGAAGTCCCGCCAACTTTGCGGCGCCAAAAGGATCTCGCGTCTCAACCACGGAGTTCATAGCTTCTGTCTTCGATGACACCGCTCGGGCCATGCGCGACTTGCGTGCACGCCATATGCCCATGCATCCGACGCACAGTTCCAGCCTAGCGCAAGCACGTGTGATCGCAGCGCCACCGATCAATCTATGTGGCTCGCTCGGTCTAACGAGGCATCTAGCCTCGATCTGAAAAACGTCTGAACCACGGGTTTCGCCGCCGATCGCGATTTTTTTTTGAAGCGCGCGTGGCATCGCGTTTGCAATCCGCCACCGTCATGAAAGCTCTCGTCTGGCATGGCAAAGAAGACGTTCGCGTCGACACGGTCCCCGACCCCAAGCTCGTCGATCCCACCGACGTCATCGTGAAGATCACGGCGACTGCGATTTGCGGGTCCGACCTACACCTCTACGACGGCTTTGTGCCGGCTATGGAGAGTGGCGATATCTTGGGACACGAGGCGATGGGCATCGTCGTCGAAGTTGGGAGCGCAGTAAAAAAACTGAAGAAGGGTGACCGCGTCGTCGTCCCCTTCGTGATCGCCTGCGGCGAATGTTTCTTCTGCAAGAAGAAGCTCTTCTCGTGCTGTGACACCTCCAACCCGAATACCAAGCTTGCTGAAAAAGCAATGGGCCACGCGCCCTGCGGCGCCTTCGGCTTCTCGCATTTGCTCGGTGGTTTTTCGGGTGGCCAAGCCGAATACCTGCGCGTCCCCTTTGCCGATGTTGGCCCCGTCAAGATCGAGTCGGGCTTGAAGGATGAGGAAGTGCTCTTCCTGTCTGACATTCTTCCGACGGGCTACATGGCCGCGGAGAACGCGCAAATCGAGCCCGGGGACACGGTTGCCGTGTGGGGTTGCGGACCGGTCGCGCAGTTCGCGATCCAGAGCGCGTGGATGCTCGGAGCAGGGCGCGTGGTCGCGATCGACCGTGTGGCGGAGCGGCTCGCGCTCGCAGAGAAACTCGGAAAGGCCGAGACCATCAACTTCGAGAAAGAACACGTCTACGAACGTTTGCAGGAAATGACGGCAGGGCGCGGACCTGACCGCTGCATCGATGCGGTCGGCTGCGAGGCGCACTCGTACGGCAGCGTCGACGCCGTTCTCGACAGCGTCAAAAAGACTTTGAAGCTCGGGACCGACCGGGCGCACGTGCTACGCGAAGCGCTCTTCTGCTGTCGCAAAGGGGGCACCGTATCCATTCCTGGTGTCTACGTGGGCTTGCTCGACAATTTGCCGTTCGGCGCCGCGATGAACAAAGGGCTCACGCTGAAGATGGGGCAGACGCACATGCAAAAGTACATGCGGCCTTTGCTCGAGAAGATTGAAGCTGGGCAGATCAGTCCGGCGGCGATCATCACTCACCGGTTGAAGCTCGCCGACGCGCCGGCGGCGTACAAAACTTTCCGCGATAAGAAAGACGGCTGCATCAAAGTCGTGCTCACGCCCTGAGTCGAATTGGCGCAGCAGCGTAGCGAATCACGTGGGCTCACTCCCTTCAATTCACGGCATAAGAGAGGTTAAAAGAAATGTACGATACCGACCGACAGCGCCTGCGAGCGCTCATTCAAGAATTTCATAGCGGCATGCTCGTCACCCACACGCCGGAAGGCACGATGCGCGCGCGCCCGATGGCGATCGCGAAGCTCGAGGAGAACGACGACATCTTCTTCGCAACGAGCATCGAGTCGGGAAAAATCGGCGACATCGAGCACGACCACCAGGTCACGCTCACCTTGCAGGCGCCGGCCGCTTGGGTCTCCGTGAGCGGCCCCGCGCGCATCGTCGAGGACCGCGCCAAGATCGTTGCCTATTGGAACGAGCGCATGAAGGTCTGGTTCCCGGATGGGAAGGACGATCCCAACTTGTGTTTGCTCCAGCTGCGTCCAATTCAGGCGGAGTTCTGGAACACCCAAGGCTCGAAGGGCCTTCGGTACATGTTCGAGGCCGCGAAGGCTTACGTGACGGGCACGACTCCGGAAATCGTCCCCGGGCAACACGGCGAAGTGGGCACGTGACGAGAAAGCGCCCGTGCGCGTGACCGTAAACTAATCGACGAGAGCGCAGCCACCCACGAGCCGCGCCGCAATTCGGATCGTCCTCGCAGGGAGCGACTGGCGTGCAACACTCCTTGTACTGACGCCGGCCGGCTGATTGTGGTTACCGAGATCGCGCTGGCGGACGCGATGAGACGCTGCTCCCAGCGACGCCTCTACCGAGCCCTCGCGCTCGGATGCCCCGCATCGTATCGAGGATCAGTCCGGCGCCCGGGCGGAGCGTCGAAATCATCTCGCGCCCGATCTCCGCCTCGGTGTTCGTGAAGTGGCGCTTGAAGCTCGAGATCCCCGCGAACTTGTCCTCCGGACCGCCCTCGGTGACGCCGCCCAGGTCGAGATCCGTAGCTCCGTTCGCGCGCGCCCAGTCCGCGAGCTCCCATAGCAAGAAGTAATTGAACGGGTGCGACCGCAGCGCTGCGTCGTCGATCGACCCCGCCGAAACGTACTCGGCGAGAGCGCCGTGCCGCACGCCCGCGACGAACGCGAGAGGCATGTCTCCACCACCGCGTGGGAACAGCGCAAGGATGCGCGCGCGCGTCGGATCTTCATGCGCGACGGCCAGGAGCGACCCCCAAGGCGCATGGCTCGTCGTCCCGCCGGAGCGGTGAATCGAGGCGAGCGCCGCAACTTTCAGCGCCTCGAGATGACCCGCATCGGTGACCGCACGAATCTCGAATGGGCTTGCCGCGAGCGCGCGCACTTTGTGACGCGTCTTGCGGGGAAGTCGTGCCAGCAGCTCATCGGGGCTCGCCCGCAGGTCGAGCAGGAGCGTCCGAGTGACCGCTTCGGGATCGGCGAGCACGAACCCGGCGCGGTGCGCGCGCTCCTCGAAGTCGCAGAGCGCGTGCACTCCGAGGCGCCGTGCCTGGAGGCGCAGCGTCACCAGATCGCCACTCGCAACGCATAGCGTTCGTAGCAGACGGAGGGCGTTCAGCTCCTCGGCGCCGCTCACCGCGTGTCCAAGGCGTCGGGCGATCGCGTTTCCCAACCAGGGCGCCCATCGCGGTCGCTCCACGTCGATCGCGACTTGCATCGAGGGGCGCCCGTTGCTGGCGCGTACCTGCAGCAGGCGCACCTCCGCGCTCGAGCGGCGCAACCACGCGATACGCTGGTGGAGCTGCGGCTCGACGCGGCCGGCCTCGCTCGTGAGGACTCCACCTTCGCCAACGTGCTCGTTGCACGGGACGATGGGCTGTTCGAGCAGCTCACGTTCGAATCGCTCTGCGTCAGCGTCGAGCGCGGTCGTGAAGCGGATGTCGTGATCGCCAATGCGGGTGCGCACGTCGAGCGGGGCTCGGCGATTCCTCATCCGAGCAAGGAGTCGACCGAAGACGGCTTGCGCATCCATGGTCCGTTCAGTGCGAAAGCCGTGCCGTAAAGACGAAAACATTCGAAAGCTCGCCTTCGTTGGTATTCTCGCCCCCTCTGGAGCATCGGACGGATCTCCTCGGGGAGGGAGATGAGCGGCACGCGGCGAAGGGCTGCTTCGTAGCTTGCCTTCGCGGTCTTCTCGCCGCGGATGCACTCCTCGAGGAAGACGCGATCGCTTCGGCCTCCAAGCGCCAGCCGGGCGAACGTCCCAGTGATGATGGACCTCCCCCTTGAGGGTCCCTTCGTTCTCGGGAGATCTGCCGCGAGCTCGAACGGCGTCCTGAAGAGCGAAGACAAAGTCGGCGCGCTGCTTCGAGAGCGCAGTGATCGCTGTCTTCAGAGCGGCGTCCCGGACGTCCGCCGCCGTGATCGCGTAGCCTTTCTCACCGTCGGTACAGGTCTCGATGAGGCGGTTGAGTGCGCGAACAATTTCGGTGGTGGTCGCTTTCAATGAGATCTCGGATGTGGACATGGGAGGCCTCCGTTCGAGGGGGATGTCCCTGGGATGGATCGATAGCGAAAACCTGAAGCGCGTCTCACGCAACGAATGCCTTTGCACGCAAATCGTGCGTTACGAACGAGCCGAACCGCACTGATTAGTCGCGCAACTGGCGGCGATCTTTCTTCCTCTTGGCTCAGCTCGAGCTGATGACCGATCGTCCCATCTGGGCTCCCGTTCGAAAGGCGATCCGCAATCAGCCGCCGGGCTACAGCGTGTACGAGGAGCGCCTAGCGAACGCCTGGATGCTGCGGTCGCCGTGGCGTGGCAGCAGTACCCTCAAGCTGCCTGGGCGAAGCGACGCCGTCCGAGAGTTCGTCGCGAAAATGCCGGAAGGCTACCGCGATGCGCGGCAGGTCGTTCGCTAGGAAAGGTTTTTCCCCGCCGTGGACGAGCTGATCGCGAGCTATGCGGGTCCATGGTCGGAGGCGATTGCGGCCGACGTGATCGATGCGCTCGACGGTTCAGAGCTGCTTCCGTTCCGTCCGTACTTGGACTGGAGAGCATGCCCGGTTCACGTCACGCACTCCGCGATGGCCTTCAGCCCCTCCGCCGCGTGCTCCGCCAAAGGTTTTGCGAAGGTACGAGGCCCCGAAACTGGGGCGCCCGTACCAACGCATTCCTCAATCATTTCATCAGGGTGCCCGACGGGGCTTGAACCCGCGACAGCCGGATCCACAACGCCACCAAAATGGCCTGTTTTCATCGCATAAATAGTCATTTTTGTGCCCTCCGTACCCGTTGCGTACCAGCGACCCGAAGTCTCCTCTGCAGCCACCACCAAAGCGGTCCCGGCGAGGTGGGCATAACGCTGCGTGACGGTGATCGAAGAGTGACCAAGAAGTGCGCAGATCTCCTCGAGCCGCCATGCTCGACCCCACATCCCGGAGACGAGTGCGGAAGCGCAGGTGTGCCTGAGGTCGTGCCACCGAAGGTGACGGCCCACCGGCGCGCGCCACTCCTTCGGCGTTCTCGTTCGGCCCCAACGCGCACCCGTTGGCGTCGGAAACGCGAGACCGCGAGGGTTGCTCGGCGCGTATTGAGGGAGCCTCGCAAGCCACACTTTCGCGGCTTCGAGCCCGAGGCCGAAGAGCGGCACGCGACGGATCTTTCCATTCTTCGGCGGGAGCTTCTGGAATTGGGACGTCCCCTCGAGCCCTTTGGAGTTTCCGTAACGAACGATGACGTGCGGGGAGGGGTCGTCGACGTGGACGTCAACGAGCTCGAGCATTCGCTGTTCGCCGTGGCGAAGTTCCCCTCTCTGCCAACGTGCGTGAGACCAGCGCCCCCTCGTAGTTTTGTGTAGCAGGGCGAGATGGAACTCTCGTGAACTCATCATCCCATTTATCCTC
>JAYTOU010000006.1:0-50595 GCA_043747615.1 Myxococcales bacterium | reverse complement strand
TTTTTGGTACAGCGACCAGCGGTAGACGAGGAGCGCGGGCGCAACGCCGAACGAGACGACGTCGGCGAGCGAATCGATCTGCAGACCGAACGCGCTCTCCGTCTTCGTGAGGCGCGCCACGCGGCCGTCGAGCATGTCGAAGAAGAGGGCAAAGACCAAGAGCAGGGAGGCGCGGTAAAAATCGTCGTCGGCGGTGGCGGCGCCGCTCAGACGGATCGAATCGAAGCCGCAGAAGATGCTCGAGAGCGTGATCATGTTCGGAAGCAAGAAGAGCGTCTTCTTGAGATCGAGCTTACGTCTGGGTGCCAATGATCTGCGTCTCCCGGGTAATTTGCTGGTAAACGACCTGCCGAGCCTACTCAAACCTCGCCTCAGGTAAAGGCAGCGCCAGAAAAGCCGGAAATTGGCCCGTCTCCTCGCCCAGGCTTACGCTTAGGGCGATGCGAGATCTCCGTTATAGCGCTCTTTTGGCTGGCCTCACGCTCTTCGGGTGTGCGCGCGGGGAAAGCGCCGAAGACCGCACGATGACCAAGCTCCACGAGGATCTCACGCGGGTCCAGGCCGACAGCGACAAGTTCAATCAGCGGCTCAATGCCCTGGAGGTCCAGGCTGCGGAAAATCCGGTCGAGCGGGCCCCGGCGAGGCCGTCATCCTCGATGAGCAGCCCGACGCCGAACCTGCGCGTCGTTCATCTGAGTCCTGACGGCTCCGAGCAATCCCAGGCCTCCAGCGAAACTGCCGGCGCGCTCAACGGCGAGGCCACCGACGACACGACGCCGCGTCCCTCGATCAAGGTGGCGGGTAGCCCTGGCCGACGAAACGGCCGAAATGAAGGGCCTTCGACGCATCGCTCGCAAGACGTGATCGAAGAGACCATACCCGACGAAGGCAGCAATGGCGGCGCATCGGGGCCGGCGATCCGCGCGGGAGCTCCCCGGGCAAGCGCGCTCGATCCCGAAGCCAAGCGGGCCTACGACTCCGCCCTCTCGCTCGTCAACGGACGGCAGTTCGGCCCCGCGCTCGACGCGTTCGCAGCCTTTCTCGTGAAGTGGCCGGACCATCCGAACGCCGACAACGCCACGTACTGGCGAGGCGAGTGCTACTTCGCGCAAGGAGAATTCTCCCGCGCCGCCGAGCAATTCGAGGGGACCATCTTCAGGTTCCCCCTTGGAAACAAGGTCCCCGACGCGCTCCTCAAGCTCGGTATGAGTCAGCAGAAGCTCGGCAACCCGGTGAAGGCCAAGGCCTCTTTCGATCGCCTGCAACGTGAGTTCCCGCGGAGTGAAGCCTCGCGCCGGGTTCCGAGCGGCGACGCAAACACGACGACGCGGCGTGGTCCTCAAGACCAAGTGGAGAGCAAATGAGTCACTTCTTCGAGCGACGCGCGTGCCGTCCTTCGTTTGTTTTCGTTGCGGCGGCGGTGGCGTTCATCGTCCCCCTGGCGAAGGCGACCGTTGCGTTCGCGCAAACCACGGTGACGCCTCCGGGTGATCAAGGCGCTCCCTCGAACGGCGCGGGCGCGGGCGGCGCAGTACAGAGCGCGGGCACGGGCGGAGGTGGCGCGCGCACGACTACCACCGTTCAGACCTATCCCGGTGGCGTTGCGCCCCTTGGACCCGGACAGATCCTCGGCGGAGGCAACGCCGCAAACACCTCGTCGTCGAGGCCCATTCAAGGCAACGAGACCGACCACTTCGATCTTCTTCCGAAGGCCGGCGGCAGCGGAACGGCCTTCGGAAGTGACAACGGCCCTGTTTTTCTAGGGGAGGGAGACGCGCGCTCGACACGCATTGGAGGCGGCGTCGTTCCCGGTCTCCACACGGTTCGCAAAGGCGACACGCTCTGGGACATCTGCGATTCGTATTTCCAGAATCCCTATCAGTGGCCCCGGGTATGGTCGTACAACCCCCAGCTCCAGAATCCTCATTGGATATTTCCTGGTGACCAAATTCGATTACGTGGCGGGTCGGGCGTTGCAATTGCTGAGACCGCGCAAGCGGCGAGGTCGAGCAACGACAGCGGCAGCCTCGTCGACCGGCGTCGGCAGGTTCCGACCGACACCGTCTTCCTGCGCGACGAAGGCTTCATTGCCGACACCTCCGACGACAACTGGGGCGAGATCGACGGCGCTCCCGTCGACAAGATGTTCCTCACCGATCTAGACGAGGTCTACCTCAAGCTCAACGACACCCACGATCTGAAGCTTGGCCAGGAGCTCACGATTTTCCGTCCAATTCGCTCGGTCACGGGCGGCAAGCTCGTGCAGATCCAGGGAACCGTGAAGGTGGATCAGTGGAACGCGAAGGAGCACATCGCGAGGGCTCAGGTCACGGAGTCTCTCGACGTAATCGAGCGCGGCGCGCGCATAGGCCCTGTCGGCCGGCGATTCACGATCGTTCCTCCCGTCCGCAACGCCGTAGATATGCGAGTGGAGATACTTGCCAGTATTCACCCCCATAATTTCTATGGGCAGAATCAGGTCGTGTTTATCGACAAGGGCGAGCAAGACGGGCTCAAAGTAGGTAATCGCCTATTCATCATTCGAAAAGGCGATGCCTGGAAAAACAGCTTGGCGACGAGCGCCGCTGCGAACCGCATTGCCCTCGAGAGCGACTCACCAGCCGCCGTCGAGAAAGTTCCCACCCCTCCAAACGCCGGGGTTCTTCCGGAGGAAGTCGTCGGCGAGCTCCGCGTCGTCGCCATGCGCGCTCACTCCTCGACTGCCGTGGTTACCCAGTCGACCCGCGAAATCGAGAAGTCGGACGACGCCGTAGCGCGCAAAGGCTACTAGTCGCTCCTCAGTCGTAGCGCTCGGCGTGCACTTGCTCGCGGGGAACACCCATCTCTTTTCGGAGCAGCTCTCGCACGGCGCCGACCATCTTTTGGAGGCCGCAAATGTAGGCGTGCTGTGGGCCGAGGCCGAGCCCGCCAAGCTCGCCCCAGAGCTCCTTCACGTGGGTCTGCACGTATCCGCGCCGACCAACCCATTCGACGCCTGGGCGAGATAGTGTGAACTCTACACGAACATGGGGGTTCGCCTGCGCCAGGCTCTCTAGCTCGTCCCGGTAGATGATGTCTCCCTCGGTCCGCACCCCCGCGACGAGCCACAGGGGCATCACGCTCCCGGCGCTAACGGCGTTGCGGATCATGCTTCGGAGCGGGGTGATCCCGGTGCCGGTGGCCACGAAGAGGGAAGGGCCCGACTTGTGAAAGGGACGGGTGAAAAACCCCTGCGGTCCGACGGCCGTGAGCGTCGCGCCGAGAGGCAGATCGTGGAGAAACGTGGAGCCTGGACCGCCTTCGACCTGGGTGATCGCCACCTCGAACCGCGGAGTGCCGAACGGCGGCGACGCAACGGAGTACGCGCGACGGAGCTCCCCGTCCGGATGCGGAAGAATCAGACTCACCCACTGGCCGGCCTCGAACGCGAACGTCGCGCCGTCGGTCCGCTCGAACGTGAGCTCGCGCACCGCGGGCGTCAGCTGACGCTTGTCGACGAGACGAACTTCGATCGTAGGAGGGAGCGCCATCTACGGGACCTTCCGCGGCTCGGGCGTCAGGAGCTTCTTCGCGAGCTCGCTCGAGCGGTAGGCGTAGGCCGGCTTTACCCGCGCGTGGGAGCGCAGATTCCGCTCCATGCGAAGGAGCGCGTCGAGGGTGTCGTGCAGTCCGAGCTTCTGGCTGCGCGCCACTTCGATCACCTTCTCGATGGCCTCGCTCGCGTCCGGGGGATGAAAGATCGCACCAGGCAAAAGCTGGATCGAGAGCGGCGACTCCCGCCCGACAAGCCTGGCATCGATCAGGCTCCCCGCGCTCGCGTCGAGAGCTTCACGCAGCCCCCCTTCTGGCGAATCGACGATGAACTCGGCCCCGCTCCAGACGTCGATCATCGTCCATTTCGACGCCGACTCTTCCGCCCGAAAGAGACACCGATGGGCGCGGATCAGCGGCTTGATCCAGCTTCGCACCGTCTCGGGAAGGGCATCCACGACCCGTTCGGGGAAGGCCTGGGTGGTCATCGCATCGTCCCAGAAGGCGTTGCTTCGGGCCTCGAACCAGGAGTCCTCCGGGCCGAACGATCCGGTGCGGCCCTCGAAGGCGTGACGCATCTCGATGACGGCAGAAGCCTGAGCCGCCGCCGCTCCCACCGCAAGAATCGCCTCGTACGCCGCAAGTAAGCCCATATCGCTCCTGCCACGCTATAGTCAGAGCCCGGAGTCGCGAAATGCAAAATCGAGTCTTTTTCCCGCAGCGAGCCCTTGATCAGTGGATGGCGGACGACGCGGTCGATCTCGTCGGTACCGAGCTGACGATCAAGACCGAGCTTCGCCGCTACCACATCGCGGAAGCGGTGCGCATCACTCTAGAGGTCGCGGGTGAGCCCGACGCAAACGATCTCGTGGGGCGCGTGAAGTCGAAGGTCTACCTGCAGGCCCTCGGAGCCGAGCTCCTCGAGTCCTCGATGCTCATCGGCGACAACGCATACGACGTCGTTCCCGGTTGGCTCGGGGCTCCGGTTGGCTCGTTCGATGAGCACGTGGCGACGGTTCATGCGAGCAGCACCGAGTTCTCCACCGAGGAGGTCCGCACGGACGAAGACCTCCTCGCTCGCTTTTTGCTGAAGAGCCTGAAATAGCGCACGATCAGGTGTAGTGAAGAGGTCGCTTTGAACCCTTACCTCGCTGACGCGCTCTTTCTGGCGACGGTCGTTATTTATTTCCTGGCGGGGTCGCTCTTCATTGCGCACCTGGCGGGGTCGGAGCGCGTGCCTGCCGCAGCAGCGGCCTGGGCGCCTCGTCTGGTGTTCGTGGGGGCGATTCTTCACGCCACGCACATCGTCGTCTCCGCCATGATTCTCCATGTCTGCCCGGTGGAGGGGATGCACTTCGCGATGAGCGTCGTCTCGGTGCTGGTATGCGCCGTCTACCTCCTGATGCGCAGGCGCTACAAAATCGATGTGGTCGGCGCCTTCGTCGCGCCACTCGCGCTCACTTTTCTCCTCGCTTCGCGCGTCGTAGCGGTGAACGCGCAGGAGCCGTCGCAACGCCTGAAGAGCGCCATTTTACCGCTTCACGTGACGGTGAACCTCCTCGGTGATGCGCTCTTCACGCTGGCCTTCGCGGCAGCCGTCGCCTACCTCGTGCAAGAAAATCAGCTCAAGAAGAAGCGGCTGGTCGGCCTTTTCCAGCGCCTGCCGCCGCTCGATGCGCTCGACAAAGCGGAGCATCGCTTTCTCCTCGCGGGCTTTCCGCTCCTGACGATCGGCATTCTCACGGGCACGCTCTGGGCAAGGCGGGTCGAGGCAGGGAGCGCGGCTGATCTCACGCGCGCGGCGTTCGGTTACATCACCTGGTTTCTCTACGCGGGCGTCCTTCTCCTGCGCGCCGCTGCCGGATGGCGAGGGAGGCGCGCGGCGTACGGGACGATCGCGGGCTTCGGTTTCGCGGTCATCGTGCTCATTCTCTACATCCTGCGAAGCCTGAATCCTGCCGTGGAGACGGCGCTCGCTCCGTGATCCTCGTGGTGGGGCTTTCGCATCGCACCGCGCCGGTCGACGTGCGCGAGAAGTTTGCCACGAGCGCCGATGCACTTCCCGAGGTGCTCGCCCGGTTGGCATCGAAGACCGAGCTCCGCGAAGTGCTTTTTCTCTCCACCTGCAACCGCGTCGAGGTCTTTGCGACCGGCAAGAACGCCGACTCGACCCGCGACATCCGTGAAGCCTTGGCCGCGCATGCGAGCGTCTCGAGCGAGGAGCTCGCGCCTTTTCTCTACGGAAAATCCGAAGCCGACGCCGTGCGCCACATCTTCCGCGTCGCGGCCAGCCTCGACTCGATGGTCCTCGGGGAGCCTCAAATTCTCGGTCAAATGAAGGACGCGTACGACGCTGCGATGGCCGCCTCGACGCTCGGAAATTACCTCGGGAGGTGCGTGAACCGCGCGTTCACGGTGGCCAAGCGCGTGCGCACCGAGACCTCTCTCGGCGCCGGGCTGGTCAGCATCAGCAGCGTCGCGGTCGATCTCGCGCGCCAGATCTTCGGCGACTTGAAAGGCCACGGCGTCCTACTCCTCGGGGCCGGCGAGATGGCCGAGGCCGCGGCCAAGAGCCTCGGAAAAGGCGGCCAACCCATCCGGGTGTGCAACCGCAGCTTCGAGCGTGGAGAAGCCCTCGCCAAGACGTGCGGCGGTGAAGCCACGCTGTGGTCGTCGCTCGAAGCGGAGCTCGTTCGCGCGGACGTGGTCGTAGCAAGTACCGCAAGCCCCACCTTCGTCGTGACCTATGATCTGATGAAGCGGGTGATGAAGGCGCGGAAGGGGCGCACCCTTTTTCTCATCGACATCGCCGTCCCTCGAAACGTCGATCCGAAGGTGCACAGCATCGACAACGCCCACGTCTTCAACGTCGACGATCTAGAGAAGCAGGTGGCCGAAAGTATGAAGGCGCGCCAGAGCGAAGTGATCGCGGCGGAGAAGATCGTCGCCCAGGAGCTCATCGAGTTCGACGTGTGGTCCAGGGGTCTCGACGTCCAGCCGACCATCGTCGCTTTGCGCGCTCGCACCCGCGCCGTCCTCATCGGCGAGCTCGAACGCAGCATCGGCGGGCGCCTCAAGCACCTCACCTCGGGCGACCGCGCGGCTCTTCACCAGATGATGGAAAGCGCCGTAAACAAGCTACTTCATGCACCCACCACCCGCTTGAAGACGAGCGCAGCGAGCGACGCCGGAGCTGATTTCGCCGAAGCGCTGAAGCACCTCTTCGACCTACGGGAATTGGCACCCAGCGAAGACGACGGCGAACCGGCTGCAGAAAAAGACGAAGACGACGAGCACCTCACGCACTAAGACCCGTTCGCAGACAACCCTCCCATGCCCCGACTCGTCTACGCCACGCGCAAATCGCTCCTCGCCCTCGCCCAATGCCGGGCGTTCGTAGCGCGGCTGCAGGCGAACCACCCGGAGCTCCAGCTCGTGGAGGAGCAAATCGTCACCAGCGGGGACAGGATCCAGGACCGTCCTCTCTCCGAGGTCGGAGGCAAAGGGCTCTTCACCAAAGAGATCGAAGAGGCCCTCCTCGATCACCGCGCCGACATCGCCGTTCACTCCATCAAGGACGTGCCGGGCGTGCTTCCGCGAGGACTCGCCATCGAGTGCATCCCCGTGCGCGAAGATCCGCGCGATGTCATCGTCTCACCGCGCTACCTGAATTTGGCTGCGCTTCCGATCGGGGCGAGCGTGGGCACGAGCAGCCTCCGCCGCTCCGTCGCGCTCAAACGGGTGAGACCGGATCTGAACATCGTGCCCATGCGCGGGAACGTCGACACGCGTCTGCGCAAGGTCGACGCTGGGGAGTGCGATGCCATCGTCCTCGCGCGCGCCGGCCTCGTGCGCCTCGGGCTCACCGCGCGTGCTACCGAAATTCTCGAACCCGAGATCTCGCTCCCCGCCGTGGGTCAGGGCGCGCTCGGGATCGAAACTCGGGACGACGATGCCCATGCCCGCGGTCTTCTCGCCGCGCTCAGTGATCGTCCCACCAGCATCTGCGTCGCCGCCGAGCGCGGAGTCATGGTCGCCCTGGAAGGCGACTGCAAGACGCCTCTTGCCGCGTACGCCGTGAAGCGCGGGGCAGAGCTTTTTCTTCGCGCGTTCATCGCCGAACCGGACGGCGCTTCGCATCGCACCGGGCATCGCACGATCGCCTGGCCGTCCACCGAAGAAGAGGCCCGCCGCCTCGGAATGGATCTCGGCGCGGAGTTGAAAAGCTTGCGCACTTAGCTCAGCGGGCTATCTTCCGGGGCTCTTCGTGCGTCTACGCGTTATTCCCCTTGTTTTAGGCCTGATCGCCGCCCTCGGGGTGATCGCGTTCAGTCCCAGCGCGCACGCGACCCGCGCCGTCATCGGAGAGCCGAAGCACCTCGAGATCCCCGGGCTGCCGGAGGCTTATTACTACCGCTCCTACGGCAAGGGTCCGCGGCCCGTCATCATGTTCCTCCACGGTCGTGGCGGAAACCCAATGGAAGACTGCCGCAAGTGGGCGCGCGTCGCTTCCCAGTTCGGTTGGGTAGTGTGCCCGCAAGGCCCCGACGATCGTGGCGGCGGGGCGCGCAGCTGGAACAACAGCGTCCCGGCGGGCAAGCAGATCATCGATGCGACCATCGCGGCGTTACGTGCAAAGTACAAGAGTCGGGTCCAACGTCACGGCAACATCCTCATCGGCTTCAGCGAAGGCGCCTTCATCGCCATGCAGGTCGGGTTGCACGACGCGGGAAACTGGAATCGGTGGCTGATCCTCGCTGCCAACGATCAATACTGGTGGGGCGACACGGCCGCGCTCCTCGAAGAAAACAAGAAAAAAATTCACCGCGTGTACCTGCTCACTGGCGAAAACGACGAAGTCGCGCCGAACACCACGCGCGTGGGGGACATCCTCAAGGCGGCAAAAGTGCCGGTGCGCGTGAAGATCAATCCGGGCATGGGTCACGAGGTAACGGGCGATCGCATGATCACCAACTACCGGCGTCCACTTCGCTGGCTGCTGGCGGCGCCCTGACGCAAGAAACACGCACGTTGGCCGTATCGCAGTCCATGCGTGTCGTTCCTTCCTCGGGCCAAGTTTCGCCCGAGGTGACGCTGCCATCCCATTTGCTGCTCGAAAACGTGCGGCGCTTCGGAGCTCGTTTTCCTGATGCCCGCCTCCGTGAGCCGCCGGTGGTTCGTTCCGTCGATCTCGATCTCGTTGCCGATCCCTCGGGGCGAACGCGGGTGTGGCTCGCCCTCGAATCGCTGCAGGTGACGGGCAGCTTTAAGGTGCGTGGCGCCCTCAATGCGCTCGCGGCCATCACTGCCTTGCACGGACCGAACGTCCCGGTGATCACGGCGAGCGCGGGCAACCATGGTGGAGGCGTCGCCTACGCAGCGGCGATCCTTGGTCACCCCGCAACGGTCGTCGTCCCCCAAGGCACACCGGCGAACAAACAAGCCAAAATTGCGGCCTACGGTGCGGAGCTCATCTTCGGTCCCACCACGCACTACGACGACGCTCAGGCTCTCGCCAAGCACCTCGCAAAATCACGGCAGTGGCCTTTCATCTCGCCGTACGACGATCTCGATGTCATCGCCGGCAACGGCGGCTCCCTCGGATTCGAAATCGTCCGGGCGATGGGCGGCGTGCCCGAAGTGGTGCTGGCACCTTTCGGAGGCGGCGGCCTCTCCACCGGTTTGGCCTGCGCGCTCGCGCTCGAGTCCGGTGAGGGGCTCGATCAAGTGCGCCGCGTGTGGGGGGTCCAAAGCGAGGCCTCTCCGGCGATGGCCCAATCGCTCGCGGCGGGCAAGGCCGTCGAACGCCTCTCGTCCTCTGAATTCACTCTCGCCGAAGGGCTCGAAGGGGGGATCTCTCCTTCGGCGTATGCCCGAGCGCGCGGCGCGATCGCCGGGATCATCGTGGTCACCGAAGACGTGATCGATCTCGCCCTCCGGCACCTTTACCGGGAGGCCGGACTGGTGGTCGAAGGAAGCGCAGGCATCGCGCTCGTCCCTGTTCTCCTTGGTCTGCCCGAAGCGGCCTGTGGCGGAGATCTCTGCGTCGTTCTCACCGGTCGAAACATCGATCGCGGTCGTTGGGAAAAGATCATAGCCGCTCCCGGCGCCTGAGGTGGTACGAGCCCTGAGGCATGACGGAACTTCGGAGGCCGCCGCTCGTCCTGGGCATCGCCGGAGGTTCGGGGTCGGGAAAATCCACGATTGCCCGCGCCATCCTCGCCGCGCTCCCCGAAGGCAAGGGGCTCCTCCTCGAGCAGGATCACTACTACCGCTCGCAGAAGCACCTCCCCTTCGCGGAGCGTGAGCGCGTCAATTACGATCACCCCGACGCGCTCGAGCTCGATCTGCTCGTGAGCCATCTCGACGAGCTCCGGGCGCTCCGCTCCATCGTTCGGCCCACGTACGACTTTGCCAGCCACGATCGGGTGGAAGGGATACGCATCGCGCCGACCCCGGTCATCGTAGTGGAGGGGATCTTGGTCCTCGCCGACGCCCGCCTGCGGGATCGTTTCGACGCCAAGATTTTCGTCGATACGGACGCCGACATTCGCCTGATGCGACGAATTCGTCGGGATCTCGAGCACCGCGGACGCACCTTCACCCAGGTCCGCAAGCAGTACAACGAGACCGTGCGCCCCATGCATACGGCCTTCGTCGAGCCCTCCAAGCGCTTTGCCGACATCATTGTCCCCGAAGGTGGGGAAAATCGGGTCGCTCTCGAGCTCCTCGTCAGCCACGTGCGCGCGAGCCTTCCCCCGGCCGCTACGTAGGATAAACTTCCGGCTGTGAGCGCCACCACGTCACCGCTCGCCTCCAACAAGAAGACGGGCGGAATTCTTCTCGCCGCGAAGGTGATCTCTCCGGAGGACTACGAGAAGGTCCTGAAAGAGCTGGAGAACACGCCCGATCGCATCGAGGACATGGTTCTCGTCCTCGGCATGACCACGGAGGCTGAGCTCCTCAGGGTGCTCGCAGCGCATCACCAAACACGCTTCGTGAGCAGCGACAAGCTGGCCAAGGCGGAGATCACCCGGGCGACGCTCGAGCTCATTCCGCGTCGCGTGGCCGAGACGTTCGGCGTTTTTCCGGTGATGTTCGACGCCGCGAACAACGTGCTCAGCGTGGTCACTGCCGACCCGGACGACAAAGGTACGCTCAAGGAGATTCAGCACGTCTCCGGGGCAAAGGACGTCAAGCCGTTCATCGCCCGACCCGCGGCCGTGCGCGCAGCAATCGCCAAGGGATACGGCGGCGACATCCACGCCTTCGCGCTGCTGGATCGCGTGGCCCACGAGCAGTTCCAGTCGATGCTCAACGTCTACGAGCGCAACCTCGTGTCCGACGCGTCGCTCACGAACTCCCTCTCGCAGGAGGGAAAACGCGAGCGGGTGGTGAGCGGCGAATCGCTCGAGAAGGGGCATACGCACGCTGGCGCAACGACTGCGGGCGCATCCAACGATGCCGCGCTCGAGCTCCTCAACGTGATGGTGAGCTTGCTCGAGAACACCCGCCCCGATCTCCGCGGGCACTCGGCGCTCGTGGCGCGCCTGATGCGCCGGGTCGTCGAACGGATCAACCTGCCGCCCGCCACGATCAACGCGTGCGTCGCCGCCGCCTACCTGCACGACGTCGGGAAGATGGGACACTTCCACCTCACCGCCCTGAACTGCAGCGAGTACGACGGCCACAAGACCGCGGCGCAGAAGGCCTCGACCACGCCCATCCGTCTGCTCGAAGGTGCTCGCCTTTTATCGGACACGATCGAAGCGGTCCTGCACATGTACGAGCGCTACGACGGCAAGGGCTTCCCCGACGGAATGTCCGGCAAGGAAATCCCCATCGGGGCCCGCATCCTCGCCGCCCTCGATACCTACGCAGATCTCACCCAAAACCCGAGAAATCCCTATCGAAAGACGCTGGGGCCGGCAGAGGCCTGCGCGGTACTTGCAGAATACAAAGGTACGATCTTCGACCCCCATCTCGTCGATCTCTTCAAGTCCGTGGTCCTCGGCGATGATGTCCGGGCCCGACTTCTCTCCACGCGCTACGCTGCGCTCCTCGTCGACTCCGATCCCGAGGAGACGACGGTGCTCGAGCTTCGCATGATCGAGCAAGGGTTCGAGGTGAAGACGGCGCGCTCCGCCGAGCAAGCACTCATGATCCTCGGTAGCGAGGAGATCGATCTCGTCCTCAGCGAGCTGGATCTTCCTCAGGCGGACGGGCTCACGCTCCTCGCCGAGGCGCGCAAGCAAAAGTGGGGCAAGGACATGCCGTGGGTCATCCACACGCGACGGCAGGGAAAGAGCGACGCTCAGAAAGCCTTCGACCTCGGCGTCCTCGACTTCGTCGCCAAGCCCGCGCCCACCGACGTCCTCGTGCACAAGCTCAAGGCCATGCTCGACCAGCGCACGAAGCAACGCGGGGCGCGCGGCGTCTCGGGCTCGCTCCGCGAGATGAGCCTCCCCGACATGATCCAAGTTCTCTTCCACGGCCGAAAGACCGGCAATTTGAAGATTCGTAACGGCCCCGACGCCGGCGAGATCCACATCGACAACGGAAGCGTGGTCAACGCTCTATGGGGCTCACTCCGCGGCGAGGAGGCCTTCTACGCGATGCTCAAGCTGGACGACGGCGAGTTCGGCCTCGACCCGCAGTTCAAGCCGCAGAGCCGAGTCATCAATCAGTCGTGCGAGGCGCTCCTCCTCGAAGGCATGCGCCGCCTGGACGAAAAGATCTAGAGGCGAGCATGGTCCCGCAGCCGACCTCAACGTAGCAGAGGCCTTCTGTGCGCCGGGCGCCTACTCAGCTTTTTTTCGCCACACGATGGCGAGCCAGCGTCGCTCTTCGGAAGGCACATCGCTCGGGCGGAAGTAGTGACGGACCTCTTCGAAGCCGGCGGCCTCGAAGAAGCGGCGCCACGTCGGGAGCTCGAAAAAGCAGCCGTACCGCTCGCCCGACCAGCCTTCGCGATCCGCGCCGGGTGGACGAAGCGCCGGGCCGCCGTCGCCCGCGACTGCACCGGTCGAGCCGCGCGGGTTCGAACAGAAAAAGATGCCGCGTGCTTTGAGCGCATCATGGAGCTCGCCGAGGACGCGAGGAAGATGCTCGCTCGGCACATGGAAGAGCGACGCGTTCGCGAAGATGCCGTCGAAGCACTCCTTGGGAAGCGACAGCTCCAAAAAATTCTGGTTCAAGACCTCGCAGCCCGCCAGCGTCTTCGCGTGCTCGACGAAGTTGGGGCACGCATCGAGGCCGATCGGCTCGTGGCCAAGCGAGCGAAAATGGAGAAGATCACGGCCCGGACCGCATCCAAAATCGAGGATCTTGAGCGGCGCAGGACGACCGATCGCCTCGAGCAACGCCGCGTAGTTCTCCGAGACGTCGTGGTTGCGAGTTCCCTCCCAGAAGCTGTCGGCGTGCGCTTGGTAGTGGGCGAGGGTGGGGGTCGATACGTCTTTCATCACCGCGCATCATAAGCCATGAGCGCGCGGAATTAGAGACGGCCTAGCCGAAGTGCGCGAGGGCGTCGTAGGCCGCATATTTGAAGACCTCGGCGAGCGTCGGGTAGTTGAAGACCATCTCGATGAAGATCTCCACCGTGCCGCCTAGCATGAGGACTGCTTGCCCGATGTGGACTAGCTCGGACGCGCGATCGCCGATGCAGTGGCAGCCGAGGAGCTTTCGGGAGCCGCGATCGAAGAGCAATTTGATCATGCCGTCTTTGTCGCCGATGATTTTGCCGCGGGCGTTGTCACGATAGAACGCGCGCCCCACTACGAAATCGATCTTCTGCTCGCGCCCCGCTTCTTCGGAGAGCCCGACGCAGCTGACCTCCGGAATGGTGTAGATGCCGAATGGAAGCACGCCCGATACCTGCACTTTGTACGTGAAGCCAAAGGCGTGGCAAACCGCGACGCGCGCTTGTTCCATGGACGTGGACGCGAGGGCAGGGAAGCCGATGACATCGCCTGCCGCATAGATGCTCGGCACTTCGGTGCGGTAGTTGGCGTCGACCTGCACGTAGCCGCGCTTGTCGACGGGGACACCCAGCTTGTCGAGACCGAGCTCCTCCGTGCGTCCCATGCGACCCGACGCGAAGAGGAGCTTCTCACTGATGATCGGCGCGCCGCTCGAGAGCTCGCAAGAAATTCCTCCGGCAACGCGCTCCACTTTTCCGGGAGTGACGCCGAGCTTGATGTCTACGCCGAGGCCGACCAAGGCGGTCCGCAGGCGCTCGCCCATCTCTAGGTCCAAGAACGGAAGGAGCTTTGCGCGCGGCTCGACGAGCGTGACCGCGACGCGCATGGCCGCGAACATCGAGGCGTACTCGCACCCGATGACCCCGGCGCCGAGGATGGTCATCGTCTTCGGCAGGCGATCGATCATCAGAACGGTGTCGGAGTCGTCGATGTCTTCGTCTTCGAACGCGATGCTCGCCGGCTGAAATGGCTTAGATCCGGTGGCGATGAGAAAGCACTCGCTCGTCAACTTGCGGAGCGTGTGTCCGGCCCCCAGCTCCATCGTATGCGGGTCGAGGAGGCGCGCGACGCCTTGCACGTAGTGAACGTTGTGGCGGTCGAGGTTCCACTTGATGCGCGCCACTTCGAGCTCACGCACCGCATTTTTTCGGGAGAGAAGCTTCGGCACGGCGAGCTTCGGATTCACGTGCACCGTGAGGCCGTAGAGCTCGCTCTGGCGATAGCCGGAGAGAAAGAGCGCCGTCTCCCTGAGCGTTTTCGAGGGTAGCGTCCCGGTGTGCACGGCCGCTCCGCCGGGCTCCGGCGCGCACTCGACGATCGCCACTTTTTTCCCGAAATACGCCGCCTGCACGGCTCCTTTTTCACCCGCGGGGCCCGCACCGAGAACGACGAGATCGTAGTCGTACGCCACGACCAGACGATACCTACTTATTCACCTGTGCGGTCATCGATCGGCGAACGGCGGCGAGCGGCGCGGCGTCGTCGAACGTGACTGCATCTCCCTGAATGGTCACGCCGAGACCCTTCCACATCGCATCGAGGTCCACGTTCACCGGCGTGGTGGACCACGTTGCGTAGAGATCGCGCAGGACCGTCGTTCCCGTGGCCGTGTCTCCCTCTTCGATCGCGCGCGCGAGATCCCAGCGCACCGCTCCGTTTCCACCCGCTCGCAGAATTCCGCGCAGGGCGTCAGCGATCGATTTCTGATTGTTCGTGATCTTTCGGATCTCGAGATCGGCGACCAGACAGAAGAGCGCGCCGCCCCAGTAGGTGCGTCCCCAGGAGTGCGTCCGATCGAGGCCGGCGTCGCCCGGCTGCGGAAGACCCTTTGGCATCCCCTTGACCATGCCCCTCCAGACCTCTTCGGCTTGTAGACTTCCGATGCGCGCGCGGGCGAGCGGCTCGACGTACGTAGCGAGCCCTTCTTCGATCCACAAATGTTCGCGACCCACATCTGGGAAGGCGAGATGAAGCATTTCGTGGGTGAGAACCCAGTCGGTGGTGAGATCACTTTCCGCCGCGGTCCTCCCGAGGTTCATGAGAATGGACGCGCCGCCGCCGGCCATCGTGCGCCCGAAGCCGACCCCGTCATCGCGGGTCGGAAGCATTCCGAGCATCGCTCCTGCGATCGGAAAAGTACCGTAAAAACTCGATACGGCGTGGCCTGAGCGGCTCACCCAGCGATCGATCGCCGCGTCGCTCAACGCCATCTGTCCGGGGCCCATGGCCACCTCGACGTACGAGTTGTCGAAGGTAACGCGCCGTACCTTGAGCTTCCCGAAGAGACTGTAGGGAGGAGCGCCGAGATCCCGGGCCGGTGCTTCGAAGGTAGCCGGTGAGCCATCGCGCGCACGCGAGACGCCCGTCGCGAAGCTGACCCCCGTTGCAATGGTCACGTGAAATCGAAACCGCTGCTCGGGTTCTTGGGCGTCGAGCGGATGAAGGAGCCACGTCGCCGGCGGAGCCTGAATGACGCCGCTCTGGCCGGAGGCGAGATCGTCGCGGTCGAGGGTGATGGCTGCCTTCGCAAGATCGAACTGGTAGCGTAGGCGGCACCCACCCGCGCACGTCGGCGCGATCCATATGTCGTCCATGAGGGGAAGCCGTTGCCACTCGCCGCGGTTTTCGATCTCCACCTCTTTCACGTACGGCTCTGCGCCGTCGCTCACGGAGAGCTTCGGGGTCGTTCCCACCGGGAAGGTCGCGGCGACGGACAGGACCTCCGCACCATCGTGCACCACCACTTCATAGCGCCACTCGCGCCCCATGGGCGGCGACGGAGGCGGCATCTTCGCTGGCAGGGATGCGCACGAAACCGAACCGACCAAGGCAACCAAGACGGTCTGCGACGCGAGGAGGCTACGGGGCATGAACGTGAGATGAGTCAGAGGTCGGTGATGTTGTAGTCCTTGATTTTATAAAGGAGAGCGCGGTGGCTTATTTCAAGCACTTCCGCGGCACGGGTGCGGTTGCCTTTCGTCTTCGTGAGGGCCCGTCGAATGAGGATCTCTTCGATCGCGAGGGTGGTCTTCTTGATCGAGAGCTCGCCGCTCGCAAGCTGGACCTGAACCGGATCGAGCGCGTCCCGGATGCGCTCGGGGAGGTCGGTCACCTGAAGAATGTCACCATCGGCGAGGACCATCGCTCGCTCGATGGTGTTCTCTAGCTCGCGCACGTTGCCCGGCCAGGCGTACTCGAGGAGGAGCTTGCGCGCGTCGCTGGCGAGCCCGCGAATGTGCGTCCCCAAGCGGGCGTTGTTGCGGGCAATGAAGTGATCGATGAGAAGATTGATGTCCTCCCGGCGCGCCCGCAGCGGCGGAATGAAAATCGGCAGGACGTTGATGCGGTAATAAAGATCTTCCCGGAAACGGCCGGCCTTCGCCTCGGCCCCGAGGTCGCGGTGGGACGCAGCAATGATCCGGGTGTCGATCTTGACGTCCTTCGTGTCCCCCAGGCGGCGGATGGTCTCTTCCTGCAGCGCGCGGAGCAGCTTCACCTGCAGGTTGAGGGGAAGCTCGCCGATCTCGTCGAGGAACAACGTGCCGCCGCTCGCCTCTTCAAAGAGCCCGCGGCGATCGGCGTTGGCGTCCGTGAAGGCGCCTTTTCGGTGCCCGAAGAGCTCGCTCTCGAGGAGGTTCTCGGGGATGGCGCCGCAGTTGATGGCCACGAAGGGATTCGCTTTTCGATTCGACCGCCCGTGGATCGCCTTCGCTACGAGCTCTTTTCCGACGCCGCTCTCCCCCATGATGAGCACGGTGGTCTTGAACTCCGCGATCTTGGTGATGGTGCGGAAAATTTCCTCCATCTGCGGGCTCTTCGCCAAGATCGATTCGTACTGGTTTTCGTGACGGATCTGCTCCTTGAGCGCGCGGTTCTCCCGGCGGAGCGACTCCCGCTCTTCGGCCTTGCGAAGCGCGAGGACGATCTCGTCTTGCTTGAAGGGCTTGCTGACGTAGTCGTACGCGCCGGCCTTCATGGCCTCGAGCGCGAGATCGATGTTGCCGTACGCGCTCATCACGATCACGGTCGCGGCGACCTGCTTGGCCCGCAGCGTCGCGAGCAGATCGAGGCCGCCCATTTTCGGCATCTTCACGTCGGTCAGGATCACGTCCGGGCCGAACGAGTCGACCATTGTCAGCGCGGCCTCTCCGCTCTCGGCGATCTCGACCTCGTATCCGTGCTTGCGCAGGAGCGTCCGCAGCACCAAACGTATGTTCTCTTCGTCGTCGACAACGAGCACCCGGCGCATACGACCTCGCAATCCTTGCGTATCCAGCTTACCACTTTTCTACCAAGATTTCGGGTGTTCACGCTCGACCACCTCAGGCGAGACGCAACCATTGCGTAGGCGGCTGGACGTCGATCCGGCAGCACCATCATCCGCAGGCCGACTAGAGTGGCATCCATGGACACCGGACTCGACCGACTAGCCTCGGACGCACACGTCGCCAAGCACGTTCGGGGCACGAAGCTCGCGCTCCTTGCCCACCCGGCGTCGGTCACACGGGATCTCGTGCACGCCGTGGAAATTCTCATCGGCGTCGGCGGAAAGCCAAGCGTCATCTTCGGTCCGGAGCACGGCTACGGCGGCGAAGCGCAGGACATGATTGGTATCACCGACGCGCGCGATCGTCGGGGCATCCCGGTGCGCAGTCTCTACGGGGAGACGTTCGCTGCCTGTAGTCCGAGCGACGACGATCTCGCGGACGTCGATCTTCTGGTGATCGATCTTCAGGACGTGGGAGCCCGCTACTACACCTTCGTATGGACGGCCGTCCTGGCGCTTCGGACGTGCGCGCGCCTGAATAAGAGGGTGATCGTGCTCGATCGACCGAACCCGATTGGTTGCGCACTTAGCTCTGTAGAGGGCCACAAACAGCGCCCAGAATTCCGCTCCCTTGTGGGGCTCGAGGCCATCCCGATCCGCCATGCGCTCACTCTCGGCGATCTCGTGGCCTGGCGAGCGGCGGAAGAGGGGCTTGCCGCCGAGCAGCTTCGCGTCGTCTCCGTGAGGGGCATCGATCGCACGGAGCACGCACCCATGTGGGATCGCCCGTTCATCTTGCCCTCACCGAACATGCCGACGTACCGCACGGCGCTCGTCTATCCGGGCGGTTGCCTCGTGGAAGGGACGAACCTCTCCGAGGGGCGAGGAACTACGCGTCCCTTCGAGCTCCTGGGCGCGCCGTGGATCGACGGTGCAAAGCTCGCGCACGATTTTCATGCCCTCAATCTTGCGGGCGTCCGCGTTCGCCCAGCCGCATTCCGTCCCACGTTCCAGAAGCACGCCGGCGAGACGTGCGGTGGCGTGCAAGTGCACGTGACGGACCCGCTCTCCTTTCGTCCGGTGGCCGCGTACCTCGCGCTCATCACGCTGGCCTACAAACAGCAACCAGAGAAGTTTCGGTTTCGCACCGAGCGTTACGAGTTCATCGACGACATCCCGGCCTTCGATCTCCTCACGGGCGACGGCGAAGCGCGGGCCCTTATCGCCACCGGTGCATCTCCCGCGCAGGTGGCGGATTCGGTCAGCGCGGTGAGCGATTACGATTTGGCGGCGGTGCGTGCTGCCCGCGAAGCAGGCAAAAAACACGCGATTTGAGCGATCGGCTGTCACGCTCCTACAATGAGGCCTGGATCGCGCGCCCCTTCGTTTAGTGACTAGCGCAGAGAAAACATTCATTCAGGTCGGAACCTGGCAGCGCTGGCCCTCGTCCGTTAGACTTCCCGGCGATGTCGAAGGACCCGGATCCCGGATTAATCGGGCGCGTCATCGCAGGAAAATTTGCGATTGAGTCCTTCCTCGGCGGTGGGGCGATGGGAGCCGTGTACCGCGCGCGCTTCACGTCCCTCGAGACCACCGTGGCGATCAAGGTGATGCATCGCGGGCTCACGAGCGACAGCATGTTCGCCGCGCGCTTCCTCCGGGAGGCGAAGGCTGCGTCGCGCATCGATCACGCCAACTCGATGCGGGTCATCGACTACGGCGAAGAGACCTCCGACGGGCTCCTCTACATCGCCATGGAGTACCTCGACGGTCAGGACCTCCACCGTGTCCTCCAGGAAAACTGGCCGATGTCGCTCAACCGCGTCGTCGACATCCTCATGCAGACCCTCGCCGCGCTCGCCGTAGCCCACGACATGGGCGTCGTTCATCGGGATTTAAAGCCTGAGAACATCATGATCCTCAAAGGCAAGAGCGACGACGGCGACGACCGTGACGTGGTCAAGGTCTGCGATTTCGGGATCGCCAAGCTCACCGAAACGCGCGGTCAAAAAGATCTGACCAAGAGCGGGAGCCCGCTCACCACGAGCGGCCTGGTCGTCGGGACACCCGAGTACATGTCGCCCGAGCAAGGGCGCGGCGAGCCCCTCGATGCGCGAAGCGATCTCTACTCGGTCGGCGTGATTCTCTTTCAGCTCCTCACGGGCAAGGTCCCGTTCGAGGCCGAGAGCGCCCTCGGCGTCGTCCTCAAGCACGTGACGGACGAGCCGCCGCGCCCCTCGGAGATCAATCCGCTGGTCGATCCCCGCCTCGACGCGATCGTCCTGAAAGCGCTGAGAAAGAAGCGTCAAGACCGTTACCAGACGGCGCGCGAGCTGCGCTCCGATCTCCGCGCGGTCATCGATCGCGGCTCGCAGAATGCGCATCCCACGTCGGTCGGGCCGGCCCCTGCCGACGGTTTTCTCGGGAACGCGGCAACGGCGGTGGCGATCGATTCGAGCGCCGTCCGTGCGGGTGCGGCAGCCCAGGCCAAGCTGGCCCCGATCGAAACCGAGACGCTGTTCGACGAAGTGGTCGAGGTCGTGCCGCGGAGGAACACCGGTTTCTATGTTGTCGTCCCGCTCCTCGCGGTCGCGGCCGTTGGAGCGTATTTCGGTTTGAGGCACGCTCCTCCGCGCGTTCCCGTCACGCCGCTGAGCACCTTGGCGGTCTCGGTGACGGCGCATGTATCCGAGTTTCCGCCGGTGACGCCGAGCGCTCCTTCCGTGTCTGCGCCGAAGCTGACCCGGCCGCCGAAGAATCCCCCGCTGGTGAAGAGCGCCACGCCGCCGGTCGTCGAGTCTTCGTCTCCCCCCGCGGTCCCGCCGCCGCCTTTCGATTCGGCAACTCCTCCCGCGCCGCCCGTCGCGGGGCATTTCGATCCGATGAACGCCAAGGTAGTGGTTGGCAACGTGCGGGCAACGGGAGCTCCGCAGGCGAACGTTCGCGCGATCCTGAACGCATTCCTTTTCACGCACTGCTATCAGGGAGAGCTTCATGCGACGCGTCCTGCCGTCTCGAAGATGGTCTTGCACTTGGAGACGGACGACACCGGGCACGTCACCGCCGCGAACCTGAGCGGGAGCCCGCCGATTCCCCCGAAGGCAGGTCAGTGCATCATGCAATCGGCGATCGGCAAGGTGATCGCTCGCCCGGATGGCGCGCTCGTCACCGCCGATGCCGACCTGACTTTTTCGCCCGACTGAGCGCGGTCTGCCGCGTGTCGTTATTTTTTCTCGCTGTCGAGATCTTCGGCGAGGTAGCTCAAGATGACTTCGTCGAGCGATTTGTCGCTGATGAGGTCTTCTCCGAAAATCGAGCTTCCTTGCTGCGGGCGCGTCTGCCCAAAAATCGCCGCGGGACGCGCCGGCGCGTAGCGTCCTTGGCCCGTGCCGGGCTCGGCGTCGGAGAGCTTCGGCGGGGGACGGGCCGGTGAGGAGAACGGCGGCACGGGTGAAGCCGCCCTCGCAGCGACCGCGGGCTTCGGCGCGGCGTTCGGAGGTGGCCTCGGGGTCGGCCGCTTCAAGCTCGCGGGCACATTGTGGTGCGGCTTCGACGACTGCCTCGCCGCCGCCGGACTGCGGATCGACTCGACGATTGCCGTTCGCGGCTGATCAGGATCTTCGCGCGACGTCACATGCGGATAGCGCCCGGTGTCGGGCCGCTTGAGCGTATTCGGATTTGGCGGCGGGAGATCGTTGTCGGACTTGAAGACGGGCGCCCCGTCGGAGTGCGACGCGCGCTCGAGGGCCTCGATGTCGAGCTCGAGCGGCGGCTCTCGGGTCGTTGCAGGCGCTTTCTCCGACGGCGCTTCATCGCGCTCATTCGCCGGCTCGTCCCGTTTCAACGGGGGCGGTGCGAGCGTTGGTGCGATGCCTATCGCGATTTTATCCTGTGTCGGCAAACTCTTCGACGCAGGAGCCTGCTCTCGCGCCGCGGCGTACGCCACCCCTGCATCGACGAGCTCGTCGAACTGTCCATCGCGCAGAGCGATGAACATGGCCTTGTGCTGCTCCTTCATCATCTGACGAACGGAATCGGCCATTCCTTCCGCGCCGACCTGCTCCGCATAGCTCGTCTTCACGGACTTGAGGATGCGCCCGCCATCCATGAAGAGGTGAGTGATGATGTGGGGGTGCTTGATGCCGGAGTCTTCCGTTTGAATATGGAAGACCCGGTTCTTGTGCCGGACGTTGTTGTTGTAGCCGAGCAGCGGCGAAGGGGATTTGTTCATTCGTCGGTTGGAGACGTGTCTCCAGAAGAAAATCTAACACTTTCCAAAAAAGCGTGAGGCTTCCTTTATCCAACGATCGAATCGAGGGCATGATCCCGCGCAGCCCGCAGGTCGGCTGTTTCCACGTACACCAGCTCGGTGGCCCCGTCTTTCGCGGCGAATGCGATGGACAACGACTTCCCGCCGGTCATCCCGAGCTCGGATGCGGGCACCCCCTCGGCGCGGGCGCGATCGAGTACCTCCTTCAAACGTTCGGGCGCCACACTTACCAGGATCCGCGTCGGGTTTTCTCCGAACAGGACCGCCGCTCTTTCGAGCCCGCTTGGCGGCAGGTCTAGATCGATCCGCGCGCCCACATCGCCCGCGGGAGTCGGAGCGGTCGTGCAGCACTCGGCGAGAGCTACGCCGAGCCCACCTTCCGAAATGTCGTGTGCACTCTGCAACATCTTCGTCTGCGCCAGTGCGAGAACGAGCTTCTGCAAGCGGGCCTCTGCCTCGAGATCGATCGACAGAGCTTGCCCGACGGCTCCGCGTCCGAGCTTCTGCGCGAGGTACTCGCTGCCACCGAGCGAAGCGTGGCTGACTCCGAGTAGCACCACGGCGTCGCCTGGGCGTTTGAACCACTGGGTAAGTCGGTCTTCGCCCGAGCGAAAGAGACCGACCGCGCCAATCGTCGGCGTCGGCAAGATCGCCCGGCCGTTCGTCTCGTTGTAGAGGCTGACATTTCCGCTCACGATGGGAACGCCGAGCGCGAGGCAAGCCGCCGCGATGCCGTCGATGGCGCGCGCGAAAGTGTCCATCACCTCGGGGCGCTCCGGGTTTCCGAAGTTGAGACAGTCGGTCAATCCGATGGGCTCGGCACCGGAGCACACCACGTTGCGGCACGCTTCGGCCACCGCCATGGCGCCACCCTGGAAGGCATCGAGCTCTACGTGGCGTCCGTTGCCGTCCACGGAGAAGGCCAAAAATTTCTCGAAGGTCTGTCCGTCACGTTCGCAGATCACCCGGACGACAGCCGCGTCGGAGCCGGGGCGAACCACCGTGCCACCCCGCACGATGTGATCGTACTGTCGCCAGATCCAGCTGCGGGAGCCGAGGTTGGGCGAGCCACACATGGCGCGAAGCTCGCCGCCCCAATCCGAAGGAATCGGGATCGTCGATGGCTCGACCGCCGTTCGGTCGGCGAGCCCCGCGTCTAGTTTGCGTGGCCTGTCGTAGATCGGTGCGTCGTCTGTGAGCACGCGAATGGGAATGTCGCAAACCACCATCGGCTCGCGCTCGATCGCGGAGACAGGCGCGTCGTCGAGAGGATCGTACCCGGGTGTCGCTTTGATCACCCAACGTTTGGTGTCCGTCACCCGACCGATGACCGCGGCGTCGAGCTCCCACTTCTTGCAGATTTCGATGACCTCGTTTTCGCGACCGCGCTTGGCGACCAGAAGCATCCGCTCTTGCGATTCGCTCAAGAGGATCTCGTACGCGCTCATCTTCTTCGCGCGGCGAGGAATGCAGTCGAGATCGAGCTCGATCCCGTTCTCTGCGCGGCCGGCCATCTCCACGCTCGACGAGGTGAGGCCCGCGGCGCCCATGTCCTGGATGCCTTCGAGAGCGTCCGACTGAAAGAGCTCGAGGCATGCTTCGAGAAGCAGCTTTCCCATGAAGGGATCCCCGACCTGCATGGTGGGCCTCTGGCTCGGTCCCCCTTCGGCGAATTCGTCGGAGGCCATCGTCGCGCCGTGAATGCCGTCGCGCCCCGTTTTCGCGCCGATGTAGAGGATCGGATTTCCGATGCCGCTCGCTCGGCCGTAGAAGATGCGATCGGTGCGCGCGACGCCGCAGGTGAAAGCGTTGACGAGGATGTTGCCGTCGTAGCGCGCATCGAATTGAACCTCGCCGCCGACGGTGGGGACGCCGATCGCGTTTCCGTAGCCACCGATTCCAGCGACGACACCGCGCAAAAGCTCTGCCGTGCGAGGATGATCCGGACGGCCAAATCGTAGAGAGTTCAAGCCTGCGATCGGTCTCGCGCCCATCGTGAACACGTCGCGTAAGATCCCGCCGACGCCCGTTGCGGCGCCCTGATAGGGCTCGATGAAGCTCGGGTGATTGTGCGACTCCATCTTGAAGACGACTGCAAATCCGTCGCCGATGTCGACGACGCCCGCGTTCTCTCCCGGTCCGCAGATCACCCGCGGTCCCTTCGTCGGAAGGCGGCGCAGGTGCACGCGCGACGACTTGTACGAGCAGTGCTCGCTCCACATCACGCTGAAGACGCCGAGCTCGGTGAAGCTTGGTTCACGCCCGAGTGCCTTGAGGACGGAGGCATACTCGGCGTCGTTGAGCTTGTGCTGCTTGATGACCGCCGGGGTGATCGGCTGATCGCCGGGAAAAACTGCGCTCGGCATGAGACGGGAGTAGCGCCTATCCCGGCTGGGAGCCAGAGTCGATCTGGAGGACGACGACGTGCTACCTTAATGACGTGACCAAACGCCGCCCGTGGAGCTCCTTGATCGGGCTTCTTACTCTTTCGCTGTTCGCCATTTTTGGAGCGGCATGCGGAAGTCTTCTGGGCATAGACGACCCCACCGATCGAGACGTCTCGTCCGTACTCGATGCGGGAATGGAAACCGCCTTGTGCAGCTCGGGCCAGAAGGTCTGCTCTGGGCTTTGTGTCGCGAAGAACGATCCGAACGTCGGCTGCGGGGGGAGCTGCTCAGGTTGTCCGGGCGCAGCCAACGCCACGCCGAGCTGCGTACTCCAGAACGATGTCTTCAGCTGCGGTGTTACCTGCCATGCGGGCTTCGAGAACTGCGACGGCACTCTGAGCGCGGGCTGCGCGGCGCAGTTGAATACGATCAACCATTGCGGCACGTGCACCAACGACTGCCGAGCGGACGGTGGCGCGGATTATTGCGTGCCCGGGGTCGGCGGCCCCTCGTGCTCGCCCACGTGTACCCTGCCGAACAAGGTCTGCGGAATGGAATGCGTCGACACCCAGACCAACCCCAAGGCGTGCGGCGCCGGCTGCCACGATTGCACAGTCGCGAACGGCACGGGGACATGCGAAAAAGGCGTGTGCAACGTCGCGTGCAACGCTCACTTCTGCGGTCCGACGTGCGCTCAGTCAGTCGACTCGGCGTGCTGGTCGCAGGCAGGCTGCGTCAGTTGCGCGTCCGGGAAGTGCGACACGGACAGCGTCGCCGGAGGGTGCTCGCAGCCGTTGGCATGCACAGGAAGCGCTACGAGCTGCGGAGGCGCCGGAACCGTCTGCGCAGATTGCTCGCCGGGGTACTGCGTGGGGACGAAATGCATCACGCCGTCCATTGATTCGGGCACTGGAGGCGGCTGCACGCTCGGCACGAACACGAACTGCGACCACTGCGGGGTTGGTTGCTCCGCCCTGCAGCGATGCTGTTCCTTTCCTAGTTCTAGCGGTACCTCGTATACGTGCGGGAGCCTGTCGTCGGACGGCGGGAGCTCGTTGCCCGACAGTGGCGCGATAACGTGCCCGTAGAAAACGCTCACTGGCGCGGCATTCGGGTCACGTGCACCGGCGTGCGCCTAAGGGTTTTCGTTCCGTCGCCGAGCTCGCCGTTCGTGTTCCCGCCCCAGCAATAGAGAGACGTCGTCGCCTCCGCGCTCGATCGAGCAACAGCGCACGCGTGCTCCTCTCCGACCGCAACGAACGTTGCGCCGACGAGATCTTTGACGGAGAGAGGCACCGCGCTCGACGTGATCGCGTCGCCGGAGCCGAGCTCGCCCGAGGTGTTCGACCCCATGCACTTGAGCGCGCCATCTTTTACGATCGCGCAGGTCGTGAGGAAGCCGGCTGCGATCGCGGTGGCCTCGCCGCCGTAGCCCGTCACCTGGAAGGGGAGAGTCGCAAAGCCGCCGTCGTCCAATCCCGCCGCGTTTCCCTGGTTTTGTCCCCAGCAGTAGACGTTCTTGGCGTCGTCGACGAGGCACGTATGCGTGAAGCCCGCGGCGAATCCAACGGGCGCGCTCCCCGCGTAGGCCACGGTTTGCGGCGCCGGATAGAGCCCCGGCCCGAGCGGCGCGCCGAGATCGTCCTTCGCGTTTTTCCCCCAGCAGTACGCGCTCGCCGTACTCGTGCCGAGCGTCTTTCCGGCGGCGCACGTCGCCATCGTGCCGATGGATACCGACGTCGCCGTAAGACCCGACGCGACGCGCACCGGATGAGGAACGATCGGCGCTCCACCGTCACAGGCTTCGTCTCCGATTTGGCAGCCGGCGTCGCCGCCCCAGCAGTAGACGGAGCCGTCTGTCTTCGTGAGGCAGCTCGACGCGGGACCGACGAAGATCTCGTCGATCCCCGAAAAATCAGCCGCTCCGTCAGTGATCTTGTGGGGCGCACCGTGTGCCGCGGAATCCGCCGGCGCATTCGATCCCAGCTGTCCGTGATCATTCGCTCCCCAGCACCAACCGAAGCCCGCGGTGTCGACCGCGCACACGTGATCGCCAAAACCGTTGGCCGCGATGTGACGGATGGCAGGGAGCCCGGCGACGGCCGCCGGCGTGGGCACGGCCTCTCCCTTGCTGTCGGTGCCGACCTGACCGAGCGTGTTTTTCCCCCAGCAAAAAACCGCACCCGAGATGGTGAGCGCGCACGTCGTTCCGCGACCGGCGGCCACTTCTGCGACATGCGTGAACGACGGACCGCCTGCTTCGTTCACCAGCCGCGCATCGTTGTTGTCGCCGTCGGCTCCAGCGTCGCTCGCCGCGCCAGGGTCGGAGCTCGTGCAGCCCATCACGAAGACGAAGGGCGCGTAGTAGAGTTTCATGCCTCTCCGTGCTAGCAAAAAGGCCTTGATGCGCGCAACGGTGGTCCTTTTCCCCGGGTTGAACGCCGACGCGGAGATGGTTCGTACCCTCCGCGACGTTTGCGGCGTGCCTACGTCCGTCATCCATCACACCGAGCGCGAGCTCCCCAAGGGGACCGACCTCGTGGCCATCCCCGGCGGGTTCAGCTACGGCGACTACCTCCGGTGTGGAGCGATCGCCAAGGTGGCTCCGATCATCGACGCCATTCGCGCGCACGCCGACCGGGGCGGCTACGTCCTTGGGGTATGCAACGGATTTCAAATTTTGACGGAGGTCGGTCTCCTTCCGGGAGCCCTCACCCGCAACACGCACCTTCGCTTCGAGTGCGGAGATCGCCACGTGCTCGTGGGCGCCGAGGGCCCATTCACCCGGAAAAAAGGGGCGATTTGGCGTTTGCCGATCGCGCATGCCGAGGGGCGCTACCAGGCGGCTCCGCGCGTTCTCGAAGAGCTCGAAGGGTCGGGGAGCGTCGCGCTCCGTTACTGCACCGAAGCGGGCGAGGTCACCGCCGATGCGAATCCGAACGGGTCACTTTCGTCCATCGCCGGCATCTATGGCGGCCCGAAAAAAAATGTCTTCGGCCTGATGCCGCACCCCGAGCGCATGAGCGAGCCGCTCCTCGGGGGCACCGACGGGAAAGAGATTTTCGACGCCGTTCTGAGTCTCTAACGAGCCGTGGATCTACTTTACTTCACGCTCCTCACGAGCATTCTCATCTTCATTCACGAGTCGGGTCACTTCGTCCTCGCCAAAATTTTCGGGGTCAAAGTCATCACGTTCTCGATCGGCTTCGGTCCGCGCCTGATCAACATTCGCGGCAAAGAGACCGAATACTGCATCGGGCTCCTCCCCTTCGGCGGCTTCGTAAACATGCTCGAGGAGGCCAAGGTCAGCCATCCGATTCCTCCGGAAGACCGCAAGCGCACCTTCGAAGCGCAGGCCCTCTGGAAGCGCGTGCTCATCGTGCTCGCCGGTCCGACGATGAACGTCGTCTTCCCAGTGGTGCTTTATACTTCTGTTTTTTTAGAGGATCGCGTGTTCCCTCCGCCCACGGTGGGCATCGTTCTTCCGGGCAAGCCCGCCGAGGGAAAGCTCGTCCCGGGAGATCGGATTCTGTCTATCGACGGCAACGCGGTCACCAGCTTTCCCGACGTGCAGAGCCGCGTCGCCACGCGAGCGGGTGTGCCGATCCATCTCTCCGTCGAGCGCGACGGCAAGATCGTCGACGTGGACGTGATCCCCGCCGACGAGACCGAGACACGCGAGCTCGACATCGTGGAGCACGTTGGGCGCATCGGGATCCATCCAAGCTTTTCAGCTCCGATCCTAGGCGTCCCCCGCACCGACTCTCCGGCGTACCGCGCGGGGTTGCGATCGTTCGATCGCGTCACCGCGATCAATGGAAAAAAAGTGGCGCGCCTCCTCGATCTAGTGGGCGCACTCTCGGCGAACCGCGGCGACACCGTGGTCATCGCCTACCTCCGGCCCGTTCCGGTGAACGCGGCCGGCGGGCTCTGCGACATTGCGGTGATGGAACCGCAGGTGGCTACGCTGACGCCGAACGCCAAGTCCGAAGGCGTGAACCCCGGAAGCGAAGACTCGGTGGCCCGCAGCAACGACGTCCTCGATCGTGCGGGGATCGAGAGCTCGGACATGTACGCGTCCTTCGTCCCCGAGGGCTCGAGCGAATGGAAGGCGGGCCTCCGCGCCGGCGATCGCATCACCCACCTCGACGGAGCGCCCCAGCGCCACTGGCGATCGATGGAAGAGGATCTCGTGCGCGGCGCAAACCGGGGCATGCGCGAGCTCAGATGGACGCGCGGCGGTGAGCCGATGGCGGGTCTCTTCCAGCTTCGAAGGGAGAGCTGGGATGACGAGTACGCGCAGCACTACGAGCGTTACGTCTTCCGCACCGCGAACTGGATGCCCAACGCGCCCGACGCCTACGTCCCCAACCCGAACCCGATTTCGTACGCCGTGCGCCGCGCCGTCGAAGAGACGGGAAGCGTCATCCGCTTTATCGGTGTCGGCTTCGTTCGCATTCTCCAGGGGCGAGTGAGCCTATCCAGCGTGAGCGGGCCCATCACGATCTACGATGTGGCGGGCCAGGCCGGCGCGAAGGGCACTACCTATTTCGTGTGGGCGATGGCGGTCATTTCGATCAACCTTGGCCTCATCAACTTGCTTCCCATTCCCGTCCTCGACGGCGGCCACTTGGTCTTCTTGGCGCTGGAAGCCATAAAAAAGCAGCCGATTTCGCTGCGCGTCCGGGAGATCTCCAGCCTTGTGGGGATGACCGTTCTCTTCCTCTTGATGATGCTCGCCTTCAAAAACGACGTCGAGCGAAGATGGGACGTCATCCTCGGCCAGCTGAAGGAGATCTTCGGCTAGTCCGACCACCGGGATGGCACGGGGCTCCCCTTTGTGCGAATAGCTGCTCCTGGGAAGTTTCCGGAGAGTCTTGGCATGCGTTTCTTGAAGAGCTGGATCGTCGTAAGCTGCGTTGCCTCGCTTGGCGCATGCGCCACGAGTGGCGCGGGGGGAGTGTTCGATCCCGACGCAGGAACGACCGGACCGCAAGACGCAGGAACGTTCTCGCCCGCCAAAGACGGTGGCGTCGTCTCCGTGGATGCTGCGCCCGCGATCGACGATGCAGCGTTGCCGCCGGCTCCGGCGCCTGTGGCCGTTTCGATCGCTCCCTCCAACGCGCCCGTCGGTGCCCTCGGGCCAACGGTGATCGTGAGCGGCACCGCGTTCGTGCTCCGCTCGCTCGTTCGCGTCGATGGCGCGCCGCTCACGACCACGTTCGTGAGCGCCACCGAGCTGCGCGCTGCGCTGCCGACCACCAAGCTGGCGACCGCAGGCGTCCTGCTAATTGCGGTGGAGACGGGCGCACCCGGCGGCGGGCTCAGCGCCGATCTCCCATTCGAGGTGCAAAATCCTCCCCCGGTGCCGACGACGCTGAGCCCTACGAGCGCCGTCGCCGATTCCCCGGCCACGTCGCTCACCGTAACGGGCAGCGCGTTTGCGAGCGGCGCGAAAGTGTACTTCGACGCGGTGAGCCTCTTGGTCAGCGCTTCGAGCGCCACCAGCATCACCGCGACCATTCCGGCCGCGCAGCTCACCGGACCGATGGCCGGCAGCCACAGCGTCACCGTCGCCAATCCCACCCCGGGTGGCGGCACTTCGGCCCCGGTCGCCTTCGCCGTGACGAATCCCTCGGTGGTGAGCATCACGTCCGTGACGCCTAGCACGGCGATGACCGGTGACGCGAATACGAGCATCAGCATCGTGGGCGCGGGCTTCGTCGGCGTATCCGCCGTGTCTTTCAACGGCACAGCGATCGCCACCACCTACGTCGACGGAACGCATTTGACGGCCGTCATTCCTGCCGCGCTCCTCGTCGCCGCTGGAAACTTCAACGTCGTCGTCACGAATCCCGCGCCCGGCGGCGGCGTGAGCGTGCCATCGAATTTCCAAGTGCAGAACCCGGTACCTACGAGCGCAAGCCTCTCGCCCAACACCGCTTTTTATCAGTCGGCCGACAAAACGATCACCATCAACGGAACGGGTTTCGTCGCCAACACCGTCGCCAAGATCGGCGTCGTGAGCCTGGTGACGACACCGATGACGTTGACGCAGCTCACCGCCGTCATCCCCCAGGCGCTGATGGGCTCGCTCGGAACGCTGAACGTCTACCTCGTCAACGCCGGCCCGGGCGGCGGCAGCTCGAGCGCGCTTCCGTTCTACGTCATCTGCAACGGCGCCGGCGTGGACGTCAACCTCGGGACGCTCGGCAGTCTCACTACACGCGACACGAATTTCGCGACGGCGCCAACGGCCGCGCGAATCAATTCTTCCACCTGCCCGACGTCGCTCTCCGCTTCCATCCAGCCCTACCGAACATGGGCCGTGCAGAACACGACCAGCAGCTCGATCACTCTGTCGGCATGGGCCGTCTGTGCCGTCAACGGCAGCGCGCAGGACGACGCGTTCTTGGCGTTCTACCGCACGGCGGCGCCCCCCGTTGATCGCACCCAGTGCGCGCCGGGCACCGTGGCATCCGAGGGTACGTCCGGCACCGCCGCTGGCTACTCGAGCCCTTCGAGCGGCGGCTCTACCTGGTGCCCCGGCCTCACGAAGGCGAACAACGGCGGAATGGCGATGAGCGTGTGCGAAGTGGCCACGGTTTATATCAGCCCCTTCAACAACGTCAGCACGGTCTACACGCCGCCTTCCAAAATTCAGTTCATGCCTCAGTGATGCGTGGGCCCACGGCGCGCGGGGTGGCGGCGGACGTGCTGGTCCGCGTCGAGCGAGACAAAGCATTCGCGTCTGCCGCGCTCGAGGCCGAGCTGTCGCGTGCCGTGCAGCTCTCGCCGCGGGATCGCGCGCTGGCGACGGAGCTCGTCTACGGATCACTGCGGGTCGCTCCGTGGCTCACCGCGCGGATCGACAAGCTCGCAAAAAGGCCTGTTTCGTCGCAAGATTCGAAGACCCGCGCCCACATGCTCATCGCGGCGTACCAGCTCTTTTTTCTGAGCCGCGTTCCGCCATTTGCCGCGGTGAGTGAAGCCGTCGGTGCCATCCGCGTCGTGA
The DNA here is from genome assembly GCA_043747615.1 of Myxococcales bacterium. Lineage (GTDB taxonomy): Bacteria > Myxococcota_A > Polyangia > Polyangiales > Polyangiaceae > JAYTOU01. The sequence goes on along the minus strand of JAYTOU010000006.1, from coordinate 19,643 downwards.
AGGGGAAAGAAGTCGCCGCCTTCGCGAACGCGATTCTCCGCAAGCTCGCGACGCAAGCCGAGACCGATAAACCCGATCCGGTGGAGGCTGTTCGGGGCTCCACGTCACCGGAGCTGCGCGCAGCGCTCGTTCGTTCCCTCGGCGAAGAAGGAGCGTCGTCCTACCTCGCGAGCGGCCTCACCGCGCCGGCCATCGGCATTCGTGTGCAGAATGCAAGTGAACGCGATTCGTGGATCACGCGCTTTCGTGAGGCGGCGCCGGAGGGGGAGATCTCTGCAGGCGCCGTTTCGCCGCTGGCGATCTTGGTTCGTCACGCAGGCAAACCGCACGATTTGCCGGGATTCGCAGAGGGGGCGTGGGCCATCCAGGAAGAAGGCTCGCAGCTCGTCGGGCTCGCCCTCGGAGCACGCCCGGGCGACGAGGTCCTCGACACGTGCGCCGGGCGCGGGAACAAGACAGGGATCTTGGCGCGCGCGGTGCTCCCCAGCGGAGCGGTCGATGCGTCCGACCTTCACGAGACGAAGCTCGATCGTCTGCGCATCGAGCTTGCGCGGCTCGCGCTCTCACCGCGCACGACCTACGCGGTCGACTGGTCGGTAGGCAGCGGAGAAATTACCGGCCTTTACGATCGCGTCCTCGTCGACGCACCCTGCTCGGGGACGGGAACCATGCGTCGCCGCCCAGAGCTTGCATCGCGTCGCGGTGAGGCTGACGTAAGCGCGCTCACCGCCCTTCAGCTGGCCATTGCGTCGCGCGCCGCAGACAGACTCCGTGTGGGCGGAACGCTCGTCTACGCGGTGTGCAGCGTCCTTCGCGAGGAAGGGGAGGACGTCGTCGCGCGTCTCCTCGCCGCCCGTTCAGACCTCACCGCGCGCCCTTTCTCAGGCGAAGCAGCCGCTGCGTTGGCGAAAGACGCTTGCACATTGCGACTCCTCCCCTACGTCCATGAGACCGACGGCTATTTCCTCGCAAGTTTCCAGAAGGAACGCTAGAAAAGCGCGCAATGCTCATCGACGTCACCATGCCTCAACTCGGCGAGAGCGTGTCCGAGGGAACCATCACCAAGTGGCTCGTTCGCGAGGGCGATGTGGTCACCAAAGATCAGCCGCTCGTGTCGATCGGGACGGACAAAGCGGACAGCGATCTTCCCTCGCCCACATCCGGGCGGGTCGCGAAGCTCCTCGCCAAAGAGGGGGACGTCCTTCCGGTGAAGACCGTTCTCTGCCAGGTCGAAGAGGGCGCCAGTGCGGGCAACAGCGCGGGCAACAGCGCGGGCACGAACATCGGTGCGCCTGCCGCCGCTTCTACCGCCCCGCGGGTCACGACGCAGGTCAACGCCGAGAACCAGAGTGACGCTCCGTCGCGCAGTGCCGCAGGAGGCTCGCTCGCCACACCCACCGCCCGCAAAGCGGCCCTCGAGAACGAAGTGAACATCAACGACGTGCGAGGCTCCGGGGATCGAGGCCGCGTCACCCGCGACGACGTCATGCGCACCAAAGCAATCGACGCACCCAGCTACGTCCCCCCTCACACCGAGCCCCCGCGCGACATGCGTGAGTCGCTTCCGCGCGCTCCCCAGGTGCTCTCCCAGTTCATCAACCAGGGAGGCGGTTTCACTCCGCCGATTCCCGGGGTTGGCTACGGCTCGTTCAAGGTTCCTGCGTACCGGCCAGTCGAAGGCGACAAGGTCGTTCCGTTCACACGTCGCCGGCGCATCACCGCCGATCACATGACGTACTCGAAGTTCGCTTCTCCCCACGTGGTGACGGTGGCGGAGGTCGATCTCCACAAGGCGGCCCAGCTCCGCGAGGCGAACAAGGATCGTTACAAGAAGGAGGGGCTCGCCCTCACGATGCTCGCCTTCGTGGTGGTCGCCGCCGCTCGTGCCATCCGCGAGACGCCGTCCGTCAATGCGCGTGTCCTCGACGACGCGTACGTCCTCTTCAAGGACGTGAACATCGGAGTGGCGGTCGATTCTCCGGACGGCCTGGTCGTCCCGGTCGTGCGCCGCGCCGACGAGCTTGGTGTTCGCGGCATCGTCCGCGCCGTCGACGACGTGGCGAAGCGCGCGCGCAGCGGGAAGATCACGGCGGACGATCTCAGCGGCGCCACGTTTTCAATCACCAACCCGGGCATCAAGGGCAACCTCTTTGGCGGCGCGATCATCAATCAGCCGAACGTGGGAATCCTCCGGATGGGCGAGATCCAAAAGCGCGTGGTGGTCGTCGAAGGACCAAGCGGCGAGGATCACATGGCGATCCATCCGGTGATGTACATGGCCCTCAGCTACGACCACCGCATCGTCGACGGCGTCGCCGCCAATTCTTTCTTGTGGCGGGTTACCGAGCTCCTCGAGAAAGCCGACTTCGAAGTTTAGCGTCTACGCGTGCGCGAGCGGGCAACGGCCGCGAGGCCGAGGAAGAGCGCACCGCCCCACGCTTCGGAGGGAAGGCCAGCGAGCGCGCACCCGCAGCTTTTTCCGCCCGCTGGAGGAACGACTCCGGGTCCCGCGTCGCTGCCGGCGTCCGTCGCCTCGGCGCCGCATGAAGAGGCCATCCCCGCCCCCAAGGAAAACCGTCGAGCCGTCCGGCGACAGGGCAAAGCCGAGCATCGGCATGCCCGTGTATACTGCACGAAACGTGATTCCGGCGTCGTCGCTCACGAGGAGCCGGCTGCTCATCGAACCTCCGCCGGTCCGCACGTAGATGCGATCGGCGTTCGCCGGGTCGACCGCAGCAATGAACGGTGCGCGCTCGTTCTTGAGATCGAGGGGGACTTGGTGCTCCGCCCAGCTTGCGCCGTCGTTGTCCGACACGTAGAGGAGGCCCGTTGCCGTCGCCCCGGCGCCCTTCACCGCGGAGATGTAAAAGCGATGCGGATTGCTCTTGGCCACTTCGACCGTTTCGCTGAGCACGCTGGGATCGATCGGCACGCCGACCGGAGCCCAATTCGCGCCGTCGTCGGTGGTCTCGAAAAGACGGGCCTCGTAGATGGCGGCGCCGGCATCATTGGCCGTCACGTAGGTGGAGGTCAGGCCGAAGACGGTGTGAGGCGCGTCCGGTCGAAGGACGATGTCGACGACCACCTCTTTGTCGAGCGCGCCACCGATGTGCTTCCAAGCGCATCCCGTATCCGGTGACACCGAGATTCCTTCATAGAGTCCCATGATCGCGGTCTTGTTTGCGGTGAGTGCGATCGACGGATCTTCGTTGGTGTTGGCCGGATAACCGACTGCTGTCTCGCAGACCCAGTCCCAGCTCGCGGCGCGGTCCGACGAGAAGAGAATTCCAAACGTCGTTCGCAGCGTCATCGTGTCCGGCGCACAGGGGGCGATGACCAGCTGATTGGCCTTCGGAAAGCGGCCATTGGCGAGCGCAGGCGCGGACGAGAGGCCTGCGAGGAGAAGCGCGGACAGAAAAGAAGCGCGACGCACGGAGATCACCGCTTTGGTTGTGGAAGCGCGCACGAGGTCAGCACCCTAGCAGGCGTCCGACGACGAGCCGCTCCGTGTCGGAGACCGTTTCGAAGCTCACCGAGAAGTCATCGCGCAAGAGATCGGTCCACCGCTCGACCGAGAGGATCGTTGCTTCGATCGCCAGCCCCGCCTTACGGTCTTCGTGCACGCAGCGATTGGCGGCGGTACGTGTGGCGCGAAATACCTCGCTGGACGGCGAGCTCGCGAGCGCAGTGAGCCACCCCTCGGAAGGCACTTCGAGCATCACCATGCCGCGCTTCCGCAAGACCCGAGCAAGCTCGTGACCCAGGGTGCGGACGTGGCCTTCGGTGGGCGGGTGAGCGAGCGTTCCGTGGAGCGCGAGGACCACGTCGAACTCCGCATCGGCGAAGGGGAGCGGTTGCCACAGATCCGCGCACACTGTCGAAATGGGGCGCGCGCGCCGTGCACAAATTTCGAGCATGGTGGGCGACACGTCCAAGCCGACCACCTCGTGACCTTGGTCGAGCAGCGCGGTGAGCTCGCGGCCCGTCCCCACGCCCAGATCAAGCACGCGGGCGGACGGCGGAAGGCGCTGGGCGAGCTTCTCGAGATCGACCTTCGAGGATTGCCGCGCGTACTCGCGATCGTACCGTCGCGCGATCGCTTCGAAAAATTCATCGGCGCTCGCTACTCTCAAGTCGCTCATCGCTTCGCCGCCATCCTAGGGTACACCTCGTGTCGTGGAATGGGTGGCTAGCGCTGCGCGACGGCTCGAGCGGGGGAGCTTCGACGGGCCTGTCGGGCGCGCCGCCGAGCGGATCTGGCAGAGCTTCTCGGCAACGCGGGTGGCGCGTCCGCTCGTCCTTCCGCCTTGCGTCCGCACGATCGCCGTAGGCGGGGCAACCCTCGGCGGTTCCGGAAAAACGCCCCTATCGCTCCTCTGCGCGGAGCTCGCCGCTACGACCGGCGCGAACGTCGCTCTCGTCGGGCACGCTTTTCGTGCATCCCCGGGGCAGCCGCGAATCGTTCGTCCCGATGACGAGCTGGCCTGCGTTGGCGACGAAGCTCTCATCTGCGCTCGGCGCCTTTTCGGGAAGGCGATGGTCGTCGTCGGCCCGACGCGCCAATCCGCGCTCGACCACGCCGTGTCGTGCGGCGCCGAGGTGATCGTTCTCGACGGCGTTGCTCAAGCATCGCCCCGGCGCGTCGATCTCGCGCTGCTTGCGCTTCAGATTCCCCACCCGTGGGGCGCAGGCGCGTGTCCTCCTTGCGGGGATCTTCGAGCTCCACGAAGCGCGCTTCTCGCAGAGTGCGATCGCACGGTGGTGATCGGCGACGACCCCGACTGCGACGTCATCATGAAGAGCCGCGGGGCCTGGGACGGCACGCGCTACGTTGGCTACCCCGAACTATCGGGTTTGCGTCTCGGGTTGGTGACATCGCTCGCTCGCCCGGGCCGTGTCTCCGCCTGGCTTGGGCGCAGAGGCGTCGTGCCTGAGGTCGTCCTGTCTGCCGGGGATCACCGCGCGGTTTGCGCCCAGGCCATGCGCGAGGCTGGGAGGGGCCTCGACGCCTGGGTCGCCACGGAGAAATGCGCCAAGCACCTCCCGAGATCGCTCGGACCCCTGGTTTTCTCGCTGGATTACGCGGCACTCGCCAGCCCGCCCTTCGCACGCGACGTGGTCACTGCCTTGACCAGCCAGACGAGCGGCCATAGGCTCGACAACAGCGAAGCTGTACCCTGCGCGCTCGGGTTCGAGCCGACACCTTGGGGACCGTGACGGATACGGACGAGAAAACACGCGTCACAACGATCGTGCAGAAGCCTTTGGACGACGATCGTCCAAAAGGTGGGGATTGCCTCGTCGTGATTTACACCAAGGAGCCGACGCTCCTCGGCAAGCGTTTCGTTCTCGACGTAAGCCCGTTTCGCGTGGGGCGCGGAGCCGAAAGTCAGATCGTCCTCGAGGGTGACTCGGTCTCGCGTCGCCACGCCCATTTCGAGCAGCGCGGGCAGGCCTGGTCCGTGGTCGACGACGGCTCGACGAACGGCACGTACGTGAACGACGATCAGATCGCGAGCGCGCTCAACCTCACCAACGGCGATCGCATCAAGGTCGGTCCCACCATCTTCAAGTACCTCTCCGGCCAGGACGTCGAGGCTCAGTACCACGAAGAAATTTATCGGATGACGATCATCGATGGTCTCACCCAGGCGCACGTGAAGCGCTACCTGCTCGAGGCTCTCGAGAAGGAGATCATTCGGGCCCGCCGTCACGCGCGTGAGCTGTCGTTCATCATGTTCGACATCGACCACTTCAAGAAGATCAACGATTTTCACGGCCATTTGGCAGGCGATTTCGTGTTGAAAGAGCTCGCCCGCTTGGTGCAATCGCGGATCCGCCGCGACGAGGTTTTCGCGCGCTACGGCGGCGAAGAGTTCGCCCTGATTCTCCCCGAGACCCAGCTCGAAGGTGCGCGCGCGCTCGCCGAGGGGATCCGCGAGAAGGTCGAAGCGTCGAGCTTCGTCTTCCAGAACGAGACCATCAAAGTGACGATCTCGATCGGCGTGTCGCAGCTTGCCGAAGGCGACAAGACGAGCCAAGACCTGATCAAGAGCGCGGACGAAAAGCTTTACGAGGCCAAGCGTGGCGGCCGAAACAAAGTCGTCTCCTGAGCTGGATCCCGCGCGCTCGGGCGCCGGACAGGATCTACCGTCGATCATCACGCCCGTTCCCGGACCGCGTTCGCGTGAGATGGCCGCGCAGTTGGCAGCGGTCGAGTGCCCCGCGTTCGATGCGCGGCGTGACGCGCGTGAGTCGGCTAGCGGTGCCGACCAAGCAGCCATTGTGTATGCCTCCGGCGAGGGCTCGAACGTCGTCGACGTCGACGGAAATCGCTACGTCGATCTCGTCGCCGGCTTCGGCGCGCTCCTCCTCGGGCATCAGCCGAAGGACGTAGCCGCGGCGGTCGAAGCGCAAGGCAAGTCGCTGTGGCTCGCCCTGGGTGACGTGTACGGCTCCGACGCAAAGCTGCGCCTCCTCGAGCGTTTGGTGGCTCTTTTTCCCGAGCGCGGCGCACGCGTGATGCTCGGCCTCTCCGGGTCGGACGCAGTCACGGCCGCTCTGAAATCGGCGGTTCTTGCGACGGGCCGTGCGGGCCTCGTGGCCTTCGAAGGTGGTTACCACGGGCTCAGTCATGGCCCGCTCGCCGCGTGCGGCTACAGCGAAGACTTTCGCGCCCCCTTCGCCGACCAGCTCGGACAGCACGTGCGGTTCCTTCCCTATCCCGACTCCGAGTCGGCCGGCGTGAGGACCCGATCCCAGCTTCGCGCGGTCCTCGCCGAGGGCAACGTGGGGGCCGTCTTGCTCGAGCCCATTCTCGGCCGCGGCGGATGCGTCGTGCCGCCGGTCCGTTTTCTCACCGACGTGCGCGCCGCGTGCGACGAGCAGGGTGTGCTCCTCATCGCCGACGAGATCTGGACGGGGCTTGGTCGCTCCGGGAGCGTGCTCGCCACGACCGACGCCAACGTGCTTCCGGATTTCTTGTGTCTCGGAAAGGGACTGGGTGGCGGATTTCCGATCTCGGCATGCATTGGCCGCGCGTCAGCCATGGAGGGCTGGGGCGCTCGGGGTGGGTCGGCCATTCACACCGCGACTCATTTCGGATCTCCACTCGCGTGCGCTGCAGCTTGCGCCGTCCTCGATGCTCTCGCCGACGGAACGCTCGCTCGTCGAGCGGCCGATCTCGGGGAAAAATGGCGTGACGATCTGCGAGTAAAGACGAGGGATCGCGGGGTGCGCGATGTCCGTGGTCGCGGCCTCATGGTCGGCGTCGCGCTCGAAGGCGGCAGTTCGCGCACGCAGAAGGTCGCACGGCGTCTCCTCGCACGTGGCTACATCGTCCTCACCGGCGGGGTTGGCGGAGACGTGCTCACCCTTACTCCTCCGCTCACCGTCGCAGCCGAGCTCCTTGGCGCATTCACGACCGCGCTCGCCGAGATCCTCGTCTAATCCGATGTCAGCGCTCGAAGCCAAGCTGGAGGAGAGCGAGTCTCTACATCACCGCGGCCGAGCGTTCGTGACTGCCTTCGAAGGCGGCCTGCCCATGCCCGAGCCCTTCGATGCGCTCGCGTGCGATCTGGCTTCTTTTCAAGCGCGCCACGTCGAGGGCTATGCTCGTCTTCTTCGCGCCCGCGGGAAACGGGCGAGCGACATACGTCTGGCAATCGATGCGCCTGCCGTTCCGACGGAGGCCTTCAAGCTCGCGCGCGTGAGCGTCTTCGCTCCTGAAGAGACACCCGTCGTCTTCCGCACGAGCGGCACCACCATCGGCGCACGCGGCGCTCACTATTTCCGCACGACTTCGTCGTACGACGCAGGCGCACGCGCATTCGGCCGCTGGGGGCTCCTCCCTGATGGCGGAAAAGCGCGCGGCTCCGTGCTGGTGATCGGCCCGTCTTCCACCGAAGCGCCAGACTCGTCACTCGCTCACATGCTCTCGCTTTTTGCCCGAGAGCTCGGGGACGGACGGTTCTTCATGGAGGATGCGGTGATCGACGTTGCCGCCCTCGACGAGTGTGTCGCGCGTGAGCTCGTCGCACGTCGCTCGGTTCTTCTCCTCGGTACCTCTTTTGCGTTCGTTCATCTCCTCGACGCTGTGGGCGACGCAGGATTTCGCTTGCCGGCCGGCAGTCGCGTAATGCAGACGGGCGGCTTCAAAGGAAAGTCACGGGAGGTCGCCCCAAACGTTCTCCGTAGCGAGCTCGCCGCTGCGTTTTCGATCCACCAAGACAGCGTCGTCTCGGAGTACGGAATGACCGAGCTCTCGAGCCAATTTTACGACGCTCCGGGCCGCGGTGGAAAAGCGGCGGTCTACGTGGAGCCTCCGTGGGCCCGGGTGGTGCCGGTCGATCCTGCGACTCTCGAGCCCGTGGCTGCGGGCGAAATCGGCATCGCGCGTATCGAAGATCTGCTGAACGTCGACAGTGCGTTCGCCGTGCTCGCCGCCGATCAAGTACGTCGCGTCGAGGGAGGCTTCGAGCTCATCGGCCGCTTGCCGGGCGCGCCTCCCCGAGGATGCTCGATCGCTGTGGACGAAATCCTCGGACGTGCATGATGAGATCGCCGGAGGAGCGAACGAGGAGTGTGCGCCGCCTCCTTGCCGCGGCACGATCCGTCGTAGATGGCCGTGCGAAATTGGTTCCGGAGCTCGTGCAAACGACGGGGCTCTCGCCCGAAGGCGTGTCGTTGGCGCTCACCCATCATCTGGAGCTCGCGGCCAGCGACGAAGAGCTCGGCGCGCTCGTAAAGAGTGCAGGGGAGGCAGAGGCGGTCCACGTCGTCCTCTCCGCCAACGTCTTCGTCGCTGCGCTGAGAGCCATCGCCATCGCGCGCGCGGCATCCGTCGACGTGCGCGTGTCCCCCTCCTCGCGGGAGCCGGCGTTCGCTCGGGCCCTCGTCGAAGCGGCGGGTGATCCTGCGATCACGCTGACGACCTCGCTTGCGTCGAGCCTCGAGCGCGGTGAAATCCACGTCTACGGACGCGACGAGACGATCGCCGCCGTTCGCGCCAGCGCGCGCCCCGGGGTCATCGTGCGCGGCCACGGCGCCGGCATGGGTGTCGCCTGTGTGCTCGTCGAGGACACGCTGGAAGACGCAGCGCGCCTTCTTGCCGAGGACGTCGCTGCCTTCGATCAGCGAGGCTGCCTCAGCCCCCGGGTCGTGTTCGTGGTGGGCGAAGAGTCTCGAGGACGAGCCTTTGCCGAATGCGTGCATCATGCACTGACTGCTCAGGAAGCATTGATTCCAAGGGGGATTGTCTCCGCCGCCGAGCGCGCCGAGGCCGTTCGTTACGCGGATGCGGTAGCCTTCGCGGGAACGCTCTTGCGGGGCGCAGCACACGCAGTCGGGCTAGCCTCGAGCCTCGCCATTCCACCGCCCGGTCGTCACGTTCATATCGTCTGCGCCGCGACGCTCCTCGAGATACGGCCGATGCTTGCCCCCGTCGCGTCCAAGATCGTCGCCTTGGGCATCTCGGATCCATCGTGCGCGGACGAGCTTGGTCTCGCGCACGCCCGTGTTTCCCCGCTCGGAAAAATGCAGCACCCGCCGCTCGATGGTCCGGTGGACCTTCGAGTGACCTAGCCCGCGTCGCTGGCGTCGCCCGCATCGAGCTCGGCATCGCTGCTCGTGCCGCCGTCGTCGAACGGAGCCGAGTCGGGCAGGCACGAGATGTCGGTCACACATTTCCAAAGGCCGTGATCACCGCCGGCGGGGTTACGGAGGCACGTGCAACCGCCCGACGTGCACTGCGCGAAGCACGCCATGGTCGACACCGGGTAGCACGCGTGGCCGTTTCCACCCGAGTCGAAGAAGACGTTCAAGTCGCAGGGCTCCGGATCCTTGGCTTCCATCGACCCGTCCATCGAGTCTGTCGTGGATGTAGCTTTGGAGCAGCCGGGGAGCGCGATCGTGAGAGCGGTCGCCACGGTCAGTGCGGCGCACGCCACGAACTTCGTAAGAGGCTTCATGGACTATTCACCGGGCCGCAGGTGCCGCACTACGAACGAGCGCGCGGAGTCTGACCTTTCGAGTCGGGAGCAGACGGCGCCGCTGCGCCAGGAATGATTTGCACACGGCGATCGGGGCCTTCGCCGCTGCTCTCCGTTCGCACGCCTGCCACCTCACGGAGCGCCATGTGCACGATGCGACGATCGCGCGCGTTCATCGGGTCGAAGGTGATGATCTTTCCTTCAGCCGCGACGCGCTCGCCCAACCGCCTCGCCATTTCCGCGAGCTGATCTTCGTGGCGCGCGCGGTAACCTTCGGCGTCGACAGCGACGTGACGACGCGGCTCTCCGGGGCGGTGGGCGACGCGGGTGGTCAGGTACTGAATGGCCTCGAGCACGGCGCCGCGCTTGCCGATGATGCGACCGGCATCGGGCCCCTCGATCTCGAGACGAATTTCGTCCTCGGAGCCTTCACCGTCGTCCGGCGCGAGGTTCACTTCGGCGTCCATCTGCATCACGCCGACGAGCTTGCGAACGAAGCCGAGGGAGCGCGCGGTCTGCGGGTCCGTGCCGTCCATATCCCCACTTCGATCCAGGTTCTTGTCCAACGGGGCATCGAGGCCGACGCCGTCGTGGCCTGAGTCCTGGGCAGACGAACTCTCTTTCGAATCGGTAGTTTCAGACACGAGCTTTTCCCTTTCCAAACGCGGGCGGGTCTTTGGGGCCGTCCGTATCGCCAATCTGTTTCACGATGATCTCCCCTTTTTTTGGCTTCGACGGGGCGAATTTTTCCACCGCCAGCTGCTGGGTGATCCCGAGAACGCTGTTCGTCAACATGTACACGCCCAGCGCCGCGGGAAGGAAGAGCATCATCACCGTAAAAATACCGGGCATAAGATACATCATCATCTTTGCCTGAACCGGGTCCATCCCCTGCTGGGGGACGATGCGCTGCTGGATGATCATGAAGACGCCAAGCACGATCGGCAGCACGTACAATTTATCGGGGGCGGAGAGGTCCGTAAACCACAGAAATTTCTCGTGGTACATCTCCACCGCGGTCTGCAATGTGGTGTACATCGCGAACCAAATCGGCATCTGAACGAGCTGCGGCAGGCACCCGCCGAACGGGTTCACCCCGTGCTTCTTCCAGAGCTCCATCATCGCCAGGTTCTTGGCCTGCGCGTCGTCGGCGAACTTGGCGTTCAGCGCATCGACCTCGGGCTTGAGGCGGCGCATCTCAATCGTGGTCTTGATCGATTTCCAGGTGAGCGGGAAGAGAACCATCCGGAGACACAGGGTCATCGCGATGATGGCGAGGCCCCAGTTTCCAAACGTCACGTGGTCGTGGAAAAAGAGGAGGACGGAGACGAGCCCCTTCGCGACGAACGAGAAGAAACCGAGGTTGATCAGATCGCCGAGGCCGCGTCCGCCGCCGGCGTGGGCCAGGATCTGCCGCTCCTTGGGCCCGATGAAAGCCGTTTGCTTGTAGGTCTGCGACGCCTTCGGGGCGAGCTCCTTTACCGGGTACGTGAGGCGCGCGTGGTAGACCGAGCCGGCGTCGTCGTCGTCACGCTTCTGTCCCGCTCCGTACCAATCTTCGGCGAGGAGGCCACACTCCGGCCGGTCCTGGGCCTCGGGGATCATTGCCTGCGCGAAGTAATAGTTGGAGACCGCGGCGTAGCGATCGACGAGCGGCTCGGAGAACCAGCCGTCCTTGAAGTCGTCCTTCGACTTGCGATTCACGTCTTTGTCGCGTGCGCATGACAGCTCACTGATGAACGGCGAGACGCGCCCGAGATGCCCTTTGACCTCGGAGTTGCGGCGGAACGCGAAGGACTCGATCGTGAAGCGGTGCTTCTTCGGTGTGTCCGCCAGGTTGGTGAGCGTCGTCTCTACGTTCAGCTCGAACGGCCGGCTGCCCGCGCTGACCGTCTTCACGATCTGCGCGCCGTCGTCTTGGTAGCTGAATTTGCAGGTGTCGCCGCTCGGCAGGGCCTGATCGAGCTTCCAGTTGAAGCGGTCGTATTTCACCTGCTCGTCGGCGCCGACCGGCTTTTCTGATTCGCGAAACAGCGTTCGCAGCGTGCGCCACCGCTCGTGGTCCGGGGTGGTCGACATGTCCCCCGCTTCGGTCCCGGCGTACTGCGGGTCGGTCAGGTAGAAGTGGGTGATCGCCGCGCCGCGCGTGGAGAGCTCAGCGTTGAAGTGGTTGCCCTTGATCTTGCAGATCGTCCCCTCGGTGGGCACGAGTGGCGCGTTCGGGTCGCCGTTCGCAGGCCGGGGGTCGAGAGCGTCCGGCGCGAACTCGGGCGCATTGACGTAGGTCTCCGCGGGAATCGGCTGCGTGGCGCCTTCGGTTTTCCCGGTGATGAGCGGCATTCCGAATTTCCAGAAGAGGAGCATCGAGGCCGCGATGATGACCCAGCGGAGAAGGGTATTTTTATCCATCTTTAATCTTTCAACTGCTCTGATCGCGCCGCATGCAGATTGGCTGCCGGCGGAGGGGGGTCGTAACCGCCCGCGTGGAAGGGGTGGCACTTACACAGGCGTAGAATCGAAAGCAAGCTGCCGCGGCCCGCGCCATGGGTCTCGAGGCAGGCCACGGCGTACCGTGAGCACGAAGGCTCGAAGCGACACACCTTCCCGAGCAACGGCGAAAGTGCCCGTTGGTACAGGCGAATCAGGAAGATGAGGAGCTTGGCTATCACGGAGATCTACCTGGGGCGAACATGCGTCGTCGAAACTGAGGCCGCAGGTTTTTTGGCCGTTTCGCAGCGCTTTTGTAGCGCGGCGTTCACCCGGCGCCACTCGATCTCGACGTCGGCGAGCGCGAGCTCGGGAGCTCCGGAGCGGGCGATCATCACCAGGTCCACGCCTCGTGGGAGCATCTCCTCGCAGCGTCGAAAGCACTCGCGGCACAGGCGCTTCACGCGGTTACGGGCGACGGCGTTACCGATTTTTTTCGTCACCACTACCCCCAGGCGCGATTCGGCGTCCGGACCAAGGGGAGAGGCGTCGACCAAAAAGTAAAAGTGCGCGCTTGTCACCCGCTGGTGCCCGCCCTGCACTCGCAAGAAGTCCACGCGGCGCCGAAGCCGTCGCTCCCGTCCAAACTCCGCGGAACGAAGGAATGGAGATGGGTTCGTCGAGGGCGTTTTCGTCGAGAGCACGCGAGCCTTAGGCCGCGCTCCGCCTACTTCTTGAAGATGGTGACCGCGAGACGCTCGCGGCCCTTGCGCCGGCGATTCGCGAGGACCTTCTGGCCGCCGCGCTTCGCCATGCGAGCGCGAAACCCGTGCTTACGGATTCGGCGAATGTTGTGCGGCTGGTAAGTGCGTTTCATAGGGGCGCGGAGAAAAGCACCGAAGCGGGGCTACGTCAAGAGGACTAGGGCGAATTCTTGCCCAGAAAAAGCTGCTGCGCCCCCGTAAGTAAGAGACGCAGCCGCGTTACGACTACTGCGGGACGGGGCCCGTACCCGGGGGCGGATTGGTGACGAAGATGGCGTTGACGGTCGCGGTCAGCTGGCTCGATTGCGTCAGAGTGGACCTCAGCGCGAGGCTTTGCTCAGGTGTGCAGGGGGGCCCGGGAGGAATGGCACCCTGGATCGCGATGAGGCGGGTGTTGGCTACCGTTAGCTTGTTCACCACGCGGTTGAGGCTGCGTGTGATCGCTGCGGCGTCGGCCCCCGGCGTGAGGTCCGCGAGCTCTCCAGAGTCGTTCTCGTCGTTCCGCATGAAATGCCTACTTTCCAAAGGGTTTTACTGCACGCGCCCGCCCCCGTGCAGTGATGTGGAACGGCGAGCGGCGCGGATGGTAGCATCGCCACGATGGGGGACGGCAAGTGGCACGGCGAGGCGCGCACCGCTTCACCCGAAGACGTTGCACACACTTTTTTTCGCAGAGAAAGTCACACCCGTCTTTGCGAAGGTGTCGACGGCAACGCGTCCCCGCCGCCGATGGCGGATGAGGCGCCTGAGCCCCGCTACCACCTCATTCGCGAGCTCGGCCGCGGAGGCATGGGGCGGGTCGACGAGGTTTTCGATCGCGCGCTCGGGCGGCCCGTCGCCCAGAAGGCGGTTCTTCCCGGACATGGCGCGCTCCACGCGACGCTCCTCGTTGCGGAGGCGCAGACGTGCGCACAGCTCGAGCATCCGTCGATCCTGCCGGTGTACGAAATCGGTGCGGATGCCGAAGGGAATCCCCACTACACGATGCGCGTCGTCCGCGGACGGACCCTCCGCGAAGTGCTCGCAGACACCCAAGACACGGGCAAGGCACATAAATCGCTCGCGGAGCTTCTGGGCATCCTCCGCCAAGTTTGCATGGCGGTCGATTTCGCCCACAGCCGCGGCGTCATCCATTGCGATTTGAAGCCCGAAAACGTGATCGTCGGCGAGTTCGGTGAGGTCTACGTCCTCGACTGGGGTGTCGCTCATCTCATCGCGGGAAGCGACGTCCGCCGCGCCAGTCACGAAAGCTTCACGGCCGGAAGCCCAGGCTACATGGCTCCAGAGCAGGCCCTCGGGGGCGAGATGACTCCACGCACCGATGTCTTTGCCCTCGGCGTCCTCCTCTACGAGGTCTTGGCCGGTGCGCGGCCCTTCGACGACGCCGACGTTTGGAGCGTCCGGATCCGCGCGGCGAGGTCGATCGACGTCCCTCCGAGTCGCCGCGATCCCGCACGCAAAACGCCACGCGGCTTCGACTCCCTCGTCGTCGCCTGCCTAGCGCCAGACGCGAGCGCCCGCCCCTCGAGCGCCCGCTTCGTTGCGGACGCGATCGATCGGTTCCTCGACGGAGCGCGGGCGCGTGCGGAGCGGGAAAAAGAGGCTGATTCGCACGCCGCGGAGGGAACTGCGGCGCGCGAAAAATTCGAGAGCCTCGACGCCGAGGCGCAAGCGGCGCGTGCAGCGGGCGACGTCGTGCTCGCGCGAATGGCGCGCTGGGAATCAGCCGAACGCAAAGACGCGGGGTGGAGCCTCCTGGCCAAATCGCGCAAGCTCGCAGCCGATGCTGCCCGCGAGCTTGCGCATGCGGAGACAGCCTTCACGCGAGCGCTCGGTCGGGTCGTCGATCACGCCCCCGCGCGTTCAGGGCTGGCCGCGCTCTACTACCGTGAGTTCGAGTCCGCCGAAGCGCGCGCCGATAGCGAGACGATGGCGCGGTACCTCGATCTCGCACGGGAGTACGATGATGGCGCGCTCGCGCTCGAGCTTGCCGGTAGGGGTGAGCTCTCGGTCGCACTCATCTCGCCGAGCGCGACGCCGGTAGAATTAAGTCTTGCCCGTTACGAATCGAACGGACTGCTTCTCTCCGCCGGCGAAAAGCGCATGCTCGGCCCGGCGCCCGTGAACACATGCCTGGTCACCTCCGGTTCCTACGTGGTGACTGCCCGAACGGGGCTGGAGGAGTGCCGCTTTCCGATCCTGATCGAGCGCGCTCGCACGCATCACGTGCGATTGCGAGCGCCGAAGCCCGGCGAAATCCCTGAAGGCATGGTGCTCATCCCGGGCGGCCCAGCGCTCCTTGGGCACGGTCGCGGCGCGTCGCGCGTGCTCTTGGATTTCGCGCTTGCCCGCTTTCCGGTCACCTTCCGCGACTACGCGCGCTTCCTGACGGCGCTCTCGCCCGAGGCCCGAAGAATGCGAACGCCCCGGGCGGCCGAGGACTTTCTGCGCCAGCACGACGATGGCTCGTGGCGTTTGCACCCCGACTTCATCGAGGGCGACGCCCGCGCCAGGGTTCCCGCCGAGCGAGAGCTCGACCTGCCGGTGAATTACGTCTCCTGGTACGACGCCGCAGCCTACGCGTCATGGCTCGCGGAAACACGCGGAGTGCCGTTTCGATTACCGACCGATGTCGAATGGGAAAAGGCGATGCGCGGCGCCGACGGTCGCATCTACCCCATGGGAGATCGAATCGACCCGTCGTTCGCCAAGCTGCGCGAGTCGCGCGCCGAGGCCTCGCAGCCCGAGCCCATCGGCGCGTTTCCGCTCGACGAATCTCCCTACGGCGTACGCGATCTCGCAGGCGGCGTTGGGGACTGGACCTCGACGATGGAGGACGGCGGTTCGCCTCCCGATCTCGCGGAGGAAGGAAACGCCGGACCGGAAGCGCGGGCTGCTCTCTGGCGTGGAGGGGCGTGGAGCATCACGGCGATGGCGCCGACGATGCGGTTCACCCAGCTCTTGCACCACCGTGTTGGGTGGGTCGGTTTTAGGCTCGCGCTCTCTCTCGATGCGCCGGAGAGCTCGTCCGTCTCCATCGAATCCATGCGGCGCCCTTGAAATGCGGCCGAAAGGCTCCGCACGCAAAACGTTGGCACTTTTTGCGCGGTTTTCCGACGAACGGTGGTATCGTCGCCGCGCTTTTGGATTTTTGAAGTATTGCCGATTCCACGCAAGGCGACGGATAAATGGCACTTTTTGATAGCCCGCGCGGCCTTGAGCGGCGTGCTCCCCGGCGATGGGCCGCCACGCTCGCATGCGCGGCGATTGGGGTCTTCGTTTCCCCGTCGGCCCGCGCCCAACAAACCACCTTTCATCTCGATCGCCTGGAAGTCCCTGGCGGGCCGGATGACGGCGCCGTGCTTTTCCGGCCGGTAACCCAGCCGCGCGCGATCTTCTTCGCCCAGCTTGGGCTCGGCTATTCGCGAAATCCGCTGCACACGACGAACATCATCTCGGATGCGACCACGATCCGGAACTCGACGACCGGGGTCGTCCAGGATCAATTCACCTCGTACTTCAGCGGTGGCTTTCAGTTTTTCAATCGTTTCACGCTCGCCGTCACGCTGCCCGTGACCATGGAACAAGACGGCACGCCCCCGAAGTACAGCACGGGAATTTTCGGGGGCGCTGCGACCACGACGGTCGTCCCCAGCGGAGCCGCGCTCAATGACATGCGGCTCGACTTTCGGGGCGTCGTTGCTCGTACCAAGGACGAAAAGGCAGCCCTCGGCGCCGGGCTCAGTGTTTTTGCCCCCACCGGATCGACCGCGAACTTCGGCGGCGACGGGGGAGTCTCTGGCCTCCTCATGGTCACCGGCGAGTACGACTTCAGATATTTCATCGTCACCGCCAACACCGGGATCCACTTCCGCCCCGTCAACTCGATCAACCGTCCCGCCCAGAACAACGGCCTTGGGATCGGAAACGAATGGCGCTGGGCCGTCGGCGGCTTCGTTCCCTTTAAGGGCGGCAAGTACCGACTCGGCGGCACGATCTTCGGTCAGACCGGAATCGAAAGCGGGAAGGTCATCGGCGACACGACCTTCACGAGGCGGAACACCCCCATCGAGTGGAACGTCGAAGGGCGCATGAAGTTCGGCCCGAACGGTCACTGGTGGGCCGGCTTCGGCGGCGGCTCGCTCCTCGGAAACGGTTACGGCGCACCCGACTTGCGCCTCCTCGGCCTCATCGGTGCGTACTTTCCGATCCTCGACTCCGATGCTCCTTCGCCTGAGAGACGCGCTGCACTTCGCGAGAAGTGGCGCAGCGAGCACTCCGGCGATTCGGATCACGACGGCATTCCGGACGACGTCGATGCTTGCCCCAACGATCCCGAAGACCATCAGGGGAGCGAGCCGAACGACGGCTGCCCGACGCCGCCCGATCGCGACAACGACGGCATCCCCGATCAGTTCGACAAATGCCCCGACGCGCCGGAAGACAAAGACGGCGTGGACGACGGCGACGGCTGCCCCGAGGACGACGCCGACAAGGACGGCATCCTCGACACCGTCGACGCTTGCCCGAAGGAGCCCGGCGCCCCCAACAAGGATCCGAAGAAGAACGGCTGCCCGCAGTTCATTCAGATGGACGGCACCGTCGTCAAAATCCTCCAGCAGGTCCACTTCGCTAGCGGCTCGGCGACCATCCTCCCGGACAGCTTCCCGATGCTCCAAGAGATCGCGAATCTCCTCAAAGCGAACCCGAACATCCACAAGATGAGCATCGATGGTCACACCGACACGCGGGGCGATGCCGGGATGAACATGCGGCTCTCGCAGAACCGAGCGAACTCGGTCATGGCCTGGCTCAACCAACACGGCGTCGAGGCCCCGCGGCTCGAAGCGCACGGCTACGGCGAAGAACGGCCGCTCGAAAAAGACGAGAAGGAAGAGGCGCATTACCTCGCCAACCGTCGCGTCGAGTTCCGGATCATCGACGAAGAAGACACCAACAAGATCAAGAAGTAGCCGGGCACGACGGCGTGGCGTGGGGAGAGGAGCCGCCCCTCGAAGGCCTACGGCTTAGAGGCCTGCGGCGAAGACTTCCGCGACCCACACGCTTCCGTCCGGATCGTCGACTACGGCCACGCCTGCGCGATCGAACTCCTGGCGAAGCAGGTTCGTGCGGTGCGATGGGCTTGCGTAGAGCGCGCGGTGCGCGAGCCGTACTGACTGCGCGTGGGCTACGTTTTCGCCCGATTCCTTGGCGATTAAACCTGCATTCTGCAACCTTTGCGCGGGGTCGCCGTCTCCAACGTCGTGGCCGACGGTGTGGACTTGCTTCATGCGGCTGGCGTGCGCAAGCGCGAGCGCGTCGAGTCGCGCGTCATGGGCAAGAGGGCGCAGGTTCTCCTCCCGGCGAAGGGCGGTGAGCATCGCAAGGAGCGCGGTCGTTTCGTCAGGCGCTCCCTGGCCAGCTTGTTCGCCCGGCGCAGAGAGGTTCGGGGTGACCGTCGGTGGCTCGACATCCGCGAAGACTTGCGCCTCGAGTACGGGCCTCGGCCCAGTCCCCACCTCGGCGACGATCTGCACGGTGAACGTCCCCGGGCGATCGGGCGCAAAGCGAGCGCGCACCCGCCCTCCGTCGAAGCTCGTAGGAACCGTCCGTGGCTCGCCGCTCGGACCGACGACGACGACGTGAGCGCCGCTTGCCGGCACGATCATCTTCGCGTCCACCGAGAGCCAGGTCCCTGCGTGGCTCTTGACGGGGAGCGCCGCCATGTCTCCCAGCGCGTCGAGCGCGATTGCGGCAACGACCTCCGTTCCGTCGGCCGCGTGGCCCGTGGCGACACCGCACCTTCGCTCGCCGACGTCGTGAAAACTCTTCCGCCACGTTTCCAGCTTTTTTACAGTGGATTCGTGATCGAGCGCGCGGCCGCTGACGATCCAAGCACGCGGCCAAACGTGAGGCTCGCCGGCTACGCGCTGCGCAAAGGTGAGGCCGTCGAGATCGAGGTAAGGAAGATCACGGAGCTTGCGCTCGACGAGGCGTTTGGCGACGGTGCGAAGGCCGGCCTCACCAACGCCGCAATGCGCGAGGAGATCGCTTTCGCGATCGGTGAGCGCGTTGCCCTCGATCGATGTCGGTGATGCCGTCGCGCTTGCCCAGACCCAGGGTGGATCGGCTGGAGGAGCGCTCGCTCGCGCGTCTGCGCCTGTCGCCGCGACTGCGAATACGAGGGAAACCCGGAGCGCCCGTCTCACCTCGTGAGTCTACGGACGTCGTGCGAGATCGTCACCTTTGGGGCGATCGAGTCGGGCTCTCCTTCGCCGCTCGCCGCGGTACCCGAGCTCGATTCCGACGCGCACGCCGAAAATGAAGCCCGCCAACGCGACGAGCGCGATCAGCATCGACGCTTTCGCCGCGCCGGCTTCAACGCGCTCAGTCGCCGCGCCGGCTTCAACGCGCTCAGTCGCCGCGCCGGCTTCAACGCGCTCAGTCGCCGCGCCGGCTTCAA
>JAYTOU010000005.1:0-88910 GCA_043747615.1 Myxococcales bacterium | reverse complement strand
TTTTCCAGCCGCCGCCACCCTTTTCGATGGCCTGATTCGGGAACGCCTTGGTGATGGCCTCGAGCATCTCGAGCACGTATTCGGGCTGCTTCGTGTGGTGGCGCTGGTAGTCGCTCCAGAGGATTTCTTTGTTGGCAGGGTTCACGACCACGGCTTTTACCGTCGTCGATCCCACGTCCATCCCGATGGCCAAGTGGCGCTTTCCGTTACCTGCGCTCGTTCCCATGCTTCGGGCTTCCTCTCGGTACTGCGTTTGTGACTCGCGGGTCCCCCTGCGGGCTCAACTAGACTCGCGTGTCAGTCGGGAAGTGTTAACCGACTTCTACCTACGGGGAAAGTAGTTTGTCGGATCGCATACCTCAGCCCTGCCGCTGCATTTCGTGGTGCTATGTGCCTCACTCCACGCTCTTTCCCCGCGGAGCGACGTACCGGGAATGAACTGACGTCCGTGTCAGTTTTGCGCCACACACTGACACGCGTGTCAGTTTCATGGTATCCCAAGGCATGGACAAGGCAGAGCGGCGGCAGCAGATCTTGCTTCACGCGCGCGACGTCTTCGCGAAGCGCGGCTACCACACGGCGAAGATCGACGACATCGTCGCCTCCGCAGGGATCGCTCGCGGCACGTTCTATCTCTACTTCGAGGACAAGCGCGCCATCTTCGAGGAAATCGTGGACCGGGTCATCGCGAAGCTGGCGATGACGATCATCCGCGTCGATCCCACCGACCCATCGCGAAGCGTGGCCGATCAGATCTACGAGAACATCCGTCGCATCGTGAATATGCTCCTCGAGGATCGGGCGACCACGAAGATCCTGCTCGCCGACGCGGTGGGGGTGGACCCGTCGTTCGATCGCAAGCTTCACTCCTTCTACGATGAGGTCTCGAAGCTGCTCGACGAGAGCCTCCGCGACGGCCAGGTGCTCGGTGTCGTCGAAAAGGGGGACACCCTCGCCTTCGCCCACCTAACGCTCGGCGCGCTGAAGGAGCTCCTCTACCAAGTGGTGATCCGCGACTCGGAGCACTCGGAAGAAAAGATCGTGCGCGAGATTTTTGGATTCCTCCGCGGCGGGTACCTGCGGACGGATCCAGTGAAAGCTCGCGAGGAAATGCCCGTCAAGACAGCTTCGCGGGGCAAGCGCCGGTGAAACGCGGTCTTCCGCGCTGCGCGTTGGTCACCGGCGGTACGCAGGGCGGCGCTGGTTCGATCAGCCGCGACAAAACGGAGCGCGTGAGCCTGCCGCCCGCGTTCACCCGAGATCGGTAATGTGCGCTATCGTGAAGGATGATGGATGGCATCCTTCGACGAGGTCACCTTCAGCCGTTTTTTATGGGCGTTACAAGCCGAGGGCTCGCGTTCGCGGCTTTTTTCTGCGGCGCGGGCCTGGTCGGCTGCGCGACCGACTCTTTTTCCTCGGCGAACGATGGAGGTGCCGACGCAGCGGACGCGGCGGACGCGACGAGCACCGACGCTCGGTCTGACGCGCCGTCAGGCGATACCGGTACGGACGCGAACGTCTGCGACTGCGCACCGTACTGGTGCGGGTGCGGCGATTGCCCCACCGAGCGGATCGTCTGCACTCGGCGGCACCGCACGTGCAGTCTCCAGTGCTTGAGCAGTTGCACCGCGATTCAACTCGCTGTGTGCACCTGTGAGCAAGGCCGCTGCGTTCGTGGGGGAGTCGGGACGGTGGGCTGCTACGTCGACGAGGAGTGCGCGCCCGGGCATTCCTGCTGCGTGGTCGATGCCGGTGTGCCCGGCGCGGAGGGTACTTGCGCTGCGACCTGCCCCTAGCAACGCGCTCGGGCGCTCGCCTTAGTTACTGAGGCGGGACATGCGTTCGGCACGAAGGATGTCTTCGAGTGCGTCTGCCATGGCGATGCTCAGGTCCTCCGCGGAACGGCTGAAGCGCACCGGCGTCTTCGCGCGAGAAGCGTGACGGGACGTCCGCATAGATTCCGTGGATTCCATCGTGCGCTTCTTGAGGACGCTTATCCGCATGAACTCTCCTTATTTCAATCGGCGCGCCGACGCCAATTTTCCAGACACGACGGTGACGCCTCAAGCGCGGACCAGGTGAAGCACGAAATTCCGGAGCACCGCGCCGTTCTCGGGTGACTCAACCACGGCCGCGGAAATTTTCTCGGGATCCAATCCGTCCTCGAGAATGCCTTCGCTGCGGGCGACCACGTAGGCGCGCATGGCGCTCGCGTCGAGCTCAGGATGAAACTGCACCGCGCGAAGGGTGTCCCCCATCGCGAAGGCAGACGTCGCGTCGAGGGACGTCGAAGCGAGAAGGCGCGCATCCGGTGGCAGACGAACGACGGTGTCGACGTGCGTCGTGTTCACCGAAAAACGTGCCGGAAGGCCCTGCATGATGGGATCGACACCCAAGCGGTCCAGAAAAACGGAGCCCACCTCGCGGCCTCGCGGATTTTTCGCCACCTCGCCGCCGAGGGCCTGGGCGAGCATCTGATGTCCGAAGCAGATCCCGAAAAAAGGGACGCGCGCAGCGGCGATCGCTCGGATGTGTGCCTCGGCGCGAAGCATCCATGGCGCGCGTTCCGTCACGCTGGCCGACGAACCGGTCATGATGAATCCCGCTGCGCTCGAAGGATCCGGAAGACGCGCGTCCGACCGCACGTCGACCTCCGCCCAGCCGCCATTCCAGGCATCGCCGACCGTGTCTCGGATGAGGTCCAGGTATTCGCCGCGGATCGGTACCAGCGCCGACACGACATCCCCCGCTCGGAGCACGATCAATTTCACTGCAGCCTCCTCAAAAAAGACAGTTAGGATGAAGGATTCTCTCCCCATTTCCCCATATGCCTCATCTTTACCTCATATCCCCGTCTCATTATCTCGCCGACGGGAGGCTCGTAAAAACCACCCAGTACTGGACGAGTGGCCTCACCCTGCCGGCGCTGAAGGCTCTCACCCCGGCCGGTTGGAAGGTCGATCTGGTCGACGAGCTGATGGCGGACGTGGATCTCGATCACCCGGCCGACGTGGTGGGGATTGGCGCGATGGGGCCGCAGATCGCACGTGCCTACGATCTTGCCGACGCCTTCCGGGCGCGCGGAAAAAAAGTCGTCCTCGGCGGGCCGTGGGTGTCTCTCGCGCCGAGCGCGCGCTCGCTCGAGCATGCCGATGCCATCGTGATCGGTGAGGCCGAAACGGTGTGGGCCAAATGTTTGGCCGACCTCGCGCGCGGCACGAGCGCCGGTATTTACAGGGCAAGCGAGTTCGTGAACCTCGGGGGGCGCACGCTGTCGAAGCCCAAAGACGACGACCGCACGATCTCCGAGTCGAGCAGCCACGCTGACGTGTTTTCGCGCATCGACTACGCCGATCTGCAGCTCATTCGTCGCGACAAGTGGAAGACGAGCGCGCTCTACCGTCAGTATTTTCATTGGCCGCTGATGTTCAGTCGCGGCTGCCCTCACCCCTGCTCGTACTGCGCGGTGCAGACCCTCTACAAGCGGAGCTTCCGCACCCGCAACGTGGACGCCGTGATCGCGGACGTTCGCCGCATCAAGGCTCTCGGCGGGAGGAACCTTCTCTTTCTCGACGACAACCCGATCGCCGACGTCGAGGCCGCGAAAGAGCTATTTTCCAGGCTGATCGCCGAGAAGATCAAGTGGACTAGTCAGTGCACGATCGAGATCGCCCGTGACCTGGAGCTGCTCGATTTGGCCGCGCGCTCGGGGTGCGTTTCGCTCTCCATCGGTCTCGAGTCCAACGAAGAAACGGTCCTCACCGGGCTGAAGAAACGCTTCAACCGAGCGCCCCGCTACGCAGAAGATCTCGCGGCTCTGCGTTCTCGTGGGATCCAGGTCATCGCTCTCATGATGTTCGGGATGGACGGGCAGAACGAGAGCGTCTTCGACCAAACCCTACAATTTTTGGTGGATCACAAGATCTCGCTCGTGAAGTTTTTCACGCCTGCGCCCTACCCGGGCACGACCTACCACGCGGAGATGCAGAAGGCGGGGCGCATCCTCAGCGACGACTGGAGCCGCTACGACTACGGCTCACTCCTCGTCGAGCCGACGGGCATGGACGGAACGGCGCTGAGGCGCGGTTTCGACCGGACGTACAAGCGCTTCTATGGTCTTTCGGCGATCGCCAAGCGCATGCTTCCGACTCCGCGTCAGAACAAAAAAGAGCACGCCGCGTACATCGTCGCGAACCTCAAAACCTGGCACTTCTTGAGAAAGAACCCCTCCGCATGGGGAACGATCTCGTGAGTCCTCTCCGTCGTCGAACAAGCGCGCGCTCGCAATGACCCACCAAGACGACCAGCTCGTACTGCCCCTCGAGGACTTTCTCGCACGAACGACGACGCCCGGCATTCCGCGGGCGAGGCGGGTCTTCTGCAATCGCAATATGAGAATGGGTAGCATCAGCTGGGTGGGCTTCGACATGGACTACACGCTCGCCATCTACGATCAGCCCGAGATGGATCGCCTGTCGATCGATGCCACCGTGGCGAAGCTCGTCTCGCGCGGCTACCCCGAGTTCATCCCGGAAATTCCCCAGTCGATCGATTTCTCCGTGCGCGGTCTGCTCATCGACAAACGCTTCGGACACATCCTCAAGATGGATCGTTTCAAGCACGTGGCGAAGGGCTACCACGGCTTCGTCGAGCTCACGAAGGACGAGCTCCGCGCCCTCTACCACTCGAAAAAAATTCGCCCCGCTACCCCGCGCTACCACTGGATCGACACCCTCTACGCGCTCTCTGAAGCCTCGCTCTATGCGGCGCTCGTGGAGGCGCTCGAGAAGCGCGGCCACGCCGTCGACTATGCGAAAATTTTTACCGACATTCGGGAAAGCATCGACGAGGCCCACCGCGACGGCACCATCCTCGATGCGGTGGTCAGCGACCTTCCGCGCTACGTGAACCGTGACCCGGATCTCGCGCTTACATTGCACAAGCTCAGAAGCGCGGGGAAGAAGCTCTTCGTCCTCACGAACTCGCGCTGGGCCTACACCGAGAAGATGATGACCTACCTGCTCGGCGGGGCGATGGCCGAGTACCCGTCGTGGCGGAATTATTTCGACGTGGTCATCGTTGCCGCGACGAAGCCGGCGTTCTTTCAGGAGCGTCGTCCGCTGCTGGAGCGCGACGGGGAGAAGGTGCACCCTGCGAATTTTCCGCTCGAGCGCGGGCGCGTTTATGAAGGGGGAAATCTCCACGATCTGGAGCGCGCGCTCGGCGTCACGGGAGATCAAGTGCTCTACGTCGGCGATCACATCTACGGGGACATTCTCCGCTCGAAAAAAGAGAGCGCGTGGCGCACGGCGATGATCATGCAAGAGCTCGAGACCGAGGTCGCAGCCTACGAGGCTTGTCACGACGACTTCGGCGAGGCGATGCGCCTGGAAGATGCGCGCGAGCACCTGGAGGACGACCTCCGCTTTTACCAGAGCCGCTTCAAAGAGATCTCCCGACACATCGATCACGCGCCCTCGCACTCCGCGCCGCCGGGCGTGGCGAACGGACCGGCCTCGAAGGCGAACGGGCTCCCCCTCACGGAGCTCGAGGCCGAGCGCGGCCGCGTAAAGCGCTCGCTCGAACGGGTGCGCGGAAGACTCCGTCAGGTAGAGTCCGAGCTCGGGATGCTCGAGCGCCGAGTCGACGCCCGCTTCCACCCCTTCTGGGGATCTCTCCTCAAGGAGGGAAATGAGCAATCGAGCTTCGGCGCGCAGGTAGAGGAGTACGCGTGCCTCTACACCTCGCGCGTCTCGAACTTTCTGGCCTATTCGCCGCAGCAGCACTTCCGTAGCCCGCGTGACGTGATGGCCCACGAGATAGGCGCATAGTCCGATGCCATCCATCAAGAACGTGCCCGAAGATTTCGTCGTCGAAGAATTGCCCGCTTACGAGCCGTCGGGCGACGGCGAGCACTTTTTCGTGCGCTTCACGAAACGCGATCTCACCACCGACGTTGCCGTATCGCGTTTTGCGCGCGCGCTCGATGTGCGTGTCCGGGACGTCGGCGTCGCTGGGCTGAAGGACAAAGTAGCCGTTACCACCCAGACCATTTCGTTCCCGTTTTCAGCTGGAATGGAAGAGAAGGTCGCGAGCCTCGCGCTCGAGGGGATCACGGTCCTCGACGCCCGCCGCCACGGCAACAAGCTGAAGACGGGGCATCTCCACGGAAACCGGTTCGCCATTCTCATCAAGGACATCGCGCCCGCTCAGGTCGACGGCATCCTCGAAACGTTCGTCCGCATCGCTCGCGAAGGGATCCCGAACGCTTACGGCGAGCAGCGCTTCGGTCGCGCCGGAGACAACGCCGCCCGCGCGCGAAGGTGGCTTTCCGGAAAAGAAGCCGCGCCGCGCGATCCAAGACAGAAGCGCCTTCTGTGGTCATCCCTTCAGTCAGCCATGTTCAACGAAGTGCTCGCGCGGAGGGTGACGAACGGCACGTGGGCCACGTGCCTCGCGGGAGATCTGGTCAAACGATGTGACTCCGGCGGGCTCTTTCTCTGCACCGACGTCCCGGCCGATCAAGAGCGCGCGCTGCGGGGCGAAGTGTCCGCCACCGGGCCCATGTTCGGACTCAAAATGCGCGATCCCGAAGGCGAGCCGTACGCGCTGGAGCAGGGCGTTTTAGCCGAAATGCTCGGCGACGATGTCGACATGTCGCTCACGAAGTCGATCGGCGAAGGGACGCGGCGCGCTCTGCGACTCTGGGTCGAGGAACTGAAAGCGGAGCGGGAACAAGACGACAGCATCCGGGTTTACTTTGTGCTACCGAAAGGGGCCTACGCGACGACGGTCATCTCTTCCGCGATCGAGGGTATAAGCGACCCTCCAGTCAATTCCGTTCCCACGAGCGGGGACCTTGCACTGAACGACCCCGGACCTAACGGGCAGGAATTTCATGATTGAGCGAATCAAAAGCGCGATGGTGGGAGCCGGGGCCGGTTGGGTCCTTTGGTTGATGTTGGCCCTGAGCGTGATCTCGCTCGCGGTCATGCTGGAGCGAGCGTGGCTCTACTGGTCGCTGCACGACGACTTGCCGGCACTGATGCGCGAGCTCGGGCGGCTGCTGCGAGCGGGGGATCTCGAAGGCGCACGAAAGCGTCTCGAGCTCTCGCCGAGCGCGGAGGCGGCTGTCGTCGTCGCTGGGCTCGTCGAAGCGGATCTCGGGCCCGATGCCGCCCAAGAGGCGATGGCCGGGGCAAGTGCACTTCAGCGAAATAAGCTCGAGAAGCGCCTCGCGTACCTGGGAACGCTCGGGAATAACGCTCCGTTCATCGGCCTTCTCGGAACGGTCATCGGCATCGTCGGAGCGTTCGAGGAGCTCGGTAAAGCGCATTCCCTGCCCGTCGCTGGCGCCGCCGGTGCGGCCGCCTCGCAAGTCGCGCCCCAAGCAGTCATGACGAACATTGCCGAAGCCCTGGTGGCCACGGCGGTCGGGCTCCTCGTCGCCATTCCCGCGGTCGCCGCGTTCAACATCTTCCAGCGCATCGTCAAGACGACGCTCTCGAACACCGAGGCGCTCGGCCACGTGCTCATGGCGCACCTCAAAGCGAACGGCGTTCGCCCGGCGGTTGCGTCGGCGGACAGGCTCCCCAGAAATCAGAAGAGCGAGCCCCCGGCCAAGCGCTCCACGAACGACACGGACGAAGAAGGGGCGAACTAAGCCATGGCCGGCGGAGCCTACGACGGCGGCGACGAGTCCATCGTCGGGATCAACGTCACCCCGCTCGTCGACATCACCCTCGTTCTCCTCATCATCTTCATGGTGACGGCGAAGATCATCGTGTCGCAATCCGTGCCGCTCGATTTGCCCAAGGCCGCAACGGGCACCGAAGTGCAGGTGGTCTTCAGCATCATCCTCGCTGCCGATGGAACGACGCAGGTCGACTCGAAGGCCATCGCGAGCGACGACCTGATCTTGCAGTACGCGCGCGAAGCCCACACCAAAAACAACGATCTCCGCGCGGTAATCAAGGCTGACAGCGCCGTTCCGCACGGCAGAGTGATTCACGTTCTCGACCTGCTCAAGCAGGCGCAGGTTTCGAAGATCGCGTTCGGCGTCACGCCGGTTCCAGCGATGGTTCCTGTTCCGGCGCCGAAACCTTGAGCGATGACACGCCGTCCTTCTTCAACTGCCGTGGCGGGGACCAACGGATTTAGTCACGATACGCACGCGGCGCATCGCACGTTGTCACGGGATCCCCTCGAGCGGGTCCTCGATCTCGGCGCGAGGGCAACCACGGCGATCACCGTCGCTCTGATCATCGCCGTGCTCGCCCACGGCACCGCGGTCGCGCGCACGGCGTACATGTCGATCGAGCTGCTCCGTTGGTCGAAGGTGGTTCAAGGGAAGATCGCAGAGCGCCTCATCGACGAGTACGACCTCGAGGTCGCGAAGCCGCTCGACGTTCCGCCGCCGCCTCCCGAGCAGCCCCAAGAGCAAGCTCCCGCTCCGCCGCCGCTCGCGAAGGCGCCGACCGCGCCCGAGGAGCCGCCCCCGGAAGCGGCCCAGGCCGGCAAGGTCCTCACGGCCGAGCCCAACCCGAACGACCCCGTGGACCTCACCGGCGGCGGCTTCGTCTCGGGCAGCGGAACCTCGTACGCAGGCGGTGTGACGCAGGCGAACGGCACGGGAAAAGGCGCGGTCTACAACCCCGCGGCTCGCGCAACCGGAGTTCCGGGCGGCGTCGGTACCACCGCCCCTCCCGTCATTGCGGCCGGTCCGGATCGATCACGCGGCGCGGGCCTCAGCGGCGCGAGCGAGTGGAAATGTCCGTGGCCTGCCGAGGCCGAGGCCGAGCAAATCGACGAAGCTTTCGTGAAAGTTCAAGTCGCGGTTGGCACGAACGGCAAGGCGTCGAAGGTCAGCGTGCTCAGCGATCCCGGTCACGGGTTTGCGCGCGAGGCCCAACGGTGCGCCATGCGCGAAGCCTTTGCGCCAGCGCTCGACCACGACGGCAATCTTATCGTTGGAACGACGAAGGTACTGAAGATTCACTTCGAACGCTGAGGCTGCTGACCATGTCGGAGGATGCCAATCGTCGGGAGCTCGCGCGCATAGCCGCCTCCGTCCGCGCGTACCTCGAATGGCAAGAGGACACCGGGGCGCGAGGAATTCCGCGCGGCAGAGGGCGCTCCGTCGCGGCCGCCACACCGAGCGTAGAGCAGACACCGAGCGCGGAGCAGACACCGAGCGCACCTGAAAAATCGGCACCCGCAGCCGCTCCCGTGATCAGGCGTTCGGCGGATACTCCGCTCGTTCGTCTGCAGGGCCTGGCCGCGGAGGTCGCGGTTTGTACGAAGTGCCCTCTGCATAAATCGCGCAAGAAAACCGTATTTTTCAGAGGAAATCCGCAGGCCGCACTTTGTTTCGTGGGCGAGGCTCCGGGGGCCGACGAGGACGACCAAGGAACGCCGTTCGTCGGACGTGCGGGGCAGCTCCTCGATAAAATGATTTCGGCGATGGGGCTCCGGCCCGAGCTCGATGTCTACATTTGCAACATCATCAAGTGTCGCCCGCCGGAGAATCGGAAACCCACTTCCGAGGAGACCGCGACCTGTATTCCGTACCTCCATGAGCAGCTCGCCCTCGTGAGCCCGAAGGTGATCGTAGGCCTCGGCAACACCGCTGCAGGCGCTCTCCTCGATACGAAGGTCGGGATCACCAAGCTCCGCGGGCAGTGGAAGCTCTACAAGGGAACCACCCTGCTAATGCCCACGTACCATCCGTCGTACCTGCTTCGTCCGAGCGAGCAGCAGGCAGAGGCGAAGAAGCAAGCCTGGGAAGATCTTCAGGCCGTTATGAAGGAGCTGAAGCTCCCGATGCCCACGAAAAAGGGCTAGGCCGAGCGCGTACGCGTGGTTGCTTACTTCGCGTTGCTTACTTCGCGTTGACGGTGCTGGCGGTGCTGACTGTGTTGATCGCCATGTCGGTCGTCGCGCGCTGGGCGGCGCCGAAGGCAATGGCCGCGAGGCGCGCGTACGCATCGACCCGCGTGTAGACGTGGTTGCCGCGTGCGGAGCAGCTGCCGCCGCGGGAGACGACGCCGACGATCTCGCCGGTGCGCGCGTCGAGGGCTGGTCCGCCGGAGTCACCGCGGCACGTGGCGCCGTCGACCTCGAATTCTCGAGGACCAAGGACTGCGCCCGTATCGGCGTTGGCGGTGGGGCCGACGGCAAGGACGGCGCTCTTGGCGCGCGACCGGCGTTCTCCGATCACGTTCGTGGTGCCGCCGCCGAAACCGATCGGCAAGACCTCGTCGCCGGACTGAACGGAGTCGTGAAGGCGGATCGGAATGACGGCAAGGTCGGGGAGCGGGCGATCGAGAATCAGATAGGCGACGTCGGCGTCGCAGAGCACGTGTCCCGTTGGATGCAATGTGCGAAGAGCGTGTGCGCGCGGGACGTCGCGATCCACTTGGACATGGGCGCCCACGTAAATGGAGATCGAGGAGGGATCCGCGTCGTCACCGAGGTGTGCTCCGTTGTGCGAACGACCATCGGAGTCACACGATGGCATGGTGGTGATCGCCCGAGAAACGCAGTGACGGGCCGTTAAAACGAGGTTTGGGGCGACGAGCGCTCCGCTGCATAGCGTGACGTTGGTCGGATTTCCGTCGTGCATCGTGGCAACGGCGACGACGCCAAGCGTCGCTTGATCGAAGGCGCGTTGGCTGCTCACTGTGGTGCCGTGTACGCAACCGGATCCCAGGGTTGCAGTGGCTGCTGCCGCAAATGCGATCGTCGCAAGAAAACGATTCGCCGACTTCTCGTTCTGCATTTTACTTCACGCCCAGCCTTCATGATCTCTTGCAGTCGTTCCTCCATTTTCGCTTTCGCTCTTGCGCGCGAACCGACGAGTTCATGCGCGCGCGCAGCGTCGTAGGACGGTGACCGACATCAGAGGACGCGGACTCCTTCGAGCTGCGCGTTCAACTCCGCGCCGAGCAACAAGGAAAGACTCGTCAGGTAAAGCCAAACGAGGACCACGGCGACAGCGGCAAGGCTCCCATAGTAGTCGGTGTAGGAGGCCAGGGTCGCCGCGTACATGCTGAATCCGTACGACACGACGCACCCCGCCGCGAGAGCGAGCACAGCTCCCGGCCATGCGCGCCGCTTGACCCCTAACGGGTGCTGCACCGCGAAGCGATAGAGAACGGCGAGCCCCGCGAGGAGGATGGTGAGGATCGTCACGACGACGATCGCCTTTTCCCAAAACGCGTGCTTGATGGAAAATGGTCGATGCTTGAAGGCAGCGGCCTTGGGGACGACCGTGCTCTCGGTCGTGGCTTTGCCCTTTGAACGGCTGGACACCGCGGGCGGCGGCGTGGGTGCGCTGGCGGACGCTGCCATCGCCGGTCGGTCGGTTCCATCCCCGCGATGAAGCGCGGCATCGGCACCGAGGAGACCCCACGCGGCAATCGAGAGCACCCCCATCATCGAGAGCAGCCACACGAGCGCAAACACTCGCTGCTTCCACCAGGCGCGCCTCCGTGCTCCCACCGCGACTTCGAAGACGTCCATCAGGTGGTGCGTCCCCGTGGAAGCCACCATCAAGAATCCGATCACGCTCAGTGGTGCGACCGGCGCTGAGCCCGAGCCCGCGAGCCCCACGAGCTGCTGGCGAACGAGCTGCACGGCGGCGATCGGGAGCGCGTCGAGAAACGGTTCCATCAGAGTGTCGATCCCTCTCCGACGCACGAGCTGACCGAGCGCGAAGCCCGCGAGAATAAGGAGGGGGATGAAGCTCAGAAAAAAATTGAACGCCATCGCCGCAGCCGTTGTGAAGGCGTTGTGCTCGCGGAGGCACTTTCCAAGGCGAATCGCGAAGCTCAATGCGGACGGGAGTTTTTCTGGCGATCGTGTGGAGTGTGCCATTCTACGAAGTGCGCTGCCCCGAAACGCGGCAGTCCTCCTACTCTCGCATGAGGCGGCATGTTTTCCGATAGTGCATATTTTCGTTCGCGGCGCGCCCGCCTCGTCGCCAACGTCGAAGGCCGTCTTGGCCCTTTTGCTCCCCTCCACCTGAGCGCGCTCCTCGACGTGCCGCGGGAGCGCTTCGTGCGCCCGTGCGATCTCGCTGAGAGTGAGGAGGACGTCCCCCTGCCGCTCGACGATACGGGCGACGCCACGATCAGCGCGCCCCACGCTTATTTACTCTCGTTTCGCCTTCTCGATCTGAAACAGGGCGATGCGCTCGTGGAGCTCGGGACCGGCTCGGGCTATGGAGCCGCGCTCGCTTCGTACATCGTTGGTGAGCAAGGAAGCGTCGCCACGTTTGAGATCGACCAGACCCTTGCCGCGTGGTCCGCGCGCCTGCTTGCAGATCGTCCCAACGTCGTCGTGAGCCGGATGGACGCGACGCAATCTGCGGAACGGTGGGGAAGCCATCCTCGAAAAGTCGTGTGCACGTTTGCCGTGGCCCCGATCCCACCTGCGTGGATTTCGGCGCTGGCCGTGGGCGATCGTCTGGTCGTTCCCGTCGGGCAGGTCGGCATGGATCAGCGCCTCCTTCTCGTCGAACGCCCGCACGATCGCGTGACTTTTACCGATCACGGCGGGGTTCGCTACGTCTACAACCGCAGCGTGATGCAACGACTGCGACCGACTTAGGGCTTCGCTGACTCGTCCTTCTTCTCTTCTGGCTTTGCGTCCACGGGCTTTGCGTCCGCGGACTTTGCATCTGCTGCAGGCGGCGCCGACTTTTTGTGGAAGAGCTCTTTGTCGATCGTCTGGGTGACGTTCTCGATCGCTCGCCCGACTTCGCGCGCACCGCTCTTCACCGCCTCCTCGAGCTTCCCGGTGGGCAATTCGTCCACGGCCGTTCTTGCCGCTCGAAACAGGAGGCCGAGACCTTTTTTGAGGTCGTCGACCGGATCAGGTTTCTTCTCGTCCGCCATGCCTCCATTCTGCGCACGGGCGGCGCCCATGTCGAGCACGCCCACACGACCTTCGAGAGGATCCGTCACGATGCGAGTTTTTTTCGGACCTGGATTTGCAGTCGCTCTCACCTTCGCGGCATGCGGCGGCTCGCCGCCTCCCCCGCCCGCGACGACGATGACGATGCCCGCTGCCAGCGCGGGCTCCGAGCCGGCCGCTCACATGGAGCCCATCGACGCAGCGATGCCGCCTCCTGCCGGCTCCAGCGCCTCTCCAAAAGCGAAACTTTGCGGATGCAGTCTGTGCGAGCCCGCCGTCAGCGAAGACGCGTGCAGCGCCGACGCCGACTGCGCCCCGTCCACGCCATGCCACGCCGAGGCGTGCGTCGCGAAGTCCAAGGCCCTCGCGCGAAAGCCCGGAGACATGTGCACGATGCTCATGAACTGCGCGAGCGCCGACGCCAACGCGTGCGGCTGCCTGAAAGGAAAATGCGCGCTCTCACCGCGCAAACGCTGATCGGCTGTCAGGTCGCGTGATTGGACTCACCACGACGCGACTCACGACGCTTGGGTTAGCCGGCGACCTTCACGCGCTGGCTCGCGGGGCTGCGCGTAAACGCAGTGGAGCGGTTGCGACCGGAGCGCTTGGAGACGTAGAGCGCTTCGTCGGCGGCTTTGAAGAGCGAATCCCAGTCTTTGCCTAGCTCGGCGTTGCCGTTCGCTCCAACCGCGAACGTTGCGAAGCCAACCGAGCACGTCACCTTGAAGGCGACCCCGGCGCTGTGGAACGAGGTGGCCGCAAGCTCTTCGCGGATTCGCTCGGCGAGAAGCATGGCTCCTTTTTCGTCCGTCTCCTCGCAGAGCACGACGAACTCTTCGCCACCGAAGCGTGCGACGACATCGGTGGTCCGCTTCTGACGCTTCAAGATCTCTCCCAGCCCGCGGATGACGACGTCGCCGACGTCGTGACCGTAGGTGTCGTTCACCTTCTTGAAAAAATCGATGTCGCAAATGAGGACCGATAGTTTGCGGCCAAACCGCACGGCAGCCGCCACCTTTGCACCGGCGGCGTCGAGCATCGCGCGCTTGTTGAGGAGCCCTGTCATGCCGTCCGTGGTGGCCATCGTCTCGAGCTTGTGAACCATGCGCGCGTTCGAGAGGCTCACCGCGAGATGGCTTGCCAGCACCTCCAGCGTGGGGCGCACCGAGTCGCCGAAAGCGTGGCGACGGCGGGCGCCGAGAATGAGCGTCCCGAGCGGGCGATCGTGGAGCGTGAGCGGAAGGACGAGGAGCGATGGCAGCTTCGGCCACGGGTAGCGCCGGGTGAGAACGACCTGATGCGCGGCGTCGTATTCCCCGCGGTACGGAAGTGGAAAGCGATTCTGCACTACCATCGACACGAGCCCCGCGTTGTGGGCGAAGCGCGCACCGACGAGATCGTCGATCTCTCCTTTGGCGCTCGTTGCAGCACAGACCTCATGGGTCTTCGTCACCGGATCATAGGTGGTGACCGCGGCGAGATCGAAGCTCGCGATCTCCCGCGCTGCGCGTACGCCCGCTTCGAGCACTTCTTTTTCGCTGAGCGCCGCGCCGAGGGCCTGCGCCGCACGATAGAGCTTCCCCTGCTCCACCTTCGCGCGTTCGAGC
Source organism: Myxococcales bacterium (assembly GCA_043747615.1). Taxonomy (GTDB): domain Bacteria; phylum Myxococcota_A; class Polyangia; order Polyangiales; family Polyangiaceae; genus JAYTOU01. The sequence goes on along the minus strand of JAYTOU010000005.1, from coordinate 74,385 downwards.
TGCACGAAGACGCGCTCGTTCTGGATCGCGCGCAGGCAATAGCGTGCCGCCTGGGCCGCGAGCTCCTCTTCGTGCGGCGTGAATGGCTTATTTTCGGCGCGATCGATGGCCAGGATGCCGCGGAGGGTCTTGGTGTCCCCCTTGACCGAGTCGTCGAGGACGGGGATCGCCGCCAGCACGCGCACCGGGCACCCCGAGGCGTAGTAGGGAACCTTGTAGGAGGGCTTGAGGTTGGTGAGACTCACCCGCTCTCGGCGGGCCATTACCGCGCCGAGCACTCCGTCACCTGCGGCGAAGGGTGCGTCGTGTATGTCGTCCGACTCGGTCGACAGCTCGCTGATCTTGAGGTGAGTGCCGCTGTCGTTCAACCAGAGGAGAACGGCGGTGTGGAGTCCGAGAGAGCGACGAAGGAGCTCGAGTGCATAGTGCACGGATTGGTGGATCTCCTCTACGCTCGAGCGCGCCAGGCGATCTTCGCTCCGTTCGACGTGCCCCGCGTCTCCAGCCCCGAGGAGCCGGTAGCGCCGGGCGTCTTCCTTCAGGCGGTGGAGCTCGCCCTCGACGCGCGCGTGGGCGGAGGCCCGGATACGCGCGACTTCGGCGCGAAGAAACGCCAGGTTGAGAACGGCGAAGGCGGCCACGAACGCCGCGTGCGGAATGAGAGAGTCGAGGCTCATCTCGTGGAGCGTGAAGCGGCGGATCAGCGCCTCGAGAACAACGACCCACACCACGACGAGAAGACCCCCGCCCGGACGGGCGAAGGCCGCAACCAGCGCGACGAGCACGTACACCGCGGGAGAGAGCGAGCCACTGAGCGTTCCCTCGAAGCGAACCAGCGCGGCGTCGAGGCCGATAGCCAGGAGCGCCCCGAGCTCGAGATCCGTACGAAGCGGGGCCTCACCGGTGTGGGAGAGCTTCGTGCGAACGCGTGAGGCGATGAAAACGCTCCATAGAACGAGGGCGCCAACGGACACGGCACCGACCTCGGCCGTCGCGCCCCCCAAAATAACGTAGGCGGCAAGCACACACGCTACGCCCAAGCCGTGTGCATTTCGCACGAGCTTGCGAACCCCGAGCGAAACTTTGACGAGCGGGTCCATCGAATCAAATGCGGTATCAGCGCGCTGCGCTCGGGGCCAACTTGTAGGGCGACTTGCGGGTCGATCCGATAGAACTCGAGGTACTTCTGCTCCCCCATCGCTACACTCGTGACGTGTCCCCGACCCCCCCGCCCACCCCGCGTACTTTTGAAGGTGCCCCGTTCTGTCTCGCGGTGCTGTGGGTGAACGCCATCGTCTTCGTCGGCGAGCTGATTTACGCGCGCGATTTGATGGCGGTGATGAGGATCCCCGTCTCGGTGGCGATGGCCTTCGGCGCGAACTATGCGAGCGCAACCCTCTACGAAGCCCGCATCGACACCCTCGTGGCCTCCTGCTTCGTTCACTACGGCATTCTCCACATTGGCTTCAACATGTACGCGCTGAAGCAAGTCGGGCCGTTCGTGGAGCGCGCGGTCGGCACCGGAAGAATGGCGGCGATGTACATGATCTCGGGAATCATCGGGAGCATGGCGAGCACGCTCTGGGGGTGGTTTACCTCACACGAGCAGGTCGGCGCCGGGGCGTCGGGAGCCATTCTCGGGGTCATCGGTGCGGCGATGGTGATCGGCTTGCGGACCCAGGGCTGGAGGAGCCCGATCATCAAGGCACTCGCTCCTTCCCTGGTGATGATGGCGATCATCGGCTTCTCCGGATACGTCGACAACGCGGCGCACGTGGGCGGGCTGCTCAGCGGCGCGCTCGTGGCGGGCCTATGGAGGCGCGGGGAAGAGTCAACAGCCGCCAAGCAGGTGGCCGTTTCGCTCGCCGCGATCGTGATCGCGGTCTCGGGCGCGGCCGTCATCTTTCACGACGTCAGCAATCCCTACGCGACGCTCGAAGCGTCTTCCCGCCGGGATCTCGCGGTGAGCTACCTTCGCCTCGGAAAGTGTACGGAGGCTCGCCAGGCGCTGGATGCGGCGCGGCGCGTAGCGGCGGCGGATGCGGACGTGAAGCAGACGTACCGGGTCTTCGATCAAATGTGCGTGCGGCGCTAGCCCGTTGGAACACGGAGCGCGAGGGGCGCCCGTCTCACGCGTGGTCCCACGCCCTCAGATCGAGCGCGCGCTTGATTGTCGCTCCGAGAGTCGCTGCGGGGCCGCGTCCCCAATAGTGCAGAAAGAGAATCCGCGGCGTCTCCCCCGTCATGTGCGAGTGGATCGCGACGATGTTGACGCCTCCGGAACGCAGCGCCTTCAGCACGGGCTGAAGCTCCGCTTCGCTGACCGCGAAATCGCCGTCCACCACGGCGCTCTCGTCGCTGCCTGCGAACGCCGCCCAGGTGTTCACGCCCATGGTCTTGCCAATCGTGCAACCGCGCGACGCTGACGCCTTGCGCCCCATCACGGCCTTGTACATGCCGTCCTTGGCGGCGCCTTTGATCCCGAAAACAGCATCGAGCTTCGCACCGTCGATGCGGCTCGGCGACGCAATGGCGCCCCCAAATCCGAGCTGTGGTTGCGCGGATTTCTGGCGAACGGACTTTTGAGCGTCGAGCGCCGCCTTCACGGCCTTCGCGAGAGCGTCGGTGCTTCCCTCGCCGCCAATGTGCATGAAGAGCACGTGCGGCTTGTCGAAAAAGAAATGGTTGTGAAGGGCCGTCACCTGGAGCCCGCCGTCGAGCGCTGCGCTCATGACCGGATTCACCTCGTCCTCGAACAAGACGAGATCGCCCATGACCATTGCCTCGACACCGGGCTTCTCCGCAGGCGTGAATGCGGCCCACGAGGTGAGCCCCATGAAGGGCGGCACGTTTGCCCATCCGTCTACTTCCACCGAAACGTCGGAGCGCGCGAAGGACACTTTCACGACGGCTTCGGTCGTCTCCGGTTTTGCTCCAGTGACGCTCGCGACGAGCGCCGCGTCGATCGCTTTCGGCGGTTTGGGGGGAGCGACCGGCTGGGCTGTCACGGTCACCGAGGACGGCGCCAGCGCAGGAGGCTGCGGCGAGCAACCCACGAGCAGCAGCGCGATAGCTCCCACAACGTACTTCATCATCTCTTTGCATCTCCTTGCGTCGACTTCACGCGGCTCTTGGTGAGCAAGCTCTCGTAATCGAATCCGATGGCCCGAGGAGGCCGGTATTCGACGTGCGTGAGCCAGGCGTCGGCGTGTTTTTGCCGCTGATTGTCGGACCGAAAGGCACGTCCGTCCTGCGCATCATGCGACCGAAGAACTAAGGTTGCCGTCACTCGTGGCGGTGCTGATGGTGCGCATCCGGGGCATGCGGATGACTGTGGGTTCGGTCGTCGTGGCGATGCACGTGGCCGTGCTCTCCCTCCACCGAAGGGTCGTGCACGTGATCGTGGTGGCGATCGTCGTGCCGGTGAAGGTGCTCATGCTCGAGTGGCGTGTGACGATGGCGGTGGCGGTGTTTCTCGGTGAGGTGAAGGTAGACGGCCACGGCGAAAAAGAGTGCCGCCGCCAGCGTCGGGATCACCGGGCTCCGTTGACCGAGCGCCCACGCCACGGCAGCGCCGATGAACGGCGCCACTGAAAAGATGGACCCCGTGCGGGCTGCTCCGATCGCCCTCTGCGCACGAAGGTAGAAGCGAAGGCTCACGCCGTAGCCGACGGCCCCACACGCGACCAACGCGCCGGCCTCCGCCGCACGCGGAAACGGCTCGCCCAGCGCCACAGACAGCATCAGCGAAAGAAGTGCGCCGAGGAGGCACTTCCACTTCACCACCTGCACGGGGTTGAACTCCGCGAGCGGGCGCGTGAGGGCGTTGTCCGTTGCCCAGCCGAGCGTCGCGGCGAGGACGGCGAGCGCGCCCCACTCGAGGCTCAGCGTTCCCGTCGGCACGACGAGACAGGCGCCTCCGAGAAGCATCAGCACGAGCGCCGTCAGGAGTCGCCCCCCGAGCGGCTCGTGATAGAGACGCCAGCCGAGGAGGACCGTGAAGATGGCCTCGAAATTCAGGAGGAGAGCTGCGCTCGTTCCGTTCGTATGCTGCAGACCCCACGCGAGAGCCGCGGGCGCGAGCACCGCGCCGAGAATGGCGACGACCACGACGCGTGGAAGATGTTTAGCGCGAAGAGGGGCTTCGTGCGGGGTGCCACCTCCGAACGACGGAAGCGAGGCCGCGGCCGCGCCGACGTAAAGCAGCATTGCAGTGGGAAACGGCCCGGCGTGAACGCCGAATCTTTGAACGAGCGGCGTCGTCGCACCGAACGTGACCGCCGAAACGACAGCCAAGATTCCGCCCGTGCGAATGGGATTCATCTCGTGGGAGTGGGTAGTCACCTTGGTCGCCAGCGGAGTTTGCCCTGCGTGCGGCCCGATGCCAAGCCGCCGGGTAAGTGCGACTGATCCCCGCGTCGTGGTGACGGGCTTACGTTTTTTCTCGCCGTCACCGCGAGGCGCTCGCTCCATCGGGGCCCCCGTCGTCGAACGAAGGCCCGTGCTCCATGCTGCTCCATGCCCCCGTTGTCGGTGCTGCAAGCGGCGAGCAAGGAAGCGAGAGCGCACGAAAGAATCAAGCGCATCCGGCGCAGTCTAAGCGACCTCCCTCGACGCTCACCTGACTTCGCGGTAAGTCCCGAAAAAGAGGGATTTTGCCATGGATCCGAAGACGCTGAACACCAAGCTCGCCGAAGGCGCCAAGAGCTTCATCTCGGAATCGATCGACACGCGGGGCGGGAAAGATCCCATCGCTCCTCTCTATGCCGCGCGCCGAAAAGGGTTCTCCCTCTTCTCGCTCGGGATGTCCGACGCCGACTGTGAAGTCCTTCGCCCCTACCTCTTCGGACGCCCCATCCCCCGCAAGGCAGGGGACGCTCCGGTGGTCTGCCTGAACCTCGTCGACGGCGAGTGGCGGCGGCCGAAAGAGCTCGTCCCGATGAAGTCGCTCGCAGACAGGCGGATCACGTTGATGGAGGTCGCGCGCTCGGTCGACGCCGACGTCGAGCACGTCATCGAACGCGCCGTGTCGTTCTGGAGCTCACTCGAGTGGTCGCTGGAAGGGCTCGCCTACCGCAAGCTCGTCATCAAGAACATGTCCCGCCTGATGAATTATTTCTACGAGGAGTGCCTCGACGAGCTGCGCCAGCAGACTCCGAAGACGCGCCTCGAGGCGGACAAAGATTTCTGGGAGGGGAAGCGCGCCGCCGATCACCTCGAAGGGAACGCCGAGAAGGCCATGGCCGGCAGCATGGTCCCTACGATGATTGCCGGACAATCGTACTGGCGCGACGCGTACTTGCCAGCCGGGGTGTGTGCGGTCATCACCCCCATGAACTTCATCTACGGGATCCCTGGGATCCAGATCGTCGCCTGCTACTTGAGCGGCTCGCCGATGATCTTCAAGGGCCATCCCTTCAGCGCGATCACGAGCACCACGCTCATCAAGATGCTCATCGCCGCCGGCGCCGATCCCCGCGCCGTCCACAAAATCGAGGGCTTCGGGGGGGACATCGCCCGCCTCACGTCCGACGAGCACATTGCCATCGTGAGCGTTACCGGGAGCGCGGAGACGGCGAAGATCATCCAGGCCTCGCGCGGCGTTCGCCCCACCAAGTTCGAAGGCGGGGGTTGCAACTGGGCCTTCATCGACGACGGCTACAACGACGAAGACCTCACCAAGATCGCCGTTCGCCTGTCGTACTCGAAGCTCGGGCTCGGCTCACACAAGTGCACGTCGCTCCACGGCATCGCCGCCTCCAAGGCCACGCTCGATCGCATCGAGCCGCTCCTCAAGAAAGAATTTGCAAACTACAAGGTTCAGGATCCGCGCGCCGCAGGGCAGGAGGACATCAAGGTGGTGAGCCCGCTCATGGTCCACAAGGCGAGCACGGTGAGCAGCATCCAAGAGGGAGCGAAGAAGGCAGGCCTCGCGATCGTGGTCGAGGGCGGAAGAATCACCGACGGCGACTACGCGCAAAACGCAGAGGTAGCGAAGCCGGTCGTCCTCGGACGCGTCACCCCCGACACGACCATCACCGCCAACTGGGACGAGTTGGGCGAGCGCCCGATTCGCCTGGCGACCACGGAGTTCTTCATGCCCATCCTGGTGACGATGGAAATGGCAACCTTCGACGACTTCATCCGATTCTCGCTCCAGACGAACCCCCACGATCTCGCGACGAGCATCTGGACGCGCGACGACGTGAAGCTCCAGCGCGCTCGCCGCACCCTCGGAGGCATGCTGAAGGAGAACGACGGCACCGACAGCGCGCTAGAGTGGGAAGAGTTCGGCGCGAGCGGAATCGGCGAGAGCGGCAACACCGGAGTGGGCGACGCCGAGGCCACGATCGCGATGTTCTGCCGCAAGCAAAAGGGCCGGCACTTCGTCTTCTGATCTACGGGGGCCGCGCGCGTACGTTCGAGGCCACGCTTGAGCTCTTGTCGTCTACGAAGCTCCTCTCGCGGAGCTGGTAACGCATCGCTGCGTGAAAGCGGTTTTTGCGATCGAAGCTAGACCGCGTGAGGGGCATCACGCGCTACAGTCTTGCGAAGGTCGGCTAGCAGGGAACCAGCGGAGACGAAAATGAGTGAATCTCTTTTGCACGGAACCCGCACGATGGGCGACTTCGACGCCGCTTGGAGAGTGAGCGGGCACGGGCAGAAGCTGCGGGCGATTCGCGCCGCTGCGGAAAAGCTCCGTGAACGATTCGCCTCCGGGCCTCGTGTGCTCTCGGTGCGGACGCTGCCGCTCTCCACCCTGCCCTACCCGACGCGCTACGCGTTCTGGGGCGCCGCGCTGTCTCCCGTGCCGTTTCTGACGATGACCCATCGCGCCGCACTCGTGCAGTTTCTCCAGAACGGCGCGCTGAAGAATTTGCTCTTCAACCCAACGGACGTCCAAGGTGCGCGGACCGCGCCGTTCTTCTCGCGGCTCATCGAGCAATTCAAGGCGGTGGAACCGCTCCTAGCCAAGTCCTTCGACCTCCTGGAGACGCAGCTCGAGCGCCTGGGAGTGCACGCCGGCGACATCGACTACGTCGCCTTCGATCACTTCCACACCCAGGATCTACGCGGGCTCCTCGGAACACTCGACGGGGAGCGCACGCCGCGCTTTCCGAACGCCACGCTCCTCGCGCCGCGCGTGGAGTGGGACGAATGGGACGACCTTCATCCCATGCAGCGCGCGTGGTTCGTCGCGGATGGCAAGGCGAACGTCCGAGAAAACAGGGTGGCTTTCACACGGGGAGATCTCGCGCTTGGCGACGGAGTCATGCTGCTGCGCACTCCCGGGCACACGATGGGAAACCAGACGCTCTTCTTCAACACAGAGAACGGCGTCTGGGGAATCAGCGAGAATGGCACGTGCGTCGACAACTGGTCGCCTCTCGATAGCCGCATCCCGGGGCTCGCCTCCACGTGCCGAAGGTTCGACATGGACCTTCTCCTCAACGCCAACACGCCCGAAGGCGCCGGCGATCAATACAGCTCCATGGTGCTCGAGCGGACGATCGTCGACCGCGTGCGCCGCGCTCCAGCGTTCGTGCAAATGTTCTCGTCGAGCGAGGTTACGCCGGGACTCCTGGCGCCCGCCCTCACCCCGACGCTTCTCCACGGGGCGATCACCAGCGGACAGATCGTGAGACCCCTTGCGAGGCCCGCGCGCGGGTCGAAGGCGGCGTAGCGTATGGCGGCTCCGAGGGCGCTCGGCGGAGGAGGACCAGGTCGCGTCGGAGAAGTGCTTGCCGCCGCCTACAGGCTCGACCAGCTGCTCGCGGTCGGCGGAATGGGAGAGCTTTACCGAGCGACTCATTTCAGCGCCGAAGGGCCTCGTCAGGTGGCGGTCAAGCGTCTCCATCCCGCGCTCGCCGAAGACAAGGAAGTGGTCGCCCGCTTCATGCGCGAGGCGCGCGCGAGCAACTCGGTTCGCCACGCCAATGTCGTCTCCGTGCTCGACGTCGGCGTCGACGGGTCCGGCGTGCCATTCCTCGTGCTCGAGCTCCTCGAAGGAATGGACCTTCATACCTGGCTAGTGAAAAAAGGCGGGACGGTGAGTCCGCGCGCCGCCGTCGCCGTGGTGCTTCCGATCGCCCGCGCCCTCACGATGGCCCACGCCGCGGGGGTCGTGCATCGCGACGTGAAGCCCGAGAACGTGTTCCTCGCGAAGGGGCTCGACGGCCGGGTCGTTCCGAAGCTGGTCGACTTCGGGATCTCGCGCGTCGTGGCCGATGAAGCGTCGGGCCCGAGGCTCACCGCCCACGCGCCCATGGGAACGCCTGCGTACATGTCACCGGAGCAGGTGCGCTCGGCGCGCGACGTCGACGGACGCGCGGACGTCTGGTCGGTCGGCGTGCTCCTCTACGAGCTCCTCACCGGGCGTTTTCCCTTCACGGCAACGGATCCCAATCAGATGGTGGTCGCGATCATCTCGAGCGATCCCCATCCGATCGAGGAGCTGGCGCCCGCGCTTCCCCGGCCGGTCATCGACGTCATTCGTGGCTGCCTCGTGCGCAACCGGGACGGTCGTCTGACGGCGGGCCAGCTCGTCGCGGCCCTCGAGCTCGCGCGCGATTCTGTGGCGGCGGATGGGGCGCCGTCGATCGCTCCGCCCGGCCTTCCGGGCTCGGTGCCGTTCCTGCTCACCCAGGCAAAGGCCGATCGCGACGCGGCCCTCAAGCCGGATCCGCTCGCGTTCCCCATCTCCGCTATCTCGCCACTGACAGCCGCCGCCTCACGTCCTCGCGAAGTCCACCAACGCTTTCACTTCAGGAGCGTGCTCGCCGTCTTGTGCGTGCTTTCGATCCTCGCCGCAGCGTTCAGCGGACGGAGCTTTTTGCTCGCCCTCGCGCGTCGCTGAGGGCCCATCCGGCGCGCTACTTGATTCTCTCGATGACGCGCGGCGGGTCCGGCTCCACGTTACGCATCCCATCGTGCATCATCCAATAGGCGCTCAGGTACGCGAGAAGCAGGCCGGTGAGGATGAAGAGCACCTTCGACAGCGGATCAGGATCGATGCGCGCGCGAAGGACCGTCGCGGCGCGGCGAACGGCGCCGTCCTCCGTGGCCTTTGCAAGGCGAGGTGCTTCCTCGCGGACTCGGGCGTAGTTCCCCTCCTCGAATGCCGCGACCAGCGCATCGAGCTCGGGGATGCGCGGAAAATCCTTCGCAAAGGCCGGCCGCCGCTGGGCCTGGGCGCCGCTGGATTCGTCGGTGCTGGAGATCACGAAGATGCGTTTACCATGATACGACGCTCGTCATGCGTCCCTGGCCCATTCTTTTCGGACTCTTCGCGGCGATCGCGTGCTCGTCGACCGCCGCTCGACCGGCGGGGACCGAATCCATCTTCGTCGTCCCCACGACGCTCGCGCAGCTCGATGACGCCGCGTACTACGATCTTCCGTGGCCGAACGACTTGCGCAAGGAAGTCGACGGGACCATCCGTGTGACGGGTATGCACAACCCGAACGCGAACGTTCTGGTCAACGACTACATCGGCTCGACGAAGACGGTGGCGCTGAAGGGCTTTTCCCCTGCCGGCAGCGGGTACTTCCGGTTCACGGGGCCGATCGATCCCTCGACGCTCCCCGCGGATCCGAAGTCGACGCTCGATCCGGGCGCGTCAGTCCAGATCATCGACATCGATCCGAAGTCCCCCGAGCACGGAAAACGGCGGCTCGCGCAGACGTACTGGCGCCAGACGGAGGGCATCTACTGGCTCGCAAACACTCTCGCTGTGTCGCCTGCTCTCGGCTACCCGCTGCGCCCCAATACTCGTTACGCGACCATCATCACGCGGGCCGTGAAGGCCCTCGACGGAACTGCCATCGCGCCGAGCGCGGACCTCGTTTCGGTGCTCGGGATGAGCGGGGCCTCTCCCCGCACGCAAATGGCACACGACACGTTTGCGTCCGCGGTCACCGAGATCGAAGCCGCAGGTGTACCGCGCACCAATGTCGTGCACTTCACGGTGTTCACGACGAACGATCCGACGAGCGAGCTCTTTGCGGTTGCCGACGCAGTCCCCTCGCAGGTACCCGCGCCCACAGCCGACGCCGCGAGCTGGGTGCAGAAAGAGCGGAGAGCCGACTACGACGTCTACGAGGGAAGCTACGGCCCTTCACCAAACTACCAAGCCGGCACTCTCCCCTTCACGAAGCTCGGCGACGGTGGAAACTTCGCTTTCGATGCGGGCGGGAAACCGATCTTGCAGGGGACGTTCAACCTTCGCTTTTCTTTGGTGGTGCCGAACGCCGCCAAGTGTCCCCTTCCCGCAGCTGGCTATCCGCTCACCCTCTACGCTCATGGTACGGGCGGAGACTACCGCTCGGTCATCAGCGAAGGCGGAAGTGTCGGCGCGGCACTCGCCGCGAAGTGCGTGGCCTCGATGGGCGTCGATCAAATTTTCCACGGCACGCGCCCGGGTGCGCCTCCGCTCAATGATCCGAACCGCGAGGGGAACATCCAGCTCCTCTTTTTCAACTTGAACAATCCGATCGCCGCTCGCACGAACGGGCGTCAGAGCGCGATCGACGTCGTCCAGCAGGCGCGACTATTCACCGAGTCTCACGTGAAGGTCCCCGCCGCAACGTCCCGCACGGCCGCGGAAATCGGCTTCGATGCAACCAAGCTCATCTTTTTCGGACACTCGCAGGGAGGCGTGAACGGGCCGCTCTTCCTCGCGGCCGACAAGCAGGCGCTAGGAGGCGTGCTCAGCGGAACGGGCGCGATGATCACCATCGCTCTCCTCGAGAAGACGAAGCCGCAGCCGAGCGTCGCGGCCGCGGTGAAGACCGTGCTCGGGCTCTTTCGTCCGGAGGACGCCGACGAGCTCAATCTCTTTCACCCCATGGCGAACATGGCGCAGCTCCTCGTCGACACGACAGACACCGTCCACTACCTCGGGTACATCATCGCGCACCCGCGCACGGGCTTTGCGCCGAAGAGCATCTACCAAACCGAAGGCATCGGAGCCGACGGCATCGGTGACAGCTATGCGCCTCCGCACGGGATCGAAGTGGCGTCCACCGCGCTCGGCCTGCCTCGGCAATCGCCCGGCGTGCACCCGCTGATCGAGTCTGCGTTCAGCGGACTCGGAGACGTGACCGTGCCCGCGGGCGGGCTCTCCGGGAACCTGGCAGGAGGGCTAGCCAGCGGCGTGCTCGCGCAGTTTACGCCGGTCGCTGGGAGCGACGGGCATTTCGTTGTGTTCGATGTCCCCCAGGCGCGGGCGCAAGCCGCTGGTTTCTGCCGCAACCTTGCCGATGATCCGCACGGGCGCGTGCCGGCGCTGTAGCCGCTGGGCTAGGTGGTGTGGGTTAACCCCCCGCGGCGAGCGGTCAAACGGGATCGCGACGCTTCAGCAGGATGAAGAGAAAAACCATCATCACGATCGTCATTCCGTAGAGGAACACGAAGGGGACCCACACCTGGTCCCATTCGACGAACCCCCAGGCGCCCGCGATCGTATCGCTGGCGATCTGAGCGGTCGCGCACTGAAAGTGTCCGTTCGAAACGAAGTCGGGTGCGGAGGTGAGGCCCGGCTTGTGGAGATCGATGATCCACGCAGGGTTGCCGGCGATGGCGGCGCGCTCCTGGGCAATCGCTCCCTGGAACCCCCAGCGGGCCGGCATCACGTACATGAGCGGCTTCAGCATCGCGTTCGTGGTCATCGGGACCATCAACCCTCCGAGCACCACTTGAGGAATGAGGGCGATCGGCGTGAGGGCCATGGCGGCTTCGGCCGAGCTCACGAGGGTGGAGAGCAGGAGACCGAGCGCGGTCGCGTTCATGGACACTGCGATCATCGACAGAAGCTCCATGAGAAAGGCCACCGGGCCGCCTTCGAAGCCGAGCGTGAAGAAGACGATGGTTAGGAGCATCGTGCACTGAACCACGCAAATCACGCTCAAAATGGCGTATTTCGACATGACGTAGTTGAAGAGCGACAGGTTCACCATGCGCTCGCGTAGATAGATCGCACGCTCGGTCACGATCTCGCGCGCCGCGTTGCTGGTGCCAAACCACACGCAGCTGACGACGACGAAGAACATCGCGGCGGTGTGGTCCACCGTCGGCTTCATTTCGTTCAAGAGGCTTGCCGTGCTGTTCGTGGCGTCGGCCCGGCGAGTCGCGAGATCCTGAAGAGCGCCGAGGCACCAGAAGGGGATCGCTTGCTTCTGTCCGCCAAAGACTCCCGCAAGCATGATCCCGATGATCGGCGCCTGCAGGAACATGATCGCCGTCCCGGCGCGGTCGCGAATCTTCACCTTCCAGTACCGCGACATCAAGAGGCCGAGCTGCCGAAAAAGGGCAACGCTCGCACGATGCGGCATGCCGGACGTGGCCTTCTCCGTCCCGACTGCGCGGTGGCCGCCGTACATCTTTTGATAGACGGGATTTCGATCCTGAAAAAACTCCGAGCGCCATCCCCGGGCCGCATCGAGGCGGGCGATGTTGCGGGTCACGTTCGGATTGCTCCGCTTCATCTCCTCCTGAAGACCACGCTCGCGGACGCTCAGCATGTCGAACATGTCGCGCGGGTTGTCGATCTTCCGAGGCGTGCCCTGACGTTCGAGGATCGAGCCGAAAAACTTATACGCCGGATCTCCCGTGGGGCCGAAATACGTTGGAATTCCCCCGTAGCCCATGATGAAGGCGAGATTGAATTTTTCGAACTCGTCCTTCGCCGGCTGATGGATCGTCATCACGATCGTCTTGCCGGTCTTCTTCGTGAGGTCGTGAAGAAGGTTCACGAGCGCGGTCGTGTCGTCCGCCGCGAGACCGCTCGTCGGCTCGTCGAGGAAGAGGATGACCGGATCGGTCACCAGCTCGAGAGCGATGTTCACGCGCTTTCGCTGGCCGCCCGAGAGCACCTTCTTCTCGGGCTTCCCGATCTCGAGATTCCTCACAGTCTCGAGACCGAGGTCGCGCAGCGTCTGATCGACGAGGCCGTCGATTTCTGCGTCGGAGTAATCGGGAGGAAGGCGGAACTTCGCGGAGTACTTCACCGCCTCGAAGACGGTGAGCTCGGGGTGAACGATGTCGTCCTGCGGGACGTACCCGATCGATCCGCGGAGCGCGTCGTAGATGAGGTAGAGGTCCTCACCGTTGATTCGAACCTGCCCGCTCGTCGGCGGGTTGTAGCCGTTCAAGGTGAGAAGGAGCGTTGTTTTTCCCGCTCCAGACGGCCCCATGAGCGCGATCATGTCTCCCGGCAGAGCCTTGAAAGAGACGTGATCGAGCAGGGTCTTCATCTGCCCTTTTTGATCGCGATCGGGGACCTCGAGGAAGAGATCCCACGCTTCGATCTCGTAGAGCGGCTTGCCCGCCCAGGACGCTTGCTGGTCCTCGACGACCACGTTGACCTGCTGCCCCGCGATGTGGATGAGCAGAGGCATCGGTCCGATGAAGACTTTTTCGCCGTTCGCGATCGGAACTTTCTGCCCCGACTCGAGGCGCTGGCCGCGCACGAAGGTGCCGTTCGCCGAGCGCAAATCCTCGAGGAAAAGCTGCTCGCCGTTCTTGACGATCTGCGCGTGGCGCGAGGACACCTGGGGATGCGCGACGACGATCTGGTTGTCGGGCGTGCGGCCGATGGTGATGACGCTGGTATTCAGCGTCTCGAGACTGAGCTCGCCGATGACCGTGCGGTGCTTGCGCGAGCCACCATTGCCACCGGTGTCGAGAGGAGCTCCGTGCGCCGCACCTGCCTGAGCCGCCCCGCCGGGAGCTACGCCTGCAACCGCCTGCGCGATCTGCACGAGGAGAGCCACCGGCACCGGCACGGGCCCAAACGCGATGATGCCGTTCGGATCGATGGGAACAGGCTGATTTGCAGGGATCTGCTGACCGGCGAGGTAGGTGCCGCTGGTCGAGCCGTGATCGACGACCATCATGCGGTCGAGCATCACCGTGGCGTGCTGCGAGCTCACGGTGCTGTGGGCGATGACCAGAGTGGCGCGGGCTGCGTCACGACCGATGACGACGTGACCACGCGGCGCCTGCAGCGTTCCTGGCGTCATCAAGAGCGACACGAACGCGGGATGGGCGAGCGGCACCGGCGTCTGCGCCACCGAAAACTGTGTGCGGAAGTCGAACGCAATCGGCTGCTGGGCGACCACGGGGGATCCGTTCGCAAAGCTCGGGCCTGCTCCGCCGTCGACGAAGAATAGCTGCCCGTTCTGCCGCGCGACCCGCGCGTGGTGAGGAGCGACCCCCACACCCTGCAGAATGACGTCGTTGTCGGGCGCGCTTCCGATGCTGGCGAATTCTCTTCCCTGTCCCGGAATCATCGGCAGCCATCAACCGGAAATTCGGGGCCCCGGTCAAGGCGATTGCGCCAAAAGACCAGCGGAGCAGGGTCGGAATGCGGCGAAACGTCGACGGGCGCACCCGAAAGCAAGCGGCTTTTGCTAACTTCGATCACGTGGCTACACCGATCGCGAAACCGCCGATTCAAATCGGTCGCTACGCCATCCATGGCGTGATGTCCCGGCGGCATGGCGACGGTGCACTACGCACGGCTGATCGGACCGGGGGGACTTTGATGGCACGAGACGGTCTGCCGACCTACGCCATCGCCCTCGTTGCCGTGGCGCTGGCAACGCTGGTCGGGCTGCTCATCGTTTTCGCGGCGAGCCTTCTTCAGATGTAGGAACGAAAGGTTTGTGTGGCAGGAGGGGCGTCAGCTCTCCGGCGTCGATCTCGCGAACGATGACGTCGGGGACCCGGTCGGGAACGACGACTGTCACCGTGGAAGGCGCCTTCACCTTGAAAGCAAACCCGGCGTCGACGAACGCCGGCGCGTTGGTGGAATTGTGGCGGGCGGCGACGAGCAGGTAGAGCGCGAGCCCCGCGATCGCCACGCCGGCCAGGCCGAGCGCGATGCCAAGCACCACCGACAGGGAAATTCGTGACGATCCAGATCGGTCATCGTGTTCGTCCGCGGACTCGACGCGCGTGCGCTGCGGGCCAGGTGCCGCTACCGCGGGCGGTGAAACCGGGGCATCGGCCACCGTCTGCGGAAGGGTCGGCATCAGCGCGGTCGCATGAACGAGCGCGCTCTCGCGGGCGCGGAGAATGGCGACTGTGATGTTGTCGTGCCCTCCGCGTGCGTTCGCGAGATCGAGGAGCTGCCCCGCCGCTTGCTCCGGCGGCGCCGTCCCGACGATGTTCAAGATGTCGTCGGGGGTCACCAGATCGCTGAGCCCATCCGAGCACAAGAGAAACGCGTCGCCCGCCACATGCACCACGGGCATCGCGCGCACCTCGACGTCCACAGTCGCGCGCATCCCGAGCGCACGCGAAATGCGGTTGGCATCCGGATGCCCAGCGGCCTCCTCGGGCGCGAGAAGATGCGCGTCCACCATCTGCTGCACCATCGAGTGATCCTTCGTCACCTGCGAAACGCGCGCGGCGTGAATCAGGTACGCGCGACTGTCGCCCACGTGCGCGACCTCGGTGCCGTCGGTATGGAGGAGCACCGCCACCACCGTCGAGCCCGGACGCGCCTCCTCGTCGACCGAAGCGAGCCCGTAGACGCGGGCGTTCGCGAGGACCAGTGCTTCGCGCAGGACCTCGGCGGGAGCGGTGCCATCGGCTGCGTCATCGAACGCCTGGAAGATGGCTTCGAGCGCGCCGTTCGACGCCTCTTTGCCGCCTTCGTGACCGCCCATTCCGTCGCACACCACGACGAGGTGACCGAAGCGCGTCTCGCGATGACCGCCAGCGTCTTCGTTCACCTGCTTGTCGGGGTCTTTGCCGGGATCGGTTCTGTACGCGAACTCAATCGGGGGAAGCGGCACGTCAGGTATCCAAGCGCACGGCGAAGTCGATCGGCCCGAACCGAAGCGGCGTACCGGGAGAAATTACCGTCCAGACGCCGGCCGCGATTCGCATCCCCGCCACGTAGGTTCCGTTGTTCGAGGTCTCGTCACGCACCCAGAGCTGTGATTGCTCGAACTTCAACGTGGCGTGGACGCCGCTCACGCGCGGCTCTTGAAGCATCACCACGCACTGCGCCGGATCTCGGCCCACGCGCACCTCGGCTCCCGGGCGAATCGAAAAATTTCCGGGTGGCCCGGAGATCGTTGCCCCCTGCGGCGCGGCCCCGTACGGGTTCGGAGGCGGCTGGAGCGGTTGCGCATTCAGCGCTCCCGTCAGCGGGAAACGTGGGAGCATTAGCGCCCCCACCTCCTTCCGCGATGTTTGCCGGGAGCGGCTGACCGCACGAGAAGCAGACCGACGGCTGGCCCGGCGTCGCCATGGTCAGCGCCTGACAGGCCGGACAGCGAACTTGCACGACGGCGGGAGGGGCACCATAGGCCGAAGAGGGCTCGACGTAGGGGGCGTGCTGCTGTTGCTGCGGCGGTTGTTGCTGTTGTTGCTGGTGGGGAGGCGCGGCTCCATAGCCACCACCACCGCCGTACCCACCTTGGGGCGGACCTTGGGGTTGCCCGCCGGGAGCTCCGTAGCCACCGCCGCCGCCGGCGACGATCGGAGCAGGCGGAGCTCCGCGTGATTTCTTCGTGCGCCCGCCGCCACCGCCACCGCGAAGGACGACAATCACGAGGAGCAGAAGCACGACGAGGCCGCCGGCGATGCCGAGGATGAGCGGCAGATTGAAGGGCTTTTTCTGGGCCTTCAGCGTGAGGATGGTCTTCTCGTCGTGGCCGCTCGCGCGGTGAGCCGCGTTGTCGTAGATGAGGACGCGGGCGACGGTGTTGTCTCCGCTTCCCTCAAGCACCTTCTCTTCGTCGGGCACCTGGAAGGTTACGAACGTGTCGCCGGCTTCGATCGGGCTGCCGCGCATGTTTTGGGCGATGAGATTTTGCTGCGCCTTCTTCACGGTGGCCAGGTCGGTGCTGTTCGCGTTCGGATCGGGCTTCGAGCCGCCTGGTATGAAATAGGCCTCCGCGCGCTTCGAGTCTCCGCCCCAGCAGAAGTTGCCGTACGCCTTGAACGTGCCGCCCGGGTAGAGCGGATTAGCGTCCGCTTCGGCCTTGGTCTTCGCGAGATCGACGTCGAGCGGCCACTGCGATGGATCGATCCCGATGGGAACGTCTTTGAAGCTCGCGTCTCCCTTGATGGCCGGCTTCACGTTCTGGAACTCGAGGTTGAACGTCTGCTCGACGGTCGGGTTCAAGCAAGCGAGCCGCCACTTCGCGATGAACATCGAATTGAAGCGCGCCTTCACGAGCCCGATGATGATCTTGCCCTTCGCCTCGCCCTGGCCTTCGCGGACGATGTCGAAGAAGCCTCCGATCTCAGGGTTGGCGAGGGCTTGCATGAACTGCTCGTCGTTGTTGCGAAAGACGTCGTTCACGAGTCCGCCCGCCGAAGGAAACCACACCGAGATGACCGGGAGCGGCGTCTTCGGAGAGGACGTGTTGTCGTCGGGGAAGCGGCCCTTGGTGACGAACTGATGAAAGACGTCGGCGCTCGGGGCGGCGCTCTCTGCGTCGTTCCGACCCGATCCATTCGAGAGAACCACCATCGCCTGGTGAAGCGGGATATCGCTGGGGCCCTGCGAATTTCCGAGGGAACCGAAGCCGTCGGCGGTCATCGCTTTCAACTGGCCGAAGAGGGCGCGGTCGCGTCCGTGCGAAACGCCCGTGCCTTGCTGCACGTTCAAGAGAGCGACGAGATCGTTGCGCTCCTTGAAGGTCTTCCAGCCTTTGGAGCTCTGGATGACAAAGCGGTCGTCGAAGATCTGGAGGTTCATCTGATCGTTCGGCTGCATGTTCTCGATGAACTGCCGCGCGATCGCCCGCGCCTCGCCGTAGCGGCTGCCCATCCCCGCCGCCGCATCGAGGACGACGAGCCAGGCGGTACCCACGTCCGGATGCTTCTGCGAATCGCCCCACCTTTCCGGCTTTCCGTCGAGCGTGGCCAGCGTGTCGGCACCGTTGATCTTGACGAGCAGGCGGGCGTTCGCTTCCGGAAACGGAAACGGGCTCCAGACGGCATTCGGTTTTTCGAGCTGCGCGCTCAAGCAATCGAGCGTCGGGTTGAAGCCGCTTGCGTTTGCGCAGGCCTGAACCACCGACGAAAGCGAGTTGAACTGGACCACCTCGACGACCGTGGTGAGGAGCGGCGCACCGTTCGACAGGCCCGCCCGCGGGTCGATCCGAAGGATATGCGCCTCGGGAGCCGCGTGAACGAGACGCACGCGCGCCAGCAGCGCCGCACAGACGAGAAAAATCACCAGAGTTAAGCGTTTCATGAGCGGGACCATTGGTACCACCGGCGGGCAAGAGGATGAAGTGCGCTCGGAACGCGCTTCAGTCGGCGAGGATTTCGTCTGCTTCCGAGCCGAGCAGAGAAAACGTGCATCCTACATCCGTCTTGAACGGCTTACGCCAAGCCTGCGCGTGCATGTTCCGCTCGCAGACCTGGAGGAGCGGCGGCGCGTGCTGAAGCAGCTGCACTCCACGTCCGGGCGTTTCATGCGCCATCACGTAGCCCACGTTAGCGGATTTTGCGGACGCGCAAGCCTTTATGAAACGCGGCCGATGACTTTTACGATGGTCGTGAATCCGCCGAATCTCAGGCGGTCACCGTCTCGGAGCTCGCGGCGGCCGTTGAAGCCAAGGTGCTCGTCGTTCACGTAGGTTCCGTTCGTGGACCCGGTGTCCTCGACGCTGATCGCACCCGACACATTGTCGACGAGGAGAGCCGCGTGACGCGACGAAATCGTGGCGTCGGCGAGCTGGATGTCGACGGTCTCTCCGGCATTCGCGCGACCGACACCCACGCGGCCGCCATGGAGCGGCCAAAATTCGCCCTGCGTGTTCGCCTGAAATGAGCACAAAAAGCCGCGCAAAATGCGATTGGGGACCTGCCCGGCACCTGCGTGGGGGGCTTCGGCCATCTGCGCTGCCATCTGCGCCGGGGGCGGGGCAAAGGCCGCAGGCTGAGGCGGCGCGAATGCCGCTTGAGGAGCGTATGCCGGCGGAGGTGCCGGCTGGTTAGGAGCGCCGTAGCCGAAGTTCTGCGGCGGCTGCCCGTAGCCCTGCTGCGATTGCTGCGGCTGACCGCTCCCGAACGCACCATAGTTCGGCTGCTGCGGCGCGCCGTACGGATTTTGAGCGGGCGTCGGAGGCTGGTACGCCGGCGGCGCGGGGGGCGGGGGCGCTCCATACGCATCGCTTGCAAACTGCATGGCGTCGAGAGCGATCGGGTGACCGGCGGCGCAATAGCTCGCGCCGGGTTGAATCTCGTGGCCTTGCTGGCAACGCGAGCTCGGCTGCGCGGTCGGACCACCGTAACCGCCCTGCCCGGTCACCGCGGCGCCCGGCGGGGGCCCGTACGGTGAAGCGGCAGCCTGCGGCGCGGACTGACCAAAGACGCCGGGTGCGACGTAGCCCTGCTGGATCTGGTTGTCGGCGGGCTTCGGAGGGGCTCCCCATGCAGGCTGGGGCGGAGGTGGCGCGCCCCACTCAGCTTGCGGAGGTGCGGCCGCTGCGGGAGTCGCCGCTTGCGCGAGCGAATAGCCGCAACCGTTGCAGAACTTGTCGTTGTCTTTGGTGGGCGAGCCACACTGCGGGCACACGCTCATCGCGAATCCATTGCCTTTCATTGACCACGCCGCAGAAAAAGCACGGACGTGACGACGGCAGCATAGCGAAACTTGCGCGGCCTCCCTTGCGAAAAGTGTGATTCTTTGCAGAGGGAAGGCGCGTGTCTCGCTTAAACGCTGGGCCCACGAAGCGCTTCGGCGGCGACGAGGGCGGCGCGGAGGACTTCGCGAACCGACACGTGGTGCAGCTTCGCGGCGGCGAGGCAGGCATCGAACTCCGGTTTGATCTGGGGGGGACCGAAGGGGCCTTCGGCGATCTTCACCGAGATCTGCCCGTACGCGGTCTGTACCTCGACGCTCCGCCGCGGTCGTTCGACGCGCGACACATCGTAGCGCCGCACACCGAGGGTGGTCGTCTCCCGCAGCATGGCGTGGGCCACGGCCTCCGCCCGACCGCGCGGAGCAAGCGCGCTCAGCGTGAGCGCCGGCCGCCCTTTTTTCATGGTGATCGGTGTGGCCCAGACATCGAGCGCACCTTCCGCGAAGAGTGCCTCCATCGCGCTCCCGACGAGCTCGCCGGTGACGTCGTCGACGTTCGTCTCGATGACCGTGTGATCTCCGGTGACGGCCGGCGCCGAGCCGAGAACGACCCTCAACAGGTTCGGGCGATCACGCAGATCGGCGTGCCCCGCTCCCCAGCCTACGCACTCGGGAGACATGCTTGGCCAACGCGCCGAGTGCGTGGCGTGCGCAGCCACGATCGCGGCGCCCGTGGGGGTCACGAACTCGAACTCGAGACCTCCGTCGTACGTCTCGAAGCCCGCGAGGCAGGCCACCGTGGCCGGAGCTGGCAGAGGCAACGTGCCGTGCCGCGCCTTGACGAAACCGCGCCCCATCGGGAGCGGAGAGACCACCAGCGTCGCTCCGAGATAATCGAGAGCCGCCGCGCTCCCGACGATGTCCACGATGGCGTCGATTGCGCCGACTTCGTGAAAGTGAACGTCGTCGAGCGACGTTCGGTGCACCATGGCCTCTGCCTCGGCGAGCTTTCGAAACGAGGCATGCGCGCGGGCGCGGATGGCGGGCTCGAGATCGGCATGGTCGAGGATCTCTCGAATCTCTTTGTACGTTCGCTCGGGCTGCGCGGCGTCGACGTGCACGTCGAACGACGAGGCCACGATGCCGCTCCGCACCTTCGTCCCAAAGTGAAGATGAAATCCCGTGATGGGAATCTTCGCTACCGCGTCGGCGATCACCACTTCGGGCACGCCGAGATCGACGAGCGCGGCGATCGTCATGTCTCCGGCGAGCCCGCTCGGTGCATCGAAAAAAGCTATTTTCCCCGCTCCGGCGCCACGCGCGAGTGCTTCTTTCGCGTGATCGTGATGCGCGTGATCGTGATGCGCGTGCTCGGCATGCGGATGCTCATGCGCGTGCTCGTGATCATGGCCGTGCTCATGGGCAAGGTCGTGCTCGTGCGTGTGACCGTCGCCGTGGGTGTGCTTGCTCATCGCGTTCTCGCGCGGAGAATGCGCGCGGCGGCAAACGCGGCTCCGAAACCGTTGTCGATGTTGACCACCGTGACGCCCGACGCGCAGCTCGTGAGCATGCCGAGGAGAGCGGCGATGCCACCAAGCGCGGCGCCGTAGCCAACCGACGTCGGCACAGCGATGACCGGACTGTCGACGAGCCCTCCAACGACGCTTGCGAGCGCGCCTTCCATTCCTGCCACGACCACCACCACCGCGCAGCGCTCGAAAATTTCGCGCTTGTGGAGAACGCGGTGAATCCCGGCGACTCCCACGTCGTAGACCCGCTCGACGCGCACTCCGAGCATCCGCATCGTCTCCGCGCACTCTTCGGCCACCGGAAGATCGCTCGTCCCCGCGCTGACCAAGGCCACCGGCGCCTCACAGAGCAGCGGAATCGGCGCTTGCTCGATGGTCGCGATTTGCGCCGCGGCAATGTAGGTGAGCTTTGGGACCTCTTTCATCACCGCCTGAGCGCTCGCCTCATCGATCCGGGTAACGAGAACGTTTTGTCCGTGCTTGGCCAGCTCTGTCGCGATGCCTACGATCTGCGCGACGCTCTTGCCCGCGCCGAAGATCACCTCCGGCACACCCTGACGAAGCGCGCGGTGATGATCGACCATCGCGTAGCCGAGATCGGCGAAAGGGAGATCCTTGAGGGTGCCGAGCGCGTCGTCGACGCTCGTCGAGCCGCTCTGAACGGCGCCGAGTAACTCGCGTATTTTTGCCGGGTCCATGGGTGCCGAACCTAGCATTAAGTCTCTCGAGCGCCGGGAGGGGTAAGCTGCCTCCGTGCCGATCCTCTTTGCCCCCTTTGGAGGCGTGCTCCTCGGAGCGCTCCTCGCGTGGCTCGCTCGGACGGAGCTTGCCCGCGAGGAAGGGCCGCTCGCGCTCTCTCGACCGTTCGTGATCAGCGCGCTCTTCGCCGCGTTCGTCTACGGGCCGATCGTGGGCTACTTCGCGGCGTTTCACGGGGATTGGGCTTACCTCTACTGGATTGCCTCCCGCGCGGTTCCATCGGCGATCGATCTTGCGCTCGTCCTCCTCGCGACGGTGACGCTCCCCATTACCTTCGCGGTCGCGGCCCGCCCTGCGCGTGGTCAGCGGCTGGGGGTGGTCGGTGCGATCGGGGGCGTGCCCGCCGTACTCCTCGCGATTCTGGTGCTCGCCCTCCAGCACCGGCTCTCGACGAGCGCGAGCTACGCTCAGTTCCACGGGGACTTTGGGACGGAGCCCATCACAGCGAGCGCGCTCGGACGCGGCGTCCTGTGGATGGCCCTCGTCGGAATGATCGGGCTCGCGTGGTGCGTGTGGAGCATTCACGCCGAGCGTCGCGCCGGCTCGACGAATCGGGCGACGACGCGTCGAACGAAGTGACCGCGGGCGTGGTAGGCTGATCGAGTGTGGGTGCGTGGCGCCGCGATTCGGCCTGTTCCGAGCTATGCGGTGATTGTCATCACCGTCCTCGAGCAGGTCGAGGACGAGCTCGGCTCCGAGCGGGCCAAGGAAGAGCTCGACGCCGCCTTCGTGAGATTCGAGCGCACGCAGCCGCACCTCGCAGGGCTGGTGAGCGATGTCCTCGGCCGTCAGCTCGACGAGATCGCGCTCTCCCTCGGCTACTTCCTGTCCATCGCGGTGTGGCTCGGGTTCGAGCGCGCTTTTCGCGATCGTCTGCGCATCGTGAACGAAGACGCGCTCAAGGCCACTGAGGCAGCGCTTCTCCTCGAAGAGGAGCTGCGCGCGAGCCAGGCCGACGAGCCGATCGAGCTCGATGACGTCATCGCCCAGGAGCAGCCGGGCATCCTGGAGTTCATCAATGCGCACGTCGAGGCGGCGCTCGAAGGCTCGGAGGGAGCGGCGGAGCGCGACGTCGACGTCGACGACGTTCACCTCGTGTACCGCACCATTCTCATTCTCACGCTCGCCCTCTCCCACGCCGTCGCGCCCGAAGGTGGAGACGCCGGCGCTACTCCCGAGATGCAGGCTTAGGACCGACAAACGAAAACGCGAAACCGAGGGCTACTCGATTCCGCGTCGGAGCGGTCTTCGTCGGGTGATGCACCCGCGTGTGCTCATCCCGCGTGGGTGCTCGTGGACATGGGGAGCGCACGCATCGCCGACTCCGACGACGCCGCGGAGGACGCGAGCGGGCCAACGACGACGCGCATCGCTGCGGCGGCGCGGGGTTTACGCGCGGCGAGGCCCACGCGAATCAGGTGGTCGCGGCGCGTGAGGACGATGCGCGCCGTCTCTGCCCAGTCCGCGTACCACGCGCGGAGGGCGACGAGGGCCTCGAGGCGACCGTCGGTCTCACCGGTCGATGCTTCGACAGGCGGAACGGCGGGCGTCGCGTGGGTTTCGGTGACGAGGGCCTGGAGGTGCTTGAGGTTCGCCTTGGTGACCCGGCGCGCCTCGAGCATCGCGAGGGCGGCGTGATCCGCCTTTCGCGTGGCCTTGCGTTCCGGATCGTTGGCGAGAGAACCGAGGCGCTTGAGAAAGATCTCGACGAGCGCGACGGCGTCCATCACCCCCGAGACGTCGAGACCCGTGAAGAGGTACTCGGCTTGCTCGGGGAAGAAGCGGTGGAGTCCGATCTTGATGCGACGAAAATCCGATTTCACCCACTGCTTGATCTCTTTCACCGCCGCGCCATACGAGGGCGCGGAAGCCGAAGGTACAGCAGAGGGACGGGCGATGTAGCCGAGGACATCGTTCACGAGGCGGATGCCCTCCTCGTGATCTTTCGTGGTGTAACCCGCCGTGACCAGGGCTCGCATGATCTCCCGAGAGGCGCCGATACCTCGAATGAGCTCGAGGGCGCGTCGCGGAGTGTCTTCAAGGGTGGCGGTACCGACTGTTTCGATGGCTGTGATCATCTTTTTTCGTTGCCTGGGTGGTCATGGGTGAGACGCGGAGGATGCTCCGTGACTCGTAGACCGACGCTGCGACCATCGCCTCGCCGTTGAAGCCCTGTCGGCCCGGTCTTGAGGTTGGTTGCGTGGGCGTTTTTCGTTTTTTGCGCGACGCGAAGGGCTCCGCAAACGGCGTGAAGGCTTCGCAAACGGACGTCGGGGGCTTGGATCGCGCGCGCGGAGCGGGAAACGGCGTGAATTCGGGCTCGGGTGCGGCGCGCGAACGGCGACGAGTCGCGAGCAGCGAGCGGCGCGTGGATTGTGAATCTTGAGAAGCGGCGCGTTTCGGCCGATCAGGTCGCTTGCAGAGCTTTGATTTCGTTTGCGGAGGTCGAATAGGTTGCTTCACGACGAACGCATAAGCGTTGTCGCCCGCGAGCGGGGGCAAGCTCGCCGTGTTCGTCCTCGAGGCGGGTGACCTCGAGTGCGTCACCGACCTTGGAGATTCGCACGATAGCGTTGATGCGTTGCGTGTGGTTCGACGCGGTGTCATTCGCATCCACGGGAATTGCGGCACGACGTCCTCGGGCGGGGGCGCACGTCACTGCGCGGCCGAGGTCGGCACGGTCGCCGCGAAGTATCTGAAGAGGCGCCTCGAGTAGAGCCAAGGGCACGACGTTGAGTGCGTGATAGTTTCCCGGCGATGAAAACAGAAGCCATGGTGATCCGCGGCCACGGCGGGCCCGAGGTCATCGTCCGAGAGACGATCGAGCTCCCCGAGCCGGGCCCGCGCGAAGTTCGGGTGCGCGTGCGCGCGGTTGCCGTGAACCACCTCGACGTGTGGGCGCGGCGTGGGCTGCCCGGCATGAAGTACGAGTTCCCGCATCGCCTCGGAGCAGACATGGCGGGCGAGATCGAAGCCCTCGGCCCCGGCGCCACAGGCTGCGAGGTCGGTCAGAAGATCATCGTCAATCCCGGGCGCTCCTGCGGCGTGTGCGCGAAATGCCTCTCCGGCGACGACAACTTCTGCGCGAAGTACCGCATCTTCGGAGAGAACACCCAGGGCGGCTACGCGCGGCACATCAACGTCCCCGACGCGAACGTCCTTCCTCTCCCGGCGAATCTTTCGTTCACGGAGGCGGCCGCCATCCCGCTCGTCTTTCTCACGGCGTGGCAGATGGTCGTGCGGCGCGCCGAGGTCGTGCCCGGACAGACCGTTCTCGTTCAGGCGGCGGGGAGCGGGGTGTCCAGCGCTGCCATTCAGATCGCGAAACTGTTTGGAGCAAGGGTGCTCACCACCGCAGGCAGCGACGAGAAATGCGAGCGCGCGCGCGCCCTCGGAGCCGACGTGGCCATCAACTACACGACCCAGGACTTCGTTGCAGAGTGCAAGCGATTGACCGAAAAGAAGGGCGTCGACGCGGTGATCGAGCATGTCGGCGGCGAGGTGTTCGTGAAGAGCATTCTCGCGACCGGGCGTGGCGGCCGGGTGGTCACCTGCGGAGCGACCACCGGATTTTCACCGACCATCGACCTCCGGCACATCTTCTTTCGCCAGGTGCAGGTCCTCGGCTCGACCATGGGGTCGAAGGGAGATCTTTTTCGCATTCTCGGGCTGGTCGAAGCAGGAACGCTGAAGCCGGTCGTCGACCGCGTCCTGCCCCTGTGGAGCGCGCCCGAGGCGCACAGCATTCTCGAGGAACGCAAAGCCTTCGGAAAAGTGGTGCTCGAAGTGGAATAAGTCGGCGCGGAGCTGTGCTAAACGGCGTGCCATGTACGACGTCCGCGCATTGAACGAGCTCGTCGCGAAGGAGAGTGCCTTCGTCGACAAAATCACGAACGAGGTCGGCAAGGTCATCGTCGGCCAGTCCTACATGATCGAGCGCATCCTCATCGGGCTGCTCACCGGCGGTCATGTCCTCCTCGAAGGTGTCCCCGGTCTGGCAAAGACGCTCACCGTACGAACGCTGTGCGACTCGATCTCCGCGAAGTTCGCGCGCGTACAGTTCACGCCCGACCTCCTCCCTGCAGACCTCGTCGGCACCGTCATCTACAACCAGCAGAAGGGGGAGTTCACCTCCAAGTTGGGGCCGATCTTCGCGAACCTCGTCCTCGCCGACGAGATCAACCGCGCGCCCGCGAAGGTGCAGAGCGCGCTCCTCGAAGCAATGCAGGAGCGGCAGGTCACCATCGGCGACAAGACGTATCCCCTCCCCCAGCCGTTCATCGTCATGGCGACGCAAAACCCGATCGAGCAAGAGGGGACGTACCCTCTTCCGGAAGCGCAAATCGACCGCTTCATGCTGATGGTGAAGGTCGGTTACCCGTCGCGCGAAGACGAGCGGAAGATCATGGATCGCATGACGGCGATGGAGCCGCTCAAGGCGGAGCCCGTCGTCACCCCGGCGCAGCTGAACGACGCCAAGGGGGTCATCTCGCAAATCTACATCGACGAAAAAGTGAAGGACTACATCGTCGAGGTGGTCTTCGCGACACGTGAGCCCAAGAAGCACGGGCTCAAAGATCTCGCGCCGCTCATCGAGTTCGGCGCCTCTCCCCGTGCGAGCATTGCCCTGAATTTGGCGGCGCGCGCGCACGCGTTCTTACGGCATCGCGGCTACGTCACGCCGGAAGACGTGAAGGCCGTGGGGCCCGATGTGCTTCGTCACCGGCTCGTGCTCACCTACGAGGCCGACGCCGAGGAAGTGACCGCTGAGCAAGTCGTCCGCCGCGTGTTCGAGGTCGTCGAAGTGCCATAGCGTGCGGGCGTTTGGGCGCGGGGGCAGCTTTGCATGCAGGGGAAATCTCCCGCACACTCGGGGGCCATGACTCGACGCCGGCTCGCGATGCTCTTTTGCCTGGCGGCGCTCGTCGGCTGCGCGCTCGATCTCGCCGGCCTCCCCGGCGTGGGCGATGGCACGGCACACGGCGGTAACCCGGGCGGTCCCGACGCATCCGCAGACGGGTCCGTCGAGAGCGGACGCACCGTCACGGTTCCTGCGGGCTGGACGCTCGTGGGCTTCGCCACGAACACCGACGCCGGCTGTCCGCCCGGCCTCGCAGCACCGGCGACCGACGTGCTGGAAGGTCCAAGCGCCGACGCCGGCTCGTGCGGCTGCGCGGCGTGCGCGGTGACGACGGCGCCAACGTGCACCGGCAAAGTGAACGTGTTCTTCGATTTCGACAATCTCCATCAGTGCCAATTTCCCGGTGTTCCGTCGCAGAACGGAAACAGCCCCGCCGGGGGATGCCTCAACGACATGTTCACCGCGAACGAGATTGCGGGCACCGAGACCAAGCTCGTGCCCAGCCCTCCAGGTGGCGGCGTGTGCGCGTCACCCGGCGTGTTTCAGAAAGAGAACCTGACGTACGCTGCAAAGGGGCGGGTCTGCGCGCCCGAGAGCCCCGCGGCCGCTGGATGCGCCGGCAGCACGTGCGCCCCGAACCTCCCTGCGCCGTTTCGCGCGTGCATCTCGCAAGCGGGCGACCGTCCCTGCCCGGCTGGGGATTTCTCCGTGAAACATTTGGTCGGCACCGACGTGAGCGCGACTTGCGGCGCATGCGGCTGCAGCGTGACGGGCACGTGCTCAGGCTCGCTCACGATGTACTCCGACACCGGATGCGCCAACAATCCAGAAGTCCTCACCGCGAATGGGCAGTGCCTGCGAAACGCCGCCATCGACGGCAATTCCTACAGGTCGTATCGCTACGCACTGAGCCCCGCGGGGGTGGGTTGTGTGGCCACCGGAATTGCGCCTACCGCACAAAATGTGGCCTTGCTGAGCGCCCAGACGGTCTGCTGCCCCCCTTAAGTCGGCGAGGAAGTCCCCGCCTGGAATAAGAACGCAGGCTCAGGTGCTGCGCGCGAGGGTAACCACGCCCAAAAGGAGCCTGGCGTGTGGTAAACCGCGCTCCTCGTCGGCCTCGAGACTCGCCCCATGATCCCCAAGGAACTTCTCGCCGCGCTCCGCACCATAGAGATCCACACCCAGCGGCTGGCTAACGAAAATCTATCGGGTACCTACAGCTCGAGCTTCAAGGGCCAGGGCCTCGCTTTTCGCGAAGTCCGCCCGTACCAGCCCGGGGACGACGTGCGCACCATCGACTGGAACGTCTCGGCCCGGATGAACGAAGCCTTCGTCAAGGTCTTCGTCGAAGAGCGCGAGATGACGGTGATGCTCGTCGTCGATCTCTCGCCGAGCGAACGATTCGGCACCCGCCGCGCCCCGAAGACGCGCGTGGCCTCGGAGGTCGCCGCTCTCCTTGCCTTCAGCGCAATCCGCAACAGCGACCGCGTTGGCCTCATTCTGTCGACGAACAAGATCGAGCGCATCGTCCCTCCGAAAAAGGGTGAGAAGCATGTCATGCGCGTGGTCCGGGAAATTCTCGCGTTCACTCCGCAGTCGGCCGCGAGCGCCCCCGGGCGAAACGCGCGGGGCGAGCCCATCCTCGGCGCGGCGACCGATCTCAAGACGGCGCTCGAGACCCTGGTCGGCGTCGCGCGGCGAAGGAGCATCGCCTTCGTCGTGAGCGATTTTTTTGCCCAGGGATACGAGCGCGCGCTGGCCCTGGCTGCGGCCAAGCACGACGTGGTTCCCGTGGTCCTCGTCGACCCGCGCGACATCGATCTGCCCGACGTCGGGCTCGCCACCTTCGAGGATCTCGAGAGCGGCGAGTCCATCCTGGTCGACACCTCCGATCCGCGGGTGCGCGAGGCTCACGCCAAGGCCATGAAGGCGCTGAGCGATGCGCGAAGACAGCTATTTCTGAAGCTCGGCGTCGACTCCGTGGAGATCTCCACGGGGGGCTCGTTCGTCAAACCCTTGCGCGATCTGTTCGCCCGGCGCGCGCGGAGGATGCGCACCCGATGACAAGAGGGGCTTCGCTCGCCGCGATCGTGCTCGTGCTCGGAGGGGTCGTCGCTTCCCCGCGCGCATTCGCCGACGTGATTGCCGATGGCGGCGGCGCGTCCATCTCGGGCTGCGTGGAGCGAATTCCCGTCGGGGGAAAGAGGCCGGTCCTGCGCGAGACCTTCCCCGAGCGCGGCACGAGCGGCTACGCGACGACGCTGACCGTGACCGTCGAGCACGGAAAAGGGGAGAGCGTTCTGCCGCGCGGACTCGATCTCGAGAGCGCGGGCGAAGCCACCAAAGCCCTGAAAGAGGCGGGATTCGTCATTCCCCATCAAGACGGTGGGGCAGGTGCGCGTCTCACCGCGGGTCTGCCGGATCCAGCGCGGCCCGATCGCGCGACGACCATCCTCGAGCTTCCGCTGATCGCCCTTCCGCCGGAGCCCGGACGTCATACCCTGATTCTTCCGCCGGTCCCCATCGCCGTTGCCCGCGCAAGCGGAGACATCGCCTCCGTGTGCACGAGGCCGCACGCGATCGTCATCGAGGACCCCACGGCGTCCACTCCGGACGCCAAGCCGATGCCCAACCCGCCCCCGCGTCCGCAGCGCGAAGAATGGACTGCGCTCAAGCGCGCTCTCATGTGGGGGATCCCGAGCCTCTTCGTCGGCGCCCTCATCGCCTACCTGGTGAGCCTGTGGTTGAAGCGCCCGAAGCCGGTCGCGCCGCCGCCGCCCCCGCGTCCGCCCTGGGACATCGCCCTCGAAGAGCTCGACGAGGTGCGGCATGCAGGTCTCCTCGATATGGGGCGCCACGCGGAGTACTTCGATCGGGTGAACGACACACTAAGGTCGTACCTCGGAGGGCGCTTCGGCTTCGACGGTCTGGAGTCCACGACCGACGAGATCCTCGCAGCTCTCGCCCACGCGCCTCTTCAGAAACTGTCGTTCTCGGAGGTTGTGGCGTTTCTCGGCGAGTGCGATCTCGTCAAGTTTGCCAACGTCACCCCGACGCCATCCGAGTGCGCACGGGCCCTCGATCTGGGGGAGCGCATCGTCCGGGCTACCATGCCCGCGAGGCTCGGTGACGAAGGTCCGGCCAGCGTCGACGGCGCCGAGGGTGCACGATGAGCAGCGTCCGCATTGACCGCGCCGCGCGTCCTAAGCCCGTGGTGAGCATTTCACGCGAGCGGATCCGCACGATCGTACGCGGCATTCTCGTCGCCTTTGGCACACTCACCTTCGTCGCGATCGGTCTCGTCTACCCGCTCCTCATGCGCGGCGAGGCTTGGCTCGGAGCTCGCTGGCTCGCCAAGTGGTGGCTCGGGGCGCTGGTCATCGTTCCGTTCGTGGTGTGGATCATGACCCTCGGCGCCGACACGCGCGTGCCTCGCTTGTCGCTCCCCACGATTGCCCCGCTCATTCTCGGTCCGCGTGGATGGCGCGCGAGGCTCCGCGATCTTCCAGGAGTCATCCGCGGGGCGGCGTTGGTCCTCGGGATCATGGCTCTCGCTCGCCCCCAAGACGTCCTGCGCGGCGAGAGCGCAGACGAGCTCGGGATCGACATCGTGGTCGTCCTCGATCTCTCAGGCTCGATGCGCGCGATCATGGATGCGCCGGTCCCTCTCGCGAACACGCCGAACAGGAGCGCAAGCCGTCGCACGCGTTTGGAGACGGCAAAAGAAGTCATTTTGGAGTTCGTGTCCCGTCGGAAGACGGATCGGATCGGCGTGGTGGTGTTCGGCCGCGCCGCCTACGTGCTCTCACCGCCGACGCTCGACTACGCACTCCTCACGACCCTCGTGCAGAAGATGGACCTCGAGATCATCGACGGCAACGGCACTGCGATCGGCGACGCGGTCGGCGTCGGCGTAGCCCGCCTGCGAAGAAGCACGGCGCGCTCGAAGACGATCATTCTGCTCACCGACGGAGACTCGAACGCGGGCTCCATCGCCCCCGAGTACGCCGCTCACCTCGCCCAGACCCAGGGGGTAAAGGTCTACACCGTGCAGATCGGAAACGGCGACGAGGTCGAGGTGCAGGACGGCTTCGATCTCTTTGGTCAGCCGCGTTTTTCGCGCGCGCACTTTCCGGTCAACCCCGAGCTCTTGAAGGCCATTGCCGGTCAGACGGGCGGAGAATCCTTCGTCGCCAACGACAAGCAGGCTCTCGAGAAGAGCATGCACGCGATCCTGGATAGCCTTGAAAAGACGCGGTTCGAGGCTCAGTCCGCCACGATGGAGGATCTCTTTCCGTTCCTCCTCGCGCCCGGCGTGTTTCTCGTTGCCCTCGAAGCGCTCATTCGTCTTCTCGTGGTGCGGAGGTTTCCGTGACGTCTCCCGAACGCCGGTGGCAGCTATGAAGTTCGCCTACGATCTCTTCGCCTTCCCCGCGATCCTCGTCGTCATCGCGTGCGTGGGCACGCTGCTCATTTTCGCGACCACCCTCATTCTGTCCTCCTTTGCGCGAGTGCGTGCGGAGACGCGCTTCGGAGATCCGGCCTTGGTTGGCGCTCTGTCGAGCTTCGATGCCACCGGACGGCGCGCCACCAAGGGCGTCCTCCTCGTCCTCGCGATGGCCCTTGCGTTTGGAGCGCTCGCCAGGCCCCAGTTCGGCCGGGGCACGCGCCTCATTCCTGCCACCAACCTCGATATCGTGATCGTGCTCGACTACTCGAAGAGCATGTACGCGCGGGACGTCCTGCCGAGCCGCATCGCGCGGGCGAAGGCGGAGGTGGCGCGTTTGATTCAGGGGCTCCCCGGAGCACGCTTCGCGGCGGTGGCCTTTGCGGGTGAGCCAATGAGCTTTCCGCTCACCAGCGATGGAGCGGCGATCGCCCAGTTTTTCCGGCAGTTGGAGCCGAATGACATGCCGGTGGGGGGAACGGCGACGGCTCGCGCCCTCGAGCGCGCGCGCGAGATGTTCGGAAAAGATCCGAAGTCGAAGGAGCACGTGAAGATCATAATGCTCGTCACCGACGGAGAAGACCTCGAAGGGGATCCCGCGAGCGTTGCTCAGGAATGTGCGAAAGAAGGGACGCGCATCGACGTCGTACAAATCGGGGGGCGCGCGCCGGAGCTGATTCCGGAAGTGAACGCCGAGGGCAAGGTCGTCGGGAGCCGCCGCGGCGAGGACGGAAAGCCTCTGACGACGGAGCTCTCGGCGGAAGGCGAAGCGCAGCTCGCGAGCATCGCCTCGGTCACCCACGGCACGATCGTCCGCTCGGAGCACGGCGAGACGGGCATCGAAAAAGTGGCGCGCGATCTCTCCAAGATGATGCACGAAGAGCTCTCCGAGAAAGTAGAGACGGTCTACGCCGAGGAGTACGCGTGGCCGCTCGGGATCGCTCTTCTTCTCCTCGCGCTCGAGGCCGCGATTGGCGACGCGCCAGCGCGCAAGAAGCTGATCGTGGTTCCCGTCGCGCCTCGCGCGAAGAAAGGGCTGCGTCGTGCGCCCGCATAGAACGGTCATTTTAACGGGGTGTGCGGCGCTTCTCATTGCGGCGTGCACGTGGGATCCTTCTCACCCCTTCGATCACGACTCGCCCGCCGTGAACGAGGCCATCAGCGCGCTCGACGCCGGTGATGCCACCCAGGCGGCGTCGACCCTCGAAGCCTATTTGTCGACGGGCCCGTGCGCGGAAGGGAACATCGGAGCGCCGGGCTCGGTGCACCGGCTCCCGAACGGAGCCTTCGATCTCGGTCTGTCCCTCTTCAAGGTCGGCGAAG
Organism: Myxococcales bacterium; assembly: GCA_043747615.1. Classification (GTDB taxonomy): domain Bacteria; phylum Myxococcota_A; class Polyangia; order Polyangiales; family Polyangiaceae; genus JAYTOU01. The sequence continues at coordinate 41,908 of JAYTOU010000005.1, read as the reverse complement.
CCTTCGGCAGACGCTTTGGTGACGAGCAAGCCGACGCAGCCGCCGACGGACAGACCTTGCAGCGAACCGCTCAGATCGACTGTGCCCTTCGCCTCACCCGCGCCGTGGCCGAGGACGAAAACACGCCGCTCGATCTCCGCGCCCGCGCCCGTTACCTCGAAGGCAATCTCCAGTTCCTCGGACAGCACTACGAAGACGCCGTGAAAGCCTATGATTCCGGCCTGCGCATCATTCCCGGGCAGCACGACGCGGGAGACGCCGTAGGGCGCGATGCGGCCTGGAACCGCGCCATCGCCCTTCGCCGGATCGAGGAGCAGAAGGACGCCGGGAAGCCCGACTCCGGAAACGACGCGGCGAGCGACGCGCCGAGTGACGGCGGAGGCGAGGGCGGCAGTGACAGCGGCGGTGACTCTGGCAAGGGCGACGGCGGTGGGGATTCCGGAAAGAGCGACGCCTCGGATCAGAAAGATTCTGGTGCCCCTCCCCCGCCCAAGGAAACGCCAGACGCCGCGCCGCCGCCGCCGTCGACCGCGAGCCAAGACGATCGCATTCTCGATCAACTCGGCGCGGCCCCCACCGTTCAGCAGGAGGCAGCGCGCAAGGCTGCGTCCCAGCATCGCGTTCGAGGCATGGCCGACAAGTGAGGCTGCTCACCTGGATTTTGGGCTGTTTGGTGCTGCTCGCCGTGCTGACGTCCACTACGCGTGCGCTCGCCGCGCCCTCCGAGATGAAGGCCTGGGTCGACGCGCAGGTGGTGGGTCTCGGCGAGTCGACCCAGCTCCATCTGCAGGCCTCGTCTGCGAGCGAGAGCCCGTCGAGCGCCCAGCCGGGCGTGCGTTCGAACTTCACCGTGCAAGGCTTGAGCGTTCAACCGAGCCGCACCGTGTCCATCATCAACGGTGTCCGCTCCGACAAGGTCGGCATCAGCGCGACGTGGAACCTCGTAGCTACGAAGCTCGGTCAGACCACGGTCACCCCGAGCGTGCTTATCGGCGGCACGCGCTACGCGGCGAGCGCCATCACGATGACCGTCGTGCCTGCGGGGCAAGCGCGCCCTTCGCGGCAACCGCAAGCACCGCTCGATCCGTGGGCGGGAATTTTTGGGCAGCTCGGTCAGCTCGGCGGGGGCGACGACCTCTTCGATCTCCGTCCGCTCGTCACCGCCGATCCCAAGCTCGCCCTCGACACGGCGCGCGGCAGGGGCGCGTTCCTTCATGGCCTCGTCGACAAGACCGCCGCGGTGGTAGGCGAGCAGGTCACCTTCTACGTGTACATCTACGTCGACTCCGACGACCGCGAGCCAGACTTCAACGACGTGCATGAAGCGACGGTCAGCGATTTCGTGAAGCAGTCTCTCCTCGAAGACGAGAGCAACCCGCGATCGGTCGGTCACGCGCGCGTGGCTGACCGCATTTGGAGCGTGAAGCTCGTGCGAAAATGGGCTCTTTTCCCGCTGAAAACGGGAGATTTGGCCATCGAGCCGATGACGCTCGCGGTCGTGGGCTCGTCGGGCCCCGCGGGCAGACGCGAGAGCGAGCAGCTCCATGTGCACGTCACCGAGCCTCCACTCGCCGGGCGCCCCCCGGGCTACGTGGTCGGCGACGTGGGTCACTTTCGTCTCTCCGCCACCGTGGCTCCGCGCGAAGTGGAACGAGGCGAGGGAGTGGCGATGGATGTCGAGCTGGCGGGCACCGGAAATCTTCCGTCGGCGATCGTCCCTCCGCCGCGGCGAGGCGTCGAATGGCTCACGCCCGAGACCCACGACAAAGTCGGCGCTATCGATGGAAACAGATTCGGCGGGAGACGCACTTTCAATTTCGTCGCCAAGCTCAGTCGCGCAGGCGAGGTGGATCTCGGCGAGCTTGCGATTGCGTTTTGGGACCCCGATGCACACGCCTACGCGGTCGCCCGCGCCCTCCTCGGCGTCGTCAAGGTCACGCCGGGGAAAAACGAAGAGGCCGATGCCGGACCGGATCTCGATCCGCTCCCAGGCTTGCCCGCCGCGCGCACCGCCCTCGCCGGGGCCGACGGAGGCCGGTCGCACTTGTCGGATCACCCGCTTTTTTGGCTGTCACTTGCGGCTTCGCCGCTCGCGTTCGCGTTCGCGGCGGGGGGGCGTGCCGCGCAGAGGCGTCTCAAAGAGTCAGCCCGTTCGCGAAAGACGTCGCCCGAAAAAGAACTTCGGCAACGGATGGACGACGCCGATGCGGCTTGCAAAAAAGACGACACTCGCGCCGCCGACGCCGCCATCGCCCGGGCCATCGAGTGTGCGGCGATCACGCGCGCCAAGACGAACGTGCGCGCCATCGCAGGCGCTGAAGTGGGCGCACGCCTGGAAGCGCAAGGCGTGCCGCGTGAGGTCGCGGTAGAGATCGGGAGCATCCTCGACGCGTGCGAGAAGGCGCGCTTCTCCCCCACCGCGGGCGCGATCGAAGACGCGCGTGGCCGATGGAAGAGCGCGAAGAAGCGCATTTCCGAGCTGAAGATCGCTCCCTTCACGACGGACGAAGGCGCGTGATGCCGCGCGTGATCTCTGCTCGTCACATGGTGGGCGTGGTGCTCCTGGTGGCCGTCAGCGTGTCGCCATCGCGCGCCGACGAACCGGGCGCACTCTTCGCGGACGCGACTCAAGCCCTCGCTGGGGGACGACCCGCCGACGCCATCGCCGACCTGGAAGCGCTCGCCGATCGTGGCATCCTCGACGCGGCGATGAGCTTCGACCGTGGCCTGGCCTATGCGCAGCGCGTGCGCATCGGTGGGGAGCAGCCCGGAGATCTCGGACGCGCCGCTCATGGGTTCGAAGAGGCGCGTGCCCTCACCCGCGACGCGAAGATGATCGACGATGCGTCGGCCGCGCTGACGACGATTCGCGCCGAGGTAGCGCGGCGACGGGCGCGCGCGGGGAGCTCAGTCGAGCTCGAGCAAAATGACTCTCTCGGCGATTCCATCGTGCACCTCGTCGTCGAGAACACGTGGGCGTTTCTCTCCGCTGCGATGTCGCTGGTCCTCGGCGTGGGCCTCTTCGTGATCTGGCTCGCCCGTCCGCACGCGCGCCGGATAAAAATTGGCGGCGTCATTGCCGTAGCAGTCGCTTCTCCGCTCCTCGTCGCCTCGATCCTGCTCACGCTCTCGGCGCGTGACGCACGCCTCCACCGCCGCGAAGGCGTGCTTGTCAGCGCGGCGGCCCGACCGTCCGATGCGCGGGGGGTCGCGCTCCCGAACCTGGGGCTTCTCCCTGAAGCGGCCCGCGTGCAGATCATGAGCTCCAATACGGCATGGACGCAGATCCGCTGGGGCACTCTCGACGCATGGGTCCCGTCCCCTCTCGTCCGTCCACTCGCTCGTGAATAGGCTACGAACTCGCCGCGTGATGCACTAACCTACGCAGTCGCAGCGACCATGAGCGACGCGATTGACGCGATTGACGCGATTGACGAGCTTTCACGCGCGTGGAAGCGAAACCCCGATCCCCAGGCGACAGTTGCCTTGTGCGATGCCGTTCGCGGGCCAACATACGCCACGCTGATCCAGCAGGTCGGGGAGTTCGCGAAAGAGAAACACGCGGGCAGCGTACCGGTGCTCGTCGCCGTCTCGCGCATGTACATGAGCGCCCATCGCCTGTCGGATGCGCAGAGCCTGCTCGTGAGTGCCGGGAAGCTCGCGCCGCGCGACGCCTTGGTCTACCGGATCCTCGGTGAGGTGCTTCTTCGCCGCGGGGACGCCGACCGCGCAGAAAAAGTGCTCGAGCGCGCGATGCAATTCGGTGCGGGGGATCCCGAGACTCGCTTGTGGCTCGATCGCGCCAAGGTCTTCAAGCCGATGCAGGCGAAGGCCGGGAGCCGCGCCGTAGCGTCCGAGGTGGCTCGCACCGCGCCGGCCGACGTGCCCGCCGTACGCGCGCCTCTGGAATCGTTCAGCGACAGCACGACGCTCGTAAAAAACGTGCCCGAAGGAATTCGCAGCGTGCCTACAACCCATCGCCCTCCCCCGGTCGCCGGGAGCACGACCGAAGACTCCGTGACAGCGATGCGTCCGATCGCCGGCCCGGCCACGGGCGAGAACCTTGGCGCGGTGGGTTTCCCCCCGGTGACGACCCCGTCGAAATTTTTGAAGGACGACGACACTGCCTCGCTCGCACGGCCGGCGCCTCCCACCTACGCGCCTCACGAGGACTCGGTTACCTTCGACCTCGAAGAGCCCGCGGGCGTGGCCAGCGGCGACAGCAGCCCCCTCGTGCGAAGGCCCCCGGTTTCAGTGCCGCGCACCATGAACGGCGCGGCGCCGACCGCGACGATCGCGCACCCACGTGACATCCTCGACGCGCTCACCTTGGCCGGCGTGTTCGAACCACCCGGCGCAAGCGGCTCGACGGTCTTCAAGTGGGACAAGCCCGTCGAAAAAATCAGTCGACGCGGCTCGGCGTTCTTGGCGTTCCTCACCGTGGCTTTTGCTCTCGGGAGCTTTGCGCTCTTCTACAAGATCCGCGAGAAGCGCATGGAGCAGCACGTCGTCGCCGAGGGGATCCTCAAGACGATCGAGGTTGATCTCCACGCGGGCAAGGCCTCGAGCCTTCCGGAGATCGAGAAGAACTTCAATAGAGTCTTCGAGCTCGACTCGCGCTCGCCGCGCGCTGCCATCGACTGGGTGCGTGAACGCGCGCTCGTCGGCATTCTCAAAGGAGGCGCCGACGTAGCCTTCGAGGACGGGACGACGCGGGCCCGCGAGGTCGGCTTGCGCGAGGACAACCTCGCCTTCGCGCAGGTCGCATCTTTTCTCTTCAACGGAGACACCGTTGGAGCGGCCGCGCTGCTCGCGCGCTTCGACGGACCGGCGGCGAAGGATCCCTGGTACCAGCTGCTCGCGGGGGCCACCCTCGAGCGTGCCGGAGACGGGCGCGCGATCGATCGGTACGCCGCAGCGACGCGGCTGGATCCCGATCTCGTCGTCGCTCACAGCGCGCTCGTGCGGAGCATGGCGATCGACGGAGACCCCCAAAGTGCCGCGGAATTGGCGAAACAATTCCGTGTAAAGTACCCGGATCGCGCGGAAGGCGTGGCCCTGGTTGCCCTGGCCTGGGCGCGCGATCCCTCCCGCACCGACCAAGCGCCGCCCGAAGCCAACGACGTCATGACGCGCGCCGCCGAGCTCCCGCTCTCTCTCGCGGTCGTCCCGTACGCCATCGGCGCGGTGCGCGCGCTCGACAAGCGCTCGCTCGAACAGGCCAAGTCAGACGTACGGAAAGGCCTCCTCGTCGCCGATGGTCCGGGGGTAGCCGCGTGGCTCGGCAGCATCGCCATCCAGGCCGAGGACGAGCAGCTCGCGCGAAAGGCCGCGCTCATCGCGGTGTCGTTCTCCGCGGTCTACCCGCCGGCGCGCATGCTCGCCGCGCGCGTGGCCCTGCTTGGTGACCGCCTCGATGAGGCGATCAAGGCCACCGAGGAGCTCGACCCGAGCTCGACCGACGTAGCCATCGTGCGCGCCGCGGCCAGCTACGAGCGCGCCGACGCCGACGGCCTCGGACGCGCACTGGATGCCGTGGGCGATGCCGCGCGAAAGCAGCCCGCCCTCGCGCCTCTCTCTCTTTCTCAGGAGGTCCTCGCGGGCAAGGCGAGGATCGCGACGGGCAAGCTCTCTGCGCTCGCCGAAGACGATGCGCCCTGGGCCGATCTCATCGCCATGGACTACGCGCTCGACACCGGCGATCTCGACGGCGCGAACAAGATCGCGAGCACCTGGAAGGCCGTGGAAAAGAAGCCTCTTCCAGCGCTCCGGCTCTCGCGCCTCGCTCGATACGAGAAGCGCTTGGACGACGCCGAAGCCTTCAGCGCGAGCGCCATCACGGGCGGGTCTGCCACATTTCGCACCGTCACCGAGCGGGTCTACGTCCTCGTCGCGCGCGGCAAGGCGGGCGAGGTCGGCCCTCTCCTCGCGAAGTACTCGGCGCTGCTCGGCCCGATGGTCACCTGGCTCAGCGCGTACGCCAACGCCTCGAACGGCAAGGCCGGCGAAGCGCTCGGCAAGACGGCATCGATCGATCCGCCGCCCGTGACCGCTCCCCTTCCGCAGCGCATGCTCGCGGCCTCGGCGCTCGGCGCCATGAGGGATCGCCGCCGCGGATACGAAGCGGTGAAAGCCCTCATCGATCAGGGAATGGCGAACCCCGATCTTGCAGCGGCCGGCGTGCCGTACGGCCTCGTGCCGGTCGCGCGCCGTCGCTGAAGTTCGCTGAAACGTACGCTCAGCGAGGTCGCTGGCCGGGTTGCCCAGGCGCGCCGCCGAGACCACCGGGCCCTGCCAAACCTGGTCGACCCTCGATCATCATCTTGAGCTCGTCGACCTCGATGGCGCGACCCATTGCCTCTTCGAGCGAGATCATTCTTCGCGCGTAGAGCGAGTAGAGCGACTGATTGAGGGTTTGCATTCCAAACTTTTCCTGACCGACCTGCATCTGGCTGTAAATCTGATGCACCTTGTCTTCGCGGATCAGGTTTCGGATGGCCGGATTCGGCAGCATGATTTCCATCGCCATGCATCGCCCCGGAGCACCCAGACGCGGCATCAGCTGCTGGCTCACGACGCCTTGCAAGACGAACGAGAGCTTCGCTCGCACCTGCTGCTGCTGATGCGGCGGGAAGACGTCGATGATGCGGTTGATCGTGGAGACGGCGCTGTTCGTGTGGAGCGTGGCGAAGACGAGGTGACCCGTCTCGCTGATGGTGAGCGCGGCTTCGATCGTCTCGAGATCTCGCATTTCGCCGACGAGGACAACGTCGGGATCCTGCCGGAGGATGTACTTGAGGGCTATTTTGAAGCCTTCTGTGTCCGTCCCCACCTCGCGTTGATTGACGACAGAGAGCTTGTGCGGGTGGAGGTACTCGATGGGATCTTCCACCGTCATGATGTGCAGGCGCTCTTCGGCGTTGATCTTGTCGATCATCGAAGCGAGCGTCGTCGACTTCCCGGAGCCCGTTGGGCCGGTCACCAGAACGAGCCCGCTCGGCTTCTTGGCGAGGTCGGCGATGATCTGCGGAAGCCCCAGCTCCTCGAAGCTCAGAATCTTGAAGGGGATCGTCCGGAACGCGCCTGCGCACGCGCCGCGCTGGGTGAAAATGTTGGCTCGGAAGCGCGAGAGGCTCTTCACGCCGAACGACAAATCGAGCTCGTTCGTCTTCTCGAATTGGATCTTCTGCTCCTCGGTCAGAATCGAGTAGCACAGCTGCTTCGTGTCCACCGGGCTGAGCGGGGGCAGCTTCAAGGGGACGATGGCTCCGTCGATGCGCAGGAGCGGCGGCGCCCCTGTCGTGATGTGCATGTCGCTTGCACCCTTCTCGATCATCGCCTTGAGAAGCTGGTGCAGATTGACTTTGAGCTCGCTGCCTTGCGTCATTGTTCTTCTCTCCGTGTGTCAGTCTGGCGGGATGCCCGGCCCGAGCGAATCGAGGCGGACGCGGGCGATGTTGAATACCTTGGGCCCGACGATGTTGACGAAGAGCTCCGAGCACGTCACGGCCGCCGGTTCGTACCAATTCCACCGCGCTGTGTCGGTCAGCTTCACGACGCCCCGTCGGCGAGTCGCACGGTGAATTCTGCGGTAGCGAAATAGCCGATGTCTTCGGAGCGAAGCTGGCGCTTCACAATGGTGCTTGGGTCCGTCGTGTAGGGCGCGGTCATGATGGTGAGTGCCGTCCAGGGATCGGTGGACGTAGACCGACCGCTCGCTTCGATCCACGCCATGTTGACGCCGTCCGTAGCGAAGTCGGCCGCGCTCTTCGAGATCACGTTTCCACACGAAATGAAATCGCGCATGCCGTTGGCGGGCGTGAAAATCTTGATCCTCGCGTAGTACGCGTTGCTTGCCGTGAGGAAGAGCGCGTCTCCCTGGTACGAATACTCTCCCACTTGCCCCGGATCCGAAGGACCCAACGAGACGCTTTGGATCAGCGATCCGTCGGCCCACGAATAAAGCTGCTCCGCGTGAGCGTGCAATGTTTGGTCGTCTCCAACACGGCTTGGTGGGCGGGCCCGTCGGCCTCGGCGACCAGCCGATAACCAACCGACCCGGTGAAGCGCGTGACTTGCAGCGTGACGCCCCCAGGCGATCGGCGGAGGAAGCTTGTCCTTCGACGGTGGAACGTAAAAGCCGCACGTGGGATCGAAGCTGTCGTCCCTTATCCATCCGTCCGGTCCGAAGACGGGTCCCGCGTCGGGATCTGGACCCGCTTCCTCGGGCGTCCCCGCCTCGACTCTCGGGCGCGTATCCAGGCCCCCGTCCGACGGCGGGCTCCCGTGGTTGCCCGTCGAGCCCCCAGAACATCCACCGATGTAGAACGCGGCGAGCGGTAGCGCGCACCCGACGGCAATGTGCTTCCCGCGCGTCACCTCAGAAGTTCCTCAAGGTCCGTCACTTTAGCAGAATGCAACGGCAGCGACTTCAGCCGTACCCCATCGGACGGAGTTTGGTGATGTCGCTTGCGATCGTCGTCAACCTCGTCTTCTTGGTCGCGGTGCGGGACGAAGAGAAATCGATAGCCGTGCAAATCGACGATGGGCGCCGTGATCAACGCGCGGCGCTCCGGGTCGGTGAGGGCGACGCCAAACGAGGATCCCTTGACCGTCACTTGCGGAGAGCGGCAACCGAAAGTCCGGCCTCACGCTCCGCTCATGCAAGTAACTCGGTGATTTAGCGCGAGGTCGCGCGAAAGCGGATCCATGCGCTCCTTCACCGCTCAATCCTTCATCGCCCTTCCCGTCATCCCAACAGGAGTGTGGTGGTTTTCGTCGCGACCAAGCGAGACTTTGGAGCGGACGAGGAGCCGCACTCCCTGTGCGGTGACGACTCCCAACGACAGGATCGCGCCGGTATCGGCGCAAAACAACGCGCTCCTACAGCTGCACGTCGGTCCAGAGCACGCCGAGCTCGAGCTCGATCGCATCGAAGGGTTCCCCCCGCTTCCACGAGCCAAACGTGCCGCACGCCGGCCTTCGCGTACGTGGGCACCTTGCGCGTCCGATCCACCTTTCGCGTGGACTCCGAGAGGGCCGCCACGGCGATGGAGCCTCAATCCGCCATCGTGACGCGCAACACTTCTTCCGTCGTGGTGAGGCCGTCGAGCACCTTGCTGATGCCGCTCATGCGGAGGCTGGTCATTCCGTTCTTGATCGCCGCGTTCTTGAGCTCCTGCGTCGGCGAGCCCTGGAGGACCATCTCCTTCAAGTTGTCGCTGAAGCGCATGACCTCGTAGAGAGCGACGCGGCCCTTGTAGCCGGTGTCGTTGCACGTTCGGCAGCCGGCGCCCTTGAAGAGCTTGCCGTTGGCGATCTGCTCGGGCGTGAAGCCGATGTCCTCGAGGACGGCCTTGTCGAGGATGAGCGGTTGCTTGCAGTCGACGCAGATCTTCCGCGCGAGACGCTGAGCGAGGACGAGGTTGACGCTGGCCGTGATGAGGAACGGCTCGACCCCCATGTTGAGGAGACGAAAGATCGTCGACGGAGCGTCGTTGGTGTGGAGCGTGGAGAGCACCATGTGCCCGGTGAGCGCGGCTTTGACCGCGATTTCTGCGGTTTCGAAGTCTCGGATCTCTCCGACCATGATGATGTCCGGGTCTTGCCGGAGAAACGCGCGGAGGCTCATCGCGAAGTTGAGCCCGATCTCGTCGTGCATCTGCACCTGGTTGATGCCGTGCAAGTTGTACTCGACGGGATCTTCCGCGGTGCTGATGTTGTGCATGATCTTGTTGAGATCGGAGAGCGCGGAGTAGAGCGTCGTCGTCTTGCCCGAGCCGGTGGGCCCCGTGACGAGCACCATTCCCCACGGCTGGTGAATGGCCCACAGGAAGTCGTCGAGCGGCCCTTGGTCGAAGCCGAGCTTCGTCATGTCGGGTTGCAAGTTCCCCTTGTCGAGGAGACGCATGACGATCTTCTCGCCCCACAACGTGGGCAGCACGCTCACGCGAAAGTCCATCTCCTTGCCCTTGCCGAGCTTCAGCTTGATTCGCCCGTCTTGGGGGAGCCGACGCTCGGCGATGTCGAGGGAGGCCATGATCTTGAGGCGGCTGACGATGGCGTTTTTCAGCTTCAGTGGCGGCGTCATCTCCTCGATGAGCACGCCGTCGACGCGGTAGCGCACGCGGAGCTTTTTCTCGTAGGGCTCGATGTGAATGTCGCTCGCGCCCTTCTTGATCGCGCTGAGGAGGATCATGTTGACGAGGCGGACGACGGGGGCATCCTCGCTCGCCTTCTCGAGCTCCATCAGGTTGATGTCTTCTTCGTCGCCGCTGAAATCGATCTCGCTCTCGTCGAATCCGGACATCACCTCGTCGTACGAAGGGCCCGCGTTGTAATATTTTTCGACCGCAGCGACGATCGCCGTCTCGCTCGCGATGACCGGCTCGATGTTGTAGCCAGTCAAAAATTTGAGATCGTCGATGGCGTTCAGGTTCGTCGGATCGGCCATGGCCACGACGAGCGAGCTTCCCGCGCGCGAGATGGGAATGACCCGGTGCTTCTCGCACTGCTCGCGGTTCACGAGCTTGAGGATCTCGGCCTCGATCTCGTACTCCTCGAGATTGACCGTGGGCACGCGGTACTGCTGCGAAAGGAAGCTCGTGATCTCGGTGTCGGAGATGTATCCGAGCCGCGCGAGCGTGTAGCCGAGGTTCTTCCCGGACTTCTGCTGCTCTTCCTGAGCCTGCCTGAGCTGGGCAAGGCTGATCAGTTTTTCCCGAACGAGAAGCTCACCAAGCCGATTCGTATTCGCCATCGCCGAAAATCGTCGGTTATGACAACGGCCACGTCAAGGGATGGTGATGAGACCGCGATAATATCCGGCTATGATGAAGGTCTAGATGAGCGTGCTCGATCGACTGTTCGGCAAGGGACGAACGGCGAATGCCGCCGAGACGGCCGAAGTTCGCGGAGATCTCGGGCGCGCCATCGAGCTCTGGGTCGAGGCCGGCCGCCCGTCGGAGGCCGCTCGGGTGATGGTCCTGCGCGGAGACGCCGAGGTCGAGCCTGCACGACGAATGCAGTACTACCTCCAGGCGTCGACCATCGCCCCCCCAACCCACGCCGTGCAGCGCGAGGCGCGGCTCAAACGGGCCCTCTTGACGATCGCTCTCGCCGGCGGGCACGCGCTCTCGCACGCCGCGCGCCACGACGTACTCGCCGCTGCCGCCGATCTCGAAGCGTTGCACGAGCCCGAGCGCGCGGCGGAGGCGTACCGTCTCGCGGGCGATCGGGAGGGTGAAGCGCGCGCGTTCGCCCAGGCAGGCGACATCGAGAAGCTCGAAGATCTGCTGGTCTCCGAAGGTGACAAAGAGCGCGCGACCCGCACGCGGCACCAGGGGCACGCCGAGATCGAGCTTCTCGCCGCGAGTGGACGGAGGCGCGAAGCCTTGGAGGCCGCCGTGGCGCTCGCGCAGATGCAGCCCGGAGCCGCCGACGACCGTGCGCACGGACTTCGTACGCGGGCACTCAAGGGTCCCGTCGTTCGGCTGCTCATCGAAGGGAAAGCCGTCACCCTGATCCTCGGGAACGAGGTGGTGATCGGGCGAACGGAAGGTTCGCTGCGCATCCCGTCGCATGCCGTGAGCCGTGTTCATCTGCGGATCGCGCGCGTTGATGGCCGGGTCGTGGTGAGCGACCTCGGGAGCCGCAACGGCACGCAGCTCCGCGGCATGAACGTGAAGGGCGCCCTCGACGTGGGAGACGAGCTCGCTCTCCAGCTCGGAAAGGAAGTGCCGATCCGCCTCGCGCCCGCCCCGGACATGCCGGGTGCGCTGGCGATCGACGTCGCGGGCGATCGTTACCTCGCGCCCCTTGGTCCCGCGCGGCTCAGCGTCGCCGGCTGGGTGATCGATCAGGCGAGCGACGGCTGGGTAGAGCTTTCGTCGACCGACGGAAGCGCGTTCATCAAGGGGGTGAGCTTGGTGACGCGGGCCACGCTTCTCGTCGGAGATGCGATCAACGCGTCGCGCTCCGGCGAGGCCGTGCTCCGCGTCGTTGGATCCCGATGATGATTCCGCGGAGGGCTTTTGATCCGGAAAATCCGGAGCGATCGTCAGATGCTCCTCTTTCCCGCACCTTTGGCGCGGCCAGACGCCTTGCTTTACTCACGTCCCGAACCTGCGTGTAGAATCGAGGGTTCGTAGATGCATCTAACCAAGGGGGATAAGGTCGATCGGTACACCATCCTTTCCCCGCTGGGTGAAGGGGGAATGGGCGAAGTCTATTGCGCCCACGACGATCGACTGCAGCGGAACGTAGCGCTCAAGATTCTCCGGCCTCAGGCCGACGACGAACAGAGCATGGCGCGGAAGACCGGCGGTTCGGCCCGACTTCTGAGGGAGGCGCGGGCCGCCGCCGCGCTCGAGCACCCCAATGTCGTCAACATCTACGACGTCGGCGAGTTGCATGAGCCCGCGGTGTTGAGCGGGACGACGTATCTGGCGATGGAGCTTATCCGGGGAAGAACGCTGCGGGAGTTCGTGGGTGACGTCTCGATCCCGTTGAGCAAGCGGATGTCGTGGCTGATCGACGTCGCGCGCGCTCTCGCCGCCGCGCACAAATGCGGGCTCGTGCACCGCGACATCAAGCCCGAGAACGTCATGATTCGCGAAGACGGGGTGGTCAAGGTCCTCGACTTCGGGATTGCGCAACGATCGCGGCCGCCGGTCGACCCGACGTCGTCTACCGAGGGGCTCGTGGTCCCGACGAACACCACCGAAGGGCTCATCATCGGCACGCCGTATTACATGGCCCCCGAGCAGATGCGCGGGGACCCGCTCGACGGGGGCGCGGATCAATTCTCCTGGGCGGTCATGGCCTACGAGCTTCTGTCCGGCGAGACACCATGGACCGTCGGCAGCGACTCGCTCAAGATAGTGGCGCAGGTGCTGTCGCGGGACGCCGACCCGCTGGAATCACGCAACCCGCTCGTTCCGTCGGAAGCGGCCTCCGTGATCATGCGGGCGCTGTCCAAGTCACGCGCAGCGCGCTTCCCGACGATGGACGACGTCATCACGTCGCTCGGCGAGATTCCCGACGCCTTCGAGCCGACGAGACCGCACATGCCTATCCCCGCGGGCCCGATCGCGCTGCAGCCGTCTAGAGGCGACGCGGTGACGGCCCCGCCCACGCCCGACGCCCCTCGAGCCGAACCCGCGTTGGCCCGCACGGAAGCTGTTCTCCTGCGAACGGCCGGCGTTCGCTCGCCGCGGGCCGGCGTGGTGGCCTTCGTCGCCCTCGCTGCGGCCGGCGCCGTGACGATCGCGACCCTCATGGCTCGGGAGTCCGTTACCGTGACGCGCGCGATCGACGCTGACGCGGCAATTGCGCCGAAGGCAACGACGTGCACCCAGCAGCCGGTCCCCGAATCGAACATCGCCAACGCCGCCACGGCCTACCGTTCCGGGCTTCAGGCATATTGCGACGACAACCCCCGCTCCTCGTTGGACAGCTTCCAGCGCGCCGCGGACCTCGACCCTGCCATGGCAGCCGCGCACCTGCGCAGCGCCACGCTTGCCTATGCCATAGGCGATGTGCCTGCCGCGCGATCCGCGATGCAGGCGACGCTCGCGCTTCGCGGATCGCTCACCGAAAAGGACACCGCCTACGCCGCGATAATGGATGCGCTCGTCCTGCGGACGCCACCCGACCTGCGCGAAGCAGACCGCCACGCGACCGACGCCATCGCCCGATGGCCGCTCGACGCGATGCTCGCGTTGGAGCGCGGGAAGCTCCGCAGCGATCTGGGAGACCCCGAGGCGCGCGTCGACATCCGCCGCGCCGCCGAGCTCGATCCCACGAGCGCCGTCATTTCCGACACTCTCGGGCAGAGCTACCAGTACGAGGGCAAGTACGACGAAGCGCTCGAGGCTTTCGAGAAATGCCTCCGCCAGGCGCCCTTGGCCGCCAACTGCATGGCCCAGCGCATCACGCTCGAGGCGCAGCGCGGCGCCTGCGAGAAGGTCGCCGAGGACGCGGAGAGGGTTGTCACCTCGTCCCCGATGTATGAGTTTGGCTATCGCTTTCGCGCGGACACGCTCGCGTGGCGGGGCGCCCCGCCCGCGACACTTGCGGCCGCAATCGAGCAGACGTGGCGCCACGCCCGCACCGAAATGCGTGAGGAGCGCCAGCATCGATACATCGGACAGCTCTCTGCGTGGACCGGCGACTTCAAGGGCGCCGAGGCGGAGGCACGCTCGCAAGCGAGCTCGATCCGGCGCGATGCGCCGCTCGAGGAGCACTCCCGCGCGGCTTGGATGCTCACCCAGGCGCTCCTCGAGCAGGGGCGTTTGCGCGACGCGGGGGCGGTGGCCGCTGATTTTCTGGCTCAGCGTGATCTCTGGGTGGCGAGCACGCAGAACACGCCGGCGGCCAGCGACGAAACGCCGCGCTTGCTCGACGTCGCGCATCGCGCCGGGCGGCTCACGGATGCGGAGTGGGCTGCCGCGCGGGAAGCGTGGGTCGCGCGATGGACCGCCGCACTTCACACCCAGGGAGCCGAGCGCATGGTGAAGATCGCGGCGTACGTTCGGCCTGCCGAGACACGTGAGGCGGCGCAGGACGCCGTTGATCGCCTCCCGGGACTCCTGCCGCTCACCGTAGAGTGGGCCGCCTCGGGCGACTTCATCCTCGGAAAAGCATACTTCCTCGCGGCGCGACCAGACGAAGCGATCCCGTACCTCGAGCGCGCAGCCGCTTCGTGCATCGGGCTCGAGCGCCCCGTGGACACGACGCGCGCGAGCCTGATGCTCGGACACGCGCTCGAAGTGAAGGGAGACAAGGCGCGCGCGTGCGCGGCGTACCAGACGGTGCTCAAGCGCTGGGGTGCGGCGAAGCCGCGATCGGTCTCGGCCGAGGACGCGCGCGCCGCGGCGTCGAAGCTCGGCTGCGTGGCGCTTTAACTGCCGTGCGGGACGGGCGCACGGCCGACCGGTGCTGCTACCGCACGCGCTTTGCAGGGACGAGGAGCGTCGTCACGCTTAACGTCTTTGCTTCCGCGAGCGCATCGACTCGAAGGCGTTCCACGCGTGGCGCACGCTCCGGGAAGCACGACGCCTCGTAGAGCACGACCTCGTGTTCACCGCCATACGCGCGGGTGAGCCAGGTAGCGAGCGACGCCAAGGACGTGCCGCTGTAACCGAACTCACGTGTGCCAAGCATGCCTACCTGAAGGAGGACCAAGTCTGTCCCCACGTCGCCGCGCGGGTTGGCCAAAAACTCGTTCGCCTCGAAGAGCTGAATGCCGCGCTTGAACGGGTCCACCCCGAGATCGACGAACAAGCAGTCGAGCGACGACACGGCGGGGAGTACGACGACCGGGAAGCCCTCGGCGACGCCTCGCGCGCGAAACGAAGCCGTCACGTCGACGCCGAACGACGGATTCCCGTAGACCGCGACGCAGACGCGCGCGGTCCGGTGCACCTCGGCGAGGACGCGCTCGACGATGGCATCGTAGGCCTCGGTGCGCGACTTCCCCTCGACCACGAAGCGGTTGAGCGATTCCGCCGAGGGATGCAGATCCTCGAGCCATGCGGTGGCGATCGGATCGGCCACCCAGTGAAAGAGCTTGTCGCACTCTCGGATCACCGTGAGCGCGCCAACGCTGACGTGTTCGGCCGCCTGGATGCCTAGACCTACAATCGTGAGCGAGCCCGACGCCATTGCTACGCATCTTCTCCGCTCTGCGCCGCGGCGTACTGCTCCAGAAGCTCGTTGAGGAACGCTCGGGGGCTGGAAAATCCAAGCGCGGTGGCGTGCGCTTCGAGGTCCCGCTCGCCGACGGCACGAGAGTTTGCCTTGTACCACCCAATCAATTTCTCCAGGGAGATGCCCAAGCTGTCGAATGTCGGGATCGGCG
This sequence comes from Myxococcales bacterium, assembly GCA_043747615.1. GTDB lineage: Bacteria > Myxococcota_A > Polyangia > Polyangiales > Polyangiaceae > JAYTOU01. Next base: position 26,046 of record JAYTOU010000005.1, on the reverse strand, counting down.
CCCCCTGCACGCTCAGGTATCTCTTCTGGCGTCTGAGCGCCTCGAGGGTCGATGCCCACTCCCCGCGGCGCTTTAACGCGAGCGCGAGCGACTCACGCACCGGCACCTCGTGATAGGCGATGAGAGCCTCGCTGAGCACTTCGAAGCGTACGATCTCAACGAACGACTCTTTGCTGACGCCGTTGTCGCGTAGCCACTCCTCGGTGGCGTTCGGCGAAAGCAAGCGGCGCGATCGACGAAACCGGTCGGCCGCGGCTGACATCTGCTCCGGGGTCGCCGAGAGTCCCAGGCGTGTGGCTTCCGCGACCACGAGAGCGTGAAGGAGCGCGGCTCCGAAAATGTCTTCCCTCCCGCGATGAACGCGGAAGTGATCCCGAACCGCGTGAGCCGTCACGGCGCGTTCGACCGCCGTGTCGCGCGGATCGACCGGATCGTGAACGTTCGTCTGCGCGAGCCGCGTGAAGTACTCCGTCACCTCGAAATGAAACGTGGGCGGACGAGCGGGGAGCTCCTCTGACGCGATGACTCGCAGCATCTCGAGGGCGTCGTCACGCTTTAGGTTAGGGCGCACCCGTCGCACGAATTCAGCGAGCCCGTCGATCTCTGCCTGCGGGATCCCGAGCTCTTTTCCAAGCTCTCTCACGCGCCCCCATGAGCGGTCGGGGTAGAAGAGAGCCTTGGTAGCGCGCGTCAGAGCGTCGCGGCTCGCTGCGGTGATTGCCCCGTCGGCCGCGGCGAGATCGAGCCCCTGCCGGATGTTCGCCATCGCTTCCGAGGCGAGTCGGTAGCCGACCGCACCATCGCCGTGAACGACCGTGACCTCGTCGTCGTCTTCCCAAGTTCCCGCGAGAAAATTCTTGAAAATCGTGCCGACCCCGATCATCCCGAAGCTCTCGAGCTCCGCGGCGCGAAGCGCGCCCATGCTGGAGCTGCCGAGCACGCGCACGCCTTTCGAGAGCGCGAAGAGGATCTCCTTGTGCCAGACGGCCGGCACCCCTTCGAAGAGGCCGTCGACGATCCCGATCACCGTGGGCTTGTGCCGCGCCACGAGCGCGTAGAGATCCCCCACTGACACCGGCGGCAAGTAGGTCGCGTCCGGCAGCACAGCCTTTGCGTGCGCGGTACTCAGGGTCGGTCCGAGATAGACGTAGACGCTCACTGCGCGTGCATCTTGGGCCTTCGCTGCGGCGCGTGTCCAGCGCCGTGCTCCGATCCCGTCAGCCCCGGTACGACGATACGCACGACCGGGATCCCTACGTCCTTTTTCGTCAGATCGACGACCCCGACGCTCTCGATTCCAATGCGCCGGAGATCCTCGAGAAGGGTCGCCGCGTCGTCCTCGAACGTCTGCCCGTCGCGAGATGCGCGACCATCGAGACGACAGGCGGTAGCGTCGACTTCGGGCCAACGGTCGGCAGCACGGAACGTGGCGTACTTCTCCCGATACAAATCGTCACGGCTACCCGCGATGAGAGTCAGCCGACTTTGCACGGCCTCCGTCGTCGCGCGGAGAAATGCAATTGCCGGGGAAAGGTGGCTCCCAAAGCCCTCGGCGACTCCGAGCCGACGCCAACTCGTGCGCGCGTCGGCGGACGCGAGGGCCGCGCGGTACGTCGGAACGTTCGTGTCGCTCGTCACGTCGTAAACGCGGAACTCGGCGTTTGCGCGCGCGACGAGGTCTAGGACGTGGCGGCAGGCGGGGTCGTCGACGCTCGCGAGATCGACGCATTGGCTGCTCGTCCCTTCAGCGACGGCGTCGCGCTCGATGACCTCGCACAACCCGTGGACGATCGCCTCGAGGAGATGATTGCCGGAGGCCAGCCCGTTGCTCGTAATCTGCAAGCTCGATCGCGGGCCGTCTCCGATGGCGAGGTTGATGGTGACCGAATCGAACGGCAACCAAATCGCTCGTCGCTGCAGGAGGTCGTAGCCCTCGATCCACAACATGGGTACGTCGACTCGAACGATCCGGCCTGGCCGGACCGGCAGCTTCGTGATGTCGGCGACATGGGCGACATCACGAAGCGATCGATACGACTCGAATCGAAGCGGAAGATCGATATTCTCGGCGTGCCAGAGCTCGATCGCCTCCATCAGCGCGGACGCCTTTGCGGCCGCCATGTCGACCCCCTTTCCCTGCGAACAGGCAAGGGAGCGCGAGTTGGGTCGAATGGACACAATCACCGGCAAGCCGATGCAATCCAAGCCGGTGATGTTCGCGAGACGCGTGATGCCAAACTGCCGCATACGCGGCAAGTACTCGGCAAGCGTCTCGGTGGGCGATCGAGTTCTGTGGGTTCCCTCTCGAAAACGCTTCGGGTGCGCAAGCTCCTGATCGAAAACCGTAAGCGCCACCCCTACTCCGAAGTTACGATCTCATGTGACTGGCTCGCCGAGTAGCCGTCGGTGGCCACAGCGCTGAAATCAAGCGCGGGTTCCTCGGTCAGATCCGTGAACGTCAAATCCACATCGCAGTCAGATTGGATAATGTTCATTGGTGCACTCTCCCTCCAGTATGAGTAGCTCTTTCGGAATAATCCGTCAAGACAGGACATCTCATTCGCGTCTCTTTGTTCGATTTTTTTCAAGTCCTCGTGTTTTCTCGGATTTTTTTGACGAATGAGCTGGTGGAAAAAGCTCTTCGACGTGCACGATCCGCCACCCGTGGCCGAGGCTGCTCCTGTCGCTGCGCCCGCCGCCGTCCCTACCGACGTCGCCCGTCTCGCGTGCGTCGGAAAACCCGATGGCCCGTCGATCGACGAAGCCCTCGTTCTCCTCGCGGGCCTGCGGCGAACGTCGCATGAAGCGCGCGCGCTGAACGTCCTCGTCATGCTCTCTGCGAACACCGCGCTTCCCGAGCCTCTCGCCATCGCGGGTGCGGCGGCGCTCGTCGATCGCGGCGAGGCTCCGTCGGCGCTCCGTCTGCTGAGCGGCATGACGTCCCCCGATGCTCTCCTCGTCTCGGCAGACCTTCGCGCGGAGCTCGGAGAGTTTGCGACGGCCCTCGCCCTCATCGAGCGCGTGCTCCTTCGAGAGCTCGACCACCCTGGGGCGCGCGACAGGCATCGCCGGTGGCGAGCTGCGCTCGGTCTCGGATCCGCCGTCGCGCGCGGGGACGCGAGCGCGCCCACGATGGTCACGAGCGAGCCCGATGCTCCGTACGTTCTTCTCCGCGAGGTTGGTCGCGGAGGGGCGGGCGCGGTGTACGAAGCGGAAGATCGCGAGCTTGGTCGCAGGCTCGCGCTGAAGGTCTACCACGATCCGGTGCGAAACCGCGCGCAGCTCGAGCACGAGGCAAAGGTCGCGGTCCTCCTTGCGGGACGCGGTGTTTTACGCGTGTTCGACGTCGATCCCGCGCACGGCTGGATCAGCCTGGAGTGGGCGGCGCACGGCTCGGTGAGGGATCGACTTCGCGCCCGCGACCTCGCGCCGCTGATCCCGATCGAACGCTGGGCGCTTCCTCTCGCCGTCACCCTCGCGCGCATTCACGCCGCAGGCTGGGTGCATCTCGACGTGAAGCCGGCGAACGTTCTTCTCTCCGCCGCAGACGCTCCGCTCCTCGCCGATTTCGGGACCGCGCGCCGCGCAGGGGAGCCGGCCTCTCCCGGGAGCCTCGGTTACGTCTCGCCGGAGCGTCTGGCAGGGCGGGTGTGCCGGCCGCGCGACGACGTCTACGGTTTCGGCCGTCTGCTCGAAGACGTCCTCCAGCAGGCGCCTTCCGACGAGATCCATGCGCGCTGGCGTGCGCTCGCAAGCGCATGCGTGGCGGCCGACGAAGACCGCCTAACCGACGCTCGCGAGATCGTCACTCGAATCCAGACGGAGCTTAGGACCGTTTAAGCGAGAGGAGCCTTGACGCACGCACTACCGAGTACAACCCTCCACGACTCCGCATGCCCACTACCTATACCGATCTCCTCGCCAGCGTTCGCAACCAGACCAAGGCCGTATCGCTCGACGATCTCAAGAAGCGAATCGACGCCGGAGAGAAAGTCACCCTCCTCGACGTGCGCGAGAAAGAGGAGTTCCGCGCAGGGTACATCCCCGGGGCGATCTCGATCCCGCGCGGCTTTCTCGAGATGCAGGTCGAAGCGCGTTTACCCGATAAAAACACCAAGATCGTGGCCTATTGTGCGGGAGGCACCCGCTCGGCGCTCGCCGCCGCGACGCTCGCCAATCTCGGCTACACGAACGTCGAGACCGCAACCCCAGGGTTTACGCGGTGGAAGGATGTTGGCTATCCGGTCGAGCTTCCGCCGCAGCTCACCGACGCCCAGCGCGATCGTTACTCACGTCACATCCTCCTTCCCGAGGTGGGCGAGCTCGGGCAGACGAAGTTGCTCAAGAGCAAGGTGCTCCTCCTTGGAGCCGGAGGTCTCGGGTCGCCGGCGGCGCTTTATCTGGCGGCCGCAGGGGTGGGAACGCTCGGCCTCGTCGATGCCGACGTGGTGGATGCGTCGAACCTTCAGCGTCAGATCATCCACGCCACGAGCCGCATCGGCGATCCAAAAGTAGAGAGCGCAGCGGAGACGATCGCCGAGCTCAATCCCGACGTGAAGGTCATCGGCCACCGCGAGCGACTCACCAGCGCGAACGTCGAGCGCCTCTTCGCCGACTACGAAATCGTCGTCGACGGGACAGACAATTTTCCCACGCGCTACCTGGTGAACGATGCGAGCGTGTGGATGGGAAAGCCCGTCGTTCACGGATCGATCTTCCGCTTCGACGGGCAAGCAACGACGTTCCTCCCAGCGAAGGCCGCAGCCAAATTCGGCCGTGAGACCGGGCCTTGCTACCGGTGCCTCTACCCGGAGCCGCCTCCCGCCCATCTTGCGCCGAGCTGCCAAGAGGCAGGCGTCCTCGGCATCTTGTGCGGGATCGTCGGCACCATCCAAGCCACCGAAGCCATCAAGCTCATTCTCGGAAAAGGGGACACCCTCGCCGGCCGACTGATGACCTACGACAGCTTGAAGATGAAGTTCCGCGAGCTGAAGCTCCGGCGCGACAAAGACTGCCCGGTGTGCGGCGACAAGCCGACGATCACCTCGTACATCGACTACGAGGGCTTCTGCGCGATCTGATTTTGCGAGCCCACGAACGATTTTTTGACAACGCCGGTTCCGTCGCGGCAATCCCACGAGGCCTCGGTCATACGTCCGAAGTAGAATCACTTCCCCACGTCGCCCTCTTCGGAGCCCTGCTATGCCTCAAGCCTTCCGTCTTGCCCTTGCTGCGAGCGCCGTTCTCCTCGCATGCGGTTCCACGATCGATGTAGGAAAGAACGGCACCCCGGCCGCGAGTGGCGGCACGACCACGGGATCGCTCGACGGCACCTGGGACATCACGGCGGCCGGCGACGCGCAACTCGGACCTTCCGAGATGACCGTCCATGCGGGCTCCGTGACCGGTTTCGTGGTCAACGCAGACGAAGGCACGACAGTAGGTTCGTGCACCTTCACCAAGCACCGCACCGAGTTCACCTTGAACGTGCAGGGCGATTCGGTCACTTCGACCCGCACCGAATTGCGCGAATCGTCCGGGAGTGGTTGCAGTGCCCCCTCTAAGAACACGAGCGTCGCCTCAGGAACGCGCACCCGGGTGGCGCCGGCTTCGGACACGGACCTGAACGGGGACTGGGAGATACAGGCGACGGGCTCACGCGCCGTTCTCTTCAAGATCCAAGGGCTCTCCGGAAACGCAACCGACCCGATGATCACCGTTTCGGTAGCGGGGAATCTGGCTTCGGTCGCGGCGAACGACAAGCACCTCCAGTTCGCCGCGCGCCGTCGCTGAAAACGCCCGCGCGTGGATATCGCGTGGTGTTAGCACGGCGCGCTGGCTTCATCGTGGCTGCTGCGGTTGCGGCGATCGCCACCCTTTCGAGTTGGTCGCATTTGCGTCCGTCGAAACCCGTCGAAGCGCCATTCACGCTGTGCGTGGCGCATACGGAGACCCTGCCCGAGCGAAAAGCGCGAGTGAGCTGGTCGCCAACGATGATTTCGGCCGTGGGGCTGGCCATGACCGGAGAGGATCGCGCGCAGATCGAGCCGATCCTCGAAGCATCGACGACGCGATGGGAGGCCCGCGCGAACCCGCTGCTCGAGGATTTCGAGGACGATGATCCGGACGCGGCCCTCACCGCGTGGTTCGAAAGCGCGCCGCCCTACGTGGGCACCGCCATGGCCGCGTCGAAGACCCGTTACTGCGGTTCGGACGGCTTCTGCGTGCGTGCGGTTCATGCCGGTGATGCGTGTGCGGTCGGCTGGAGCGAAGGCGCGAGTGAGTCCGATCGAGGGCGCGCGCGTTTCCTCGCCTGGCCCTTCGCGTACGCCATCCTCGTTCGCGTTCCACCGGAAGCGGATCCCCGGGCGACCGCGGAAACACTGCGAGCAGCCGCCCGCCGCAGCAGCCAGATCGGACTGATCATCGCGGGGACGGACGCGGACGCGCAGCGGGAGGAGCCGTATGCGACCCTCGGCGAGCACTGGCGACAGCACGAATCATGGAAGTTCGCGGCGAGCGCCGACGGAGGTGCGGGCGACGGAGAGGGCGAGGCGAGAGCGGTCTTCCCCGCGCACCTCGATCGCAAAGAGGTGCTCGTCCTACCGCGCTTCGAAGCTCTGCGGACCGGAGGCGCGCTGCTCGAGGAGGTGCGCCGCCTCGCGCCGAACACACGCGTCTCGGATCATCTTGTCGCCAACTGAGCAGAGCTAATTTTTTTCCGTCACCGGTTCGAGCGGCTTCAAGAGCGTGAACGGCCCGGGTACGGCGGGCGGCATCTTGACGACGCGAGGAGCTTCTTTCGAGGCCAACGCGGGATCTTCCGCGGGGATCGGGAGCTCGTCGCTGCTCGCGGTCTCCTTGGCCGCGTCCTTCGCGACCTCGGCGGGGTGCTCGTCGACCGGGAGCTGCTGCAGCTCTTTGTCGAGCTTGGCGAGCGCGTCGTCGGCGGCAAGCGATTTCTCGGTGGGCACGGCCGGCGGGGGCCAGGCGGCGACGTAGCGCGGTGATTCGCCAGGGCCGCTTGCATCGATCCAGCCGACGTGGCCGGTCCCGGGATCACGAACGTCAATGTGCATGAAGGAGCTGTTCGGGTAGTAGCCGCAGCCCGTATCGGGGAGCGTCTTGCAGAAGGCGACGAGAGCCTCGTTCGAGATCCCTTCGAGGCGGACGTCGAGGGCGCGTCCACTCGCGTGGTAGCTGCCAACGCTGCTCGGTCGGTAGCCGGAGATCACCTGGAAGCGCGCGATCTTGGTCGGCGCGAAGTGATCGACGACGGTCTGGAGCCGCTCGAGAAGCTTCGGATCGACTCGCCTGATTCCAGGCGCGACGTTTGGCCCCTTGCCCTTGAGGAGGTCGGTGAAGGGCGTCGCGGGGCGGAGTGCGTTTCCGGGGCGCGCGAGGATCGAAAGATGCTCGACTGCGGCCGGTGCGGCGCTGCCGTCGCAACGTGTGAGCGCGAACGTGTCTTCCTCCGTCCCGCGCATGATCTGCACAGACGGGTGCAGGCAGGGGGGCTTCGGAGCGATCTTCGGCTTGAGCATCGGTGGGAGCTGCTTCGCGGCGGTCTTTGCCGGGGCGACCGATTTTTTCGGAGCCGCGGGGGCCGGCCGGTTACGAAGCGCAGTCGCTCCATGGACAGCGTGAGCCGGAGCCACCGCGTCCTTGGGAGCCGCGAAAGCGGCGGGTGACCATGCCAATGCCGAGAGCGCGAGAGCAACGAACGACTTCATAAGATCCTCCTGGTTTGCGCGGTAACCCAGCGCGGTACCTACATGCGCCCACCTTGACCCAATGGCCAAAAAAGTGGTGTTTCTCCCTAATGACCCGGTCCGAGTTCGAAGCGAGCTTCAAGGCATTGGTGCAGTCCCAGGGGCGCTTGGCGACCAACGTCGGCTGCCACGCGTGCGAGGCGTGCGAGCGCTGCACGGACTCGACCTTCTGCGTCGACAGCAAGAACCTCGCGCGCTGCCAATTTTGCCGTTCATGTGTAGACTGCACAGATTGCTCGCAGTGCCAGCGCTGCACGAGCTGTCTCCATTGCACGCAGTGCATCGAGTCTGAGCGCTGCAGCGGCAGCGCGTACCTCGTTCGCTGCGTCGCCTCGACCGGCTGCACCTATTGCTTCGGATGCGTCGGGCTCGTGAAGCGCGACTTTCACATCCTCAATGAGCCCTACGACCGCGCAGCGTATTTCGAGATCGTGAAGAGCCTCTGTCGCGAGCTGAGACTGCCCTTCGGATGAGGGCGGGCCCGGTCACCATCTGGATCGACAGCGCAAAGTCTGGCTGAATACGCATCGTGGACCCCTCCGAGGACGGCAACGTCGAGCGCGCAGAACTACGACACGACGGCGGCGATCTCATCTTCGATACGCTGTGGGGTCGGGTTCTTGAGACGTGGGACGACGACAAGACGCACAGCGCGCTCCTGGAATACGCGGTGCGAGCGCAGATGCTCCCCGATGCGGCCGGGCGTTACCGGGCGCTGAAAGACGATCCGGAAAAGGCCGTCGTCGCCAAGAAGAAGCTCGACGGTATCGTCATCGCGGCCACGCAGATGATGCTCTCCATGAAGACCCCGACGGTGACGAAGATCCCGATCGGCATCACCCTCGGCGCCGCCGCCGTCTGCGCCATCAGCGTCGGCTGGGCTGCGTACGCGATCCTGCGGCGCTAGTGGATCGCTTGGACCCGACGGCCTGCGAGAGCCGAGCGGCGAGAGAGATCGCCTCGCTCATCCCCCGCGGATCGGCCACCCACGTTCCGGCAATGTCGTACGCCGTTCCGTGATCGACGCTGGTGCGCACGATAGGGAGCCCTAGCGAGACGTTCACCGCTTCCCCGAAGCCAACTAGCTTCATGGGGATGGTCGCCTGGTCGTGGTACATCGCGACGACGCCGTCGAAGCGCCCATTCACGGCGTGGCGAAACGCGCTCTCCGCTGGGCGCGGTCCGTCGACGACCACCCGTTTTCGCGCAGCGGCCAAACGCGTTTTCGCTCGAGAAATTCCAGGCAAAATGCGCGTCGTCTCTTCTTTTCCGAGGAGCCCGTTTTCGCCTGCGTGAGGGTTCAACCCGCACACGACGATCTTCGGAGCCGGTCCGCGCGAGAGCTCCGAAAGCAACGCTCCCAAGAAATACGTCGCGCGCGACACGGCCGCGGCGGTGATCGCTCTTGGTACGGCCGCGATCGACAGATGCGTCGTCACGAGGGAGGTGGTCAGCTTCGGCGTCCAGAATGCCATCACTACCTCACGCGCGCGAAGGCGAGCCTGGAGGTGCTCGGTGTGCCCGAGAAAACCGGCGGACCCTGGCGCCCCTGAGCCGGAGATGGCCTCTTTGCTCACCGGGCCGGTGACCATTGCGCCGGCGATCCCTGAGCGCGCCAGATCGCACGCTGCATCGATCCACGCGAGCTGCGCGGCTCCAGATGCGGGCGTGGGCTTTCCGAAGCGCGTATCGCGCGCGGCGAGGGTCCTCGTCGGTTGCCACACGGCGATCTCTCCGTGGCGCGTTTGATCGTCGGGCCGAGCTACCTGGCGAAGACGCGACGGATCGACTCCGCGACCGGCAGCCGCACGCGCGATCACGCGAAAATCTCCGACCAGGATCACCCTCGCTTTCGACTCCGCGGCGGCGACCACGCTGACCTCGGGCCCTACCCCACATGGACACCCCACGCTCAACGCGAGTAATGGCCTTCGCGATATCCCAAGGGGTGCGCTGCGGTTCACCGCTTGCTCTCGCTGCGATGGCTGCGCTCCGCGATCGCTTTGACGGTGGGGGCGATTTCGTCGAGCGTGGCTTCTACGCCGTCGCCTTCGACTTCGGTGGGAGCGCGCAGCTTGTAGCCCGCGCCGCGCAGCGTCTCGAGCGGCAGAGCGTCTCCGAGCTTGGCGCGAAGCCGACGAACGTGAATGTCGACGGTGCGTGCACCACCTTCGTAATTGGCTCCCCACACGCGCGCGAGGAGCGAATTTCTACTGAAGACGCGCCCGCGGTTCGAAGCCAAAAAAGCGAGGAGCGCGAACTCCTTCGCCGTCATCACCACCGCCCGACCATCGAGAGCCACTTCGTGCGCGGCGCGATCGATGACCAGCTTTCCGATCTTCAGGCGCTCGTCGTTGGAGAACTCGCTCATCTTCCATTCGAGCTGGCGGATGCGCGCATAGAGCTCCGCGGAGGCGTAGGGGATGGTGATGAAATCGTCGAAGCCGCTCGTTGGCTCCACGCGGGTGATCTGGCGGGTGGGCACTGCGATAATCGCCGGGATTGCGGCGAGGCGCGGGTCACGACGCACGGCGCGAAGGGAGGCGATCGCGAAGTCGAGCCGATCTCCCGCTTCGACCACGATCGCCCTCGCGTCGGCCCCGAACGCGGGCAGGACGGTAGTGACCTCGTCCCAAAAATCCATCACCAGAACGGCGGCGCCGAGTTGCCGAAGATGCGCCGCTGCGCCATCGTCTAACTCAAGCAGTGGACGATGCCCCACCACGAGCACGAACGATGTATTTTTTGGACGAAGCGACACGACCACGGAAATACCGCGCTGCGGGTCCGGCGTCGAGTGACGGCCTTTCTCGCGCCTCTCGTCGGAATCGCGATCGTCTTTGGCTCGGTCATTTGCGGGTGTTTCGCGCAGACCCATCCGCAGGTGGTCTACGCCTTCGAAGCTCCGCCCTCTGAGCCGATCGAGGTCGAAGGGGGCGCCCCCGGGCCCAGTTACACGTGGGTCCGGGGCAACTGGTACTGGAATGGCGTCGAGTACATTTGGATCCCGGGTCACTGGCAATCACGGCCGCACGCACACGCCGTCTGGACCACCGGCCGCTGGCACCGGACCCAGCGGGGATGGGTCTTCACGGAAGGTCATTGGACCTGACTGACGAGTTGAACTGGCAGCGGACACGCCTCGATGCTCTACGATCGTGCGACTGGAACAACACGACCGACCAAGTGCTCACCTTCCCTCGCAAGATGTGCGTGGGCGTCGGGTTCAGCTCGCACGCCACCGCCGACATCACGTGTGTCGACGGCGTGTAGAGCAACGGTCAGTAGCTCAGATTTTCGTTCCGCCGACGGTGATGGCGGAGATCTTCACCGTCGGGCAGCCGACGCCGACGGGGACGCTCTGGCCGTCCTTGCCGCACGTCCAGATGCCGTCGGAGACCTCGACGTCGTTGCCGAGCATGGAGACCTTGCGAAGAACGTCGGGTCCGTTGCCGATCAAGTTCACGCCCTTGAGCGGCGCAGTGATCTTTCCGTCTTCGACGAGGTAGCTCTCGGTGAGCGAGAAGACGAAGTCACCGTTGGTGATGTCGACCTGACCGCCGCCGAATTTTTTCGCGAAGACACCGCGCTTCACGGTCTTCAAGATCTCTTCGGCGGAGTGCTTGCCACCCATCAGGATGGTGTTCGTCATGCGGGGCATCGGGGCGCACGCAAAGCTCTCGCGACGGCCGTTGCCGCTCGGGGTGAGCTTGAAGTGCTTCGCGCTCAGGCGATCATGCATGTATCCTACAAGCTTCCCATTTTCGATGAGGACGCTTGATCTCGGCTCGTTTCCTTCGTCGTCGATGTTGATCGACCCGCGAGATTGCAGCAGCGTCGCGTCATCGATCACCGTGCAGAGCTCGCTCGCCACGACGTTGCCGACTTGGCCGGTGTAGTTGCTCGTGCCCTTGCGGTTGAAGTCGGCCTCGAGACCGTGACCGACGGCTTCGTGCAAAAGAATTCCGCTGTCGCCGGGGGCGAGCACCACTTCCATCGTGCCTGCAGGCGCTTCTTGCGCGTCGAGCATCCGCACCGCTTGCTCCGCGGCTTGGGTGGCGTGCCACTCGGGACTCTTTCCGTCGAAGTACCCGATGGTGGTCCGCCCGCCGCCGCCCGAAGAGCCCTCTTGCCGCTTGCCGTCGCGCTCGGCGATGACCCGGATTCCGAAACGCATGAGCGGCTGGACGTCGCGCGCCATTTTTCCGTCGCTGGTCACGATGAGGAGCTCGCGGAGCTCTTCGGCAAAGCTCGCTTCTACCTTGATCACCAATTTGTCGTAGGCGTGGGCGGCCGCGGCGGCGCGCTCGAGGATGCGCCTCTTGTCCATTCCGGGGACGTCGAGCGTGACCTGGTTGAGCTCGTAACGGCGCGGCATGGTGACCGACCGCGCGGCCGTGACTTGCATGCGCCCGCCGCCCCCGAAAGCGATCTGCCCGGCGGTCTCCGCGGCGCGCTTCATGGCGTCCCAGTCGAACTGCTCGACGTAGGCGTAGCCGGTGGCGTCCCCCTTTTGGACCCGGACGCCGAGACCCATGCCCACGCCCCGAGAGGCACTCTTCAGGATGCCCTCATCGAAGACGAGCCCCCCGCCGGCGCGGTACTCGAAGAAGAGATCCGCATAGTCACCCCCGGCCTGGAGGGCGATCCCCAGCAATTTTTCGGCAATTTGTGCATCGATAGCGTTGGCGCCAGCGGGAGCGAAAGGGGCCTTGTACAGCGTGGACTCGGTGGGCATTGGGACCCTGAAATGTAGGCCTCTCGTCGCTGCCCGTCGAGTGGGGCCGACGACTAATCGCTTACATATCCCCTCATAGGCGCGCGGAGTGGAGCGACCATTGGTCTGGAAGTATGCAATCGATGCAAAGCGGCGCTACTCTTACGAAGTCCTGCTTCCGCTCGTCTTGCGCTCTTCGAACGTGCCCGTCGAACCCGTGACCTTTGTCGTCTTTCGTCGCGCCCCGGGCGGTCGTCTTACCTTTGTCCGAAGTTTCATGTCCGATTCCGACACCGTGAGGAGTGCCTTCATCCGTGGCGATTGACCGCGACAAGGTACTGCAGGCCGCCCAAAGTTTCGTCGAGAAGAAGAAGTACGACAGGGCGGTTCTCGAGTACCAAAAGATTATCCAGGAGGATCCGAACGACGCTCGGATCCTGCTGAAGATCGGCGACCTCCAATCAAAACAGGAGAAGTACGCTGAAGCGATCGCGTCTTACGAGCGCGTCGGCAAGCACTACGCGGCTCAGGGATTCGCGCTCAAGGCCATCGCGGTCTACAAACAAATCCGCGAGATCATCCACAAGCACATCCCCCAGCTCGAAGAGCGCTACTCGCACATTTCGCCGAAGCTCGCGGAGCTCTATCAGCAGCTCGGGCTGACCAGCGATGCTCTCGCCGCCCTTGATGAGGTCGCGACCCGCTACCAGCGAGCCGGGCGTGACTCCGAAGCAATCGAGGTCTTCCACAAGATCGTCCAGCTCGATCCAACGAACCCGCTGCCGCACCTCCGGCTCGCCGAGGCGCTCTCGCGCGGCAAGGACGCGGACGGCGCGGCAACGGAGTTCGGGATCGCCGCAACGCAGCTCGTGAAGCACAATCGCCGCGACGACGCGCTCAAGGTGATCGAGCGCCTGCTGCATCACCGGCCAGATCCTTCTCAAGCTCGGATGGCGGCCGAGCTCTACCTCGCACGCGCCCAGCCAAACGACGGCATGCAAGCCCTCGCGAAGCTCCAGATTTGCTTCCAGGCGAATCCGAAAGATCTCGATACCCTCGCCCTTCTCGCGCGCGCGTTCGTCGCCATCGGACAGGCGAACAAGGGGATCGAAGTCCACAAAGAGATGGCGCGGATCGCGCGCGATCAGGGCAAGGCCGAGCTTTTCGAAGAGCTCGTTCAGGAGCTTCAGCGCAAGGCTCCGAACGACGAAGGGGTTCGTCAGCTCATCGCATCTCGCGCTGCAGCGCCTCCCACCATCGTGTCGATCCAGGCTCCGCCGCCCGAGGTCGAGCCTGAGCTCGTTACGGACGACGGCGACGGCGATGTCGAAGAGGTTGAGGCCGACGAGCTCGTTGAAGAAGAGCTCCCCGAGCTCGAGATGTACGGCGAGCAGGATGACGAAGGGGAGACGGGCGTCGCAGGCCGGGTGGTCGCAGAGCAAGGCGTTCCCGAGTCGGCCCCCGAGATGCACGTCGACGACGGGATCGGCGACACCGGCCAGCAGGTCACGGACCTCCTCACCGAAGCGGACTCGCAGAGGCAACGGCGTCAGCTCACGACGGCCGTTGACACCCTGCGCACCGCGCTCGAAATCGAGCCGCGATCGCTCGAAGCGCGCTTTGCTCTGAAGGACGTGCTCCTCGAGGCCGGTCGCCCGGACGAGGCCGTCGACGAGCTCTTGGTGGCAGCGTCCATGCAGCTCGATTCGCTCGACGGCGAGTCCGCAGCCCGCTCACTCCAGGAAGTGCTCGGCATCGATCCTTCGAACCAGCGCGCGCTCCACACGCTGCGCGAGCTCGGCTACGACGTTCCCGAGGAGGCCGTCGAAGCGGACGAGCCTTTGCCGTCCTACGACCTCGAAGAGATGGGCCCCGAGGACGTCTCGCAGCGTTACTCGGACCGTCGCATCCCGGTCGCCGGGCCGAGCGTGTCTACCGACGATCCCTTCGAGGCTGAAGCTCCGTTGCCTAGCTTTCCGCTCGAAGCGCCCGAGAGCGATCCGGCGTTCGAGCTCGTCGCGGCCAGAGGGCAACGTCCACCGACGCCCGGCAGTAGTGCCGATCCGATCTCGCTCGATCAGCGGGTCGACGAGCACGAGACAACGGTCGCCATGAGCGGCCGCCAGAACGACGAGGCGGGCATCCCGCGGAGCATCAGCCCCTCGAGCGCGACCGGCGCGACCGGTGCTCCCATTCCCGAGCTCGAAGACGCGCTCGAAGAGGCGGATTTCTTCGCCTCCCGCGGTCTCTACGACGACGCGCGCGCCATCCTGACCGAGCAGCTCTCGCGGCTCCCTTCGCACCCGCTCCTCCGCGAGCGCATGGAGGATCTCGACGGCCAGGAGCAGACGGCCGCTCAAGCCTCGGGCACCCGCGCGATGCCGGTTCGCGGCACCGAGGGTGACGACGATCGCAGCTTCGACATCGCGGCGTCGCTCGATGCCCTCGAAGGCCTCGAAGGCGACGCGACCGGAAAACAAACCAGCGGAACCCAGAGCGAAGTGGACGTCGAGCAGGTCTTCGCGCAGTTCAAGGAGGGCGTCTCCAAGCAGCTCGCGCCCGAAGACAGCGCCGCTCATTACGACATGGGCATCGCCTACAAGGAAATCGGGCGGCACGACGACGCGATCAAGGAGTTCGAAATTTCTTCACGCGACCCCGAAAGAACGTGCGTCTGCGAGGCCGTGATCGGAACGATTCATCTCGAGCGCAACGACGTCGGCGAGGCGATCCAAGCGTTCTTGCGTGGGCTCCATGCGCCGGTACGCACGGCCGAGCAGGAGATGGTGCTTTCGTTCGAGCTCGGCTCCGCCTACGAGATGAAGAAGATGCACAAGGACGCGCTCGCGTACTACCAGCGCGTGGCCCGGCGTGAGCCGAACTACCGCGACGTGAAAGAACGCGTGCGACGCGTCTCGAAGCTCGTGCCCCCCGAGCCCGCGTCACCGGCCCGAGCGGTAGGCGCTGACGACGATTTCGATCGCGCGTTCGAGGAGATCATCGGCACGGGTAAGCTCCCGTAGACGTTCGGGCGGGGCCGAAGCGAAGCCGAATCAATCGGCTTCGAGCGCTCCGAGCAACTTTCGGACGCGATCGTCTTCTTGATCGATCGTGCGGAGCGCTTCGGCGCGTGTGAGCTTGCTCGCGAAGAGCAGACGGAAGGCGCGCTCCAACCGACCGATTGCCGCGTCGTCTATTCCGCGACGACGGAGTCCCACCTTGTTGAGGGCGCGCACCCGAGCGCGGTCACCCTGCACGACGACGAAGGGAGGGACGTCACGCTCGCACATCGCCCCGGCGGCGACGAACGCGCTCTCGCCGACCTTCACGAACTGCGCGACGCCGCTCATTCCACCGAACGTCGCGTAGTCTTCGATCACCGCGTGACCGGCGAGCTGCACTCCGTTCGAGAGCGTGACGTGCGACGCGATGGTGACATCGTGCGCCACGTGGCATCCGACCATCAGCAAGTTGGACGAGCCGATCTGAGTGACGTTGCCCTGCGTCCCGCGGTGAATCGTGGCGTGCTCGCGGATCACGTTACGATCCCCGAGGATCAGTCGGCCGGCCGCGCCCTCTTTCTTCGCCTGCGGAAGGCCGCCGACCACCGCAAAAGGATGGATGACGTTTTCTTCACCGATGCGCGTGGGCCCTTCCAACACAACATGGGAAAGAACGCGCGTGCCACGGCCGAGGGAGACACCGCGACCGATGACCGCATACGGGCCGATCTCTACGTCGTCGTGAAGCTCGGCGCTCGAGTCGACGATCGCGGTGGGATGGATCCGCATCGACTCCCTCTCAGCTCGGCCTGTCGACCACGCTCGCGAGGAGCTCGCCCTCGGCGCAAAGCGTACCTTCGACCGAGGCTTCGCCTTTCAGCTTCCACACGTTCGAACGGTGGTGAATCACGCGCACCTCGAGGTCCAGACGATCGCCCGGGATCACCGGACGCCGGAACTTCGCTTTGTCGATTCCCAAAAAAAACATGAGCGAGCTCGCCGCATCGAAGGGCTCGCTTGCGTACGCCAGGATGCCGCCAATCTGCGCGAGTGCTTCGAGAATGAGCACCCCAGGCATGATCGGGTGACCCGGGAAATGCCCTTGGAACCATGGCTCGTTCATGGAGACGCTCTTGTGGCCGCGGATGAACTCGTGGCCCACGACCTCCGTCACTCGATCTACGAGGACGAACGGCCAGCGGTGCGGAAGAATCTCGAGGATGCGCTTGATGTCGAGCGTCGTCGTCTTGGGCTGGGTCTTCATCTAAGGACAGACCTCTTCTACTTGCTGACATTTTCCAAGTCGGTTCATTCGGGGGGCGGCTCGATCTGTCCGCGATAGAGCCGAGCGAGCGCGCGCAGCCAGCGGATCCGGGGAACGGCGGGGTATCCTGCCACGGTCGCCCCCGCGGGTACATCGCCGATGACGCCGCTCTTTGCAGCGATGCGCGCGCCGTCCCCGACCGACACGTGATCGGCGAAGCCCGCTTGCCCTCCAATGAGAACTCCGCGGCCGACGATGACCGACCCTGCGAACCCAGATTGGGCGGCCACGAGGGTGTTCTCGCCGATGTCGCAGTTGTGCCCGACGTGGACTTGCGCATCGAGCTTGGCGCCGCGGCGAATGCGCGTGGGGCCGAGCGTGCCGGCGTCGATGGTCGAGAGCGGCCCGATGACCACGTCGTCGTCGATGATGACGCCACCGAGCTGGGGGATGGCGCGCACCTCTTCACCG
The DNA here is from genome assembly GCA_043747615.1 of Myxococcales bacterium. Lineage (GTDB taxonomy): Bacteria > Myxococcota_A > Polyangia > Polyangiales > Polyangiaceae > JAYTOU01. The sequence continues at coordinate 8,820 of JAYTOU010000005.1, read as the reverse complement.
CGAAATGCCCAGCCGAATCCCGGACGCCCGATCACCGTGGAGGCGCCGATCGTCACGTTTTTTCCAATGACCACGCGCGGCCCGAAAAAGACGTGAGGGCCGATCGTCGATCCTTCGCCGATCACCGCCTCTCCCGCGTCTACGATGCAGCGATCGAGGAGATCGGCCATGGCCCACGGCGCGTGTGGATGGATCCATCCGTCGAGCCCACGTGAGAGCGAATTTGCGATCAAAAGAACGGCACCCCGCTCGTGCGCATCGCGTGCCGCCTGGAGCATCCCGGCACGAAGCACTGGGGCAAGGGCACCCGCAGAGGCCAGATGGACTGGGGCGATCCGGTCGACCATCGTCGCCGACAGGCGTCTCCCGCCGTCGCGGACTACACCGCCGAGGCGGCCCGCGATCGACGAAACCAACTCAGGCGGAAAGAAGAGCAGGACAGCGAGATCTTACTTCTTGGGCGCGGGGGCAGGCATGGCAGGAGCGGGGCTTGCGGAGCCGCCGCTATTGTAGAGCTGGATGCACTTGTCGGTGAGGTCGAGATCACTTCGCATATAGGCGATCGTGGCCTTATCGACGACGAGATCGTAGCCCTCGGTGGTGGCGATGCGCTTCACGATCCCCATGATCTTCTCGAAGATGGGATCGGTGATTTCCTTCTGCTTTTTCTCGAGCTCTTTGTTGTATTCGACGAACACGCTCTGGAGCTCGACCATGGCCTTCTGCCAGTCTTCGACCCTCTTCTGAAGCGCAGCCTGGGACATGACCTTGGCCTGCTTGTCGATGTCTTCGCGCTGCTTCTGCAACTCCACTTGCTTCTTGTTCAGCTCCTGCTGGCGGCTGTCGAAGACTTTTTTCAGGTTGGCCTGAGCGCGCAGACCGTCTTCTGTCTGCATGACGGCGCGCTGCACATCGACGACGGCGACCTTCATTTGTGCCTGCGCGGTCGAGCCGAAGAAGAAGAGGACGGCTGCGAAAAGTGACGCGAGCGAGCCACGAACGAGGGCCAGATGCTGGGATTTCATGGTGCTCGGGGTAGCCAAAGGCCGGACCCCGGTCAAGGAGAAGGATGGTCACCGCCCGGGACCCGTAACCGGCCGTCCACAGTCACAGCGGCAATGGCGTCGCATGCTGCGAGCGGCCGCGGGACGATGTTGACTCAGTATTTCCGGAAAATGCGTCCTTTCCGCTCTGGCTTGTCCGATGGCACGCGGCGTGGATACTGGCCAGGTGGAGGCCGCAGCATGAAGACGTTGGTTTCGCTGAGCAAATGGTCCGGAGTCGTTGCCATCCTGTTGATGGTGACCTCGGTTTTGTGGACGGGGTGCAGCCCGGCCAACGAGCGCTACTACTGCGACGACAACGGCTGTTACTCCTGCGACGGCTACGGCTGCAGCACCGTGACCCCGCCCGCCTCGCAGCCTTGCACGGGCAACTCTAGCTGCGCGAGCGGCTCGATGTGCACGGCTGCCGGCTGCGAGAAGGCCTGTCAGAGCACGACAGATTGCGAGCGCGGAACCGTTTGCAAGGAGGGCCTATGCAGTGCTCCCGGCGGCACGAGCAACGGCGACGCCGGCACCAAAGAGTGCACGACGAAGACCGATTGCACGGGCGGCGCGGCCTGCGTCGCCAATAAATGCCAGGCTTGCGGAGGGACGAACGGCCCCTGCCCCTGCGCGGTATCGGCCGACTGCTCCAACGGCGACACGTGCGCTGGCGGCGTGTGCACCGCTCCCAAGAACACGTGCAAGTTCTCCAGCGAGTGCGCGGACGGCAAGACGTGCGCGAACGGACAATGCGTCACCACGTGCACCGCTTCCGGGCAGTGCGGGGCAGGCCTCATCTGCACCCAGGGCGTCTGCGAGCCCGATCCCAGCCAGGCCACGTGCAAGGGCGACGCGAACTGCTCGGGAAGCACCCCGAAATGCGTGAGCGGAAGCTGCGTGCCTGCATGCACGGGGGACGCGAGCTGCGCCGCCGGCCAATACTGCAACGAAGGCGCTTGCGTCAGCGACACGCGCCCCAAGCCGATTTGTAGCGCGTCCGACTCCTCGGCGTGCCATTCGAATTCGTCAGACGCAGGCCCCTCCGAGATGTGCGTGGACGGCTACTGCAAGTACTCGTGCAACGTCGATCACGACTGCCAGATTATCGACTCGCGCATAGGCTTTTGCGGCACGGACAAGGTCTGCCGCAATCAGACCGAAGCGCACCCGCAGTGCACCGTCCAGGCCGACTGCCCTGCAGGCAAAGCGTGCGTCGGTAACCTCTGCAAGTAGCTGCCTGCACGTAGTCAGCGCACGTACTCCAACGCGATTGAGCGCAAGCTCAGTCTTCGGAGACGAACCGCGACGGAGGGGCCCCACAAGGCTCCTTCGTCGCTTCTACTTGGACGGTGACGTACTCGATGGTGAAGGACTCGCGGAGCTTCTTCGAAAGGAGCGGACCGAGATCGGAATCGCCATTCTCGGAGCGAACGACGTGGACGGTGAGCGCGTCGTGACCAGCTCCGAGCGTCCAGACGTGCATGTCGTGAACGTCTGAAACGCCCGGGAAATTAGCCACGACCTCGCGGATCGCGTCGATCGGAAGATGAACGGGCGCGGCCTCGAGGAGCACGAGCGTCGCGTCTTTTAGCAGGCCGATGGCGCCAAGGACGAGAATGAGCGCGACCGCGAAGCTTGCAATGGCGTCGATCGCGGGGGGGCCGCCGAAATGAATGGCGAGCGCTGCGAGGAGGGCAGCGAGCGATCCTAGGGTGTCGCCCAAGAGGTGCAGCCTGGCGCCGCGGAGGTTGAGCGCGTGCCCCCCTGCCTTCTTCTTTTCGTGGGCGTGATCATGCGTGGCGGGGCCGTGAGCATGGCCATGATGTCCGATGACGTCGTGAAGCAGCCACGCCGACAGACCGTTCACCATGAGCGCGCCGATCGACACGACCATCATGATTCCCGCGATCGGAGGCTCTCCGCCGTGAAGCTCCTCGATCCCCTCGCGTACGATCTCCACCGTTGCCCCGAGGACGAGGATGGCATTAAAGATCGCTGCCACGGGCTCGGCGCGACGGAGGCCGAACGTGAAACGCGCGGTGGGCTTACGTACGGCGAGACGCATGGCGAGGAGGCTCATTGCGATCGCGAACACGTCCATCAAGAGATGGAGCGCATCGGCCTTGAGGACGTTGCTCTTCGCCATCAGCGCGCCGGTGAGCTCGACCCCGAAAAAAGAAGCAATGATGCAAAGCACGACGAAGAGCCGCCGGGCCTGCTTCGCTTCGGCTTCCGTAAACTTTCCGGAGAGCCGTTCGTTCGGAAGCGGCTCGGTGAACGAGTGAGAGTGCTTCGCCATTTGATCCCTACGCGCTGCGCATTTAGACGAGGACGTAGTCGTCGGTCACGCTCGTCGTCGAGTTGGACCTCACGAGCGACGTCTCTTCGTCCCGCATGACTGCCATCATGTACAGGCTCTGGAGAATGCCAGGGTGGTCGCGCACGAGGCCCAAGAAATCTTCGTTCGGTAGGTGGAGGGTCACCGTCGGGTGGACAGCGACCACGTCCGCGTTTGCCTTTCGGCGCAGGACGAGCGCCGTCTCACCGACGACTTCGCCGACGCCCAAGGTGGAAATGATGATGGCCTCGCCCCCTTCGTGACCAACGACGGCTACCTCTCCCGAGGCGATGAGGTGAAGGCCCACCGCGTCCTCCCCTTCGGAGATGAGGTTCTCGCCCTTCTCGAAGAAGCAGGTCTCGAAGCGCTCGACCAGCGCCGGACGATCTACGGGATTGACGGCCACGAGCACCCGCGACGTTCGCACCAGGTTCGCCACCATGCGACGGCGGCAGTGCGCGGCGAGCTCCACACCAACCTCGGGCCGGACCAATGCCACTTTTTCGAGAGCATCACGACGCGCCACCAGCAAGATCGACGGACGACATGCGACGACGCTCGCGGCCCGAGGCGCGCGCGACAACAGCGCCATTTCCCCAAAGAGCGCTCCGTTCGCTAGACGCGCAAGCGTCACCGGCGCCTCCCCTGGCTCGTCGCCGCTCGACACCGCGCTGCGCCGTACTTCGAGCTCGCCCCGCGCGACGATGTACGCTTCTGCGCCCTCTTCGCCTTCGCAGATCACTTCCTTGCCCGCAGGCACGGTGATCATCTCGAACGCTTCGACGAGGGCGCGGAGACCTTCCATCTCGAGCGAGCTGAAGAGGGGCAGCGGTACGACCATGGGCTGCTCGGAGTCGTCGAGGGCGTCGTAGCTCTTTCGCGCAGAGTGGACGATACCCGTCGCCTTCGAGAGCAGCGCGGGCCCCGAAAGAAACGAGCTCAGCGGCTGGAAGGCGTCGAAGGTCGGCAGCGGCGGAGGAGGAGACGCGGAGTCCGTGAGGCGCGCAGAGCCGAGGCAGAAGGACTGCGCGATGTCGTCGAAGTGTGCTGCGACGGGCTTTCCGAGCTGGCGTAGGTCGGCGACGGCAGCCACGGCGAGCGGCAGATTCCCCGCGTCGATGGCGCGCTTCACGGCGAGCTCGAGCCCCTCCACGGCGGCCTCGGTGCGCCCCGCATCGGCGAGCAAGCGACAGGTGAGAATCAGCGCGCTCGATGCCGAGGAATCGTGATCGACCACGGCGGCGCTCCAACGAAGCGCGGCTTCGCGTTCTCCAGCGAGGAGAAGCGCGAGCGCTCGATCGAGCGGTGAGTCCGTGTTGTGGCTACCGGGAAGGTCCGGAGGTGCCGTGCGCATACGGGACTCACAGTACAACAGCCGGCGAAAATTCAGCTTTTAACTGTGCTGAATTAGTCTGCGTCGCCACGGCCGCGCGAATTGCCCTCACGGTCCATGAACTCGGTCATGGCGTGGGCTGTCGCGGTGACCAACGGCACCACCTTCGGATAATCCATGCGCGTCGGGCCGATGACGCCGATCGTGCCGGCGGCGCGTCCGTGCTCCATGTACGCGGCTCCAACGATGGAGAGCTGGCCACCTCCGAGATCGCCTGCCTCGCGGCCGAGGACCACGGTAGTCGTCCCGCGCGATTCGGCCGTCGCTTCGAGCAAACGCACGATGACCTCCCGCTCGTCGAGCGCCGACACGAGGTGCTTCATTCCTTCGGCGCCGGCAAACTCGGGTTGATCGAAGAGCTTATTTTGCCCCTCGATCACCACGTCGGCCTCGCCCGCGGAGGCCTCCGCCATCACCGCTCCACCGAGCTCGAAGGCCCGCCGCCGGAGCTCGTCGTTCTGCACCTGCTCGGTGCCGAGCTTGCGAACGAAAAAATCGCGGAGCTGTCCGAGGCTGCGCCCTTCGGTCACGTCGTCGAGCAGATTGTGCACGCGAATGAGCTCCGCCTCGCTGACCACCGCGCGCACGAAGCGATTTTGTACGGTGCCGTTCGACATCACGAGGACGGCCAAGAGCTCGCCTGGATTCGTGCGGATGAAGCGGAGCGTCTTCAGGGTGAGCGTCTCGGCGCGCGGAGTGACGATGACCGCCGCCGTCCCCGTAAGCTCGCTGAGGAGCTTTCCGGTTTCACGCATCACATTTTGCCCGGGGAGCATCTCCTCGAAGCGCGTGCGAATTCTCAGGTGATCCTCGGGGCTGAGCTCGCGCACCTCCATCAAGGCGTCGATGAAGAGACGGAAGGCACGATCGGTGGGGACCCGCCCTGCGCTCGTGTGCGGCTGATGGAGGTAGCCCTCCTCCTCGAGATCGGAGAGCACATTGCGGATACTGGCCGGCGAGAGATCGATCCCCCGGTGCTTCGAGAGCGTGCGTGATCCGACCGGCTCGCCGGTGGCGACGAACTCGGTGACGGCGGCGTAAAGAATTTGCCGCGCGCGGTGACTCAGCTCGGCCATGGTTCGGCCATTCTAGCGCACTCACGCACAATCCTGAAAAGTGGCGCGAGGCGGGCGCGCGGCTTACGGTTCCTACGTGCGGGTCATCGCGCTCCTCCTGGTCACGCTGTTCGCTCGCGGGCCGGATCCCAACGTCGCCTTCCCTGCGGACGCCGATGCCTCCCCCGCCGTGAAGTACGCGGCGCTCGATCTCATGGCGTGCGAGGCCGAGCTCACGGCGCGTGGGGTGCCGTTCCACTCGGTCCCCGATGCGCCCGGGGTGCTCGCACCCGTGCGTCTCACCGGGGCGATCCGCGGAGTCACGTTTCACTCCGCCATTCCCGTTGCTCAGCGCGCTACCTCACCGTACGAAATCATGGACTGCCGACTCGTGCTCGCCCTCGACGACTTCGCCGTCCTTCTCGCCAAAGTCGACGTGGTGGAGGTCGTGCACCTCTCCGTTTACCGCCCCCCGACCGGGCCATGGCCCATCGGAAAGGTAGGCGAGCGGCACGACGGCGCCCTCGCCATCGACTGCGGCACTTTCATCCAAAGAGACGGAACGCAGCTAGTCGTAGAGCGCGATTTCCACGGAAAAATCGGGCGAAAAACGTGCGGTCCGAACACCAGCCCGACGCCCGCCACCCCGAACGCCGTCACCCTTCGGAAGATTTTCTGCGACTCCACCGACGCGCGCCTCTTCAACGTCGCGCTCACTCCTGATTACAACTGGGCGCACCGCAATCACTTTCACCTCGAAGTGACACCGCGCGTGAAGTGGTTTCTGATCCACTGACGTGGCAAGCGAATCTTCCGAAGGCCGCCGCAGCGGTGTACTTCGATGCGGCGCAACGTTAGGGGTACGGCATGAGCATCGAGGGAACAGCGGGTCCGGACCACGGCCGCGTCGGGCCTCTTGGATCACCTGGGTCACCGAAAAAAGGTGATCTCTGGGGCCATCCGAAGGGTCTCTACATCCTCTTTTTGACCGAGATGTGGGAGCGCTTTTCTTATTACGGAATGCGCGCGCTCCTCGTCCTCTACATGACGAAGTACCTATTTTTGCCAGGTCACGTCGAGCACGTGATCGCCCAAGACGCGATCAAGTCCGTCATTGAATCGGTCTTCGGTCCGCAGAGCGCGCAGGCGCTTTCGTCGCAGATCTACGGCCTCTACACAGGCTTCGTTTACCTCACACCGGTCGTCGGCGGGATCATCGCGGACAGCGTGCTCGGGCAGCGAAAGACGGTCATCGTCGGCGGCGTGATCATGGCGATCGGCCATTTCGTTATGGCCTTCTCGTCCCTCTTCTACGTCGCGCTTCTTCTCCTCATCATCGGCAACGGCCTCTTCAAGCCGAACATCTCGACCCAGGTCGGCGCGCTCTACCCGCAGGGGGATCCGCGGCGCGACGGCGCGTTCAATATTTTCTACGTGGGCATCAACCTCGGCGCGTTTCTCGCGGCGCTCGTTTGCGGAACGCTCGGCGAAAGCGAAAGGTTTGGCTGGCACTACGGCTTCGGTGCCGCCGGCGTTGGCATGGTGCTCGGCCTCATCCTCTACGTCTGGGGACAGAAATATTTAGCTCCCGACAACATCATGAAGCGCGAGCAGCAGCACAAAAGCGAGAAGGGCAGCGGTCCGGCGCCCGTGGACACGAAGCCGTTCGGCCGCGAAGAGTGGGCGAAGATCGCAGCTCTCGTCGTCCTCTGCCTTCTCAACATTCCGTTCTGGGCCGTCTACGAGCAGCAAGGAAATACGCTCCAGCTCTGGGCCGACGGGAACACGAACCGCAAGATCTTCGAGCTCGTCGGCTGGGGCTGGGAAATGCCGGCCACCTGGTTTCAATCGGTGAACCCCTTTTTCATCGCAGCCCTCACCCCCTTCATCAACGTCCTCTGGGTGCGGCAAGCGCGAAAAGGGACCGAGCCATCCTCCGCTTCGAAGATGGCCATCGGAGCTTTCTTCTTGGGCTTTTCGTACATCGTCATGATCGGAGGCGCGCGTGTCTTCGCGAGTGGTGCGCTGGCGAGCATGTGGTGGCTCATTGGCGCCACGTTCTTCGCAACGGTGGGCGAGCTTTACTTGTCGCCGGTGGGGCTTTCCCTGGTGACGAAGATCTCTCCGGTGCGCATCGTCTCCATGATGATGGGGATCTGGTTCCTTTCGAGCTTCGCCGGAAATTATTTGAGCGGCTACCTCGGCACCTTCTGGGAGAAGATGAGCAAGGAGTCGTTCTTCATCATGATGAGCGGCATCTCGTTCGCCACGGGCGTGCTCATGGTCCTCTGCTACTACCCGCTGAAGAAGGCCATCGGCGACGAGAACGCAAAGGCTCCCGAGTCGGATCCGCCGAACCCCGCTGTGGATGCGGCGGCGTAGATGAGCCGGGGGGAGCCCGTGCAGCTGTCGGACTAGGCGCCCGGGCCCGAAGTGCACGCCGCGGGATCACTCGCGCGCGGGACCCAGTGGTGGTTTTCGCACTGGGAGGTCGCCGTACAGTAACCAGGCCCCTCGCTGCATGCGTCGCTCGCAGCCACGCCCGGGCCCGACGTGCAGGCGGTCGGATCGCTCGCACGTGAGACCCAGCTGCCATTTTCACATTGCTGGGTCGCCGTGCAATATCCGGGACCTTCCGTGCAGTGGGCAACGCGGGGGGGCGCGCCGGTACCGGCCGGGCTGATGAAGCCGCTGATCCTCATGCCGATGATTCCTGGGACGCTACCGACGCCGCTCCAGTACGCAGGCGCATTCAACGCGGCGTGGGAGGTGATGGAGAACGTGGCCTCACTGCCGCTCTGTCCGCCCCAATCGCCGCTGACGGACTCGATGGTGCCGTTCGCGTTCACTTGGGTAACGAGAGCGACGTGGTCGGCGTAACCCCCGCCTTTGTAGTTGAAGACGACGGCGTCGCCGAGCCGCGGCGTGGAGTGCAGCGTTCCGTGATTCTGGCCGTACACGTAGAAGCTACCTGCGGCGGCGCTCAGC
>JAYTOU010000004.1:0-24955 GCA_043747615.1 Myxococcales bacterium | reverse complement strand
CTCCCGCGCTTCGCGATCAGCACCGCAAGGGCATCGCGCGCTATGTCGCGACCGGCAAAGGGAACGTCATTGGGAGGCGTGTCGAGATGTCGGCACTTCGTGCAGATGGATCCGAATTCCCCGTCGAGGTCGCGATCACTCCGATCGCCCTGAACGGCGCCATCGGGTTCACGGGGTACTTGAGGGACATCACCGAACGGCGGAAGGCCGAGTCGGAGCGTGCGGAGCTCTTGGCGCGCGAGCAGATGGCGCGTTCGTCGCTCGCGACGACGCTGAAAAGCATCGGAGACGCCGTGATCGCCACGGATACCGCGGCACGTGTGACTTTCATGAACCCCGTCGCCGAAGCCCTCACCGGCTGGTCGCTGGCAGACGCCATGGGAAAACCGCTGCGTACGGTGTTCCGGATCGTCAACGAGCGCTCGCTGCAGGAGATCGAAAGCCCCGCGGACAAGATCCTTCGCGACGGCACGGTGGTCGGCGCGGTCGACCGCTCCGTTCTGCTCCTGCGCGATAGCTTGCGGATCCCGATCGAGGACCGCGGTGCACCCATTCGAGACGACCAGGGCGTCCTCACCGGGGTGGTCCTGGTCTTCAGAGATATAAGCGCCTCGAAGGCGGACGCGGAACGTCGAGACTTCCTCAGCGAGGCGACCCCCGCGCTGGCGGCAGCGCTCGACGTGCGAAAAACGCTTACGGCTCTCGCCCAGCTCACGGTGCCGCGCCTCGCCGATTGGTGCTCCGTAGACGTGCTCGCGGACGACGGCCAGGAGACGGAGCAGATCGTGGTCGCGCACGTCGATCCGCGGAAGGTCCTCCTGGCCGAGGAGCTCGGCAAAAGATACCCCGCGTCCCCGGATGCGTCGTCCGGGGTTCCGAACGTCATCCGCACGGGTGTGTCCGAGTTCTACCCGGAGGGCGCGGACGCGCTCTTGGCTGCAACCGCGGTCGATGTCGACCATCTGCGCATCCTGCGCCAGCTTCAATTGCAGTCCGCGATGATCGTGCCTCTGAAGGCACGAGGCCGCGTTCTCGGGGCGATCAGCTTGGTCTTCGCGGAGTCCGGTCGCAGGTATACGACAGGCGATCTCGCCTTCGCCGAGGAGCTCGCCGGGCGTGCGGCTATCGCCATGGACAACGCTCGTCTCTACGAGTCGGAGCAGAACGCGCGCAAGAACGCGGACGTCGCCAATCGGGCCAAAGACGAATTTCTCGCGACCGTGTCCCACGAGCTGCGGACGCCCCTGAATTCCATGCTCGGCTGGACGCGCCTCTTGCGGTCAGGTGATCTGACGCCCGCCCAAGGCGAGCGCGCCTTGGAGACCATCGAGCGCAATGCGGTCACCCAAGCGCAGCTCATCGAAGACCTGCTCGATGTGTCGCGCATCATCAGCGGCAAGCTCCGGGTCGACGTCCAGTCGGTGGAGCTCGTGCACATCGCCGAGCACGCAGTCGACGCCCTGCGTCTCGCGAGCGAGGCAAAGAACGTCGTCATCCTCGCGACCCTCGAGAAGAACGCAGGGCCCATCATGGGCGACCCGCATCGCCTCCAGCAGGTCGTCTGGAATCTTTTGAGCAACGCCATCAAGTTCACACCGAAAGGTGGGCGCATCCACCTAAGCGTGGAGCGCGTCGACTCCAGCCTGAAGTTGGTCGTGGCGGACACTGGTCGTGGAATCGCCCCCGCGTTTCTCGCGCATGTCTTCGAACGGTTCAAACAAGCCGACGGTGCGACGACCCGCGCCTTCGGTGGGCTTGGTCTCGGACTCGCGATTTCGCGGCACATCGTCGAGCTGCACGGGGGCACCATCGAGGTCGAGAGCAAAGGCGACGGCCGCGGATCGACCTTCACCGTTCTCTTGCCGGTATCGCCGATTCGCCAGGAGACTCGCGGAACCGCCGCTCGTCTCAGCCCTGCTCCGGCCCAGTCCTTCGAGGTTCGCGCGGAGCTGAAAAATCTGAAGGTCTTGGTGGTCGACGACGAAGAGGACGCCCGCGATCTTCTTGTCGCCGTCCTGGAAAAATGCGGAGCCATCGTTTCGTCTGCGGGGAGCGCAGCAGAGGGCATGGAGAAACTGTTGCTCGACAGGCCGGACGTCCTCATTTCCGACATCGGCATGCCCCGCGAGGATGGGTACGAGTTCATTCGAAAGGTTCGTGCTCTCGGTCACGAGGCGGGAGCGAACATTCCTGCAGCCGCGCTCACCGCGTACGCGCGCGCCGAGGATCGCCGCAAGGCTTTGGACGCCGGATTCATGATGCACATTCCGAAGCCCGTAGAGCCCGCCGAGCTCGTCGCCGTCGTCGCGAATCTCACGCGCTTCGCCGTTCGTCGCTGACGGCGATCACTCCCTCACGAACGCTCCATCGCCGCTCGTCTCGAGGACGACGTCTCCGTCTCGCATGGTCGCCCAGAGGCGATCGCTCGCGGCGACGTCGGTCCAATCTGCGTCCGTCGACTTCTTGCAACCAAGGCCTCCACGAAACGCGTGCATCGCCTTCGAGCCAGCACCGCCCATCATCTGCGTCAGGGCGCTCACCGTCGAAGCTCGCGGATGGCAGTAGGCATCGTTCGTCCCCTCCCCTTGTTTTCCAGCTGAAATCACGGCGTACTTCGGGCGCACGCGCGCGAGAAACGCGGCCCCGGTGGACGTATCGCTTCCGTGATGCCCGACCTGCAGCAGCGTCACCCTTCCGCGCGTGTCGATCAACGCCTCCTCCGCCACTTCGGCGTCGCCGGTGAACAAGATCGACGAAGCGCAGTAATCGATGCGGAGCAGGATCGAACAATCGTTCCGGTTCGCCGTACACGCCGGAAGCCACGAGGATGGAGCGATCGCGGTGAGCTTCACGTCCCCCGCAGTCTGCATCGGGAGCTGCTCGTGACCCGGCGCGACGACGGCGATGGTCACTCCTTTCGCCGTTGCCGACTCGTGAACGCGCTTGACCTCGGCCTCGCCAAGGTCGCGCCCGTTGTCTACGTAGGCCCTCACGGGGAAGTGCGCCATGACGTCGATCGCTCCGCCGATGTGGTCAGCGTGCGGATGCGTGATCCACAGAAGATCGATCGGTCGCGCGCGGAGGTCTGCGCGGAGCTTGGTCATCAGCCTCGCGTGCGCGTCGGCGCATACGTGACCGCAGCCCGAACGTTTCGGCAGATCGCCGGTGTCGACGAGAATGTTCCGTCCGTCGGGGAGCTCGACGAGCGCCGCGAGCGCCTGCGTCACGTCGTAGAAATGCACGCGCAGCTTCGCGCCTCCGCACGCCGCGGGCGGATTCGTGGGTGCAGGACTCGGCAACGACGAGGCGCTCGGAATCGGCGAGGGAGAAACGACGGGTGACGGCCCCTGCCCGCTGCACCCCACGGGAACGAATGCCAAAGCGAATGCGGCCACCTTCGAGATCACGAGGCGATGCTACAAGGTCCACATGCGATTTGAGCTCGTCCTTCGCGCGTCGTCGGCCACGCCGATTCTCCTCGCGTGTTGAGCTCTCCCGCCGACTGGCTTCCCGGCTTCGATCGGACGCTCCTGCGCCGTCTCATCAGCCCGCGCGCGCTCCGCATCGCCCTCGCCAGCGCTCACCGCTACGTAGCGCTTCCCACGATGTCCGGAGACGGCGCCGTGCGAGCAGCGCTGAGCGATGCGGGCCCCGAGGCGGCCGTCTCCGTCGAGCTCCGCATGGACGAAGACAAGGCCATCACGGGTCGTTGCTCTCGTTGCCTCTCCGCCTTCGGACCATGCGCACACGTCGCGATCCTCGCAGCCGACCTCGCGATCTCGGTGCCCCTCCGTGACGCACTCCTCGAAGGCACCAGCGCTGAAGAAGCGGCTGCGCGCGCCCCCGCGCTTCGTCTCGGGGTTCACCTCGAGCTAAACTTCGACGGCGCCCTCGATGCCTGGCTCGCGCCCGCGCTCGAGGGAGCGAAGGTAGAGATCGCTGCGAGCCCCTTTGCCGAGCTCGCCCCTACGCTCGGAAAAACGTACGGTGATCGCATCGACCCCGGTGAGACGCGCATCGTCTCGATGGTGGTGCGCCGTCACGGAGAGCGGAAGCTCCTCACCCCGCGCGAGATTTCCGGAAGCGTGACGTTCTCCTCGCGCGACAGGAGAGTGCTTGGCTACGTGCGGGATCGCGGCGCGGGGCGAAAGGCTACCTATGCCGTTGGGGTCGAGGCGTCGCTCGCAATCGAAGCGATGAGGCTCCACGCAGGCATCTTCGTAGAGGGATTCAAGGGGCTCCTCGATTTCCGCACTACACTCGTAAGACCTGCCATCGCTCTCGCCCCCGCAGGCTCGCAGAGTGCTCCCTTCGATGCGCTCTCGGCGTTCTGGATAGGCGAAGCCGACCGGATGCGAATCTCGTTTGCGGACTCCTTCTTCTTCTCCGGCCCGTTTCCATACGTATGGACGAAGAGCGGCGCGATCTATCCCGTTGCCTCCGACGTAGACCTCGACTTCGTTAGCCAGCTTGCGCGCTCCCCCGAGCTCCTGGTCCCTCCGGGAAAACTGAAGGCCGCAGGCGCTCGCCTCCTCGGCACGGCGCGCCGTCGCGGAATCACCCTCCCGTCGCACGAGGCCTTCGGACTTCCGGCGCCGATCACTCCGCGCCTCCTACTTCGGCTGATGGGCGAGCCGCTCAACATGGAGGGAGAGCTCGTCGCGATCTACGGCGCGCGCGAATTTCCGCTCTATCCCGCGTCCAAAGGATCGACCGATCGCGACGGCGACGAAGAGGCGAGCGCGCGGTCGGCAATTGAGCGCGCCGGCCTCCGCGAGCGAGTGGGCGATCCGGACGACGACATCGACGAGAGCCCGCCCCGGGTCGTCGTGTCCGGCGACGCAGCAATCGAGTTCTGGCAAACGGGGCTCCTCGCGCTCCGCGAAGAGACGGCTCCCAAGATCGAGGTCGAGCTCTCACGCCGCCTGGCGCACGTCCGCATCGGTACCCCCGTCACCGGTCGCGTTCACGTTGCGCTCGAGGGCGACTGGCTCGAGACGCGCCTCGAGTTCGGGGCGAAAGACCTTCCCGTCGAGCTCAGCGCGATCCGCGACGCGCTCGCTCGAAAGCAGCGCTGGGTCGTTCTCAGCGACGGCACGCTCACCCGGATCTCCGCGTCCATCGAGGCGCTGGCCAACGAAGCAAACGACGTCCTCAAGGGCCAAGCGAGTGGACGCCTTCCTGCCCACCAGCTCGGGCGCCTCGATCGATGGATCGAAGAGAACGACGGACGGATCGACGCGAAGGTCGACGCCTTTCGCAAGCGGCTCCGCGCACTCGCAGTTTCCGCGGATCCCGACATGCCGCGAGGGCTCCGTGGTGAGCTTCGCCCTTACCAGAAGCTCGGTCTCGCCTGGCTTCAGTTCCTCCAGACGCTCGGCGCCGGCGGGATCTTGGCCGACGACATGGGTCTCGGCAAAACGATCACCACCCTAGCTTTCCTTCTTCGGCGCAAAGAGCTCGAAGGTCCGATGCCGTCACTCGTGGTGTGTCCGACGTCCGTGGCGACCAACTGGGTTAGCGAAATCAAGCGTTTCACCCCTGATTTGAAGGTGATTCTCCTCCACGGTCCGGCGCGCCATGCCCAGGCCGTCAAGGAGAGCGACGTCGTCATCACCACCTACGCGCTCCTCCGCCGTGATCTCGACGTCCTGTCTGCGATCCGATTCCGCTGCGCGGTGCTCGACGAGGCGCAGAACATCAAGAACGCCGACAGCGCCACCACCCGAGCCGCCGGACAGCTCGACGCGTCGATGCGTCTCGCCCTCTCAGGGACGCCGATCGAAAATCGCCTCGGCGAACTGTGGTCGCTCGCCTCGTTCGTGAATCCTGGAATCCTCGGCACCGCGCGCGCCTTCGAGACGCGCTTCGAGAGGCCGATCGTCGCCGACCGCAAGAGCCCCCTAGCGGCCGAGCTCCGCGCCGTGGTGCGTCCGTTTCTTCTTCGGCGAACGAAGGACGAGGTCCTGCGCGAGCTGCCCCCGAAGACGGAGATCGATCGCGTCGTGCCTCTGAGCGTCAGGGACAAGCGAATGTACGACGCCCTCGCGCACACACTTCGAGCGGGCATCGCCAAGGACCTCGAGAGTCGCGGCAACCAGGCGCAGCTCAGCGTTTTCACGGCGCTCGCCCGTCTCCGCCAGATGGCCTGCGATCCGCGCTTGGTCGATCCGCATCTTCCGCCCGAGGTGAGCGCCAAGCGAAAAGAGTTCCTCGAGCTCGTGCGGGAGCTCGCGGCCGAGGGGCGGCGCGCCCTTGTTTTCTCGCAGTTCGTGGAGCTCCTCACGCTGTGGCGGCAAGACCTCGACGCCGAGAACATTGCCTACGAGTACCTCGACGGAAGAACGACGAAACGAAGCGAGGTCGTCGCGCGCTTCCAGGGGGGCTCGGCTCCTCTCTTTCTCATCTCGCTCAAGGCTGGCGGGGTTGGGCTCAATCTCACCGCCGCGGACACGGTGATCCACTGCGATCCGTGGTGGAACCCCGCGGTCGAGGACCAAGCCACCGATAGGGCGTATCGAATCGGACAAGACAAACCGGTAACGGTGGTGCGCCTCGTAGCCCGGGGCACGATCGAAGAGAAGATCTTGGTCCTCAAGAAAAAGAAACGCGAGCTCACCAAGGTGGTGATCGGCGATGATGCGCGCGCGCTCGAGGGCCTCACGAACGAGGATCTCAGCGCTCTTCTCGGAGACGCCGATCTCGATCCGATGGAGGAGCACGGCTCGGACGAAGATTCGGCCCTCCGACGAGGCTCACCGACCGACAAGCTGGCGACGGCGCGCCGTGTGCTCAGCCCCGACTACCAGCTGCTCGTAACCGAGGTGCAGCGCTGGCTCGCGACCAGCGGCCGCCTCGAGAGCGAGCTCGCGTCGATGGTCGACATGCCTCTCACGTACGCCTCGCGTCTCGCGCGCGGTGAGCCTTTTCCGTGCTCACGCGCAGTCGCCGATCGCATTCGCGCTCACCTGCGATCGTGGTGACCGAGCAAGCTTCCGAACGAGCTTGGCGCGACGGGCTGAGTTTGCGTTACGCTCGGAGATCGCGATGCTCCAAGATCACGCACAAGCCGCGCTCGACACGTTGACGGCCGCCCTCCCCGGGCACCCTGAGCTCGAGGAGGCGGTGCGCCGTCGCTGGCGTGCGGGCGGTCGCGTGGAGGTGACGGGTCACATCGAGGCCGCGCTTGCGGACCACCTCGGCGCGGCCACGGACACCCTTGGCCTCGCATGTTTGTCGCTGATCCGCGAAGAGGGGGACCTCGCCGCGCTCGCGGCTCTCTTTGGCGCAGCGGGGAGTGAGACCCTCTTCAGGTGGTGCTCGTCGATCACTTGGCGCCGCGATGTGCAGATGGCGCCGCTCCTCGCGCTCCTTGCCGCGGACCCTGCATTCCGTGAACGGATCACGTCAGTGGCGCGCGACCGAGTCGTCGAGGGGCCGCTGCTCGATGCGCTCGCCTGCGCTCCGCTCCTCGGCAACGGTGCGCAGCTTTCGTCACCCGAGAACGGCGAAGCGCGGTCGCGTCTCGAGATCCTGATCTGGGAGGCGGGTGCGAGCGCACTCGAGGTTCCCCATCTCGGAAAATGGCTCTTTGGGTCGCGCGAGACGTTCGAGGCCATGATCCGAGGGCCGGCCCGTGGTGCGCTGCGTGGTCGTGTGCTCGCCGCGCGGTGCCTCGAGGTCAGCGTGTGTGGAATGCCCCCCACGACCGATCCCGAGCTCGTGGGGCTCACCCTTCAAGTGCTCCAGCCGCTCCTTCTCCATCCGGAGCCGCTCGTCTGGGTCCACGCAGCCCGTGCTCTCGGGCGTCTCACGGGCGCGTTCGAGCCGCTCGAAGGGACGCTGCTCGACTGGGTGCTCGGTGAGTCACGCCTGCTCCGGCAGCGCGCGATCACTGCCTTTGCAAGCCTCCCCGCCGATCGCCTACGATTTCTTGCGACGCAGCTCGTGGCCATCGTGGATGCGCCCGACGAAGAGGGCTGGGTGCTTGGAGCCGTGGCCGCAGCGACGCCGTATTTTTTCTTCGAGCGAAAAGATCTCTGGGATCGCCTCGCCGGACGCATCCTCAAAGGAGACGGCGGAGCGATCGCCGCGCGCGCGCTTGCACGAGGACTGGCCACGCTTTGGCGGCGAGGGAACCAGATCGCAGAGATCGAAATGCCGCTGCGTGCGCTGCGCGAGATGGCCCGGTGCGCGCGCGCTACTTCCCTCGACGAGTCGCGCCGCTGGATCGAAGTCATAGCGCAGACGGACGTCGTCGATGGTGCCGAGCGCGACCCGCTCGACCTCGAGCTCGGCCTCGAGAACCTCACCCGCCTCGCCGCGCAGTACGACGACGAAGAGGCCGACGCACGCGCCGCTCGCTTCGCTACATCGCTTGCCCCTACGTTCCTCGAAGCACGCCGCATCGCTCTCGGAACGGGACGAGTCCGCCAACGGGCGGCGGCGATCAACGCGCTCGAAGGCTGCGCGCGGGCATTTGCGCTTCGTCTGTGGCGACCTCTTCTCGCGACGCGGCCCGCCGATGATCCCGTAGAAGAGCCCAATCTCGAAGAGACGTGGACGATCATCGCTCGCGCACCCTCGGAGATCCTCGATCTCGTGCGAGAGCGGCGGCAAACCGGCGGTGACACGAACGCCGATCTCTCGCTCGAGGTGCTCGCGGTGCGCCTCGGAGGCTACGCGCTCGATGCCTGCGGTGAAGACGGAGCACTCGGCCCGGGCCGAGGCCCAACTGCGCACGACACGTGTCTCTGGCTTCGCAAGCTCGAAGGCTTGGCGGGTGGCACGCGAGAGCTCCCAGCTCCATTGCTAAGCGCTCTGTCCACGCTCTTCTGGCGGTTGGTGGACACGACGCGAGGCACGGCGCTCGGCGAGGTCGACGACGTGGAGTGGCTCGGCCCGTTTGCGGCGTGGTGGGCGCTGGTGATCGATCGACCGGCGATGCTTCTCCAGCTCGCGACGGCGCTCCCCATGATGGCCGAAGGGGCGCTTGCGCAGTGCTGCGAGCGCGCCGAAACGCTGCGCACGGCCGTTTCGTCCGGCGGGCCCGACGGAGCGTGGGGAGCCTCGGCCGCGCAGGCACTTACCTCGCTCCACGCCGACGACACGGAGCTCGCACATGCGCTATCGGCCCTCGCACGTTCGCTCGAAGCCTTCGCCGCCGCGGCAGGGCACCGGCCCAACCTGGAAGCTCTGTGCGTCGAGCTGATCCTCGCGGCCGATCGCCTCCACGGCGCGCTCGCCGATCCGGTGAAGGCGCTGCATCCCGCGAGCAAGGAGAGCGCGGAGGATTCGCTCGCGCGAAGCACCACCGAGAATGCACCCCGCGTCGCCGCGCTCGTGGCGAGGGCAATCCGCGCGCGCGACCTGACCATGCTCGACGTGTGGTTCGCGTCACGGGGACCCGTCACCTCGGCGCTCCTCGAGGCTGCCGTGCAAGGGGCCATCAAGCGATCGCCGCCGCCGCCGCCCCAGACGAAAAAGAAGGAACCGAAGCTCATCGAGGGGTACGAGGTGGTGAAACCTCTCGGCGAAGGGGGAATCGGCTCGGTGTATCTCGTGCGCAAGCCGGGTGCCGATCGCTTCTTCGTCTTGAAAATTCCGAAAGCGGAGGCGCTCGCCAACGCGACGGACACCGAGCGCGCAGGGATCCTCGCGTCCTTCGTCGAGGAAGCAAAGGCGCTGGCCGGTCTCTACCATCCGAACGTGGCGAACATCATCGAGCGTGGGGTGTCGGACACGATTCCGTTCCTGGTGCTCGAGCTCTTGATCGGCGCCGATCTGAAGGAGTATTCGGCAGCGCGTCACATGTCTCTCTTCGAGCTGCGGCAGGTGGTGCTCGAGTCGTGCGCGGGCCTCGCCGCGCTTCACAGCGCAGGGCTGGTTCACCGCGACATCAAGCCAGCAAATCTGTGGCTCCGTCTGCCGCTCGCCGGCGGCGTGAAGTTCGACCCGGCGAAGCACCGTGATCCCGCGCTCGCTCCACCGCTGGCGACGGTGGTGATCGATTTCGGAATGGTGCGCGCGATCCGTGTTCCCCCGGAGGTGGGCGGGCGTTTCGTGGCAGGCACGGCCGGCTACATTGCGCCGGAACAGGTGCTCGATCCGATCGAGCTCGATCCCCGTTCCGACGTCTACGCGCTCGCGGGAACCATCTACAACGTCACCACTGGGCGGGCGTTTTTCGACGAGATCGTGAACAACCGCGATCGCATCATCGCTCACATGCGGCGCGATCCGTTCGAGGACGCCGAGCGCCTCCGCACGTACCCTGCCGCCATCGCCAAGCTTCTGCGTGCGGCCACGGCGAACGCTCCCGGCGATCGTCCATCGCCGCTGGAGTTTGGGAGAGAGTTCGCCTCGTCGCTCTGAGGTGCGTCAGCGGCGTCGCTTGGTCCCGAGCCAATCGACAATGGCGTCGCCGTGCGTGCCGAGCGCCTGCCACTCGCCGCCGTGCTCGGCTCCCCGAACGAGATCCCACGTAACGTCATTGCCGCATTGCACGTAGTGATCGCGGAGGCGCGCGCTCAAGCCATGCAGAGGGTTTCTGTCTCCGACGAGGAAGTACACGCTCGCCTTGACGTCGCTGCAGGAACTCTCGGCGGGTGGCATTCCACCGCCGTGGATGACGATCGCTGCGAAGGTGCGCTCGAGCTCCTGCGTTCGGTAGCCCACGTACGACGCTCCGCCTGACCATGCGACCAGCCACAGGCGGTCTCGCGCGATCGGCCTTCGATCGGCGAGCTTCGCGATTTGTGCATCGATCCACGCCGGCGCGCCATTCCATCGCCAGAAACTCCCCCCGCAACCGAGTTGCTTGGGACAGGCCAGGGCGAGAACCGCTACGCCGCGCGGAGCCGCAAGCTTTTCCCACGCATCGTGCACGGGATCCACGCTCTCGCCGTCGCCGTGGAGGGCGACTATCAGCGGGACCGGCTCCGTCCCCACAGGAATCGAGGCAACGCACCCCGGGCACGGCGTGTCACGAAGAAGCGTTCGCGGGACCGACTCGTGCGAGCGGCCTTGCGCACTGGCAGGCATCGCTACGAGCGCGACCACGGAAACCGTGAACGCGATCACGACCATTCGCCAGGCTGGCTCGCTCATCGACGCTTGGACACCGGCGGTCCAGAGCTCTTTGGATCCTCGCTGGGGGGGTAGCGCTCTGCGCGTTCTATCTACGGCGTTTTACCGTGCTTCGTTACGCAGCCACCGGCGCTCCAGATGAGCACTTTGGGCGCGGGGCACACGCAGTAGAGGCCGGTTGCTACATCGGCGTCGTCGTCCGTCCAGCTTCCCGCGGTCGTGTCGCACGCCCCCTCGGACATGACTCCGCCGCGCACCTGGAGGCTCGCGGAACCGGAGCTCAGCGCGCCGGTGATGACGTTGACCTGGGCGGCCCACGAGTGGCTCCCGGATCGCATGGTGAGGGGAAGCGGATTCACACGGCTCGCTGCGGCGGTGTAGCGGCCGCTCTGATGAAAGCCGCTATTCCAGACCGCCGCGTAGGTGCCATCGGGGTGAAGGTCGATCGACGTCAGGGCGCCGGCGCGCGTGTCGCTGTTCTCGTAAATTCCGGCGGCCTGGAGCGCATAAGGGCTCGGCGCGTGGCTCGAGAGGGCCTCTTCGCTCGAGTCTCCTGCCGCTTCATCGGGCGATGCTCCGCATCCGAGGGCGAGCGCGCTGACCGCAAAACATACGATGATTTTCATCCGGAACCTCCCCGCAGAACCGTAGTGGGTAAATGTAGGCCGGTACTAACAGAACGCGGAGAGGTGACAAGGAGTTTAATTTTGTTAAGGGCGGATCTTTTCCTCTCCAGCATAACGAATGAAACTGTCCACTTCCGCCCCCGAAAGGGCCCTAAGTGCCTGAAATCGCACGAGGCGCACATGTGTGCACGTGTGGCATACAACGCGCATACGGTGGCTCTCATGCGCAAGCCCCTCCTCCTCCTCCTCGTATCGACAGTCTCCGCGGCGTCGTTTGGTTGCAGCGCCGGCACCGATTCAAATGAGCAGCACTCGCAGGCCGAGGAAGCGTGGGACAGCGCGGGCGGCAATCCATTTCACCCCGCGCACGCGTACTTGGCCGAGTACGCGGTCGATCAGCTCAAGGACGAGTATCCCGAGATCGGCGCGTACCGTCAGGACATCATCAACGGGTCGAACGCCGAGATTCACGACCTTCCCAAGAAGAACGCAGAAATGGAAGCGCTGCGCATCGAGGTAGGCGGAAACAACGAAGGCGCCAGTTGCCCTGAGCTGATGTGGGCGCACGCTCTCGACGAGTACCGCGCGGGCCATACGCGGCGAGCGTACTTTTTTCTCGGCGCCCTTCTGCACTACGTCCAGGACATGGGCGTGCCGGCCCACGCTCTACTGGTCTATCACCAGAGCAGCCCCTCCGATTGGGACAACTTCGAGATCATGGCCTTCCAGGATTGGGAGCCCGACTACAGCGCCGTCAACTACAGCGATCCGGAGCGCGACAATCCCGTGGACTACGTCGGCGTGAGCCAGGGCTGGACCGCTGCGGATTTTCATCAGGCCTACCCCGGCGTGACCTACCGACGGAACACGTTCCCGCTCTCGTGGACCTTCGCACGCGCACACGAGCGCGACTTCGTTAAGGCTCGCCAGGCACGCACCGGCGTAGTGACCACCTGGGCATTGCGCTCGGCGGCGCGGCGCTTTGGAAACGAAGGCACTGTCGGCAATGACGACGGAACCTACGGCGCTCAGGTCTCGAAGTAACCACGCCTGAATGCGACTCGATCCAGCCTCCGCCCCTAGCCACGCGCCCGATGCCCTCGCGCCCTCTTTTTCCTCGCACAAACATGCGGGTGGATCACGCGTACCACCTAGTTTTCTAGTGGTCCGGGGCTTGCTTAGGTTGTCCACATGGGTCTGATGCAAACGTTGGCCAGACTCTTCAGAGGCTCGAGCGTGCCGAAGGCGAAACCCGAGCCTATCCCCGCAGCGTGGGGCCAGATGAAGGCCTTCGTGCAAAGTTGCGAGTCGAGTGGGCTTGGTCTCGGCGGACTCCGCGCCGAAGACGCCGCCGGCTTCTGGACGAGACGTTCCCAGATACACGAGGCCTTTGCCGGCGGAATGCCGAAGGAGCGAATCGCCGCCGAGTCCGACTTCGTAAGCTGGGAGCATTGGTTGCTCGTAGAGCGCTACTTCGAAGCCCGTTACTCCGAGCTCGGAGTGCGAGCGGACGGCACCTTCGAGATCCGTCTCATCGAGCAGTTTCGCCAGGCGAGCGTCGTGGCTTCGCGCGAGATCGCTCGGATCTCGGTGCGTGCCGCCGAGCTGAAGACCCTCGATCCGATCGAAGGGATCACGCTGGATCGCTTCGCGGAGATCGCCGCGGTCATGATGCGATTCGGTCCGGAGCCGTCGCGCTCCGAGCTCTCTATGGTGCTCGGCGAGCTCGGAATTGGGCCGGCCGCCTACGGCTCGGCACGCCGCGGATGGCTCCAGCGCATGAAAGATGATTCCAGTGGGCGCCTCAAAGCACGCTACCGGGAAATCTTCTCTGCCGCGCGGCAGAGGAACGGCGAATTCGCGGAGCCCACGGAGTCGAGCGGCGTTCGGCAGATCGGCGATCCTGCGATTGCCCGACGCACGTGGGTGGCCGACCTCGAGTCCGCCTGAGCGCTCTGAGTTAGCTCTCGACGCGAGGCCCGCGCGGACCGTAGAGACGACGAGCGAGCTCTCCGAGCCACCGGCCGTGCGGATCCTGCCCGACCTCGAGCTTCCCCGTGCGTGCGCCATCGCACAGCGCGCGAACTTCCTCGGTCGGGTTGATGACGGCGGCTAGCGTGGCGAAGAGGACGGCGTTCTCGGGCGTCGCCCCGGTCTCAGTGATCCAGCGATCGACGACTGCACCGAACGCGGGATTCGCGTCGGCGGGTGCTTCGCTCGCGAGATCGGGACCGAGGCCGTTGATGGCAGAGATCACCACGGTCTTGCGATCTTTGTAGGGCAACGCGGCGAGATCAGCCGGCATGATCGGACGACCGATCCAGCAATCCTGGCGACCGAAGCCCACCGGAAATTCGAGGCGCGTGGTGAGCTCCTCGATCGGAAGCGCGCCAACGAAACGCACGGGAACGATCGGCGCGCCCACCGCGATCGCCATATCGATGAAGGCCGAGCTCATCTTGATTACGGGCTGGCGAGCGGCGAGCGAACGCGTTCCTTCGACGTGGACCATCGCGCTCTTGGCCGTGGTTTGCATTTGAACGGCGATGTCCCCGACGATCTTGATCAGCGATTCGCGGTCTTCGCGCTCGAAAAAAGTGATGACGTTGGGATCGGTCACCCCAGGGTAGGCGAAGCTGTGAGCGATGAGCGTCCCCAGCCAGCTCGTGCGGTGCTCGGCTTTGGCGAGGGTCACAGTCGACGTTCCGGAGAGCGCGGAGGCCAGAACGCTGAAGAGTAGCGATTCGATCCCCACCTGATGATTCGCGAGGTAGAGGCAGCTTCGGCCACGCAACTTCGCGAAGGCTTCCGCATCGTCGAGCACGACGTCGCCGACGAAGCGCTCGATGAGACCGTAGTAGAGGTCTTCGATAGGCCAGGGGCCGATGCCGATGTGATCGCGCCAGTACGCGCGAACGGGCGCGAGGTCTTGCGACGGAGGCGCGGCGTCGACCACGGTGATCGACTCCGCTCCCCGCGTGACGTGCAGCGGATGACGTCGGAGCGGACGGACGGCTGCGCGCGCACCCGTAAAATCTGGCTCGACGACGACAGTCGAAGGATGCACGAAGGCGCGGCGCGCAACGTGCTCTCTCACCGCTACTTCGGCAAGGAGCTCGTTTCGACGGGCGACAGGCACGCCGTAGATCCGCGCGACGTTCCCAGGCAGCCAGTCGCTCTGCCGCATCACGGCGTCGTCGAGGGTGGTGGTGGTGCCATCGAACCGAGAGAGCGCGACCCCCGGAACGTGGCGCCGGTCACGGAGGAAAGCGCGCCGAGCCTCGGGCGGTGCCGCACCGAGTGGTCCCTTCGGAAGGAGAATTTCTACGAGCCGAAATGCGACGAGCACGCGACCTTCGGAGAGGAGCTGAATGTCGACGACCGGAAAGCGCGGATCCCCGTCGAACCCGGCGAAACGCGCTTCCAAACGGATCTCGCCCGCGTCGGGAAGCGGGGCGAAAAAGCGGATCTCGGGAATGCGGTACGGATAGGCAACCTGGTCGCGCGGGATGTCCGCGGACCACTGCCACAGGGCATCGTGAGGAATCGCATGCGTCGCCGCGTCGAGGAGCCCTTGATTGAGCAGACCACGCGGAACGGTGCCGAGCTCTGCTCGAAGCACGCCGGATGCGCCGGCAGGTCCAATGAAGAGCTCCGTCATGTACTGGAACGCCAGTCCGTGGAAGAGACTCCCCGTCGTGTAAGGGCTCGCAGCCGGGACGGCATCGGCGAGCGCCGGGAACGCCGCGGGGGGCGAAGGCGATCGGGACAAGCGAGCTTTTGCCGTGGCGACGGGCTCGAAGCGGGAGAGCGCAGGATCCGAGGCTTCACGCCACGCGAGCAAGGTTACAGAAAGGTCTTCACCGTCAGCGACAACGTCCGTCCGAAGCCGCACCGCTCCATCCGGAAACGGTAGCCAGCGGCGCACCTGCACGTCTGCGAGAGACGTAACCTCGCGACCCGCGTGCTCCTTGGCGGCGCGGGTCATACGGTCCACCATCGACATCATCGGGAGCGCTGGGAGAGTCCACGTCGGGCAATGATCGGCGAGCCACGTGTCCTTCGCGGGATCGAGCGAGTCCTCCACCGGTGCGGGCGGCGACGCAAAGAGCGCCTTGGTCCCCGCCACGATCCGCATGCCCAGATTCTTCGCGTGGTAGACGCGCTTCCCATCGACCCACAGCCATGCTTCGGCGATCGCGAAGCGCCCGCGCTCGTCTTCGCCGACCTCGGTGATCTCTACCTCGGTCATGATGGTGTGGTTCTTCGGGACGACCTGTCCGCGGTACTTCCAGGTCACCGCGCGGCCGAGCATCACCGGCTCGAAATGCGGATGGGCGAGACCTGCGCCCATGTCGCGCTCGAGCATGTAGAACTGCAAGAGCTGGCACATCGCTTCGATGCCGAGCGAGCCTGGCTGCACCGGATCCTGGAAAAAATGAGCTTTGAAGAACCATTCGTCCGGATCGACCGTCTTGTCTGCGCGGAGGTAGCCAAGCTTGGCGCGTCCGCCTTCCGGCCAGTAGCCGGTCACGCGGTCGAGCATGAGCAGCATCGGTCCGGCGAGACGCGGCGCTGAATCGCAATAGCGCGCAGGGCGCTCCGTGAGGTCCACGAAAAACTCGCTCGGGGCCTCGATGCGCGCGCGTGCTTCGTCGGACACCGGAAGGCCGGCCTGATTCTCGAAGGCCTCCTTCGGGAAGAATCCGAAAACGGTGCTCATCGTGAAGACGCTCTTGTCGCCGATGAATTGCTCGACCTTGAAGGTCTCGATGATCATCCCCGCGGTCTGCGAGATGGAGACCAGCGTTACTTTGGTGCGAAGAATGCCGCCCACCGGGAGGATCTCTTCGGTGAAGGCGCCGGTGCCGTCGAGGTTGCGGAAGAGAAGATCGATCTCACTCGTGCGGGCGCTCCCCACGTACGAGGCAAGCCAACCGCAGGGCTGAAGCGCGGCCTCCATGAGGACGCAGAACGGCATCGTGGGATGCCCGTTTTGATCGAAATACCACTGCTCCGTGGGGAGATCGTACTCGACCTCGATCGTGCTTCCCTGCTTCATGCCGCCGAGCGGCGCATCGAGAAACGTGACCCGCGACATGAAATGGTACGGCGGCGACGGAAGACGAGCGACACGGCGCGTGCCGTCGAACGCCGAGTAGAACGGCCCGAAGGCGTGCGACGGAGGGCCCCACGCGCACGCAATGAGAGAGGTGTAGTCGAACTTGAATCCGTCGACTTCCGCGACGGGCTTTGGTTCCACGTAGCCACGGAGACCACCGAGCTTGCGCAGCGCCACGGGCTCCGCAGTGAGCTGGGACGTGGCAGGGCCGAGCTGCTTCCAGTGGTTGAGGGGCCAGTCGGGGACGAGCTGAAGGCCGACGCGTCCGGCGTGGAAAGCCTTGCGACCGTCGACCGTGCAGAGGAGGTCGGCGTAGATCATCGGGATAGGTCCGGCGACCACTTCGGAGACGAACACTTCGTACGTGAGGTGCTTGCTCGTTGGCGTTACCTGCCCGCGGCAACGCATCGGGTACTTTTGATCCGGCACCGGCTCGAAGCGCCAACCATCACGATCGACCGTAAATCCAAGGGCGGTGATGTACACAGCCATCGCCTGGAGGCAACCCTCGAACATCAGAGTGCCGGGCATGCACGGGTCGTTCTTGAAGTGACCGCCGAAGAACCAGTCGTCCGGAGTGACCGGCGTCTCCGCGCGAAGATAGCCGCGGCCCCACGGCCCACCCTTGGGATCGAACGCGGTCACCTCGCGGAGAAAGAGCATCTCTCCCGAGGTGATCCCCGGCGAGCGGACGTGGGCTTGGGTGTATTCCCAGCCTGGTCCGAAGCACGCAAAGGGACGCCCCTCGGCGAAGGCGCGGAGCTCGGAGGCATCGAAGCGTTGCTTCGTGCACGCGACCGCCGGAGGATCTAGCGGAGCGTCGCTGTTGCACTTCTCGTTGGCGCAATCCCAGAGCACGCCGGCGGAGTTCGCCAGCTCTTCATCGGTGAAAAACCCCGCTTGCCCGTGGCGCACGGTGAGGCGCGACACGCCGTTCACGCGGCAATCGTAATGGAAGAAGAAGAGACGGATATCGCCCTGGTTCGCGTGCCCGTCGATGTGGATGTCGTAGACGAGGGTGTCGCCCGGCGCGCAGAGACCGCCGTGGTAGGTGAGCTCGCACCCGAGGAGGCGATAGACACGCTCACCGCGATTGAGGAGATCGACGCCGAGCCAGCTGATGAGAAGGAGGTCGGCTTGGCCTGCTTCGATCATGACGCCGGCGGGCATGCGGCCTTCGTCGTCGAGGTACCAGCTCCCCAGCAGGACGTCGGTCTCCGTCCACAACGTGCCGGTGCCCATCGAGCCCGCGGCAGCGTCGATTCCGGTCACTCGATCGGCGAGAAGAAGCGGCGGCTCGGGCATGCGTACCTGACGGCGGTACCCATCTTGGGGCTCGAAGAGCGGACCAAAGACGGAAGAAATCTTTCCGCCCGCGAGAACCTCGAGCTGCGCACGATCGAACTTCGGTCCGGGCAATCCCACCGCTGCTGCACGCACTGGCGCAGCGGCCGTAGGTATCGAAGCAACCTTCGGCAGAGTGGGTACCGGCAATGCCACGGGTGCGCGTGCACGCGAAGGTGACGGCCGCGACGCGCGCGCATACGCGTGAAGGAGCGCCGCCTCGGAGGTCTGGCGGAGCGCGAGGAAACGCTGATGAACCTCGGCCTGCTGCGCGAGAAAATCACGGTGCACGCCCGCGAGCTGCGCCTGGTGTGCGGTCATCCGGGACAGCATGTCGGTGAAAGATGTCGACGGGACGGAGTGCGTGCGCGCCGGGACCAGAGCGAGAGGCGCAGCCATCGGCCGGGAAGGCGGCGCAACTGCGTGGGTCACGATCGTCCTTGTTTCCACGGGGATCGGCGACGCGACCTCCTCCATCACGGGCGGGAGCCACGGGGCCTTCTCCATTACCTGCGGGCCCGTTTCGATCGTCGGAATGCGTGGTGCGGGCGGATGCGCGGGCAGCGTGAGCACGGCCCCCGAGGGCTTCTGCGCGACCGACGCAAGTTTTTCGAATGCGGCCATGTCCAACGTTACTCCTGCCGATACCAACCACGCGGCGGCGTTCATCGCCTGACGAACACCGGAGCGTCCGGCCACGTCGAGCGGCACCGCGACGTGATCCCGATCACCGAGAATGCGTTTGATCCATCCGCTGCAAAGTCCACGCGGCCCGTGCTCGAGAAACACCCGCACGCCGTCGGCGTACGCCTGTTCGATCACGCGTGGGAAATCGAGCGTGCCGAGCGCCTGTCCGGTGATGGCATCGGCGGCGGCCTCGGGGGTCGGCAGGAACGATGAGCCCGTGGCGTTCGTGTAGAACCTCACCCCCGGCACGTCGCGCGTGACCCGGCGATGCAGCTGCCACCAGGCATCGCGAATCTCTGCGACTTCGGGGCAGTGCGCGGCGATGTCGTATCCAAGAGGAAGCGCACGATCGGAGCCGAGATATTTGACGACGCGTTCGCAGGCAACGGCTTCGCCGCCGATGACGCAGGACTCGCGCGTGTTCACGATCGTGATGTGCACGAGTGGCTCGTCGGCGAGGGCCGCACGGACGTCGTCGATTGGCCCAGCGACGCTGAAATTGAGCCATTTCGTGCCGTGCGAGCCCGCTCGCGACCAGGCCCGCCGCGGTGCATCGAAGGCGCCCACGAGATCGCGCGTGAAGATCGCTCCCCCCCGCGTCTCGCGAATCATGGCATCGAGATCGCTCCATGCGCCCATGGCGAAGAGCGCGTTGGACTCACCCGACGAGTATCCGATCGTCGCGTCCGGCCGGAGACCGAAGACGCGCTGACTGAGCTCGGCGTGAAGCTGGCAGACGTACGACGTGCCCCAGAGCTGGTCGAGCGGATGCTTGGGCGATCCGTCTCCGGGGCCGTAGAGCCACGCCGTCGAGGCGTCCATCTCAGAGCACCGCGCGTGCACCGCATCGGCAAGCTCGGGCATCGCCAGCGTTAGATCGCGACCCATTCCCGGGTACGCCGCCGCTGCGCCCGTGAACACGAACGCGGTTTGGCCCTGGATCGGCGATGCCCGGAACGCCACACCCTCGGGCGCGGGGCCTCCACCATCGAGCCAGCGACGTGCGCGATCGGCGCGTAGCGCGAGCTCCGCTTCGTCGCCAGCCACGATGACCAGACGCGCCGACCCAGCGTCACCCTCGCGGCCTGCTGCAAGCGCGGCGAGCGCGCTCTTCTGATCGGCACCGGAGAACACATGAAGACGCGGGACGGCTTCGGACACGAACGGCGACGTGTCGCGACCTTCCAGACGCAGCAGCGCCGCGGGTGCCTCGAGCACCGAGATGCAGACGTCGACCGCGCGCTCGCCAAACCATGGCATCGCGGGCCCGCCAACGTTCGGGCGCGCACCGTGTCGCAACGCGATCGCGGCAGCAGCAACGTGCAAGAGCCCCGTTGCGGCGTGCGCATTTCCGAACACGCCACCGAGATCGGTCGCCGCATGCGCGGT
Source organism: Myxococcales bacterium (assembly GCA_043747615.1). GTDB lineage: Bacteria > Myxococcota_A > Polyangia > Polyangiales > Polyangiaceae > JAYTOU01. The sequence continues at coordinate 4,699 of JAYTOU010000004.1, read as the reverse complement.
GCCGAGGACGAGCGACGCGGTCTTCTCGCCGCCGAGGAGCGCGTAGATGGGGTCACCGTCGCGCGTCGCGTCGGCAAGGCGTTTGAGCACGAGGACCACCGCGGCGTCGCCCGGTGCGCGCGAATGACCGAGCGCCTCGAGCGCGGACTGGTGAACGATCTCGTGCGACAGATCCACCGCCCCGACCAGCGCCGCGTCGATCTCGCCGGCGCGCAAGGCCCTCGCCGCGATCTCGAGTGCAGCGAGCCCCGACGCTTCTTCGGCCGACACAGTGAACCCTGGACCACCGACATCGAGCTGACTGGAGATCCGGTTCGCGGGAATGTTCGGCATCGTGCCGACCACGCCCGCCGCTTGGAGGCCGCTCTGGAAAGAATCTTGCGCACTCGCCAGCCACGCAGGATCGACCACGCCGCCCGACTCCTTCGCCCAGGCCTCGGCCCACTGCGCCAGTCGCCAGCGCACGCCGTACCGCGCGACCTCTGGATCGCAGCCCATGCCGACGAGGACACTGGTGCGCTCGCGGGGAAGCGATACTCCGACGGACGCCTCGCGCGCGGCCTCGAGCACCAAGAGCTGCTGCGCCAACGTCTGCGAAAGGTCGCGCGGCGGAAACTTCACTCCGTCGAGAGCGACGGTGACGGTCGCGCGCGGGGCGAGGCGCGGAGCTCCCGCGAAGAGAGCGCGCGTGAAGTCTCGAGTGCCATCTCCGTCCGCGACGCGGGCGCCGATCCCCACGATGGCCACGCGATCCGTGGGGGCCGCAGATGCGCGCACCGGAGTTGCTGCCTTGCCATCCCAAGCTTCGACGATCAAGTGGGCGTTGTTCCCGCCGAAACCGAATGCGCTGAGGGCGGCGCGTCGTGGGCCGGTCCATTCTTCGGCCTCTCGAAGGAGGCGAAACGGTGTCCCGACGAGCGCGTCAATCGGTTCGTCGGCGTGCAGCGTCGCCGGGCGACGACCGCTCTCCATGGCCGCGAGCACTTTCATCAGTCCCGCTGCGCCGGACGCGGTGATCAAGTGACCGAGGTTCGACTTGAGCGATCCGATCGGCACGCCGCTGCAGCCTTCGAACACACGCGCCGTGCTCCGCACCTCCGTCGCGTCGCCCACCACGGTGCCGGTCGCGTGGCACTCGATCATCCCGATGTCGGACGGCGCTATCTCGGCGCTCGCGTATGCCAGACGCATGGCCCGCTCTTGTCCCTCTTCCGACGGCGCGAGGAGACCGCGGCCGCGGCCATCGTTGGAGAGCCCGACGCCTCGAATGACACCGAGGATCTTGCGTCCGGCAGCAAGCGCGTCACCGAGCCGCTGCAGTGCGACGAAGCCCGCGCCTTCCGCAGGGACGAGACCATCGGCGTCGCGATGGAATGGGCGGCTCTGGCCGGTGCGGCTCATCGCGGCGAGCGCACAAAACCCGATGTGAATGAAAAGATCGTCGGCGGAATTGACGGCGCCGGCGACCATCACGTCGGCGGTACGATCGTGGAGGCGATCGCACGCGAGCTTGATCGCGTAAAGCGACGATGCACATGCGGCGTCGAGCGCAAAGGCGCCGCCACCGAGGCCGAGAGCGCGCGCCGTCAGGTGAGCTGGCAGTCCCGACGAAAACCGATTGCGCGCGTTCGGCCTGGAAATTCCAGCACGTGCGGCAGCATCGGGACGAAGGACACCCGCGGCCTGTGCGTCGATCCAGACGCTCTCTGCGTAGCGCACCATTCCGGATGACGGGAACGAAAGATTGCCCATGACGAGGCCGACGCGCGAGCACGGACCGTCAACGCGCTCAAGGCCGCGGGGGCTGTCATGCCCCATCATGCGAAGCGCTTCGCGGACGCCGTGGAGCGACCATTGAAACACCGGGTCGAGGGCCCGCACTTCGTCTGCGTCGAGGGCAAAGCCCGTGGGATCGAAGACGGACTCGAAGCCGTGAACGTAGCCGCCCATGTCGGACCACGTCCGATCCGTTGCGTTCTCCGTCGTGCCCATCGCGATTGACGGAGCCAGGCGCCATCGTTCCGCCGGGACACGACTCAGGCAGCTTCTGCGCGCGACGACGTTGTCCCACAGGGCCGTCGGGGTCAGCGCGCCGGGCAGCGTGCAAGCCTGCCCGACGATCGCGATCGGTTCGAACGACATGGGTTTATGCCTGGGCCGGAGCCGCGGTGCTCTTGGTCGCCGTCTCGCTGGGGCGAAGGACGGTCTCGACGCCGATCATCTCGGCAATCACCGCCCCCGTAGCATCCACGAACGCAATGTCGCAAACGGCGCGCGCATCGTGGACCTGCCGGGCGTAGAGCACACAGAGAACAGGGCCGTTGGCGATGCCCTCGCGGTACGTGCGAAGCTCGCCGAGCGCCATCGGGAGTGACGCGCCATCGAGGACGTTTCTCGTCCACAACAGAGCGAGCTGCAGCCCGCCGTCGAGCATCGCGGGATCGCTGCGCCAGGCCTCGCTGGGCCAGCCGACCTCGGTGACGCCGGCGAGGGTGCCGATGATGCCGGCGCGGGACACGCCTTCGACAGCGCGGATCACCTGGAAGCGTTCGCCGTGAAAGAGCACGTGGCCGTCGTACACGTTTGGTAGGGTCCAGCGATCGACGGTGGGTGCGGTCTGTGCGGCAGGCGAGCGCGCTCCCTGGGGGGCCATGGCGACGACTGCGCTGTAGTGGAGAGCGTCGTTCTGCCCACGCACTTCGACCGCAATTTCGCCGTCGGAAGTCTGACGGCAGCGGACGACGAGTCGGTCGCCTTCGTGATCGAAGCGATCGAGCTTGATGCCGCGGAGGACCTTCACGTTTCGCACCGTGGTCGCCATGAGATCGGGCCTGCAGGCGCGCGCGCCGCGAAGCATCCATTCCATCGCCAAGGTCACGGGGACGACGGGCACACCGGCTACGCGGTGGTCGGCGAGGTACGGATGCGACTTCGCGCTCACCCGCACTTCGACGGAGACCTGAGGTGACGCCGCCGCACCAAAGGCGCCTTCGCCGCTCGTGCCGCCGACGACGATGGTGACGTCTGGGCTGCCGCCTTCCATCTCTTCGACGAAGATGCGCGCGCCCAGGTCGAGCGGGATCAAGGCGACGCCCATCTGCTCGAAATGCGATTTGAGAGCGGGCGTGACCATTCCGCCCTCCCACGGGCCCCAGCCTATGGACCGGACGACGCACGCCTCACCACGCCTGGTGCGCTCGGCGCAGCCGACGAGGTTGAGCACTTCGTTGGCCATGGCGTAGTCGCATTGCCCGACATTTCCGGTGCGCGCAGCGATCGACGAGAACAGGCATACGGCCGTCAGCGGATCGTTCGCCGTCGCGGCGAGAAGCGCGCGGAGGCCACCCACCTTGGTGTCGAAGACGCGATCGAACTGCTCGTCGGTCTTCTCGTGAATGCGTTTGTCCGCGAGCACGCCGGCTGCGTGCACGACAGCGGTGATCTTGCCCCAATCTTTTCGGACGGCATCGAGCGCGGTCGAGATCGCTCCGGCGTTCTGCACGTCGACGGCGAGATACCTGACCTTGGAGCCCGCAGACTCGAGCGCAGCAAGGTTCGCGCGGATCTCGCGGTTCGCAAGGACGCGGAATGCCTCTCCGGAGACCTCGGCGGGGGTCGGCTTGCGCCCTTCGGACTGCATCTTCTGGACGATCGCGCGCTTGAGGCCCGCCTCGTCGGCGAAGGAGCGGAGCTCGGCGGGCTCGTCTTCGAGCGCGGTGCGCCCGAGGAGAACGATGCGCGGGTGCTTCGCCTTGGCGAGCGCGATGAGGGCAGCAGCGGTGACCCCGCGTGCTCCGCCGGAAGCAACGACGACCGAGTCGGCGCCGATCCGCAGCGTCTTACCCGCGCCGGCAGCCGGGCCGCCGACGAGCGAGACAACGGAGGCGAGCGTGGTGCGCGCTCCGTCGGCGTGAAGCCCGACCTCCAGCGTGGAGCCGCCGCCGAGAATCTCGTTCACGATCGCTGCGGCTACGGCGTCGACGCTGCGGCCTCCGCGTTCGCAGTCGATGGCCTTCACGGACGCGCTGGGCCATTCGCGCGCTGCGGTGCGAGCGAGCGCCGAGACTCCGCCGAGCCAGGCCCGCGTTGCGTCGCGCCCCGAGAGTCCGAAGTCGCCGCCCGTGTCTTGGACGGTCACGAGGACGCCACCTTCCGCGGCAAACCGGGCTGCCACCGCACGCGTCGCGTGAAAGGCTTCACGGTTCACGGCCACGGCTTCCTCCACGGTGCTGACGGCACGCATGCCGCCGAGGAAGACGACGACCTCCGCGTCGACCGGCACATGCGAGACGACCGTCGCTCGCACGCCATTCGCGCCAAGCCGCGTTACGATCGCTGCGGCCAAACCGGTGCCCTCGTCGGTGACCACGATCCGCCCGGCAGCAAGGACGCCAGCGAGCGCCATGCCTACGGCGGGAGCGGGGATTTCCCGGACGGCGAAGCGTTCGATCGCGCTCGCATCGCGGGGTAGAGGAGCGTCAATGGCTTTGGCTCCCGCACCGACCGCGGGCCCGTTCGATTGCGTTCCGTGAGAACGCATGTGGTCGACGATCTGACCTAGCGTGCGCAAGGCAGCGAGCTCGGTCGGCTTCACTTCGCGTAAACCGGGGGCGCGCTCGCGCATCGCCGAGAGGATCTCGACCCGCTTGATGGAGTCGATCCCGAGATCTGCTTCGAGCTCCATGTGACCGCCGAGCAT
>JAYTOU010000003.1:0-249543 GCA_043747615.1 Myxococcales bacterium | reverse complement strand
GTCCAGGCTGCTGGCGAAAGCCACCAGGCCGTAACGGCTGACGCGCCCGTAGGTCGGCTTGAGCCCGGTGACGCCACACAGCGCCGCCGGTTGCCGAATCGATCCGCCCGTGTCGGTGCCGATCGCCAGCGGAGCCATTCCGGCAGCGATGCAGGCAGCCGAGCCGCCACTCGAACCTCCCGGTACATGGTCCGTATTCCACGGGTTTCGCGTGACCTGAAAGGCCGAATTCTCCGTGGAACTTCCCATGGCGAACTCGTCCATGTTCGTCTTGCCAGGCAAGAGAGCGTCGGCTGCGCGCAGGCGAGCTACAACCGTTGCGTCGTACGGAGGGACGTAGCCTTCCAGGATCTTCGACCCGCTCGTGGTGACGAGGCCACGTGTGCAGAGTGCATCCTTCAGCGCCACGGGCACGCCCGCGAGCGGACCGAGCGTTTGACCGCGGGCCCGTTTGTCGTCGACCGCCCGTGCCTGATCGAGGAAGGCGTCGCGTGCCGTCGCCAGGAACGCGTGGACCTCGCCGTCGATCGCATCGATTCGCCGCAGCGTCTCCTCCGCGACCTCGATTGCCTTGAGCTCGCCGGCGCGAACCCGGTCCGCGATCTCGACGCCGGTCAGCGTGGTGAGAACGCCTGCGGAAGCAGCGGGCATGCCGCGTCAGCCCGCGTCGACGAACGTGGGCACCGCGAAGCCATGTTCCCCCGCCGACGGCGCCTGACTGAGCGCTTCTTCGCGCGGAAGGGAAGGTTCGATCACGTCTTGCCGCCAGGCCGTGCGTTCGGATTGCCGCGCGTCGTGGAGCCCGCCGGGGTAGATGTTCGCCGTCGGCTCCACGTTCGAGGTGTCCAGATCATTGAGCTCGTTCACGTAGCGGAGAATGGCCGCCACCTCGGTGGTCAGCGTTTCTGCTTCGGCGCGGGTGAGCGAGAGCGAAGCGAGGTTCGCCAAGTGCTCCATCTGCGCGCGATCCAAGGTTGCTTCCGCTCCCATGCGCGCGACGCTAGCACAAACGTCGTAGCGATCTTATAGACAACCGAGAATGATTTGCGGCGCGCACCAGTCCGTGGCGGGCGGTCTTCACCGGGCGTTCGAGCGCGCGACGGTGGACGGCTGCAAGGCCACCCAAATTTTCACCAAGAACTCCAATCAGTGGAAGGAGCCCAGCCTTTCCGAGGAGCAGCTCGCCGCCTTCCGAAGCGCGCATGCGAGCTCCGCCGTCGGCACGGTGATGGCGCACACGAGCTACCTCATCAACCTGGCGACCGACAAGGAAGACATTCTCGCTCGCTCCATCGGCGCCCTCGTTGCGGAGATCGAGCGCTCGAGCGCCCTTGGAATTGCGTACGTCGTTCTGCATCCCGGCGCGCATCTCGGCCTCGGGGTGGACCAGGGGCTGACGCGCGTAGCCGAGGCGCTCGATGAGGCCCACGAGCGAACGAAGGGGGCGACCGCGCGGATCCTCCTCGAAAACACGGCCGGTCAGGGCACGTGCGTGGGGTGCAGCTTCGAAGAGCTCGGTGCGATCTTCGAGCGCACGAAAGAGCGCGACCGCATGGGCGTCTGCTTCGACACCCAGCACGCCTACGCCTCGGGCTACGACATCTCGACCCCTGACGGCTACGCAGCGACGTGGGAAGCCTTCGACAAACACGTCGGGCTCGAACGCTTGTTGGCGTTCCACCTCAACGACTCGAAGAAGGCGCTCGGCTCGCGGGTCGATCGGCACGAGCACGTCGGCGAAGGGCTTCTCGGACTGCCGCTGTTTTGGCGGCTCGTGAACGATCCGAAATTCGCCTCGATTCCAGGGGTCCTCGAGACCGAGCCCCGTGAAGGCGACGCCCCATTCAGACATGAGGTGAGCCTCCTCAACTCCCTCGTGAACGGGCCCGAGCCGAAGCCGAAGCCCCCTGCGTTTACTTTGGAGCTTGCCCCGAGTCCGGCGCCGAAGAAGGCCCGCCCTCGGTAGGGGGCGTGGGCGGCACGGCGGGCGGCGCGGTCATCGTCGGGACGGGAACGGCCGTCGGGTTGTCCTCGTATTCGGGCGGAGGGCCCTTCGGCATCGCTGGCGTGCTCCCGCAGGCGCCCACGAAAAAACCAAAATTCAACGAGGCAATCAGCGGCAGAACGCGGCGCATGGCTTGACTTAGCACGGGCTGGGCGTAGTGTTCGCCCCCCAAAACATCGGGACAGTTACTACCACTCCACACGCTCTTCATCGCGCAAAACTCGCAGTCCGGTGCGTCTCAAGACGCTGGCGGCGGGAGAAGAGCGGCGGCCCAACCGAAAGGAAAACGCGCTCATGACTCAGTCCACCGAAGTACCGAACAATGCCCAAGGTGTCCCGCAGCTCCGCGGTGACCTCCCCCTGCCGCTGAAGTCCCTGCTCGACGCAGGCGTCCACTTCGGTCACCAGACGAAGCGCTGGAACCCGAAGATGAAGCCGTTCATTTATGGCGCGCGCAACGGGATCCACATCATCGACCTCGATCAGACGGCGAAGCTCTTTCAGCGCGCCTTCCACTTCGTCGAAGAGACGTGCTCGCGCGGCGGCCATGTCCTCATGATCGGGACCAAGCGCCAGGCCCAAGAAATCGTGCAGGAGGAAGCAAGCCGCTCGGGTTGCTACTACGTCATCAATCGGTGGCTCGGCGGCACGCTCACGAACTTTCGCACCATCAAGCAGGGCCTCGATCGCATGCGCCAGCTCGAGCGCATGAAGGACGACGGCACCTACTTGCAGCTTCCGAAAAAAGAAGTTTCGCGCCTCGAAAAAGAGCGTGAGCGATTCGAGAAGTACGTCGGCGGTCTCAAGGCCATGACGTCGCTACCCCACGCGGTCTTCATCATCGACCCGGCGAAGGAGACCATCGCCGTTCAAGAAGCGAAGAAGCTCGGCGTGCCAATCATCGCTATCGCCGACACGAACTGCAATCCGGACGACATCGACTACCCGATCCCGGGCAACGACGACGCGATCCGCTCGATCCGTCTCATCACCGCTCGCTTGGCCGACGCGGTCATCGAAGGATCACAGCGCCGCAAGGACCACGCGCAGCGTGAGCCGGAGCAGGGCGGCGAGCAGCAGCAGCAGCAGCAGCAAGGCGATAGGCCGCGTGGACGTCCGCCGGCAGACGTGTACCAGGGCTCACGCGGTGGTCCCCGCGGCCCGGGTGGCGGCGGTCAGCGTGGCGGCGGCACTGGAACGCACGGTGGCGGCGGCGGAGCACCCAACTGATGGCTGAAATCACTGCCTCGATGGTCAAAGAGCTGCGTGAGCGAACGCAGGCCGGAATGAGCGACTGCAAGAGCGCGCTCGTCGAAGCCGCGGGCGACATGGAGAAGGCCGTCGAAGTCATCTTGAAAAAAGGCCTCGTGAAGGCCGCCACCAAGGGCGGAAAAATTGCCACCGAAGGGGAAGTGCGAGCGAAGGTCGCGCCCGACGGACGTCACGGCGTGATCGTCGAAGTCAACTGCCAAACCGACTTCGTCGCCCGCGGCGACGCGTTCAAGAACTTCGTCGGCAACGTCGCCGAGGTCGCGAGCAAGCTGCCCAAGGGGACTGATCTCCCCAGCCAGAAATACCCGGGCTCCGAAAAGACGATCGACATCATTCGTCAGGAGCTCGTCGGTACCATCGGAGAGAACATCGTCGTTCGCCGCTGGGAACGCCTCGAGGCCAAGGAAGCGGGCGGCTTCGTCCACGCGTACATTCACATGGGCGGCAAGCTGGCCGTTCTTCTGCACGCCGAAGCGCCGTCGCTCGAGCACACCACGCACCCGGAGTTCCGCACCTTCATCGACAACAGCGCGATGCAGGTGGCCGCGATGAACCCCACGGTGGTCCAGAAGGAGCACCTCGCGGAGGCGCACGTCGCCAAGCAGAGGGAAATCTTCGCAGCCCAGCTCGCCGAAGAAAAGAAGCCCGAGCAAGCGTGGCCGAAGATCATCGAGGGCAAGGTCGCCAAGTGGTTCACCGAGGTGACGCTGCTCCAGCAGGAGAGCGTGACCGACCCCGGGAACACAGTGGACAAGCTGCGTCTCGCGCTCGCGAAGACCCTCGGCGGCGAGGTGAAGATCCACGCCTTCGTTCGCTTCGCTCTTGGTGAAGGCATCGAGCGAGCTCCCGAGACGGATCTCGCGTCCGAAGTCGCCAAGCTCTTCTAAGTCCTCTATGCGGCTTTGCGCCGTCAGCGTGGATCTCGACGAGATCCCGAACTACTACCAAATCCACGGGCTTCGCGATCCGCAAGGGTCAGCGAAGTCCGCGGTTTATGACGTGGCGATCGATCGCCTGTCGCGGATGGCGAAGGATGCCGGGCTGCCGCTCACGCTCTTCACCATCGGACGAGATCTTGCGCGTCCAGCGGCGGCAGAGCGACTGCGCGCAGCGCACACGGATGGCTTCGAGATCGCGAACCATTCGCTCGACCATCGCTACGATCTGACCAAGCTCGGGCTCTGTGAAATTACCGCGCAGATCGAGCAAGGGGCTCAGGCGATTTTTGACGCCGTGGGGGAGCGCCCCGTGGGTTTTCGCGCGCCGGGATACACCATCACGGACACGGTCTTCGAGGCCCTGACCTCTCTCGGAGTAGCCTACGACTCTTCTGTTTTTCCATGCCCTGCGTACTGGGCCGCAAAGACCATGGCCATCGGGGCGATCACCGTGCGTGGTCGAACGAGCCGCTCGGTCGTTGACACGCCGCTCGTGCTCGCCGCTCCCACGCGTCCGTACCGCGTCGGAAAACCGTACTGGCAGAGAGGCACCGGACTCCTCGAACTTCCCGTGCAGGTTACACGTGGTTTGCGGCTGCCGTTCATCGGCACCTCGGTCACGCTCGCCGGTCCAACGCGTGCGCGGTGGCTTGCCCAGATGTGTGTCGGTGATCCGCTCATCAATCTCGAGCTGCACGGGATCGACGTGCTCGACGCGTCTGACGGCCTCGAGGAGCTGAGGCCTTTTCAGCCAGACATACGCGTGCCGGTGGCGCGAAAGCTCGAAGCCCTTCATGCCGTGTTCGATACCCTACGGCGCGCCGGGTACGCGTTCGTTACCATGCGAGAAGCGGCCTCCCAGCTTTAAAGCGCTCGTACGTTTCCGCAGGGAGGCGCTGCGGGCTATAAACTCGCGCCGCTCGACTTCGGCGCGCCAACTTTCGGCACCGCGTCTCCCGAATGGGAATTCGAGCGCTTTCGGGGCGCAGCGAGGGTCCCGTGGAGAAACGAGTCCAAGACGGGCGCGATGTTCGCGGCCGTGTTGTCGTCCCACTCGTCGCCGCTGATCGAGTCGATGGGATGCGCTGCCGCGTCGACCTTGAAGAAGAAGGGAACGCTGCCCGTGTGCATCTTGAGCGCAGTCAGGTCTGAGGCGAAGGCGTCGACGTCGACGCGGACGAGCGTCACGTGGTCGAGCGCCTTTTGCATCCGCGCGTCGTAGAGGACAGCGGAGATTTCCTTGCACTCGGAGCTCCAGCTCGCCGTGGTCTCGACGAGGAGGCTGCTCCCTTCGCCAAGCGCGTGCCTGCGCTCTTCCGTGAGCTGAGCCTCGAGCGGACCTCCTGATGTGGAGAGCTCCACCACCTTGATGGCGCCCACAGCGGTGACCTTCGGCGGCGCGCCGGTGACGCCGCTCGTGGTCATGGGGAGCATGGGTGGCGTGTATGTGGAAGCTCCGCGTGTGGCTGCCACGGTCGCGAAGATCATGACGCCAACGGTCGCTAGGCTCATCAGAGACCCGAGCGCGCCGGTCACGATGCCGCCCAGCGCCATTCCGCCGCCGCCGAGGGTCTGTCCGGAGCGCGCGATGTCGCGGCGAGCCATGAAGCCGAGAATGATCGCCGGAATGCCGGAAAGGATGCCGAAACAGAACAGGCTTAAGATGCCGAGAATGAGCGCGATGGACGCCTTCGACTCCGTGCCGGCGGGGGGCGGGCCGATTCTACCTCCCGGATACGGAGCGATGAACGGCGGCGGAAGCGGCTGCATGCTCCCCGAGCTTAGGCGGGGCGCGGATCGGCCGCCACCCGGGAGAGGTTTTCGACGTCGACGCCCGATTTTTGAATGAAGTCGCGCGCGACTTCGCTGTCGCCGTGCGCGAGGTCGTCGGGCCTTCCCCGGGCCACGATCTCTCCGCGAATGAGCAAAATGGCTTGGTGGGCAATGCGAAAGCAGCTCGCGATGTCGTGGGAAATGACGACGCTGGTGACGTTGAAGCGCACCCGCATTTCATCGATGAGGTCGTCGACCATCCGGCTGGTGAGCGGATCGAGACCGCTGGTCGGCTCGTCGTACACGAGGATCGGCGGCTCGAGCATCAGGGCGCGCGCCATTCCCACCCGCTTGCGCATACCGCCGGAGAGCTGGCTCGGAAACTTCTTCTCCACGCCTTCGTCGAGGCCGAGAATTTTCAGCTTCTCCATCACCCTGTCGCGAATCTCTTTCTTGGAGAGCTTGGTGTGCTCCACCAGCGGAAATGCCACGTTTTCAAGGACGTTGATGGAGTCGAGGAGAGCCGCGTACTGGTAGACCATTCCGAATTTCCGGCGCACGACATTGAGCTCGCTGTCGCTCTTGCCGACGATGTCCACGCCGTCGATGAACACTTGCCCGCTCGTCGGCTGCTCGAGAGCCACGATGTGGCGGAGGAGCGTGGTCTTACCGGCACCCGATCCGCCGATGATGACCGTCGTCTCTCCGCGCTTCGTGCTGAAGCTGATCCCTTTGAGGACCTCTTTTCCATCGAACTCTTTGCGCACGTTCCGGAGCGCGACGATCTCGTCGGCCGTGGGCGCGCCCTCCGCCATCGGCGGCTGCTCCTGCGCGGCATTAGGGCTGCCGCCATTTTTTGATCCCGCCGCCATGCTTCTAACCTATGGTCTACACCATGACCGGCGAGCATCTCGAAGCCATCCTCAAGCAAGCGCAGAGCAAATCAGACAAAGACGGCTACACAGCGCTCCCCGAGGGCGGGACGGTGACCTTCTACGTCGCCCACAACGGGGTGAGCCTCACGGTCTCCCGGGTCGAAGCGGTAAGGCTCGACGGTGAGCTCGTCTACGCGCGAACGGCGAAGCGCGAGCTCTACGCCATCGCCCGCGCTGACATTTTCGCGGTCGGCGTGGAGGGCGGCGTCGGTCAGCCTGCTCGTCGCGCCGGCTTCGGCTGAGGCGTTATAAGGTGAGGCTCGGGTGATCTGGCGCGCCCTCGCGTGGCTCATCGCGAGGTTGCCGTACGCCTGGCTCGCGCCGCTCGGCGCCGCACTCGGTTGGCTTGTGGGGAGCGTGCTCCGCATCCGGCGCAGCCATGTCGAAGACGCGATGCGCACTTCCGGCGTTGCCGTAGAGCACGCCGCGGGCATGTATGTGTCGCTGGGCGCAGGCGCTCTCGAATTCTTATGGCTCGCCGGTCGGGGGCAAAGCGCGGTGCGTTTCGAAGACATCGTCGCGTTCGACGGCGGATCGCGCGAGGTGATCGGCTCTCTTCACGAGGCTGGCGCGGGCTTTGTCTTCGCCGGGAGCCACACCGGAAACTGGGACCTTGCGGCGTGCGCAATCGCCCATGAATTACCGCTCCTGGTGGTGACCAAGAGCCTCTCGGCCCGCGGCATCGATGCCTTCTGGCAGGGGACGCGCGCGTCGTACGGCGTGGATCTTTGCTTGGCGCACGGCGCGATCGCCCGTGGTCGCGCGGCCCTCGAGCAAGGCGGCGCCGTCGTTATGATGATCGATCAAGTTCCGCTCGCACGCCGGCATGGCATCGAAACGGAATTTCTCGGCCGCACGGCGTTCGTCGACAAGGCGCCGGCCACGCTCGCCGCCAAGGCGGGTTCTCCGTTGGTCGTCGCAGCGTCGCGGCGGGACGAGAATGGAATCCATCGCATCGCGGTGCTCGATGTAATTGCCCCGCCTGCGCATGCCGGGCCTGCGTGGATTCGCGAGGCCACGGTGCGCGCGACGCGAGCCCTTGACGCCCACGTGCGAAACTACCCCTCGTCATGGTTGTGGCTCCATCGGAGGTGGCGGACGCCCGCCAGCTAACGTATCACGCAGGGAATGACTCTCCCCTCCGATGACCGGCTGATCATCGCCGGAAAGAGCTTCGAAAGCCGGCTTATCGTCGGCACCGGCAAATACAAGAGCGTCGAGGAGACAGAGCGGGCGATCGATGCTTCAGGCGCGCAGATCGTCACCGTCGCGCTCCGCCGAGTCGATCTCAAAGATCGCTCGAGCGGTTCGCTGATGACGCTGCTGACGAAGAAGAAGAGCTGGCTCCTTCTACCAAACACCGCCGGATGCTTCACGGCCGATGAAGCTGTGCGCACCCTTCGTCTGGCGCGAGAGCTCGGCATCGCCGAGATGGTGAAGCTCGAGGTAATCGGTGACGCAAAGACGCTCTACCCCGACAACGAGCAGACGCTCGAGGCCGCGAAGATCCTGGTGAAGGAGGGGTTCGTCGTCCTGCCGTACTGCATCGACGATCCGATTCTTTGTCGAAAGCTCGAGGACGCGGGATGCGCGGCGGTGATGCCCCTCGCAGCGCCGATCGGAAGCGGGCTCGGCATTCGCAACCCCCACAACCTGAGCATCATCCTGGAGCAGGCAAAGATTCCGGTGATCGTCGATGCAGGCGTGGGAACGGCGAGCGACGCGGCGGTCGCGATGGAGCTCGGCTGCCAGGGTATCTTGATGAACACCGCCATCGCCCACGCCAAAGATCCTGTGCTCATGGCAGCGGCGATGCGCGAAGCGGTAGGGGCGGGGCGAAAGGCATTTCTCGCCGGCCGCATGCCGAAGTCGCGCTATGCCAATGCCTCCAGTCCCACGGGCGGACTTATCGAGTGATGGTCAGGGTTGCTCTTCTCGCCGGCGTGCTCTCCCTCGCGTTTGCGCCATTCCAGTGCGCGCACAGGCCCGATCCGAACGAGCGGCGTGAGGACTCACCGGGAGACGCGCTCTGGGACCTTGCTCAGGATTTTCACGCGCACCACGACGAAGCGGCGGCGCGTGGCACGCTCACCTACCTCGTTGAAAAGTATCCTTCCTCTCGTCATGCAGCCGCGGCCCGAGACGAGCTCGCCGGAAAATACGCAGCAACCGCGGGCGCCGCGTCTCTCGGCGTCGAAGCCGACGGCGGAAAATAGCTCCGTGCGCGTCTTCGCGCCGCGCCTCATCTTAATCGCGGATCCCGCGTATGCCGATGACCGGGTCGACGCGGTGATCGAGACCGTTTCGCGCGCCATTGAACCGAGCTCCTTCGCCGTCCAGCTCCGCGACAAAGAGGCATCGCCGGGGCGACTCCGCACGCGCGCGTTCGCGCTCCGCCGCCTGACGCGCGATCTTGGTGTGGGGTTGATCGTGAACGCCGACGCCGCGCTCGGCCGGGAGGTCGAGGCCGACGGTCTCCACCTCCCGTCATCTGCCGCGGACGCCGCGTTCACATGGGTATCGGTGGCGGCTCACGAAGACGCGGACGTGACGCGGGCGAGCGCTCGGGGTGCGCATGCGGCGCTGGTGAGCCCGATCTTCGCGACGCCTGGAAAACAAGCACCGCGCGGCGTTTCGGCCATCGCTCGCGTCGCTCATCTCCCGATCGTCATCTACGCATTGGGCGGCGTCGATGCCTCGAACGCGGGGGGCTGCGCACAAGCTGGAGCGTACGGCGTTGCCCTGATTCGCGCGCTCATGGAGACCTCGGACGCGGGCGAGGTCGCGAAGGTCATCCGAGCGTCGTTGGTCGTTTCATGAGCGGCGCTTCCGCGATTTGCTACGCTCGTCCCCCATGCCGACGTACAACGACACCCTGCAAACGACGACCGACATCCTGAAAAACCATGTCGACGTCGGTCGCGCAATTCTCCCGAGCGATCACATCCAGAACGATCTCGGGCTCGACAGCCTGGGCGTCATGGAAGTCGTGGCGGACATCGAAGACAAGTTCAACGTGAACATCCCGAACGAGATGCTCGCGAACATGCTCACCGTGGAAGACGTCGCCCGCGCCTTGGTCAAGCTGAAGCCCGCGAACAGCTAGGCTTCCATCGGGCCGAGGTCGTCGCCCGACAGAACGTAGAACGCCTCGCCGTAGCTCTTGAGAAGACCGAGCGCGGTGTCCATGTCTTCCTGCGTATGGCCGCGGGTCACGTTGACGCGGAGGCGCTCTTCGCCGTTCTTCACCGCCGGGTAGGTGATGGGGACCATGAGCACGCCGCACTCGAGAAGCGCCACGTGCATGAAGAGAGTCTTCCGCTCGTCGCGGCACATGACCGGCATGATGTGGGTGTTGCTGGCTCCGAGATCGAAGCCCGCCGTGGTGAGCTCGTTGCGGAAGTAGCCCGCCTTCTGATGGAGCTCTTGCACCATCGCCGGACCGCTCTCTTCGAGCATGTCGAGAATGGTCGACGCGGCCGCGACGACCGGCACCGGCAAGGACGCGCTGAAGAGGAAGCTTCGCGCGTTGTGCTGCACTAGCTCCACCACTTCCTCGCTCCCGAGGAGAATTCCGCCGATGCCGCCGAACGTCTTCGAGAAGGTGGAGACGACCACCGGTACCTGCCCGAGAAGCGCCATTTCCTCGAGAATTCCTGTGCCGCGCGTGCCGAGCGTCCCCGTGCCGTGCGCGTCGTCGACGATCATGACGGCGTCGTACCGGGCGCAGATTTCGACGAACTCTTTCAAGTGCGCGCGGTCGCCGTCGAGCGAATAGATCCCCTCGACGACCACGAGGGCGTTCTTGCGCTCGCGCGTCTTGAGAATGCGCTCCAAGCTGCGCGCTGAGTTGTGATTGAAGAATCGGATCTCGGGAGCGCGCCCAGGAATACCGGCCGCGAGAAAGGACCCATCGAGAATGCACGCGTGACTGAAGCTGTCGAGGATGAGGGTGGTGTCCTTGTCGGCGATCGAGACGATCGCTCCAAGCATGGCTTGGTACCCGGTGGTGAACGTCAGGCACTTCTCGAAGCCGAACCACTTAGCGAGGCGTTCCTCGAGGGCCACGTGCTCCACCGTCGTAGCTTGCACGCGTGAGCTCGATAGTCCGCAGGCGTACTTGTCGACCGCCTTGCGGGCAGCTTCCTTTACGCGCGGATGATTGGTGAGCCCGAGGTAGTCGTTCGAGCTGAAGTTGATGACCGGCGCGCCCGCAATGGTGGTGTGGAGGCCCCCCGTCTCGAACTGACGAAAGTACGGATAGACCTGTTTTTCTCGTGCTTCGCGGATGCGCGCGAGATCCGCGTGCGCCTTGATGTCGATCCAGCTCACGGTATTCTCCTTGTCGAGACGACTAGCACGGCTTCCTCATGACGACGGCAGATGCATTGCCGTAGAAGCCCATCGCGGTGACGAGCACCGTCTTCACCTCACGCTCGGGCATCGTGCCCGAAGCGAGCGGAGCCACGGGCGCTCCTTCGAACCAGGCGAGCGCCGTCGCCATTGCGAGCGCACCTGCGGCCCCGAGCGTTTCGCCGAGGATCCTCTTCGGCGCAGCGACGGCGATCTCTCTTCCGAGAACGGCGTGGAGCGCGTGGAGCTCCGCGTCGTCGAAGGGGCGGAGGCCGGAGATCCCGCTCGCCACGGCGTCCACCGCATCGGGCGTCACGCCGGCGTCGGCAAGCGCGGCGACGATGGCGCGCTCCATCGCTTCGGTCGAGGCGAAGAGGAGCTGCTCGTCGGCCGGTGGCGAGATGAACGACGTCCCGTAGCCGGTGACCTCGGCGCGAACGTTTGCCTGCCGCGCGCGCGCGAGCTCGAGGGGCTCGAGGGCGAAGAGCGCTGCCCCTTCACCGAGCTGGTGCGTCCCTTCCGCGAACGCGCCGAGCCGGCTGAACGCAACGTAGATCGCTTCGCTCATGGACTCTACGCCGCCAACGAGGAGCGCATCGGCCCGGCCGTTCTCGAGATAGACGTCCGCGCAAGCAACAGCGTCGAGCGCGCCGCAGTTGCCGTCCGAGACGGTGACGTTGAGGGCGCGCAAATCTTCCCAGATGCTGGCGTAGCCGCACGCGCTGTTGCTCACGGTGTTCGGGAACTTCGCGGGATTGATGTATCTTGCATCTTCCAGCTGGGCCACGCGATCGAGCTCGTTCATGGCTTCGAGGCTGCCGTAGGCGTTGGAGCAGCAGATGCCCACGCGCTCTGCCGTCCCGTGCACGTAAGCGCCGTCTTTCTTGAAGCCCGCATCGTGCATCGCCAAACGAGCCGAGACGATGAGGAGCTTCGTCAATCGGTCGAGTGTGCGGAGCCCCTTGTCGCCGAGGTAGCGGGTGGGGTCGAAGTCTAATACCTCGGCGACGCGCGCGTCGGGATGGGGAGTGGCGTCGAACGATTCGATCGGCCGCGCTGGCAAATTTTCGAGCAACGTCGGTTCGTGGAGGGCACGAAAAAAGACCTCCCGGCCGACACCGACCGCCGAGGCAACACCGAGCCCCGTGACCGCGAGTCTCACGTCAGCCCGTCCGTGCGGGCGCGAACGCGGGCATGCGGCGGCGCATCGGCGGTGGAAGGACACCCGGTCGAGCAAAGCACGCGACAGCATTGTAGCCGCCGAACGCCAGGGAGTTGTTCAGCACGACGTCGGCTTTTCCTTGCCGCGCGACGTTCGCCACGAGCTCCACGTCGCACTCCGGATCCGGGGTTTCGTAGCCGATGGTCGGAGGGTAGATCCCTGTCTCCAACGTGAGGATGCAGGCGATTGCTTCGAGCGCGCTCGAGGCGCCCATGCAGTGCCCGATCATTCCCTTCATGCTCGAGATCGGGACCTTTCGCTCCGCGAATACTTCACGCATCACCTTGGCTTCGGCAAGGTCGTTGGCGCGGGTTCCTGTTCCATGAGCGTTGACGAAGTCGACGTCTTTCGGCTCGAGCCCAGCCTGAGTAATCGCGTCGCGCATGGCGCGGATGCTGCCCGTGGCCTCGGGCTGCGGACGGGTGATGTGGTACGCGTCGCACGACAAACCGTAACCGCCAACCTCCGCTTGCAATCTGGCTCCGCGCCGCAGGGCGTGCTCCTCGGATTCGAGGATGAGAAGGCCCGAGCCTTCCCCGACGAGGAGGCCTTGACGATTGAGGTCGAAGGGTTGGCACCTCTCCGTCGCCATCGCCGCGAGACGCACGAAGCCGCTGAATTGAAGCTCCTGGATGACCTCGGAGGCGCCGCTGATCACGACGTCGGCGCGACCGGAGCGAATGAGATCCGCTCCGAACCCGATGGCGTAGTTGCCGGCCGCGCAGGCTCCCGGAAGGGTGAGCACCATGCCCTGCGCGCCGACCGCGCGGGCCACGTGAATCGGAAGGAGAGTCGCTCCATATTTCGGAACGAGCGAGCGCTTCACGCCGCGCGCGCCGCGAGCAATGAACTGGTGATCGAGATCGGCGATGATGTTCGCCTCGCCCATCGTCGTCCCGAGCACCACCGCCGTTCGGGGGCCGCGGAGCGATTCGATGGGAATTTCAGCGTCCTTGATGGCCATGCGCGCAGCGGCGAGGGTCATGGCAGAGCAGCGGCCGGTCAGGCGCGACTCGGCAGCGGTGAGATGATCGCTCGCGCGAAACGCTTTCACTTCCCCAGCGTATTGGCGACCGAGGTTCGCAGCGTTGAAGGACTCGACGGGCGAGATGCCGCTCTTGCCGGCGGCGAGACTCTGAAAAAATTCTTCCTTCCCGAGACCGATCGAGCTGACGACACCCACCCCGGTGATGAACACGCGGCGAAGCGTCTTCGAAGAGTGTGACTCGGCGTGGAACACTGCCGGTCTATAGCGCCGAAGCCTGGAGCCGAGCAATCGGATGCACTGAAAATTTGATGCGTAGTCGAGTTCGCGCGCGTACGAAAATACCCGGTCTTAACGAGTAGATCCTCACTTGCGTGCGCGTGCCCCAAGCGGTAAGTGCCGCCTGCTTCGCGCCTCAGCGACGAGCCCACCATGCAGCTACCGGAAGACGGAACATCCTACCGCCCGCGCTTCGTCGCGCCGACTCTGGTCGAAGCGGTAAAGCAGCTTGCGCACGACCACGAGCGCGGCTTCGTCTTCGTCAAACCAGACGGCAGCGAGCGCATGTGCTCGTTCGCGATGATCTGCGAAGAGGCTACGCGTCGCGGAGCTCACTTGCAGGCGCGCGGGATGAAGAAGGGCGATCGTCTCGCGATTGTCATTCCCGATGGCGACGAGTTCGTCTTGTCCTTCCTCGGAGCGATCTTTGCGGGCGTTGTTCCCGTACCGATTTACCCGCAATTGTCCTTCAAAAACGTGGACGCTTACCACGAAACGGTAGCGCACATCGCGCGCGCTTCCGGAGCCTCGGCGCTCCTCACGACGCCCACCACGCGCCCGTTCGTCGAGCCGGTACTCGCCAAGGTCGATACGCTCACGTCGCTCCTCACGGTCGATGATCTCGCGCCCCCGGCGCCCGGATCGCTCCATGTCACCGTGAGCCCCGAGGACATGGCGTTCCTCCAGTTCACGTCAGGAAGCACGTCGCGTCCGAAGGGCGTCATCGTCACGCACGCGAACCTAGCCGCGAACAGCGAAGCGTTCATGGTGCACGGGCTCGGCAAAGATTCGTCGTTCGACAGGGGAGTCAGCTGGCTCCCGCTCTTTCACGACATGGGTCTCATCGGCTTCGTGATCGGCCCACTTTTCACGAACATCCCGGTGGTGTTTCTCCCCACCGCCAGCTTCGTTCGCGCGCCGCGCATCTGGCTCGATGCCCTCCACAGGTACCGCGGGACGATCACCTACGCTCCGAATTTTGCCTACGCGCTGGTCACCAAACGCATCAAGGACAAGGACATGGTCGACCTCGACCTGTCCTGCGTTCGTATCGCCGGATGCGGCGCCGAGCCGATCCAGTCGAGGACACTCCGCGACTTCGCGGCAAAACTCGCTATGGCGAAGTTCAATCCGAAAGCGTTCCTTCCCTCGTATGGGATGGCCGAAGGTACGCTGGCGGTCACGTTCGTCCCGCACTTTACCGGCCTTCGCGCCGACACCGTCGACGGAAATTCCGTGCAGGGGGGAGAGCCGAAGTCGGTCCCGGCTGACGCGCCCGGCGCGCAAGAAATCGTCTGCTGCGGCAAGGCATTCCCCGGTCACGAGATCGCCATCATCGACGAAGCCGAGAACAAGTTGGGCGACCGTAAAATCGGCCAGATCATCGCGCGGGGACCGAGCATCTCGCCGGGCTATTACCTCGAGCCGGAGCTCACCCGCGAGGCATTCAAGAACGGCTGGCTGCACACCGGCGACCTCGGCTATCTGGCAGATGGCGAGCTCTACATTTGCGGGCGGCTGAAAGACATCATCATCATCCGAGGTCGTAACTTCTACCCTCAGGACATCGAGTGGGCGGTGAGCGAGCTGCCCGGCGTCCGGCGAGGCAACGTGGTTGCGTTCGGGATCGAGGTCGGCGGCGAAGAGCACCTCGTTGTCTGCGCCGAGGCTGCGCAAAGCGATGCCGCTACGCTGACCGACGCGATCAACGCATGTGTGAGCGCCCAGCTCGGTCTCTCCGTTTACAAAGTGGAGCTCGTCCCCCAAGGCATGCTCCCCCGCACGTCGAGCGGAAAGCCCCGACGGCGTCAGACGAAACAGATGTTCCTGGACGGCACACTGCCCCGCGCACGGAGTGTGCATGACGGCGAGGGGAGTACCAGCAACGGAGAATCGGATGACGGCGTGTCCGCCACCCGACGCGATCACGACCACGAACAGGTGCCCTGACAGGCCAACCGGCCGCAAAGACGGCTACGCAGGTGCGTCGAAACGTTCGCAGACTCAAAGGATCTGTACCCGCGTTTTTCTGGAAAAATGCGGCGAGAAGGTGTTGAAGGAGAAGGACATGTCGAACCGGGTGCAGCTCCTAGAGCTATTCAAGAAAACCGCGACGGAGATCGTCGAGCGTGAGTTTCCGAACATCGCCGAGGCTACCGTCATCAGCGAGCTCGGTATCGATAGCTTGGGGATGCTGGAGATCGTCGGAGCGATGGAGCGGCAACTAAAAATTCAAATTCCGGACGAGTCGCTCGCCGGCATTTCAACCGTCCACGACCTGCTCGAGCTCGTCGAGAAGCGACAGAGCGTCTCATGAGTCTGGTCGATACGGCGAAGCAAGCGCGTCTGTACGAAATGTACAAAACGTTCTTCGACAAGGCGGAGCAGGAGCGGCGCTGGAACCCGCTCCGCGACGTCCCGTACGACAAGATCAACAAGGACGCTCCCGAGTCCCTCATCACGGTCGCCGAGACGTTCTGTTGCGTGGAGAGCTTTCTCCCCGACTACGTATCGAAGGGCATCAACATCGTTCGCCCTTACTTCGGTCAAGCCTGGTTCTCCGCCAACTGGGCCTACGAAGAGTCGAAGCACTCCGTCGCCCTCATGGAATATTTGCTCCGTTCCGGCCGTCGCAGCGAGGACCACATGTTCTCCCTGCAGAGCAAGCTGATGGAGATGGAGTGGAATCTTCCCTTCAACGACGCGCGGCAGATGACGATTTACGGCTGCTTCCAGGAGATGGCCACCTTCGTCATCTACGTGAAGCAAGAGCAGCGCTCCAAAGAGATGGGCGACGAGTGCCTCGCCACGATCTTCCGCCTCAACGCGAGGGACGAGATCGCCCACTGCCGATTTTACGAAGACGTCGTTAAAGTTCTCCTCGAAGAGGATCGTGAGGGGACGCTGCGGGACATCGGGCACGTGGCAAAGCACTTCGAGATGCCAGGCGTTGGCATCGTCCCCGACTACGAGGATCGCGTGAAGGTGATGCGCGAAGAAGGAAAGGTCGACCGAGGTGTCTTCCTTCAAAAAGTGTTCTTTCCCGTCTTGAAATACCTCGGCGTCACCCGGCAGGAGCTCCAAGCAGCGGCCTACGCCGAGCGCCAAGCAGGCGCGGCTGAGCGCGTTGAAACGAAGACGAGCGGTGCAACGGCGCTGCCCGCCGCCGAGTAGCAAAGGAGAAATCATGCCGCAATCGACGCTGAAAGAAGACCTCCGCTCGCTGATCTCTGAAATCGCAGAGGTCGACACGATCCCCGACGACACCCATTTCAAGGATCTGGGAATCGACTCGATGATGGGTGTGGAGATCGTTGCCGCGATCGAGCGTCAGTACCGCATCAAGATCGAAGACGATGAGCTCCAGGAAGTCTCGACGCTCACCAAGTCGTTCGACCTCGTCAAATCCAAGCTCGATGGCGCTGCCAGCCAAGAGCGCTTGAAGAGCGCGTAACCCAGACAGATGTTCGTATCGCGACGGCACACCCACAGCGTTCGCGTCGCCTACCAAGACACCGACACCGCTCGGGTCGTCCATCACGCCGCGTACTTCCGGTTCCTAGAAGGGGCGCGCGTAGAGTTCTGGCGCGCGGGAGGGCTCGACTACCGGCTCTTCGAAGAAGAGACCGGTCTGGGGCTTCCGGTGGTAGAGGCCAAGCTCCGCTACCGTGCCGCGGCGCGCTTCGACGATGTCTTGACCGTGGAGACCTGGGTCGCCTCCGTCACCCGCGCGAGCATGTGGTACGGAGCGCAAATTCAGCGCGCTGGCGCAATTCTTTTCGACGGTAGCGTTCGTCTCGCGTGCGTTTCGTTTGCCGAAGGGCAGCTGCGGCGGATGCCCGATCGCGTGCTCGATGCATGTCTTCAGCCGGGTTACGAGATCTGAGGAAACGCCTGCTGATTTGGCGGCAGAAAACAGTAAGCTGCCTCCCCCCATGGCCCTGCCGGTGTTTGCGAAAGTCTCCTCGGAACTGAACTTCCCCAAGGAAGAGCGAGAGGTCCTCGCGCTCTGGAAGGAGAAGAAAATTTTCGAGCAGTCCTTAAAGGCGCGCGCAGGCGCGGAGACTTTCGTCTTCTACGAAGGACCGCCGACCGCCAATGGCCTCCCGCACAATGGTCACGTTCTCACCCGCGTTATCAAAGATCTCTTCCCCCGTTACAAGACGATGCGCGGCTACCAAGTGCCGCGAAAAGCAGGCTGGGACACGCACGGCCTCCCCGTAGAGGTCGAGGTGGAGAAAGAGCTCCGCATCCACGGCAAGGAAGCCATCGTGGCCTACGGCGTGGAGCCGTTCATTGCAAAGTGCATCGAATCCGTCTTTCGATATACCGACGAGTGGGAGAAGCTCACCGAGCGCGTCGGCTTCTGGGTCGATCTCAAAGAAGCGTACGTCACCTATCATAAGAGCTACGTCGAGAGCGTCTGGTGGGCGCTCTCAGAGCTCGTGAAGAAGGGCCTCCTCTACAGGGGTCACAAAGTCGTGTGGTGGTGGGCGCAGGGCGGCACGGCACTCAGCGCCGGCGAGGTCGGTCTCGGCTACAAGCAGGTCGACGACCCCAGCGTGTACGTCGAGTTTCCGCTGACCGACGATCCCACGACCGCGCTCCTCGTGTGGACGACGACGCCGTGGACCCTCCCTTCGAACATGTACGCTGCGGTGAGATCGACTTTCGACTACGTGAGCGTGCGTGTCGAAGGCCGACCGAGAAAGTTGATCGTCGCCAAAGAGCTCCGCGAAGCCCTGGAAAAGAAGCTCAAGACGGAGCTCGTCATCGAACGCGAGATGAAGGGCAGCGAGCTCCTCGGCAAGAAATACGAAGTGCCTGACTGGCACTTTCGCAAGCTGGGTGCGCCGTCGCCCGTGTGGACCGTCATCGACGCGGAGTTCGTCACACTCGACTCGGGCACCGGCATCGTCCACATCGCGCCCGCGTTCGGCGAGGACGACTTTCAAGCGCATAAACAGCAGGAGAAGAAGGCCGGCCACGAGATTCCGCTCTTCAATGCCGTGAAACCGGACGGAACGTTCATTCCGGAAATGGCGACGTACGCCGGGCGCTGGGTGAAGGACTGCGACAAAGAGATCCAGGAGGAGCTCAAGTCTCGTGGTCTCCTCGTGCTCGCGGAGCAGTACCGTCACGACTATCCGTTCTGTTGGCGCTCCGATCAGGATCCGCTCATCCAGTACGCGCGCCCCGCCTGGTACATTCGCACGACGGAAAAAATCCAAGGCGCCATTGCCAACAATCAAGAGATCAACTGGCTCCCCCCGCACATCAAGGACGGACGCTTCGGTGATTTTCTCGCAAACAACGTGGACTGGGCGCTCTCGCGTGAACGCTACTGGGGAACACCGCTCAACATCTGGATCAACGACGTCACCGGAAATATCGAAGCGCCGTCCTCCGTCGACGAGATCCTGAAGAAGAACCCCAAGGCCTTCGATCACTTCGAAGCGGCCCGAAAAAAAGATCCCACGCTCAATCCACATCTCATCGTTCACAAACCGTGGATCGACGCAGTGACCTGGGAAAACGCGGGCGAGAAGGGCGTATACCGCCGCGTGCCGGAGGTCATCGATGGCTGGTTCGACTCGGGATGCATGCCGTTCGCCCAATGGGGCTACCCGCACCAAGGCGAGGCAGAGTTCAAGAAGAGCTTCCCGGCGGACTTCATCTCCGAGGCGATCGACCAGACCCGCGGGTGGTTCTACACGCTCCTCATGGTGTCCACGCTCGTCTTCGACGAGGAGTGCCAGAAGCGGCTCGGAATCGGCCCGGTGGAATACCCGTACCCGTTCAAGACCTGCGTCGTGCTCGGCCACGTTTCCGACAAAGAGGGAAAGAAGGAGAGCAAGTCCAAGGGTAACTACACGCCGCCGGACGTGATCCTCGACGCGGTGAAGATGGAATTCGCCGTCCTCGACCCGAAGGACGCACCAGGGATGGTCGCGAAGGCCGGCACGGTGCTCATCGCACGCGAAGATCTCGAAGGGCTCGATCTCCTCGAGGGGGCGAAGGTTCGCCTCCGTCATCCGACGTCCTCGGCCACGGTGGACGCCGTCGTCGTCCCCGGAAAGAAGATGAAGCGTCGGGTGATCGTCGTCCACGAAGACGATCGCGCTGCTCTTGGCGTGGTCCCGACGAAGAGGCCGGACGTGAAGCCCGTAGAGGTGCCCTGGCTCGCGGTGAATGAGCGCGTCGTCCTCGAAGATCCGAATTCGCCCGCGCCCGGCGCCGACGCGTTTCGCTGGTTCTTTTATGCGTCGAACCCGCCGTGGAACGCGACCCGCCACTCGCTCTCGAACGTGCGCGCGCTCCAAAAAGAGACGCTCATCAAATTACGGAACGTGTATTCGTTCTTCACGATCTACGCGAACATCGACAGCTTCGAGCCGCACGTTGGAATGCCGGAGAAGCGCAGCGAGCTCGATCGTTGGCTCCTCGCGCTCCTCGGGCACACGACCAGCAAGGTCACGGCAGCGCTCGATCAGTACGACATCTACGAGGCCACCAAGTGGATCGCCGATTTCGTGGACGCGCTCTCTAACTGGTACGTCCGGCGTAGTCGCGATCGTTTCTGGAAGTCGGGCTGGGACGAAGACAAGCGGAGTGCCTACGCCGTACTTTACGACTCGCTGGTGACGCTCTCCACCCTGATGGCCCCGTTCACGCCGTTCATGGCAGAGACGATGTATCAGAACCTCGTCGTCGGTCCGGCGAAGCGAGCGGGAGTGGCGGCTCTGGAAAGCGTGCATCTTACACGTTATCCGGAAGCCTCTCCGGAACAGGCGGGCGTCGACGCGCCTCGATCGATCGATCTGGATCTCATCGCCAAGATGGCCTGGGTGCGGGAAGTAGTGAGCCTCGGGCTCCAGGTTCGAACGCAGGCCAAGATGAAGGTTCGCCAACCGCTCCGCACCGTGCACGTCGTGGTGAGCGACGTCGCCGTACAGGAAAGCCTCCGCAACCACGCCGAGATGATTCGGGAGGAGCTCAATGTCCTCGAGGTGGATATCGTCCCCGCCGAGAACGCGCGCGCATATGTCGAATACAAGCTCAAGCCGAACTTCCGGACGCTCGGGCAGCGTGGCCTTGGGAAAGAAGCGCAGATGCTGAAAAAAGCGATGACCGACGTGTCGCCGGAAGATGCGGCGGCCTTCCACACCGAGCTCATGAAGACCGGATCGGTCGTAATCTCTGGAGTGACGCTCAACGTGGAAGACGTAGAGGTTGCGTTCTCGACGAAGGAAGGCTTCGCAGCGGCAGGCGGTAAGATCGGCGCCGTGGTCCTTGAGACGACGCTTGACGACGAGCTTCGCGATCTGGGCTTCGCTCGCGAGCTGCAGAATCGCGTGCAGACAACACGTAAAGAGATGGAGCTCGAATACACCGATCGCATCACGCTCGTCGTGAGTGGGAGCGAGCGGGTGGGGAGAATCGTCGCGGCCTACGGCGCTGAGCTCGGCAAGGAGGTTCTCGCCGCGAGCGTGACCAGCGGAACGGGCGCCAGCGTCGGGCGCGAGTTCGAGGTCGATGGCGAGAGCATCATCATCTGGGTCGATCGCGTCTGAGAAGTGAGCTCGGCGCATCCTCGAGCTCGTCACCACTTCTTCGTCGTCCATTACCGAGGGTCTGGTATGGTGATGGTGTTGGTTAGGGGTCGCGCACGACCACGTCGAATAGCCCGCGCGGCTTTTGAGCGCGTTGATAGTCCTGCGCGGCTTTTGAGCGCGTTGATAGTCCTGTAGGGAGGCACGTGGTCAAGGAAGTACTTCAGACTCCGAGGAGTGTGCCGAGCGCACAGAGTCCTCAAAGCGGCCCGAACCCCAGGGTTCTCGCCCGCCGGCCGCAGCTCGCGCGCGCGGAGATCATGGATAAGGCTACCCGTGAGCGCTTCGAGGAGGAGCTCGACGGAGCGCTGAAGCGGAGGCCCGTATACGAAGCAAAGCTCGCCGGCGCACTGCGAGCTATCGCCCCTCTCAGTCCACATCTGCGCGGCGCGATGGGCGAAATGCTCGCGGTCATGCTCAGGCGCGGCTCGTACACGCGTGAGCTCTACATGGGCTCGCTGCGCGCGCTCGCAGAGACCGACGAAAAACACTCTCGAGCGCTCTTGAAGAGTGCGCTCTCGAGCGACGAAGCTGGCGGCTCTGCGGCCCTGAGCGCAGCGTGCTTTTCGAAAGACCCATCGATGGGGCCCGTCTTGGCAAAGCTCGCCGCAAGCCGGCAATCGCACTTGGCGTTCAGCGCCGAGACGGCACGGGTCGCACGTTCGGAGTCGAACGGCGCGCACCTCGCGGCGCTCGCTCCGATGATCAAAGAGAGTCACCGCATTTCTCTGTGCGTCGAGCTCTTCGTTCCTCTCGCGCGCAGTGCACCGGTGCCCCGCGCGATGGCGCCTGCCCTCAATGTGCTTCGCGGCGCAGAACGTCACCTCGGACGCTGGCTCGTTCTCGCCGAGGTCGCTACCAAAGCGGGCGACACAGGACCGAGCGAAGAGGCGAGCGCCAAGGCGAACCAAGGTCCGACGAGCGCAAGGGCAGCGTGGTCCCTCGTCCACTGGGCGCTCTCCGAGACGATGGCAAAGTCCGTTGCCACGCGTAACGGCGCGGTGCTCGATACTCCGCACACGCGGCCGACGGTGGAGCTTGTGGCTCGCCTGTCCGACCGACCGAGCGCCGATCGCGACACGACGTTTCTCTTCCGCATGGCGCGTGCCCGGGCAGCGGTCGCCAAGCCCATGCTCGAAGGACTCGTGAAATCTCCGCCGCTCGGTGACGACATCTCCGTTCGCGCGGCTCTCTACCTGGCGCGCGATCACGGGCGCGACGATCTCCGCGACGCATTGCTGGAGACGGCGACGTCGTCGAAAAAAGAAGAGCTTCGCGGCCTCGCTGCCGCGGCCATGTGGGACATCGGTCAAACCCAGGGCCAGGAGCACCTTCGGGATCGCGCACGGGAAATCGCCGAGGATCTCCTGACCTCCAAGGTGATCGGAAACGTCGCGTGGGGGGCTTTGATTCGTGCTGCGGCGCACAAGCCGGCTCTGTTTGCTGGCTCGCCGATCATTGCCGAGACCCCGTTCCGGTGGATCCAGTGGGGCTGGCTCGAGTAGGCGGAGCCCGGCGCTGGCTGGGTGCTGTTGTCGGGTCGCTCGTGCTCTTCGAGGCGAGCGCGGGTAGCGGCGCGCCCGGGGTCGCTCCGGTGCCTCCGCGGGACGCGCGCCCGATGGTCGTCGTCGCGGATCGTGATGACGACGACTTGAACGGAAAAGCAGACGGCGACGAAGACGTGCTCGCTCCCTTGGGCCGCGTCGATCTCGTGGCGCTCGATCCGCATCTCGTTGGGGCCGACCTTCGGGTGATCTCTGGCGCCGAGCATGCGCGCGTCGTCGTCGATGGCCGTCCATTCCCGTGGGGAAAAGCGGCGCCCCCTGGTGCCGCGATTCAAGGGATTTCTCCGGGTGTGGTCGGGCTGGTCGCGGTGCGCGGTGCGAAGGAGGAATCGATCACCATCGAGGTGATCGGCATCGGCATGCGCGACGGCGCAAAGAAAGACGTGGACCTCGCACGCGACCACGCTTCGCTCGAGCGCACACCGCCCGAGCGTATGGAGGGGCCGAACGACGCTCCTTACTCCGATCCCGACGCACTGCGGGTCGTGCTCACCCTTCCCGAAATGGGCGCAGAAGCGGCGCCCGTGCTCGCCGTCGAGTCGGTGGGGGCGAGTGGAGGCCGCATGGATCTGCAACCCCGCGTGCCTTTCGAGCTTGTCCCCTGCGGCACCGGCCGGCGCTGCTACGCGACCACCGCGCTTCGTTTCGTCGTCGACGACGTCGATCGCGTGCACGCCGTCACCGCGGCCCGATCGCTCCGCGCGGAAGTGGGCGGGGCTATCGTGATGCGCGTGAATGGCCGTAAAATGCAGGCGATCCGCGTGCTCGGTCCCCGGACGGGAGCGGGCGGTCCCATCGGGCGTTTGCGGGCCACGCTTCGGCCGTTCGTGATGCGCGTGGCGCCGGGAGACGGACCGGCGATCGGTGGGAATGAAGCCGGCGCGGTCGCCGCGTTGCGTGCCGAGTTCGGTCTCGCCGCGGCGATGTGGGGCCAGTGCGGGCTCTCCTTCGGGCCGAGCGCTCTCGACGTGAAGGTCGCCGACCCGCCCCCGCCACACCTCATCTCCTTCGGAGAGGACCTCGGATTCTACTCCAGTGGAGGCGAGCTTCGCGTGCGCGCCGGAGGTCAGCTCCTTGGGCTCACGATCGCACCTCGATCTTCGCCCGAGCGCGTGGCGAGACAATTTGCACTGGTGGCCGAGAAAAACGGGCTTCTGGCGATCGTCTCCCCCAACGCGCGCATCTCTCCCGGCGCCTCGGGGAGCGTGGACGTCTCGCTTCGCCGGCGGGACGGAACCTTGGTCGCGATCGAGCCCGTCAGCGGCGGGGTCCCCATCTCCACCGATCCCACGCTCACCGTACGCATTGGCCGAATCGACTTCAGCAACGGGCTTCACCACTTCGGCGACATGGACTCGATGTCCGGCACGCTCGAAGAACGAACCCTGGTGAAAGCGCTCGACGATGGAGATCCGCGTACCGTCGAGATCATCGTCATTCCCGCGTTCTCAGGCGGTGGGCGCATCGGGGAGTCGTTCATCGCCAGCGATCTCTCGAGCGTCCGCAACGTCGTCCTCCTCGACCGCGCCGGCGTGCGCGCGCGGCGAAGTAGCCTGACGTTGGCGCACGAGCTCGGGCACGTGTTCCTGAATGTCCCCGGCCATCCCGACGACTACGGAATCGATACCCCGACGCTCCTCATGGACTCAGACGCGTCCGACGCCTCTCCGTTCGGGCCGCGTCGTCTCACCCTCGACGAGTGCGCACGCGTGGTGCGCGAGTCCGGGCCGCACGCGCGGTTGCCGCTCCTCACCGGCTGGCCGCTCACGCCGATGAAGTACGAGTCGATCCTGAGACCCTAAAATCTTCAGGCCGTAGGAACGGCGTGGCGGAGGAGCTCGAGGGCCACCGCCTTTCGCGTGGCGTCCGAGGGCCCCACGCACGCTGGACAGCCCTGTTCGCAAGGGCAATTCTCGATCAAGCGCAGGACGCGCACGATGAGCGTGACCCGCTGCTCGTAGATGCGCTCCGAGAGCCCAATGCCGCCGGGAATGTGCTCGTAGAGAAAGAGGGTAGGGCTGAAGCCGGCGTGCGCTCCGCCGTGTACTTTTCGTGGGATGGCTTCGGCGCCTCCGGGATCGCCCTCTTCGTCGACGAGCGCATCTCCGAGCGTCGTGCCGAGATCGCGCGGATCGCACATCAGGGCGAGGGTGGCCACCGTCTCGAGCGCGATGCCGATTCCCCGAAGCGCGTCGATGGCTGCGGCGCGCCCGGCGGATGTCTCCGCGCATCGTCGCTCCGGGATGGTCAGCCAGAAGGCTGTAGTATGCATCTGCATTTCGGGGAGGCGCACGTCCCCGTAGCCGGCGTTCTCGTGAGTGAAGAATTTGATCTTCTTGTAGCCAACCACTTTCTCCACGAGCGATACCTCGCCCCACCCGGAGGTCCAGCCGTCACCGCCCGCCGGGAGCTGGTCGATCAGTGGTCCCTGCGCGCTCTCCTCGAGCACTGCGATCTGGGTGTAGGTCATCGCGTCGGTGTAGTAGTCGGGCTCCACCTTTCGAACGTAGGCCTTGTGATTTTCGTGGTCGAAACGCTCGACCTGCCACGTCTCGCCGTCGTGCTGATAGATGGCCTGCTCGTGCAGCATCGTGTGCGCACCGCGCCAATCGAGCTCGGCGAACGATTTGTTTTTCTCGACGTCGATGATGACGACGTTGTCCCAACCAACGCTCCGTAGGGAGACGTTGTTTGCCGGATAGGCGTCCGTCGCCCAGTGAAATGTGCCTTTTTCCTCGTGCAGCACCTGGTGGGTCACCAGAAAACCGAGAGCGTCGGCCGTTTCTTCGGCGCCGAGCATACCGAACGCTTCGCCCCTGCGGAACGGCAGCTCGAAGGACGCGCACTTCAAATGCTGGATCAAGATCTCGACGTTGTTCGGATCGATCCTGGCCTCTTCGATCGGCGCGCCAAGCAGATACCCCGGCTCGCGCGCGAGGTACTGGTCGAGGGGCGCGCTCGATGTGATCAGCACTCCGATGCTGAGCGATCCGCGCCGCCCTGCGCGACCGAAACGCTGCCACATCCCCGCCACCGAGCCGGGGTAGCCCGCGCAGATCACCGCATCGAGCTCGCCGATGTCGATCCCCAGCTCGAGGGCATTGGTGGCCACCACTGCGAGCAGCTCGCCCGCGCGAAGCTGCCGCTCGATCTCGCGTCGTCGCTCCGGAAGGTAGCCGCCGCGGTACCCCATGATGCGCGAGGGATCGACCTCTGGCGCTACCTTGTCGCGCAGGTAACGGAGCATCACCTCGACGTTGTTGCGCGAGTGTCCGAAGATGATCGTCGGGACGTGGGCGCGCACGAGGTCGCTCGCCAGCATCACCGCCTGCTTCACGTAGCTTGCGCGGATTCCCAGCTCTGCATTCACCACCGGTGGGTTGAAGATGAAAACCCGGCGATCGCCGCGAGGTGCGCCGCTCTCTCCGATGAGCTCGATCTCGTCCTCCCGCAGCCCGAAGAGGCGCGCGGCGTGCTCGCGTGGATTTCCGATCGTCGCCGTGGCCCCGATGAGAACGGGCTTCGAGCCGTGAAATTCTGCGACGCGCATCAAGCGCCGGATGACGTTGGCCACGTGCGACCCGAAGACGCCCTTGTACGTGTGGAGCTCGTCGATCACCACGTAACGCAAGTGCTGGAACGTCCGCGCCCAGTTCGCGTGGTGCGGCAGGATCCCGGCGTGGAGCATGTCTGGATTGGTGAGAATGATCCCGCTCTTCTCGCGCGCCGCTCTGCGTGCATCTCCAGGCGTGTCGCCGTCGTACACCACCGCCGACGCGAACGCGCCGCCGTGCCCCGTCATCCCCGCAGCTTCCATCATTTCGCGCAGCCCCGACTCCTGATCGCGGGCGAGGGCCTTCGTTGGGTAGAGGTAGATCGCGCGCGAGTCCGGATCATCGGCGATGGCTTGCAGTACCGGCAGGTGAAAGCAGAGGCTCTTTCCGCTCGCCGTTGGTGTGGCGATGACCATCCCTTTTCGCGATTCCTGGTTCGCGCGCGTCGTCGTGTCACCGCGCTCCGTTGCCGCGCAGACCTCGAATGCGCGTGCCTGGTGCGAGTACAGCTTCTCGATGCCACGGCCGCGGAGCGCGTTCGCAAGACCGGGGGAGAGCGACGCCGGCAAGTCGGCGTACGAAGCGTCAGATCCCGCGAGGAGCTCGTCGGCTGTGAGGCATGGTTTGACGTAACGACTCTCCAGCCAACGGCAGAGGACGGGCTCGATGCCGCGCGGCGTGGACCAGGGCGGGGAGGGCATTTCGCCTTTTACCTAAACAGATGTACCGTGCACTAGCAACCGACCCCGAGATTGCGCTAGAAGCGCGTGATCCCAACGTGACGCGCCAATGACCCAAGAAATTATCGAAACGCCTGACGCCGCCGAAGCGATGGCTCCGCCCCCTGCACAGGTTTCGCCCGACGTGCCCAGGCTCGGCGTGCCGTCCGGGGCGTCGAAGTCGATCCCGGGCGAGGGTCGTCCGTCGTTCGTCTTTCTCGTCATCGTCTCCATCGTCTCGCTCGTGTCAGACATCGCCACCAAACTCTGGGCAGAGAAGAACCTCGACGGCTACCCCGGGATCGTCAACGTCTGGGAAAATCACGTCGCGTTCGTGCTCGCCAAGAATCGCGGCGGCGCGTGGGGACTCCTTCAAGGCACGAGTGAGAACGTTCGCCGGCCGTTTTTCCTCCTGGTTTCTGCAGCAGCGATCGCTTTCATCGTCACCCTCTACCGTCGCCTTCAGCCGACGCAGCGCGCGCTCAAGTGGGGCCTCCCGCTCGTTCTCGGCGGCGCTCTCGGCAACGTGTTCGATCGCATTCGCTATGGTCACGTCATCGATTTCATCGACGTCCACGTTGCGTGGCGTGAATCCGAGCACCGCTGGTGGTGGCCCACGAGTGACGCAAAGTTTCCCCTCATCGAGCACCACTGGCCCACGTTCAACGTTGCCGACGTGGCGATCTGCGTTGGCGTGGGGCTGATGGCTATCGACATGTTCACCTCGAAGAAGCCGAAGAGCATCGGGGCTGAAGCTCCGTCGGCAGATCTCGTCGCCGCGCCCGAAGCCGTTCCCTCTGGCGCGCCGACGCCCGAGACGAAACCCGCGGACTGAGCCTTCGCCGTGCGCCCGGAGCTGTTTCGTTTTTTCGACATCGGGCTCCCCGCGTATTTCACGCTCCTCATCACGGGGATGTTCTTCGCCACCGGCCTTGGTGTCCTCTGGGCGCGCCGCATCGGTGAAAATCCAGATGTGATCGTCGACCTCGGGATCGCGATGCTCCTGTCGGGTGTGGCCGGCAGCCGCCTGCTCCATGTCCTCGCCGATGGTTATTTCTGGGACTACGTGCACATGTGCACCGATCCGGCGAAGGTCGATTGGCCGCTCACCAAAGCCGAATGCGTGTCGGCCACCTACGCGGGAATCTGGGACGACGCCCGCGCGGTCTGCCATCCGAGCCAGACCGACTGTTTCGCGTGGGCAAAATTCTGGGCCGGCGGGCTCACGTACTATGGCGGCTTTCTCGGAGCGTCCGCCGCCGCGTGGTTCCTCTTGAAGCGGGATCAGTTTCCCTTCTGGCGCGCCGCGGACATGGCGGGCTTCGCCGTAGCGCTCGGCCTGTCGTTTGGGCGGATGGGATGCCTGCTCGCCGGATGCTGCTTCGGGGCGGAGACGAATCTCCCGTGGGCGTTGTCGTTCCCGCCGCGCAGCCCGGCCAGCGAATCGCAGTTCAAGGCGCACGTCCTCGACACGGCCTTCACCTGGAGCCATCCCGTGCATCCTACACAGATCTACGAATCCGCCGCGTGCCTGGCCATCGCAGCGGTTTGCCTCCTCTACGTCCATCCTCGCAAGAAATACGACGGCCAGGTCTTCGTGGCGTTCCTCGTTCTTTACGGCGTCGCGCGCTTCCTTCTCGAAATTCTCCGGCGGGACGACCGCGGCGGCGTAGCCTCGCTCTCGACCTCTCAGATCATCAGCGTAGGGCTCATCGGTGCGGCCGTTGCCATTCATCGCGCGCGGCGCCCGCGGGTGATCCGAGCTCTCTAATTTTCCCTTCCGCGCGGCGAGGCGGCATACTTGGGTGATGTCGAAGCGGTTCGTCGTTGGGGTAGCTTTGGCGGGCGCGGTCTTGGGCGCAGCTCTCTTCGCCTGCTCGTCGTCGGAGCTGCACCCGGCGACGCTCTCCGGATGTACGGGCGCGCTAGGGTGCGGGGATCTAGGAAAACTCGACGCGTCTTCCGTGGACGGCACCCTCGACGCTCCACCGAATGAGGCGGCGTCGCCCGTGGACACGGGGAACGATTCCGCCCTACCGGCCGATGCCGCGGACGCATCCAATGCGGGTTAGGCGCTCTGTCTTTCTGGCGCTCGCTGCCCCGATCAGCGCGCTCCTCGTGCTGGCGTGCTCCTCTCAAAGCTCTCATCCGCCGACGCTCGAGTGTACGCTCGCGTGCAGCACGCACGGGGGTTCCGGCGGCAGCAACACCGCCGACGGCGGCAACCCAGCGAAGCCCGCAGACGACGCTGCATCCGACGCCGTGCCCGACACCGCAACCGAATGAGCGCCGTGATCCTCGATGGAAAGAAGCTCGCCGAGACGGTGCGAGCCGAGGCCCGCGTCGCCGTTGAAGCCTTTCGCACTGCGCATGGAAGGCCGCCCGGTCTGGACGTCGTCATCGTGGGCGAAGATCCGGCGAGCCAGGTCTACACCCGGAACAAAGAGAAAGCGTCGGTCGAGGCGGGCATGCGCGGGCGCCTCCACACGCTCCCGGCGACCACTACCGAGGCCGAGCTTCTCGCGCTCGTAGCTGCGCTCAACGCCGACGACGCGATCGACGGGATCCTCATTCAGCTCCCGCTCCCGAAGCAGATCACCGAACAGAAAGTCCTCGACGCCGTCGATCCCGCAAAGGACGTCGATGGATTTCATCCGATCAACGTGGGACTACTCGCGTCTGGAAGGCCGCGTCTCGTTCCGTGCACGCCGCTCGGATGCATGCGCCTCCTCAAGTCCGCGGAAACGGATCTCAAGGGGGCGCACGCGGTCGTTGTTGGCCGGAGCAACATCGTCGGCAAGCCGATTGCGCAGCTTCTTCTCGCCGAGCACGCCACGGTGACCATAGCCCACTCCCGTACCCGCGATCTGCGCGCCACCTGCCTGGAGGCCGATGTGCTCGTAGCCGCAGTTGGCAAGGCGGAGCTCGTTCGCGGCGATTTCGTCAAAGCGGGAGCGGTGGTCATCGACGTGGGCATCAACCGCGTGCCCGGAGCCGAGCCTGGAAAAACGAGGCTCGTGGGAGACGTGGCCTACGCCGAAGCGAAGGAGCGCGCCCGCGCCATCACGCCCGTCCCCGGCGGAGTGGGACCAATGACCATCGCCTATTTGTTGCAGAATACAATCACCGCCGGCAACGCGCGGCTGGCGGCGCGTAGCTAAATAAGCTTGTCGAGGACGCGGTCGAGGGCGTCGAGGTCGCGGTAGGGGATGGCGATCTCCCCCTTGTTGCCGCTGTCGCGAACTTCGACCTTGGTGCCGAGCGCGCGTGTGAGGCGGGCTTCGAGATCCCGGATACCGGCCGTTTTCTCAGACGCGCTCGCTGCCGGGCCGGCCTCGCTTCGCTCCGCCTTGACCTTGATCTTCCGGACCATCTCCTCGGTCGCGCGCACGCTGAGCCGTCCCCGGAGCACCTTGTCGGCGATCTCGTCGATGGCAGCTCCTGCGCCGAGCAGCGCGCGTGCGTGCCCCTCGGAAAGCTCGCCCGTGATCACCTTGTCGCGCACCTGCGCCGGGAGCTTCAAGAGGCGGAGGCTGTTGGCGATCGTCGTTCGATCTTTGCCGATTCGCTCGGCGAGTTTCTCCTGCGTGTAGCCGTGCTCCCTCATGAGGCGGCCGAGCGCCTCGGCGAGCTCGATGGCGTTCAGGTCCTCGCGCTGAACATTTTCGATGAGCGCGAGCTCGAACGCCGTGTCCGGAGAGACGTCCTTGACGATGACCAGCACCTCGCGGAGGCCGGCCTTTTGCGAGGCCCGCCAGCGCCGCTCGCCCGCGATGATCTCGAAGCGATCCGCGCCGACCCGGCGAACGACGATTGGCTCGAGGACTCCGTGCTCACGGATTGACGCGGCGAGATCGTCGAGCGCCGCCGGGTCGAAGTGCCTTCGCGGCTGACCCTTCTGCGGAGAAATTTTTTCGACCGCGCACGAGAAAACGCTCTTCTCGCTGACGGGGATTACCGGTGCGGGCGGAAGGAGCGCATCGAGGCCGCGTCCGAGCGCCCGTCGCGGAGCAGTTTTTCCAATGTCCTTCGTGGTCACTTCGGTCTCGCGTCCTGAAGAATCTCGCGCGCGAGCGAGAGGTACCCTTGGGCCCCCTTCGACTGAACGTCATAGAGGAGCGCCGGCTTGCCGTGGGACGGAGCCTCCGAGAGGCGGACGTTCCGTGGGATCACCGATTCGAAGACGTGGAAGTGGCGCCGCACTTCCTCCGCCACTTGGTTTGCCAGATTGTTTCGCGCATCGAACATCGTGAGGACGATGCCCTCGACTTCGAGAGCCGGGTTCATCCCGTTCTTCACGCGATCGATCGTGGCCATCAAGTGGGTGAGCCCCTCGAGCGCGTAGTACTCGCACTGCAACGGGACGAGCACGCGATCGGAGGCGTTGAGCGCATTCACCGTGAGGAGCCCGAGCGACGGCGGGCAATCGATGAAGACGTACTCGTAGCTCTGCCCCTCGAGCAGCACCGCCAGCGCGTTTTTGAGCCGCGTTGCGCGATCCTTTTCATCGACCAGCTCGAGCTCCGCGGCCACGAGATCCTGGGTCGCCGGCGCAACTGAGAGGCGCGGCACGTCCGTCTTGACGATGACTTCGGCCAGAGTCGCTCGCCCGATGAGAACGTCGTAGACGCTGCGCTCAACGGTGCGCGGACGAACGCCGACGCCGGAGCTCGCGTTACCTTGCGGGTCCATGTCGAGGAGGAGCGTGGATCGCTCGGCTGCGGCGACGCTGGCCGCGAGGTTCACGGCGGTGGTGGTCTTTCCGACACCGCCTTTCTGGTTCACGACGGCAATGATCCGCGGCCCGCGTGCGACGTGCGATTTGTTCGCGTGCGATAGGGTCTCAGCGCGCTCGGCTATCGCGCGGGCATCTTGTCCGTCCAAGCGTTTCGGTGTCTGCGGGCGCGCCATGTCGAGGCGTCTCCTCTAACAGGACGAGGACGCGACGGAAACGTGCTGCGCTTTTTTGGCCCCATCCGTCGGCGCGTGTACGGTGTACCCAGATGTAGGGAAACTGATTACCGCGCGGACCCGAAATCCGCAGTGATGTTCCCGCCAAAGACACCCGAGGAGGAACCGATGCGAACCAAGCAGCGGCAGGCACTCGTCCGTGCACTGCAGAAAGAGGAGAGCACCACCGATCGGGTGATGCGCCAGATGTTTTGGCTACCTCGCGCGCTGTCTGGCGGTCCACTTCGCGCATCCCCCGCACGCATTACGCCTCTCAAGCTCCGCTGATCCGCGTTTTAAAAAATTCTTGGCTCAATTTCTTGGAGGAACACCATGACCGCACCGAAGAACTACCGAAGCATCGAAGAGTTCGAGCGCGAAGAGCTCCGCCCGCAATACAAAGTGGGCTTCTCTCTCGAGGACCTGATGCAGGAGACCATCTTCGAAGGAAACAGCAGCTTGCTCTTCGACGATCAGAAGGATGAGTACGATCCCGATCAGGAAGACGAAGACAAGTACTAGATTTACGTCCCTCCCGGGACCCGCGCTCTCGACCACGCCTCGGTCGAGGGCGCTTTTTTTGTGCTTCGAATTAGCGCGAAGCAGTCTTGAACGAGCTAGGTGGGCGAAGTATGGTCCCCGCCTCATGCAAATCACCGTTCAGCGCATTTCTTCCGTGATGATGGAGCTTCAGATTTTGGTGCCGGCCGATTCCGTGAAAGCGGAGATCGACAAAGCGTATGTCACGCTCGGCAAGAAGGCGCATGTGAAGGGGTTCCGCCCCGGAAAAGTTCCGCGCAACGTCCTCACCCACCTCTTTGGTCCGCAGGTCCAGAGTGACGTGGCCAACGCGATCGTGAACGACACGCTCCCGAAGGTTCTCTCCGAGAAGAACGTCACGCCGGTGAGCATGCCGTCGGTCGAAGCGGGGAAGATCGATGCGAAAGAGGACTTCTCCTACAAGGCGAGGTTCGAGGTCGCGCCCGACGTTGGAGACGTGAAGTACGAAGGCTTCGATCTCTTTCGTCCGCCGGCTGAGG
Source organism: Myxococcales bacterium (assembly GCA_043747615.1). GTDB lineage: Bacteria > Myxococcota_A > Polyangia > Polyangiales > Polyangiaceae > JAYTOU01. The sequence continues at coordinate 216,340 of JAYTOU010000003.1, read as the reverse complement.
TGAAGGACGGCGAAGTCGACGAGCAGATCGAGCGTCTCCGCCAGGGAATGGGCGCCCTCAAGAATCCCGAGCCCGCGCGGCCCGCCACTGCAGGGGACGTCGTGACCATCGACTTCACCCTCGCCCTCGGCGGAAAAGAAATCAAAGATGGAGCCGGGCAGGGCGTTCAGCTCGAGCTCGGGGCCGCGCAGGTCCTCCCGGAGCTCGACGCCGCGCTCAGCGGTAAGAGCATCGGCGACAAGCTCAAGGTCGAGGCGCAGTTTCCCGACCAGCACCCCCGCGATGATTTCAAAGGGAAAAAAGGGGAGTTTTCGATCACCGTGGTCGATCTCAAGGAGAAGGTCCTCCCGACCCTCGACGACGAGTTCGCGAAGGACGTGGGTCAGTTCCAGACGCTCGTCGAGCTCCGGGCAGACGTCCACACCCGCCTCGAGAAGGCAAAGAAGGATCAGTCCGAGGTCGCGGTTGCCGAGCAGATCGTGCAGAAGCTCAACGACGCGAACCCCCTAGACGTGCCCCCGTCGCTCGTCGAGCAGCAGTGCAAGGTGATGGAGCAGGAGGTCATGCAGCAGGCCCGGCGCATGGGTCAACGCTTCACCCAGGAGCAAGGGCAGATCCTCCACGACCGCATCCTCGCCGACGCCGAGAAGAAGGTGCGCGCGGGACTGCTCATGGCCGCGATCGCGCGCAAGCTCGAGATGAAGGTGACCGACGAAGACATCGAGAAGGGCCTCGCTGAGCTTGCCGAAGAGACAGGTAAAAACGTCGCCAAGGTGAAAGCGGAGTACCGCGAAAAGAATAAGCGAGACATGCTGATAGGTATGATTCTCGAAGACAAAATCTTGAACCTGCTCGAGAGCAAATCTAAGGTCGTCGACGGCCCAGTTCCCGTCGTCGAAGCCGCCGCCGAAGAAAAACCGGAGAAAGCCTCTGACAAAGCGGAGACCGCCGGGAAGGAAGACAAGCCGGCGAAGGCTGAAAAGTCTGAGAAGAAGAAGGAACCGAAGGAAGCGGCGAAAGACGCCTCCTCAAAAGACGTAACTAAGGAAGGGAAAAAGAAATGAGCGGCGACTGGAGAAGCTTCATCCCTTACCCGACGGTCGTCGAAACGACGCACCGTGGCGAACGCAACTGGGACATCTTCAGCCGTCTCCTGAAGGACCGAATCGTCTTTCTCGGCACCGAGATCAATGACGACGTCGCCAACATCATCATCGCCCAGTTTCTCTTTTTGGAGAGCGAGGATCCCGACAAGGAGATCATGCTCTACATCAACTCTCCTGGCGGCGTAGTGACCAGCGGTCTGGCGATCTACGACACCATGCAGTACGTCCGCTGCCCCGTCTCGACGACCTGCCTCGGCATGGCCGCCTCCATGGGCGCTGTCCTCCTCGCGGCAGGAATGAAGGGGCGTCGGGTCGCGCTCCCGAATTCGCGGATCATGATTCACCAGCCGCTCGGCGGCGCGCGCGGTCAGGCGACCGATATCGAGATACAGGCGAGGGAGATCCGGCATCTAAAGGACGTCGTCACCGACATCCTGACGACGGCGACCGGTAAGCCCCGCGAGCAGATCAACAAGGACATCGATCGAGACTTCTACCTGAGCGGCGTTCAAGCGAAGGAATACGGCCTCATCGACGAGGTGCTGACTCCTAAGAACAAGGGCGGCCCCAAGGCAGTCTGAAACGGCTGACCTGCCCCTCGCGCTTCGCCGGATCCTTGCGATGCGCTTTTGGCGAGTCTAAGCTTCTGACATAACGTGACGTAGACGATTCAGGCGTCACGGAACCGGACGAGAACAAGAGGTCGACTTGGAGCGCAGGCGGGACGATCACACCAATGGCAATCTGAACTGCTCCTTCTGCGGCAAATCGCAGAAGGAAGTGAAGAAGCTGATTGCCGGCCCGACCGTCTACATTTGTGACGAGTGCATCGGCCTATGCAACGACATCATCGCCGAAGAAGTCGAGAAGGACGAGCCGTACGCAGGCTCCGCTCCCGTTCCCAAGCCCGCAGAAATCAAGACGATTCTAGACGATTATGTCATCGGCCAAGAGCGGGCGAAGAAGGTCCTCGCCGTCGCCGTGCACAATCATTACAAGCGCATCGATTCACGCGTGGCCCCCGAAGACGTGGAGCTCGCCAAGAGCAACATTCTCCTTCTTGGGCCGACCGGAAGCGGCAAAACGCTCCTCGCCCAGACGCTCGCCAAGATTCTGAGCGTTCCCTTCGCCATCGCTGACGCGACCACCCTCACCGAGGCGGGCTACGTCGGCGAGGACGTCGAGAACATCATCGTGCAGCTCCTCCAGAACGCCGACCACGACGTGGAACGGGCGCAGCGCGGCATCGTCTACATCGACGAAATCGACAAGATTTCCCGAAAGAGCGACAACCCCTCGATCACCCGCGACGTGAGCGGGGAAGGCGTCCAGCAGGCGCTCCTCAAGATCATCGAAGGCACCGTCGCCAACGTGCCGCCGAAGGGCGGGCGAAAGCACCCTCAGCAAGATTTCTTGCAGGTCGACACCACGAACATCCTCTTCATTTGCGGTGGCGCGTTCGTCGGTCTCGAGCAGATCGTGCAGCGGCGGATCGGTCAGCAGACCCTCGGCTTCGGGGCCGAGATCAAATCGAAGAAGGACTTCAAGCTCGGCGAGCTCCTAGGCCAAGTGCAGCCGGAAGATTTGCTCAAGTTCGGTTTGATCCCCGAGTTCATCGGTCGTCTGCCCGTGCTGGCAACGCTCCACGAGCTGAACGAAGAAGCGCTGATCGACATTCTCACCAAGCCGAAGAACTCGCTCGTGAAGCAGTTCCAGAAGCTCTTCGAGATGGACGGCGTGAAGCTGAAGTTCACGAAGACCGCCCTCGCAGCCGTGGCCCGCGAAGCCCTGGCCCGCGCGTCCGGAGCACGTGGCCTTCGCGCCATCCTCGAGCACGCGATGCTCGACATCATGTATGACATCCCCTCGCGCGGCGGGATCAAAGAGGTCGTCATCAATGACGACGTGATCACGAAGCGCGAGCCCCCGCTGATCGTTTATCAAAAAGAAGCGGAGCTAGCGTAAGGCTCTTCGGCTGACGCTTACCCATCGGGTGGCCGACGTACCGGCCGTGCCGTCGCAGGAAGACGGCGGATCGGCCGACGGACACCCCCTCTGGGGAAGCTCGTTCGATTCGGCGGTCGGCACCTCCCAGTGCGCGCAGGTGACCATGAACCCCAGCTCCGTCGCCGTGGCGTGCATACCGAGTGGAGACATGTCTTTCGTGGACACGACCGGCACGACGCAGACTCTTCTTCTTGCGTCGCGCGCCCTATACGGCACCGAAATCGCTCGCTGAAGCAGCTGGGGGAGCGGAAAGCCCCACGTATTCGTTGCTCGGGCTCTCCCTTGATGGCAAAACGGTGGCCTCATGTTCTTCAAAAACGACACCGACCCCAAGGGCGCTCCGGCGCCGAAAAAGCGGATCGTCCCGCTCCTTCCGCTCCGCGACATCATCGTCTTCCCCCACATGGTCAGCCAGCTGTTCGTTGGCCGTGAGCGGTCGATCAACGCGCTCGACGCGGCGATGACGCGCGACAAGGAAATTTTCTTGGCCGCACAGAAAAACGCGAAGACGAACGAGCCTTCGCCGGACGATATTTTTACCGTCGGCACCCTCGGTACCGTGATGCAGCTACTTCGCTTGCCCGACGGGACGGTGAAGGTCCTCGTCGAAGGGAAGCGCCGCGCGCGCACCAAGCGTTATGCCCAGACCGACGAATTTTTCTTGGTCGAGGTCGAGGACGTCCCGGAGGTTGGCACGCGCACCGTCGAGGTCGAAGCGCTGATGCGGAGCGTGCAGTCGGCGTTCGAGATGTACGTGAAGCTGAACAAAAAAGTTCAGCCCGAAGTCTTGATGAGTGTGCAGACGATCGACGATCCGTCGCGCCTGTCGGACACCATCATCGCCAACCTGCCCACCGTGAAGCTCTCCGATCGCCAGGCGCTCCTCGAAGAGGACGACGCGTCGAAGCGCCTCGAGCGCCTCCACGAGCTGATGCAGGCGGAGATCGAGATCCTCCAGGTCGAGAAAAAGATCCGATCGCGCGTCAAGAAGCAGATGGAGAAGACGCAGAAGGAATATTACCTCAACGAGCAAATGCAGGCGATCCAGAAGGAGCTGGGTGGCGGCGAGCGCGATGAGTTCAAGAACGAGATTCAAGAAGTCGAAGACCAGCTCAAGACCAAGCGGATGAGCAAAGAGGCCACGCAGAAGGTCAAAAAAGAGCTGAAGAAGCTGAAGATGATGCACCCGACCAGCGCCGAGGCGACGGTGGTGCGGAACTACATCGACTGGATCCTGAGCCTCCCCTGGTACGAGAAGAGCGAGGAGACGCACGACCTCAAGGCCGCCGAAGACATCCTCGACGAGGATCACTACGGTCTCAAACGCATCAAGGAGCGCATCCTCGAGTACCTCGCGGTGCAAGCGCTCACTCAGAAGCTCAAAGGTCCGGTGCTCTGCTTCGTCGGCCCGCCCGGCGTCGGCAAGACCAGCCTGTGCAAGAGCATCGCCCGCGCGACGGGGCGAAAGTTCGTGCGCCTCTCCCTCGGTGGTGTTCGTGACGAAGCGGAGATTCGTGGTCATCGGCGCACGTACATCGGCGCGATGCCCGGAAAATTGATTCAGTCGCTGAAGAAGGCGGGGACGAACAACCCCGTCTTTCTCCTGGACGAAGTCGACAAGATGTCGACGGACTTCCGCGGCGACCCGGCGGCCGCTCTCCTCGAGGTCCTCGACTCCGAGCAAAACGACACGTTCAACGATCACTACCTCGACCTAGATTACGATTTGTCGGACGTGATGTTCATCACCACTGCGAACACCCTGGGATCGATTCCGGTGCCGCTCCAGGACCGCATGGAGATCATCCAGCTCTCCGGTTACACCGAGTTCGAGAAGCTCAACATCGCGGTAAAATACTTGGTGCCTCGGCAGAAAAAAGAGTGCGGCCTAGACGACGTGCCGTTCACGATCACCGAGAGCGCCCTGCGTACGGCCATCCATCACTACACGCGTGAGGCTGGCGTGCGCTCGCTCGAGCGCGAGATCGCCAGCATCTGTCGCAAGGTGGCGCGCCAGGTGGTCAACGAAGGCAAAGAGAAGCCGATCGAGGTCATCGCCAAGAACATTCCGAAGTTCCTGGGCGTGCCGAAATTTCATCTTGGGAGAAAAGAAGAGCACGACGAGATCGGCCTCACGAACGGTCTGTCGGTGACCAGCAGCGGCGGGGGAGAGCTCCTCGCGTGCGAAGTCGCGGTCGTCGCAGGGAAGGGGAAGCTCGCCATCACCGGGCTCCTCGAGAAGGGCATGGAGGAGAGCGCCCACGCGGCCATGAGCTACGTGCGATCGCGCGCCAGCATCCTTGGGCTCGATCCGGATTTTTATCAAAAGGTAGACGTGCACGTGCACTTCCCGGAATTCATTCGGAAGGACGGGCCAAGCGCCGGCGTGACCATGGCGACCTCGCTCGCCAGCGCCCTCATCAAAGTGCCCGTGAAGCGAGATCTGGCGATGACGGGGGAAATTACCCTGCGCGGCCGGGTGATGCCGATCGGTGGGCTCAAAGAAAAGTTGCTCGCCGCGCACCGAAGCGGGATCACGACGGTCGTCGTTCCGAAGGAGAATCGGAAGGATCTGCGCGAAGTGCCGCGTCGCGTTCTCAAGGCCATTCGCGTGGTCCTCGTCGAGCACATGGACGAGGTGCTTCGCGAGGCGCTTTGCCTGCCGGATCCCGAAGCCATCTTTGGCCCCGCGCGCGAGACGATGGAATACCGCGACGGCGAGCTCGTGGTTCGCGCAGAAGGACGCCCCCCGACCACCTCGCCGAACGATCCGGCCCCTGCCGCGCCCGTCGGTAACGCGTAAGTAAGTCTTTAGCGGTATTTTGCGAGGGCGAAACCGCTCCCCACACCGCCGGCAAGCGCGAGGAGAATGAGGACTACCGCGAGCGCCCACGACGGTCCGCTCGCCCTCTTTTTCGGAAGGCCGGCAACGTCGTCCGCCTCCGGTGCGTGGCTCGGGGCGTTCGCAGAGTGCCCCGCCGCGACTCCTTGCGCCGCTTGGCCGAGCGCCTGGGCCATTTCCGTCGCCGACTGAAATCGGTTCGCGCGATCTTTCTGGAGCGCCCGGGTCATGAACTCGGAGAGCGGGGCGAGGCTCGGATCGATCCGCTCCATCGGCACCTGCGTCTCGGTGAGGATCGCCGAGAGTCGATCGACATCGTACTGCCCGCTGAACGGCGGCGTCCCGGTGAGCATGCGATAAAACATGACTCCCGCGGCCCAAAGGTCGGTGCGCGCGTCGACGTTTTTCGGGCTTTTGATCTGTTCCGGGCTCATGTACGCGGGCGTGCCGAGGAACATTCCGGTGCGGGTTTTCGAGCCCATTCCGCCGGCCGCGTCCATCACCTTGGCGATCCCGAAGTCGAGGAGCTTCACCTCGAACACGCCCTGCGGGTTGCGCGACAAGAAAATATTCGCCGGCTTGAGATCGCGATGCACGACGCCCGCTGCGTGCGCCGCTGTGAGACCGCAGAGGATGCTCTGCATGATCGGAAGGGCCTGAGCGAAGGGCGTGCGCTCGCCCTTCTTCGTGTATTTGTTGAAAGGCACTCCTTCGAGGAGCTCCATCGTGATGTACGGCGTGCCGTCGCCAGAGACGCCGTGCCCGAAGATGCGCACGATGTTCGGGTGCACGAAGCGCTCAGCCGCGCGGGCCTCGTCGAGGAAGCGAGCCACCACCTCCGGATCGCTTTGGAACTCGGGCTTTAGAATTTTTATGGCGAGAGTATTTCTCTCGGGGATCGTCTCCGCGATGAAGACCAGACCCATCCCGCCTTCTTCCAGCGCCGAGACGAGGCGGTACCTCTCGCTGAGAATCCGGCCGATGAGACTGTCTCGATGATTGGGCGGCGGGGGAACCGTCGCTGGGTTTGGCTTGTCTGCGTTCACGATTTTCTCGGGTGGTGAATCGCGCAAACGCTGACGCGCGCGCGCAGAAATCACACCGTTTTACCCTATCCGAAGCGTCCCTCTTATGACGAGCGCCCTTTTGACTTGACCAACCCGCGCGAATGTTGCAGTTTCCGCGCGCTTTCCGGTTGTTCTGGGCGGGTAGCTCAGTGGCAGAGCGCTGGCTTTACACGCCGGATGTCGCAGGTTCGATGCCTGTCCCGCCTACCGATTTGGCAGGACTTTCTTATTCGTTGATAACTTGGAATTTCACGTCCGTTCTGGGGCGGTAGTTAAGTTGGTTATAACGCCGGCCTGTCACGCCGGAGGCCGCGGGTTCGAGTCCCGTCCGCCCCGCTGTAATTCCGAGTAGTTAGCTCGGGTTTCGGCATCCCAGACGATTCGCTAGACGATTCAGACGATTGCAGAGCGCCCCCCTGGCGAAACCAGGGTGGGAGGCAACTGTGGGAACATTCCGCCAAAGCCGGCGCAGGATCTCCGCCTCTCTCACGTAGACCCGCGTCGTTGCGAAATCGGTGTTGGCTCCAGCTCGCGTCGCGCTCCGTCTTCAAAGAGTTTTTCCTCGACGACGAACGCCTCCGCCTCGACAACAACGCCTCGGAGCGTGCTCTGCGAACCATCGCCGTCGGAAGAAAAGCCTGGCTCCTCTGTGGCTTTGACGATCACGCCCAGGCCGCCGCCAACGTTCTCTCTCTCATCGCCTCGTGCGCTCTTCACCGCATCGATGCCGAGGGCTACCTCGCCGAGATCGTCCACGTCCTGCCGTACTGACCCGGCGAAACCGGGAGCCCACCCGGTTTCGTCTTCTACCGCGTCGAACGAGTCGTACGACGCATCGAGCAGTTCGATCAGGCGGACGCGCTCGAACCGAATCATCTTCCGGTCCAGATCCTCGCGAGCTCGACGCGCGATTTCACGCCGAGCTTTACACGCGCGCGGTGTAACGACGCTGTCACCGAGGCGCTCGACAGCCCCAGCATGTACGCGATCTCTTTGTCGCGATGCCCCATCGCGGCGAGCGCACACACCCGACGCTCGCGAGGCGTGAGATCAGCGCGCTTGTCGACCGTGGGGATGTTTTTCATCGCGAGCAGGAATCGTTTCCCGTCGGTATCGAAGTGGTCGACGAGCGACCAGCGTCCCGCGGTGAGCCCGCGCCAGATCTCGAGGGCCTTTTCCGGGTCGTGCGTCGTGTTTCGCGCCTCGTTACGCCGTCGTCGCCCTTCGTCGAGCAAATCGCGCTTGTTTTTCGCAAACTCGTTTGCGTGGAGCACGTTGCCATTCGGCGTGAGGATTGCTTCGGCATCGTCGGGGAAGCCCAGATTCTTGGCGCGACGCAGCCGTGACCCTGCGCCGAGATGCACCGCGACCTTCGTTAGGAGCGCGGCCCGTCGCGACGTGAGAGACGTTGTTTCACGGAGCCCGACGCATACACACATCCCGGAGCCAGAAGGATCGCGGGCGACGAGTCCGAGTGCGTCGACGACCGGCATTTGCCACATTCGGCGCCAGGGCGGGAACCGTGGAATCGTGTCGCCGAGCCCTGTTTGCGCACTCGTCGTGCTTGCACTAGTCCGACGAAAAAGCGCGGCGACGATCGGCGGCGGGAGGAGAAGGTGCTGGCGAATCGCCTCTTCGATGTCGACGTCGCCACCGAGGGATCGGCTGCGCTCGATCGAGTCAAAACGGATCCCGTCGCGCACGGAGCTTGATTGAAATTCGAAGGAGGCGACCGTAAGGTTTGCGTCGAAGAGTGCCCGCACGTAGCCCAAGATCCGCGCGGGCCAATCAGCGTCGGAGGCGTAGCACGCTTCGACGATTTTCAGGATCGCAGCGGTGTTGACCTTGAGCATGGTCGCCCCCCGCGTTGCCGGGCGGGACGCCCGGTCATACGAAGTCCAGCGCGCCGAACTGCACAGCCAAGGCGACGCGCGATCCGACGCCGAGCTTCTTCAGGATTGCGGCCACCTGATTTGCGATCGTGCGAGGTGATGCGCCGCGCATCTCCGCGATCTCGCCGTTCGAGAGCCCGCGCGCAACCGCGAGCGCAACGTCCCGTTCGGCCTCCGTCAGCTGCCCGTGCGCCGCCGGCGTGAACGACAGGAGGACGACTTCGGCGTCCCCCGAGCGGAGCGGCCGGCACGAAAGATCGCGCGGCACCGCGTTGCATCTTGAAGCTCTTCGCACCGGTGGAGAAGTATCACGCGAAGGGCGATCGGGACGGCGAGGATCGTCAAGGAATGAAAAAGACTATGGAGCCGCCTCTGCGGCGTATGCGCAAAGTAATGTGGCTATCGGACGTGGCGTCGTCGTCCTCGGTGGCGCCTTGATGTGCCGCGCGGCGTCGTGTTGGCATTCTGAACATTCCACCTAGACGTACTCCGTTTGCCATCGGCGCATCTTCATTGAGGATTCCCTGCGTGCCGTGGTTGCAAAGGTGATGCGAACGAGCCGTAGAACAGCGCCTAATGCGCGACAAAAACCCACACCTAGAGCGAAGCACTCAGCGTCGGGTTATTGACAATAGTTAATGCGAGGCGCGAGCGTCGCGGGCACCCTTTGAAGTCTAGTATCAATCCTCACGACCCTTCTCGAAAGATCAGGCCCGATGACGAAGACGAAGACGATTGCAATCGTGTCGTATGCCTTGGCCTTCCTCGCGTCGTGTAGCGATGCAGGCGTTGCACCAGCTCCTCCCGTCTCGTCGGAAGGCGGCACCGGCGAACGTGACGGCGCGGGAGCGATGGAGACCGACGCCGGACCAAGCGCGGATGCGACGCTTGCACCCGCGGCGCCCTTGGCCAACGACGGTGATCGCTTCGTCGTGTCCTACCCGGCCTTCCTGCAGGGAACGGTGAGCGAATATCGACTGTACTCCATGCGGAATGCCGCCGACCCGTCGCGGGTCATGGTGGACTCCGCGCCGCCTGGCAAGCTCACGATGGCCGATCCTTACGTTTACGACGATGTCCATGTCTATTACCGGGTCTACGCGGTGGTGGCCGGCACAGAGCACCTCGTGCTTTCCGTTGACGGTGTCCAGCCCGCGCGGACCTGGAGCGCCCTCCCGCTGACGATCACCGCTCCCGGCGTGTACACCGGCAACTGGCGCTCGCTCGACTCTTCAAAGCCGGCCGTGCAGATTGCGGCGAACGTGAAAGGCGTGATCGTGGAGAACGCTCGCGTCGCCTCCATGGGCAACGGCATCGAGGTCGGACCGGGCGCCGAGGTGGAGGTACGCGGAACGCGAGGCTGGGGACTTCATCCCATGAAACAAGACTCGTCCAACGGTAAGTTCGTCTCCGCGGGGAAGCCGAGCTCCGTGGTGGTCGAGCACAGCTACGCCGAATCATGGCTCTTCGTCGTCTATGTCGACGGGCAGCTCGATGGCGCGCAAAAGAAGATCGCCGTCCGCTTCAACCGGATGCGCAATGTACAGGGCCGCCAGACCAACGCCGACGGCACGTACAAGCCGCTTCGCTTCACGGCCGGGGGTGTCGCGCACGCCGTCCAGCTGAACGGCGTCTCGTCATGCGCCTCTGCAGACATCGGCTGGAACGAGATCTCCCAGGAGCCGTCGATCGGGTTCTCGGAGGACATCGTCAATCTGTACGCATCCTCTGGTACTGCCGCTGCCCCCATTCTGGTGCACGACAACGTGGTCTACGGCGGCTACGCGACCGAGCCCGGCAAGCCAGCAGGTCCCGGCGGCGAAGGGGGCGGGGCCTACTCTGGTTGCGGCATCATCAGCGACGGAGCCGACCCCGGGGGAAGCGAGGCCCTGAACGGACATTCGGATATTTCAAACAACATCGTCATCGGTACTACCAATTGCGGAATCGGCATTGCGGGCGGGTCGAGTGTGCACGTTCACGCCAATCGAATGATCAGCGCGGGGGTGCTGGAGGACGGGACGGTCATCTGGGCCAACAACGTCGGCGGTTATCTCTGGAAGCAATACGTAACCAGCTTCCACAACAACCTGATCGACAACAATTACTCGGGCTGGATCAACGCACCCGGGAATCACTCTAATTCCGGCCCGACTCCCACCAACAATCCGTTCTGGTTTCCCGACGACGGCTCCAACGGTTCGCACGGCGTCTACGCTGAACAATCTTTTGCCCCCACTCCCATCGCCGTCCAGACCGAGCGCGACGAGTACCAGCTGTTCTGGAAACGCGCGCGAGACATGGCCATCACGGTGGGACTTCCCTGAGACGCCGCGGCGCGCTCATCACCTGACGCACCCGGGTCTTGAGGAAGACGAAGTGCGGAAAGCCACTCTGGACAAGGTGCCGCTCGACGTATCCGAAGCGACTCGCATTGCTAACTGAAATGCACGGTGCGAACGGATAACGCGGTTGCGATCCGCGCGTCGAAGCGGCAAGCTCCCGCGGCTGATGCGGAGCAAACCTTCTGGATGAGGGCGAAGCGCGACCCGTCGCTTGAATGGAACTCCCGTGCGGGAGCGCCAACACGTCGCGAACAAATTATTCTCGCCGCCCGGGCTGCGCTTGGCGGGCTGTCGGCAGAAGGCGCCGCTTTGCTGAGAGCGAAATGCCGCGCAGTCGCCCTCCGCGCCGAGGAGAAGCTTCTCGGGCCCGGCCGCGCGCCGCAAGCCTCGTTCGTGGTCTCGGGGATCGTGCGCGAGCTTTACGAATGCGAAGACGGGCGCGACGTCACGCGCTGTTTTGCTCAGGAAGGCGCGGTGATTGCCAACGCGTTCGACGCCCCCATCGCCAGCGTCAACCTGGCCGCCGTGACCGATTGCGAGCTGCTGGCCATCGATTGGGCCGACGTCGAAGCCTTGTGCGCCCAAAGCGACGACGTCGCGCTCGCGATTCGTAACGCGGTCGCCGCGTCTCAGCGCATCGTGCTCGAGCGTGAATTCCGCTTCGCGACGATGTCTCCGGCGATCCACTACGCTCATCTGCGGCGTCACGAACCATGGATCGTGCAGGCTGCGAAGCAGTACCAGATCGCCTCGTACTTGCGCATCACCCCCGAGCATTTAAGCCGGTTGCGCAGGAAGTCTGCCGCGCCGACCTGAGCTCCGCGACCCGCCTCGCTTGTTCTTGATTTCAGGCAGATCGCAGGGATGAATCGTTCTCGCTGCAGGGTGCCGCGCGATCCGTGACATGAGCGTAGCGCGAGCAAAGACCAGCATGGTTCTCGAGCAATTTGGATCAGAGACCCGCGGGTGCGAACGGCTTCTTTGGACCGGACGCGGGGACTTCGTTTGAGGACGGCGCTTCGGCGTTTGGCGCGGGCGGCTTGTGGGCAGCGGGCAGGCGCGTACCCGGCTTTGGGTTTACCGCGGCTGCGGATCTGGGTGGCGCCGGGACGGCACTCGGAGATACGCCCGCATCCACTGACCGCGCCAAGGGCACTTCGATCGGAGCCGGGGGGGACGAAGCAGTGATCTCTGGTAGCGACGATGCGTTCGCAACCGAGGCTGCGCTCACCGATCCTGGAGCCGCATGCATCTGCGCACGCACGATCCACGCAGCTCCAGTCCCCGCCGCTGCGAGAACGATAATGCCGATCCCCGCAGCGACGACCGAACGGCTGCGCGCTTTTCGCGGAGCGCCATCTCGAGCGACCGCGCCCGTCGTCGTGTGAACTCCGAGTATTTGCGCGGCTTGCGCCGGAGTCGCCGCGTACACGTTCCCCGAGGCATCACCCTGCGACGCGGTTGCCGCGAGGGCCGAGACCGATGACTGCGGAATCGGCGCGGCGGCTTTACGAAGGCCGAGCGCTTCACCGAGCGCGTCGATCTGCTCGCCGACATGCGCGAAACGCAGTGTGTGCTCGCGCGCGCACGACCGTGCGAACCACGCATCCATCGCCGAGGGAAGCCACGGCCATCGCCCGGTGGGCGGGTAGAGCGGCTCGGAGAGGATCTGCGACATGAGCTCGGCGACGGTGTTCGCCTGCCAGTAGACCTCGCCGGTGAGGAGCTGGAGCGAGATGAGCCCCATCGCCCAGACGTCCGTCCCGGGGCCGATTTCGGCGACGCGCCCGCGCGCTTGTTCCGGTGACATATAAAGCGGAGTGCCCATTACCGTTCCGGTATTCGTCATTCCGGCACCGGTCATGTCATTACCTGTTTCGCCGCCGACTACCTTCGATATGCCGAAGTCGAGAATTTTCAGAAGCGTAGTCCCATCTTCACGGGTGTGGAGATAGAGGTTCTCCGGCTTCAAATCCCGATGCACGATCCCAATCGCGTGCGACTTGTCGAGCGCACGTGCAGCTTCGGTCAGGTACTTCAGCGCGTCAGCGGGTGAGAAGCGACCGCGCTGCTCGAGCTGCTTTTGAAGATCGTTTCCGTTGAGCAGCTCCATGACGAGGAACGGCGCACCGCCGAGCTCGGGGGCGGTGTCGGCGTCTACGACTTTGACGACATTTTCGCTCTTGATTCGCGCAGAGGCGCGGGCTTCGCGCTTGAAGCGTTCGACCGCGCCAGCATCGAAGGCCGCGTCACCGAGGAGCAGCTTGAGGGCGAGATGATCGCCCGTGTGAACGTGCTCTACGAGGTAGACGACGCCCATCCCTCCGCGACCGAGCTCGCGGAGGACTTTGTACCGGGATGCGATCGTCTGCGCTTCGGTAGGAATCATGGCTAACTTAGAAGAGCGCGCAGACCCCGCCTTGGCAGGTAAGGCCGGCGGCCGCGCAACATTTCAGCAGCACGGTGCACGATTGGCCCTCCGCACGGCAGCTTGCTCCGACCTGACAGCTCCCCGAGATGCACGTGTACCCGTTGCAGCAGTCTGTCGCCACCGAACAGCTGCCTCCTGCAGTTCCACAGGTTTGACAGACCGAGCTGCCGTTGCATTTTGTACCGGCGCAGCACCCCGTACTGCCGGCAGCGCACGACGAGCCAAGATTTCCACAGGTTTTGCACGTGCCGGCGCCACACGAGAGAGTGACTCCACCGACCGCAGCAGGACAACAGTCGCCGACCGCGCCGCATCCTTGACCAAGCGAAGCGTGTCCGGTTTGCCCAGGAACGTCGCAGGCATCGGCTCCGAGCGATGACGCCTTGTGGGTCGTGTCGTAGATCGGCGTCGCACAATTGACTGGGAGCGTCCCTGACCCGCAGTACCCATCGTTATCTAGGTCCAGACAGTAATTCTTCAGACCGGGAATGACTCCACATGTCGACGCCATGGTCTCGCACTGCTGGGCCATGCAATAAAGACCGTCCGTCGTGCCCGTCTTGGTACCGCAGCTTTGATATTCGTTAACATCTTTCTGATTGTCGCAATCTCCATCAAACGTCGGGTCTGCGGTCGCGCAGATTGCCGTTCCCGGTCCAACGCTGTCCGTGCAACCCGGGTTATTCCACATGGACTTCGTGGTGTCGGCAGGGTTGACTACGCAGCTCTGCGTTCCAGCGTGACACACCCCGATGCCATCTTTGCCCGGGTGCGTTCCGCATTGGCGGGTGGAGCCGAGCACGATGCCGCCGCCCCCGCCATCGGGTTGACTCGCGCACTCGCAGGTAGCGTCACGATTGTCGACTATCCCGTCGCAGTCGTTGTCGTTGGGCGAAGCGCAATCCCGCACCGCGGGCGGAATCGCACCGCCACACGTTTCTAGCCTTCCATCGGCGCCGCACGTCGCCGTTCCCTTATGGCAGAGCGACGCTGGCGCTGGCGTGCCCGCGGGCCAAGCTCCCGTTGGCCAAACGATCGGCGTGCCGTCTACTTTCGAAGAACAGGCGTAGGTCTGTCCGGGAGTGCAGCTGCACACGGCGTCCGCCGTGTTGTCTGGTTTGCCGTCGCAGTCGTTATCGAGCACGGACGAGCAGTCGCGCGCTTGCGGTGCCTTCGCGCCCACGCACGCCGACACGGTGCCGTCGGTCTGACACTTCTTCTGCCCGTAGTGGCAAGCGCCTACGGGGGTCCCTGTCGGCCAGGTGATCGCCGTGCCATCGTCCTTTGCGCTGCACGATTCAGCGTGCCCGGGAAACAGAGTTGGGTCGTTGTCGTCGCAGTCGTCACCCGCCTGAATGTTTCCACTCGTCGCCTTGCAGCTCGCCGTGGCGTGCCCGTCACCGTCTCCATCTTTTGCGACGAACGTGCAGACACCTTGAAGCGCGTTGCACTTGCCGACCGCGCAATTCGGCGGCGTGGTCCCAGGGAGCTGAGATGCGCAGTCCGTGTCCGTCATGCAGGGTCCCCCCGTGCCGACCGTGCCGTCCATGCCACTGCCCGCGTCGCCAACGCCTACGTCTGCGCTACTGCCTGAGCAAGCGGCCAGGGCGAGCCCTACCCCGAAGCAGAGGCTCGCACCCATCGAGATTCTTTTGGCAATAACGTTCTTCATGGAAACCTCCCCTGCGCGGTACGCGCTCATTGTCCACACCCGAGCGACGTGTCGACGAAGCTGCTCGACGACGCCACGAACCCGATCACATCGCCCCCCGAGGTCACCGCGGCACCCGTCGCGCTCATCGCCGGATCCACCACCGCTCCAACCGCGCTTCCCGTCGCATCGAACGAGCGCGTGAGCACGTGCGCTCCACCGGTCGCCGAGACCCACGCGACGACCCAGCGATTCTGACCGTCGATCCAAGCGACCGACGGACCCACGGCGAGCGCACCGTCCGCCGCCGCAACGATCGCAACGTTCGAAAAACCGCCCGCGAGAGTGCCTACCGCGAGCGCGATGCTCTGCGGCGCACAGCCAATCTCGGCGACGACGGCGATGCGTCCCGAGTTGTCCGACGCAATCGCGAGCGCGACAGCGCGGGCGCCCGCGAGCCCTGGAATCGTGATGGGCTGCCCCGGTGACGTGCTCACCCCGATGGTCCAGACGCCAACGTCGTTCCCCAGTGGAGCAGCGATGATCGCCTGCGCTTGTCCCGGGAGCGGCGCGACCGCGGGAGCACGTACGGAGATGCCGGTGTCACCGAGGTCGACCGCCGCTCCCAGCGTAGGACTGCCGTTCGCCGACGTAACGACGCTGGCGTTGAGAGGAGCCGCGCGTGCGCCCGTGCACGAACCGATCGGGTCGCTGCGCGAATCGAGGCTCGTCGCATACCAGGCGACGATTGCGGTCGAGCCGTCGGAAAGTGGCGCAATCGCTGGGAGCGCGGCGCCGCTCATGGCGCAGGGCAGGGCGGCTTTTCCCGCCACACCCGGCGCGTTGAATCGGTAGATGAGAGCGCCTGCGGTGCACGGAGCCGTCGTGGCGATGATCGCCGCGGCATAGCCTCCGCTGAGAGGCACGACCATCGGCTGTCTCGGAACGAGGTTGGTTTCGTCGCCGAGGAACGAGCAATTCAGATTCAGAAATCCGCTCGCCATCGTCGACCCTGCGACGCCCGAGCGGACCGCCTCGATGCATGCGCCGCCGGTGACGTTTGCGGCAAACGCGCCGATCACGTTCTTGCCGCTCGCGCTCGCGAAGGTCACGTCGCTCACCGCGCCGACTTTTTGGACGGTCATCGACACACCCCGCGGGCGCGCGCACGTCTCGACGTCGTAGTTGCCGAGCCCTGCAAACGTGCACGCAGACGCAAGTAGCGCCGCAGTCGAGATCGTCGCCGCAGCGGTGCGGAGCGCGAAGTTAGAAACGTCCACGCGCCCCGAGTCCCATTCCGGCTGGTCCGATCCAAGGATTGAGGCCGACGGAGGGCCCAGATTTCTCCGCCTTCCACTGCGTCGTAAAGCCGAGAACAGCCGCGCCGATCCCGAGCACGCCGCCGGCCACGAAGAGGACATTCGCCGTCGTCGCCTCCGAACGAATCGAGTCGCGCGTACTCGTGCTGCGTGAGAACGGATCTTTCGCGAGCTCTGCGCTCTCCTTGGATTTCGCGTCGATCGCTACGACGGACGCGACGGCGAGTGACGCGACGGCGGCGGCGCCGACGGTGAAGAAGATCCATTTCGCCGAACCCTTCGGGCTGCTCGCCCGCACGTCGGGTTGGAGCTCGACTCCGACGACCGCGGCGTCACCGTTGGCGAGCGTCTTTTGCCAGTGCACCGGCACGTATCCCGGCGCGCTCACGACGACAGCATGCCGTCCCACGTCGACCTCGCGCGGCGCGGTCGTCCCCGTTGCATCGAGGGGCGCGTCGTCGAGCGTGATCGCCATGCCGGTGGGACGGGTCTTGAATTGAAAACCGATCGTTGCGGTGGGAACGCGCTCCACCTTCACCTCGACCCGGAGCTGCTGACCTTCGGCGAGGACCACCGTCTGTTTGAACGGAACGAGGCGCGGCCCGTTCGCTTCGATGATGACGGTGCCGGGATCCGTCTCGACGCCGACGCCCCAGGCGGCGCTCGTGAGCTCTCCGCCATCGCGCTTCACGAGGAACCCTGCGGGCAAACCGCCCGGAACGACGATGGTGAGGCGCGGCACCTTCGCCTCGATCTCGCCGGCCTCGGCATTCGCAGCGTCGCGCGTTCCTGCGTAGCGCTTCTCGCCCGTCGTACCGAGCCGGTCCTGCGCCTCGCGGGCGGCGAAACGATATGTCGTGTACCCGCTCGCGACCTTGCCGAGCGCCCGATAGCAGCGTGCGATATACAGGCGCGAGTTCGGGCTCGGCGACAGCGAGTAGCTTGCTTGGAACGCAAGGAGAGCCTCCTCGAACGCGCCACCGTCGAATGCGGTGCGACCGGCATCGAACTTCTTGAGCGCGGCCGCGAGGTTGTCATCGCCGCTGCCGGCGGCATGGGCGACCGCTTCCGACGCCGCGAGCGGAGCAACGAGCGCGCTGCACAAGGCGAGTGTCAACGCGCCTCTCCGTGCAATGTCGTGAGATCGGTAGTTCATGTCGGTTCCCACTCCTGACGCGGACGCCCCGGACCTGACCTTGCAAGATCTGCGAAATTTCAGTCCGTTTCCATGGTCATTTCTCTTCCATCGCGGGAGCCGCACTCGTCGTAAAGCCGCAGGTCACGCGAGGTCAGGCGAGGTCACGCGCCGCCGCCACATGTTTTCATAGTCATTTTTTTTCTATCCCGACCGTGGGCGACGCGGGGTTTTGCCAGCACGGAACCCGCGAGATCATCAGCCCCACTCGAGCGAAGAAGCGCGCGCAACGAATCTGTTCACGTCTCGCGCACGCGCCCATTACCCTTAGGAACGGCGTGAGGGAGGGGGACCCGTTGGCCAAGAAACAACCACGTATCGCACCAACCGATCGCGAACGGCGACGGCTTCTGCGCGTGCGTAGGGCTCGACGGAATGAGCACGCTTACCGCGCGGGAGACGAGGCTGCTCACCAACCGTGCGACCCGCACGTGCATGGCGACACGGCGCACGAAGGAACGAAAATGCTCCACCTCGATAAGACACCGCTGATCGACCTGATCGTCGCGTCCTACGACACGACCGAAGAAAAAGAACCGTGGGCCACTCGCGTGCTCAACGCACTACTGGCGATCACCTCCTCCTCGATTGGCGGCGCGTTTCATTTCACGTCCGGCTACGACCGCGACAATTTCGAAATCCGCAGCGTCGAGCCCGATGTAGCGATGGGACGAGGCGCGACTCCCAACCGCGGGTGGGCAGCCACGATGAGCGCTCCGGGAGAGCTCACCGAACGAATGCTGGGGCGCACGCAGGGAACGATGTGCGCGACGGTCGCGCGGCTGGGCGCGAACTTGGCCCTCACCCCCGGATGGCGGGATTGCTGGCCCGAGCCCATCGTCGACTCCCTAGGCTTCGTGGCGAGAGACACGAACGGTGATGGCTTCTGCGCCTGCGTTGGTCTCGCCGAGCTCGGCGCGTTGAGCGCGAAAGAGAGTCGCTTGTTGACGAAGCTCGCGACGCACATCGGCGCGGGCGATCGCTTGCGGCGAGCGGATCACGCCAATCTCCTCGACGAGGCCGAGGCCGTATTGTCCCCGACCGGCAAAGTGATTCACGCCACCGAAACGGCAAAAAACAAGCGCGGCGCGCTCGACGACGGATGGAGGCGGCGCGACGAGGCGAAGAAAAACAAGCACGACATCGCGAAGGCGCTAGAGGTCTGGGAGGGGCTCGTGGCCGGGCGCTGGTCTCTTGTCGACCACTTCGACACCGACGGCAAACGGTTCCTCTTGGCCATGAAGAACGCGCCGCCGACGGACCCTCGCGCGGATCTTTCCCCTCGCGAGCGGCGGGCATGCGCCCTCGTGGCGATGGGCCATCGGGACAAAGAAATTGCCTACATGCTCGGACTCTCGTTGGCCTCGGTGACGGCGTCGCTTCACCGGGCGCGCACGAAGTTAAACGTGACCTCACGCACCGAGCTCGCAGGCATTTGGCGATCGGCCTCGATCGCTCCCGGCCCTTCAGTAGCGCAAGAGCGCTAGACGTCGAAGTGGTTCCAGCGCCTTAGGCGACCTCTAAGAGGAGTCGTCAGGGGTAACTGCGCTCGGCGCTCGGGCGCGAGGCCTGGCTTGCAGCGTACGTCGCTCGACGCATGGCGTGCACGAGGCCGCGTGGCACGATCCCTCGACCGCAATGAAATGGAGAGAAGCGAAGCGCGGCTTGGTCGATCGTCGCGACATCCTCCAAGGTCATACGCGCAATCGCGGTCCACGAGACGGTGAACGTGTGACGTGCTTCGATCGTCCATGACGACACGGCGGACGCCACTACCGACTCCAGCCGCTCTTCGCGGGGAAGTCGCGAGGAAGCGGCGCGGCTGAGCGGCGACAGCCGAAACTTCACTCGGCCTGCCTCTGGCGCATCGAACGGCGACACGGCCCAGTACCGGTTCGCCATGAAGTTTTGGGCGTCTGTGGTGAACGGTGAAAAAGGCATCGTGAACGGACTGCGAATGGTGGCGAAGAGGAGATCTTGATCGCCGGGTAACGCGACCGCGTCGGTGATTCGCCCGTCTCGCAGGCGTAGCGCCACGCCGAGGACGTCGAGGTGCTCGAATCCCCGTCGCCACAGCGCGCCCGAAAAGCGCGCGATAGCAGACCCTGTGAGGATCACGCCTACGCGGGCGAGCGAGCTCTCGCTTTCGATCGGCTCCACGCGCGCGACGAACGTTCGGCCGTCGGGATGAAACATACGCGCTCGCCGGGCGTGACTGACGGAGGCAACCAAGGGGGCAAGGAAACGGCCGATCCGTTCGCCCGCATCCTCTCTCCCTTGATCGCTCTTCGTCATGGTTGCACCCGGCGTGGAGCAGTTAGGACGGCAGTCAGATGCTCGCGGAGGTTGCCGTGCGATCCCACGCCTTCACGACCATTGCCTTCACCCGATCACTGACCTCGGAGACGTCGAGCTTCTGCTCGCGCAGCTCCTCGACGGTGATCTTCGGAAGGATGCGGTCGAGATGCATCACCATCCGTGCGGTGTCCTCATAGCCGCGCTGCGCGAGACTCGAGGTCTCCGCATCGCCGAGGCCCGACGCCGTCGTGTAGAGCAGGAGATAGGCGACGCCGAGCCCGCTGAAGAACGTCGCATCGTCGCGCAGCGATTTGACCGTCTCCGAAGGTCGAACGGCGTTGATCAGTCCCGCCGCGATTCCCGCGACCGCCGCCACTGCGTCCTTTACCGGAGCCGTTGCGCTTCCGCCGAGCGCCTTCAATCGCGCTTCGAGGGCCGATTTCTGTGCTTCGAGAACACGCTTGCCCTCGAGCACGGCAGGCTTCGCGTCCTTGTGGCTCACATGGCTGAGGTTCTCGACCTGGCGCTCGACGGCCTTCAATCCGTGAGTGACCAAGGCATGAACGTCGCCGACGTAGGTGGTGAGTGTCTCGTTTTTCTTCGTAGTCATTTCATTCATGGGGATCCCTTTCGGTGAAGCCGCCGCTCGGTGCAACAAGCGGACCCTCTCCGCGCTCGCGAAGACGACGTCATTCTCACCGCCAATGCGAAATGCGCCGAGAGCACGCTCGCGCTTCGTGCGACCCAAAAGCGCTCACCGACGCAGGGACGCCACGCTCCTCCGTGAGATGTGTGCGGTCGCTAGTGGTCCCGCGATTCGCGTCGGCCCCGCCGTTGACGACGCCATGGCGGTGGCGCGCGAGACGACGAGGCGCGTCTCGCAGCTGCCATCTACTTCAGCTTCGCGCCCGACGAGTTCCGCAAAGCGGAAGTCTCCTGTAGGGCCTCTTGCCGCTTTGACGTCGGTGCGGCGCACGGGTCGCGCCCCCGAAAAAGCGGCTAGCCTCGCTCAGTGCGGGCAGCTCGGATCGGTGCCCGCCGTGACGTCGTCGACGTACGCGTCCAGCTGCGCGAACGTGGTCGTGCACGTAGGAATCGTCGCCGAAAAGATGAGCTGCATCTTCGCGGCTCGTCCGCTCGTCTTGGGATCGAGACAGGTGAGTTTCTTCGTCCACATCGCTGCTGCGGGGAGCGCTACGGACGAGGGCGTCGCCCGAAGCTCGCCGCCGGCTGATGCCTGCGCCTTGTACCAGAAACTGATCGCCGGTCCCTCGGTGCTCGTCGCTGCGGGAACGGTGTAATAGTTGACCGCCGTGGCCTTCGTGCAGCCGCCTGCCACCGCGAGGTGCAGCGAGCGCGAGCCGGTGTGGGCCGCGGCGTCGTTCTTGATCTCGGAGATCGGGGTGCTGTTGAAGCCCTTCGATGCGTGGAGCACCCAGGCGCTCGCCGGATCCGTGCGCTCGAACCCGGGATCGACGGTCGAGGCCGGGGCAGGGCACGTCGGGTCGCTCGTCCACTTCACGGCGTCGAAGGTGAAGTCGCGGTAGTCGAAGGTGCTCGCACCGCCGGCGCCGTCGTTGCTGAAGTCCGCGCCGATTCGTACCGGAAGGACCATGCCTTTGGCCCAGTCGGGCACGCACACCTTGCCGACCTGCGCGCCGCTCGCCCCGATGAGCTCGCCGATGTCTTGACCGCCCATCGAGACTTGAAGGCCTCCTTGGTTGCCGGTGAAGTTCATCGTTAGAGCGAGGTGAGAAGTCGTGGCGTCGGCCGGAATCGAAAGGTTCTGTGAGACGCTCGGGACGTCTCCAAGGTGCATCGCTTGCACGTGAGCGCCGCGCGCACCGGCCGTCCCCGCGCCGTTGACGATCTCGGCGATGCCGCCACCCGCGGAGACCACCCAACCATCGCTGGTGGCGAACGTCGCGTTGGGAATGACTCCCGCGACCGGGCAGCTAGGGGTGGGCTCGATGTCGGCGTGATCGATGACGGCGTCATACGTAACGTCGCCGCCGCACGAGTCTCCTTCAGCGGTGAGCACCAGCTCGAGTGGCCCGCCGTACGCGCGCTCGCCGAGGCAGAGGACCTGTCCCGAGAAGGCATCGGCGCTCGCGACCTCGACGAAGCCTTTGTTGAGGGAGACGCCGATCCCGTGGACGTCGCTTCCGCCGCTTTCGGTGCAGGTCTGCGATCCCAGATCGGTGCAGACCACCTTGTTGACGACCCGGAGCGCGAGAGGCTCGGCCGTCGAATAGAGCGGCATGGGCACCGTTTGCGTGACCCGGGCCTTCGTGGTGCAGATCATCGTGTTGTCGAAGTGGACGATGCCCGGCTCGATGCTGCCCGCTGCGGTCGGATGAAATTCGAGACCTGCGGTCATGGTCCACGCGTTCGGCGGCGTGTTCTGAAACCCCGGATCGAGCGGACCACCCGTCCACGTGCACGCCGTTCCGCTCAGGGAGTACCCGGTCACGCACGCGCACGTGGCCGTGCCCGTGGCGTCAGAGCACGCGCTGTGGGTACCGCACGCCGTCGGCGCGCACACGGGTGCACACGTTCCGTTCGCGTCCTTGTCTTGGAAGCCGGCTGCACAGTCCGCGCACAGGGGCCCGGTGTATCCCGCATCGCAGGCGCAGGTGACGGGCGCTCCACCGTTTTCGGTGCACTTGCCGTGAGCGCATTTCGGGGCGTTCGGATCGGCGCACGACGACGGTGCGGCGCCGTCGACGGATACGCCGCCGTCCGATCCACCACCGTCACCCCCCGCGCCGTTTGCAGGGACATCGGTCGTACACGCGACAAGAGAAATCGAAAGGCATGCCGTACACCCCACGAGGTAGGTCTTCATGATTGAAAATCTAGCACGGCGGCCGGCGGATCCTCATAGCCGTCGACCGACGCTAATTCAGCGTGACTACGGAAACGGGTCGGTTGAAGCTCGCGGTGCCGGTGCCGTCGGCAAAGATGGCCAAACCCGAGCCGGCGAGCGTCGTCACGGCGTCCGTTGGGCTGATCCTGGCGAATGCGGATGGTTGGAAAGGTCAGCTACGTATCGCCGGGAAAAACCGAGTGTCGCTGTGATGATAATGTCAGCGGGTGGACCCTGTGATGCCGCGTCAGGATTCCGACGTGAAGCACGTCGTCGACCTCGCGCTCGGAGTCGCCGCCGCCGTGTTTGGCAGCGTCACGTTGACGTTCCCGTTCGGCCGAGATCAAGCGCTCTTCTACTACGTCGGGCGCGAGTGGGTCCTCCGCGGCGCAGTTCCCTACCGCGACCTCTACGAGAACAAGACGCCATTCATCCATGCCCTCCACGCCACCCTGATCGCGCTCGCAGGGGAGGGGATGTGGCAAATCCGCGCCGCTGAGATCGTCGCTGTTCTCGTCCTCGGTGCACTCGCGGGTCTCCTCACGACGAGCCCCGGCACGCGGCCTCGAGACGGCGTGCGGGGAGCCGCGATGTTCGCCGCGAGTGTTTTCTACTTCGGGTATTTTCCATTCCAGGACACGGCGAATTGCGAAATCTGGTGCGCTCTGTTCATCGCAGCGAGCGCCGTCGTCGCTGCACGAAGCGCGTCCGCCCGCGTCTGGGTCCCGTTCGTCGCCGGAGCATTTTTCAGCCTTGCCGTCCTGGCAAAACCGCCCGCGCTTTGCTTCGCGCCGCTTGTCGCCTGGGCCCTCGTGGGTCACACGCGCCGTACCGGACGTGTGACGTTACGGCGCGCCACTGGAATCTTCGCGGCCTCCGTGTGCGGCGCCGCCCTCGTCCCCTCGCTCATCGCGACCTACTTTTCCGCGCACGGAGCGTTGTCGTCGCTGACCGACGTCGTCCTTGGCGCGAACCGTTATTTCACTGCGCACGGTCGGCTCACGGGCTCGGTTGGCGAGGTTGCACGCGAGACGTACCGGGCCATCGATTGGTTCATTCCGTTCTCGTACGTATGCGTGATCGCGAGCGTCATCTCCGTCCTCGGCGCACTCCGCCGAGGTGATGCGGAGCGCGCACGTCGTGACGCTTGGCCGCTTGCCGCGGCATCGTGCGCCTACGCGGCGATCTTCTGGCAAGGTAAGTTTTTCATCTACCACTACGCGCTTCTCGTTCTGCCTTTCAGCGCGTGGGCCGCCAACGTTTACGCTGATGCTTCTGCCTGGGTCTCTGCGCGCCGCTCACCTCTCTCCAGCTTCTTTCCAGCCAGTTACGCGATTACTACCGCGTCGCTGATCGTGGCGATGACGCCGCACGACATCTGGCTCTTCCGCGTGAGGAACGCGGCGCTCTGGATGGCAGGCGCGATTTCGCGGGACGAGCTGACCGCGCGTTTCTCCTCCGGCTACATCGACATGACGGACGCGGCCCGTGCAGGCGCATGGCTACGCGTCAACGCGGCGCGCGAGGACACGCTCCTCGTTCGGGGCTACGAGCCCGAAATCTACGCGTTTGCGGAGCGTCACTCGACGGCGCGCTTTTTCTGGACGGGTGCGCTCGTCGATCCGAACCGGGCCTACCGTCGTGCCGAATGGCTCGCGGAGGATCGAGCATACGTGGAGGCGCGGTCGGCACGCTGGGTCGTGGCAAGCGAAGCGCCGTTCCCCGAGCTCGACTCCGCGAGATGGTTCGAGTCGCTGGGGTACGACAGAAGGGAAGCCTTTGGTCCCTTCACGATCCTCGAGCGCAAATGAGCTTGAAACGCCGAGAGCATCCGCCTGACGCAAGCACCCCCAAAAGTGGGCAAGTTCTCTCTTGAAAAGATTGAAGCGAGCGCGGAGACGTGCTTCATTGACAGATTGAAGCTTTCTATCGCGGACCGTTGCTGAGACCGGGCTTAGCACACGCGAATAAGAGAGCCGGAGAAGCTCTTATGCGCCCTTCATTCGTCTTTCTTGCGATCTTCACTGTCAGTACACTCTCCGCGATCGCCTCGGCGTGCGGGAGCAGCGGAGATTCCACCTTCGACAACGGCCAGGGTGACGCGGCCGACGAAGGGCTCGACGGTAAGGGGCCCGGATTCACCGACATGGACAGCATGATCGGCAACGGCTGCGTCCCAACGACGTGCGCGAAGCTCGGCGTAGGCTGCGGCATGCAGGGAGACGGCTGCGGCGGCGTCGTCAACTGCGGCGGCTGCATGGCTCCGGCGACTTGCGGCGGAGGGGGAACCCCCAGCGTGTGCGGCGGGGTCGCAGGATGCAAGGCGAAGACGTGCGCTGATCTCGCGGTCGGTTGCGGCAAGCAAGGCGACGGCTGCGGCGGCGTCGTCGATTGCGGCGGTTGCGCGGCGCCCGCGTATTGCGGAGGCGGCGGCCCGAGCACCTGCGGCGGAGGAATGACGATCACCCCCGACGGCGGAGCCTGCGTGCCGACGGGATGCCCGGTCGCGCCCACCTGCGGGTCGGTCGCCGATGGCTGCGGCGGGCTCACGGTCAACTGCGGCACCTGCACCATGCCGGCGTTCTGCGGCGGAGGATCAGCGCCGAGCACCTGCGGCACGGGCTCCCTCCCCGACGGCGGAGCGATCTGCACGCCCAAGACGTGTGCGGCATTTCCCTCCGGTACGTGCGGCGCCCAGGGAGATGGCTGCGGCGGTCTCACGGCGAACTGCCTCCCCGGCGGCTGCCCCAGCGGGCAAGTGTGCGGCTTGAACACGCCAAGCGTGTGCGGCGGCTTCGACGCTGCGCCCCCCTGCACCGGCCTCTGCTTGAACCAGGTGAACACCTGCGACGCGGCGTCGCCGACCACGCTGAAGGGGACCGTCTATGCCCCCGACGGCGTCGAGCCCATGTACGGCGCGCTCGTCTATGTCGCAAACTGCGCGATCGCTCCGTTTGCGCCGAACGTGTCGTGCGACCAATGCGGAGCGACGGCTTCCGGGTGTCCGCTCGTCAGCGCGACAACGGGGTTCGACGGCAAGTTCACCTTGACCAACGTGCCGGCCGCAACGAGCTATCCGCTCGTGATTCAGCTCGGTCGTTGGCGCCGAGAGGTCACGATCGCGGCGCAGGCCGCATGCACCACGGTCGATCTTTCGACGACGGCCGCGGGGCGAGCGAAGACCCACTTGCCAACCCGGTCGACGGCATCGATTGCCTCGGGAGCGTGCACGGCCAACGCCGCCGACGCCACCGACCAGGGAGACATCCCGCTCACCGCCATCGCAACAGGCGACGTCGACACCCTCGAGTGCGTGCTTCGCAAGATCGGCATCAACGACTGCGAGTTCACGAGTCCCGCGGTGAGCAAGATCGGTCGCGTGCGCCTTTACCAGGCGAACGGTTCCGTCGCGGCTGACGGAGGCGTAACGGACTGGTCGGTTCTGACCGGCTCGCTCGCGGAGCTCAAGAAGTACGACATCGTTCTCCTCCCTTGCGAAGGTGGCCCGGACGCGAAGGTCGTCCCCCCCAGCGCCGGAACGGACACGTCTGCCTGGCAGCAGAACATGCTCGACTACACCGCGGCGGGCGGCCGTATGTACGCCACGCACTACAGTTACACGTGGCTCACGAACATCCAGTCCGGTGCGAGCCCGCCCGGCATCGGGCCCACGCCATTCACGGGAACGGCCGACTGGAACATCAACCAGGGGCACCCGGCCGATCCCAACGGGCAGTTGGGTGACATCGATCTACTCCTCGCCGACGGCGGTGCGTTCGTCAAGGGCAGCGCTTTCGCGTCTTGGCTCGGCCAGCCTTCGGTCAACGCGCTCAGCAACGTGAGCCCCCCGAAAATCAAGCTCAGCGTTTCGCGTCACGACATGACGAACGTCAACGGCACGGTCGCGCAGCGTTGGATCAAGGTCGATCCGACGAGCCCCGATTACCCAAACGTCCCCCAGCACTACACCTTCAATACGCCCATTCCGCCCAGCGACGGCGGCGTAGTCAATCAGTGCGGTCGCGTCCTCTACAGCGACTTCCACGTGAACAACAACTCCTCCGGCCAAGCCGCCTTCCCCACCGAATGCAACGGAACCACGCTCTCGGCGCAGGAAAAAGTCCTCGAGTTCATGCTCTTCGATCTCGCGAGCTGCGTCGTTCCCGTCGTCCCGCCTCCTCCTCCGGTGTGCACGCCGAAGAGCTGCGCTGCGATGGGGATCTCGTGCGGTCCGTCCGGAGACGGCTGCGGAAATGTGATCGCCGGCGGCTGCGGAACGTGTGACGGCGGAACGTGCGGCGGTGGCGGCACCCCCGGCGTCTGCGGGTCGGTCGCTTGCACACCCAAGGGCTGCGGCGCGGCGAAGTGCGGGTTCGTCCCGGATGGCTGCGGCGGCTCCGTCAATTGCGGCGGGTGCGACGGCGGCACGTGCGGTGGCGGCGGCGTCCCGGGCGTGTGCGGTGGTGGAACGTGCGCCGCGCGGACGTGCGCGTTGCCCGCCCCAGCTACTCAGTGCGGGCCGCTCGGCGACAACTGCGGCAACCTCCTCGACTGCGGGCCGTGCCCGACTGGCTTCTCGTGCTTCAGCAACAAGTGCGTGCCTCCAAGCTGCACACCTCGCACGTGCGCGGCGGCGGGCGCGAACTGCGGTCCTGTCTCCGACGGCTGCGGCAACCTCCTCGACTGCGGTGCCTGCCTCGCTCCCGCCACGTGCGGCGGCGGCGGCATCTCCAACCAATGCGGCGGCGGCATCAAGTAGTTTTCTCCATTGACGCCCGCTGTCGCCTCGCGCGAAGACTGCGGGCGATGCAACGCGCGCTCCCGTTGGCCCTTTTCCTTGTGGCTTCGGGAGCGGGCTGTACGTCGGCGGGCGGGGGAGGCTCTTCGGATCCCCCGGGCACCGTAAACCCGCCGAGTCGGTACGAGCACGACAGCTCGGCGATGAACCCCGCCTCGGTCGATCAGCCAGACGCCACCTTCGACAGCGCGCCGCCGCCTCCACCCGTCGGCACGTGCATCGCGCAGTGCACCATGGATGGCGACGGAGGCACACCCGCTCAGTGCATGGCGATGGGCGGACGCTGCGGCGATTCCCCGGTGTACGGAGGCGACGACGGCGGCGACGGCTTCCTCCAGTGCTGCCTCAAGTAGGCCGCTCCACCAGGTTCAGCGCAAAGAACCACGAACTTGCGACCATATGAACCGCATCGGGTAAAGTCGTCGGCATGACAGCGGATGGCCCGGGCAATTTCGTCGAAGACCTCATCGAGGAAGAGTTACGCGCGAAGCCCGGCACGGCGATCGTCACGCGTTTTCCCCCCGAGCCGAACGGCTACCTCCACATTGGTCACGCCAAATCCATCTGTCTGCAGTTCGGGCTCGCCGCGAAGTTCGGCGGCAAATGCAACCTCCGCTTCGACGACACGAACCCCGAAACGGAGGACGTCGAATACGTCGAGGCGATCCAGAACGACATTCGCTGGCTCGGTTTCGACTGGGAAAATAGGCTCTACTTCGCGTCGGACTATTTCGAGAAGCTCTACGAGCTTGCCGTTCGTCTCATCAACGACGGCAAAGCCTACGTCGATGATCGCAGCCTCGAAGAAATCCGTCTGACCCGCGGCGACTTCTACAAGCCCGGCGAGGACAGCCCGCACCGGCATCGCTCGCCGGCGGAAAATCTCGAGCTCTTCGAACGCATGCGCAAGGGAGAGTTCGCGGACGGCTCGCACGTTCTGCGCGCGAAGATCGATCTCGCCTCACCCGACGTGAAGCTCCGCGATCCGGTGATGTATCGCATTCGGCGGATAGCCCATCACCGCACCGGAGACGCCTGGTGCATCTATCCGATGTACGACTGGGCGCACGGCCAGTCCGACGCGATCGAAGGGGTCACGCACTCCATCTGCACCCTCGAGTTCGTCAACCACCGCGGGCTCTACCACTGGTTCCTCGAGGCGCTCGCTTTCCCCGCCCCGCAGCCGAAGCAGATCGAATTCGCAAAGCTCAATCTCACGTACACCATTCAGTCGAAGCGAAAGCTGAAGCAGCTCGTCGAAGAAAAGCGCGTGAACGGTTGGGACGATCCGCGGATGCCGACCCTCGCTGGGCTGCGCCGGCGCGGCTACACGCCCGAGGCGATCCGAAAATTCTGCGACCGCATTGGCGTCTCCACCCGCGACGGGATCGTGGACGTGACGCTGCTCGAGCACGCGCTTCGGGAAGATCTGAACGCGCGCTCGCCGCGGGTAATGGCGGTCCTGCGTCCGCTCAAAGTGGTGATCGAGAATTTTGCGGAGGGACGCGTCGAGACGTTCGATGCGCCCTTCGATCCCGAAAAACCCGAAGGGCCGTCGCGTAAGGTACCGCTCACGCGCGTGCTCTACGTCGAGCGCGAGGACTTCATGGAGGTGCCGGCGAAAAAATGGTTTCGCCTTGCGCCCGGGCAGGAGGTGCGCTTGCGGTACGCGTGTCTCATCACGTGCACGTCGGTGGTTAAGAACGAGGCGGGCGAGGTCACCGAGCTTCGCTGCACGTGGGATCCCGCGTCACTCGGCGGAGCTGCGCCCGATGGACGCAAGGTCAAAGGCACCATCCACTGGGTCTCGGCGGAGCACGCCGTCACCGCCGAGGTGCGGCTTTACGATCGCCTCTTCCGCGAGGAAAATCCGCTGAAAGACAAGGATGCAGACTTCACGCAGTTCATCAACCCGGGCTCGCTGGAGATCCTCGCGGGGTGTCGTCTCGAGCCCAGCCTCGCGACGGCGAAACCGCTCGATCGCTTGCAGTTCGAGCGTCTCGGTTACTTCTGCGTCGACTCGGATTCGAAGCCGGAGGCGCTGGTCTTCAACCGAACGATCTCTCTGCGCGACTCGTGGGCCGCGGGCGCAAAGAGCGAGTCGTAACCGCGCCCGCATACACGTCGAGGATCGCGCGGTGAGCGTCGACCGTGCTCTCGATGGACGGGAGCGCCGCCGTTTCTCCGGGCCTCGCGCCGTCTCTCGCGGACGCGATGGCCGCATGCAGAAACGGAACGATGAGCGGTCGTTCGAGCCCGCCCGATGACGCTCGCTCGATGGCGAGGAGGGATTCGAGCACCTTTGGATCGGACGCCGACCACGTGACGCGCGACGCAGTAGGGTCGAGCTCGGCGCCCTCGATCACGGCGCTTACGCCGTCGCCGCTGAAGGAGATGCGCGTGCTGTCGCTGGTGCCGTCGAAAGAGGCTCGTACGCTAGCGCGCGCGCCGCCGTGAAAGCGCATCGTGGCGAGCGCGGTAGTTTCGACCTCGAGCCCGGGCCGGTATCCGAGGGTGCCGCGCGATTCGATGAGCGGTCTGCCGAGCGTCCAGCAGATGGCATCGACGGCGTGGACACCGACGGAGAGGAGGACGCCGCACCCCCACCCACCGAGAGTGCCGCGCCCCGCCGCAAAATACGCTTCGTCGCGGCCCCAATCGAGATCCGCGGTGACTTCGGGCGCGGGACCGAAGAAGCCTTGCTGCACCGCTGCGCGGATCGCTCGGATGGCGCGACCGGCTCGCCATTGAACGACGGGTACGCAGTCGCGAAGGCCGCCGATGCGCACGAGATCGGCGTGGGTCGTGGCCACCGGCTTCTCCACGAAGACCGTCCGCTTGCCGTTCGTCGCGCCGATCGCGTGGTGCACGTGCGCGGCCGGCGGGCTGCAGACGCTGACGAAGTCGGCGTCCATGGCGAAGAGCTCGGCAGGCGAGGCGCACATGCGCGCTCCGGTCATCTCGGCGAGGCTGCCGACCCGTCCACCGTCGGGATCATGGAGGCCAACCACGTCGACACCGGCGGCGCGGTACGTGATGGCGTGGACGAGGCCGGCGGCACCGGCTCCGCAGATCACGGCGCGAGATCGCTCTTTCATGTCGGACATAACGGGCACCTAGCGAGTTTCGTTCCCGCCTCGAAATTCAGGCTAATTCGCCGCGTGATCTCTCGTTCGTGAACGCGGCGTGTGCACGCGGAGCCACACCGTGTGCCAGTGACGCTACGGTCGGAGGACGAGACGGGCTTCGCGGAAGAGGCGGACCTCGGGCTCCGAGCCGCGCGCGCGGGCGTCGTCCTCGAGGTGCTGCAGGACGGCCTCTTGCTTTGGAATGAGCTTCGCGCGCCGCTCCGGAGTGGCGTCTTCGATCCGCGCGCTGAGGAGCGCCAAGAGCTCGTGCGCCCGGCCGAGTCGCATGAGGCGGAAGGCGAGCTCGTCGACCACCGAGTCGTCGCTCGCGTCAGCGTGGAGCTTGCGCGTGAGATCCTCGACGCGCGAGTCATCGTTTCCAGCGTCGTACGACTCCTCGACCGCCGGGGGCGGCGAAGGTTCGTGCTCCACAACTGGCGGAGCGGCCGGTACGCCGACGATCCGCGCGCCCACGTCGCGGTACGCAGCGCTGGCGACGGCGTCGTGCGGAGCGAGGCGGAGCGCAGCTCCGAGGAGGCGCTGGGACGCGAGGAGATCATGACGCACGTCGCGTTCGAAGATCGCCGCCTCGATCAAGAACGCCAAAGAGGCCTTTTTGTCCGGTGACGACGCTTCTTCCACCCGCGTCGAGACGATCTCGCGGAGGCGCGCAAAGGCGAGCGAAGCCCCCGCGAAATCTCCCATGGCGGCACGCCAGCGTCCTTCGAGGCCGCGCGCCTCGATGCTCTCCGGCGATTCGCTCCGCACCGCGCGAACGCGGGCGATAGCCGCTGGCCGATCGCTCAGCTGCTCGGCAAGCGCGCGCGCAAGATCGAGGACCGTGCGATCGATCGGGGTGGTCGAGGCTTTCTCGGCGAGCTCGATTGACCGCGTGAGAAGGGCGACTCCGCGTGCTGCCCGACCTTGCGCGAGGAGCGCGCGACCGAGTCCGGCGAGCGCTTCAGCGTCATCAGGGACGAAGCGCAGCGCCCGTTCGAAGAGGGGAGCGGCCTCGCCGTGCAGCCCGGCCTTCTGCCACTCGGCTCCCGCTCGCCACCACACTTCGTGACGGGCGGTCGGCCCGCGGGCTTGGGCCTCGAGGTGCTCGGCGTCGGCCATCGCATCCTCGATCCGCCCGAGCGCGAGCCTCCGTGCGACCCGCGCCCATCGCAAGCGCGCCTCTGCCGGCGCGCGAACGACCGCGAAATCAAGCCAAACGAGGCCCTCCGCGGCATCGGCCACGAGCTCCGCCGCTCGCTCGTATGCACGCGCCGCGAGGACCGGGACGACCTCCGTCTCCCCCACATGCGCGAAGGCAGCGACCGCGGCGGCCGTGTCTCCTACTTCTGCGAGGAGCTCCGCGCGAAGCATTCCGTGATGAAACCCTCGCTCACGCTCTGAGTCTTTGAGGGTACCGAGCGCAGCCTCCGCGCGACCGCCCGCGTGGCGATCGATCTCCGCAATTCGCCCGCACACCTCCGGATGGCGTGGCGCCCGTTCGAGAACTGCAACGTCGAGAGCGCGTGCGCGATCGTACGCCCGCTCGTAGCGCGCGTCGTCTGCCTCCCGGGTGAGAAGGTTTGCCTCCCGCGCGAGCGCCGCATGCGCGCTCGTCTCGGTGGGGGTGCCGTGCCGAGATGCATGTAGAATCCAACCATCGACCGCGGTGGCCAGCGCCGTCCAACGCACCGACTCGGTCGACGGGACGCGCGCGCCGGCGTCAGGGAGGAGGCCCTTTGAGAGCTTGGCGGCCGCCTGCTGCACGGTAAATGAAGCTCCAGCGCGCGTTGCCGATTTTCCGAGGAGCGCCGCCATTGCGGCCATCGCGAGCACGACCGGAGGCGCGGGTAGCCCGGTGCCGCGCGCGGCGGTGAGGAAGAGGCGCACGTCTTCACCTTCGATGGTGGCGCTCACCTCGAACGCCAGGAATGCCGGCACAGAGCCACGCGTCGAGAGCGCCAGCGTCGCCACCGAGCGAGAGATGCCGATCCAAACCTCGCACGCCTCTGCGCCGATCACACCGTGAAGGCGGGGCGTGGCCCAGCGCACGAGCTCGTGTGCGGTGAGCTCGACGGTCAGCCGCTGGAGGTCGCCCCGCCGGTGCCGAAATCGCGAGACACCCCCCGACACATCGAGAGGAAAGCGGACTCCCGGCATGCTGAGGACGAGCTCGGTCACCCGCAGAGGACCGACGACCACCGGCGCGCCGAGCTCCAGCCCGAGACCATCGCGCCCGATCGACAGACGGAGCTCGACTCGCTCCGGATCCGCGAGCCCCGCTTTTTTCGGGGGCAGCGGAGGGAAGCTTGGGCGCTTCTTGGGGGGCACGCTCGTACGCACGTCTCGTTGATCGTAGCAAGGGAGCCGGAGAAAACGCTAAGTTTGGCGCCGAGCGGTTTCCGGCTTATCGAAGCAGCGTGCGCGTCCGCGACGTCATCATCGAACGCTCGGCGATGCGGGGTCCCCTCAGCGAGGCCCTGGACGGCTACGAAGATCGCCCCGGTCAGCTGGCAATGGCCGAGGCGGTGGAGCATGCGTTGTCGCACGAAACGCCGCTCTTCGTCGAAGCGGGGACGGGTACGGGCAAGACGCTCGCCTATCTGATCCCGGCCATTTTGAGCGGAAAGAAGGTGGTCATCTCGACGGCCACGCGCGCGCTCGAGGAGCAGATCTTCACCAAGGATCTGCCGCTCGTCGCCACCGTGCTCCGCGCCTTCGGCATCGAGTTTCGCGCGGCCATGATGAAGGGGTTAGCGAACTACTTGTGCAAGCGCCGTTTCCACGAGCTGCGGGGAAGCGCCGAAGGGGTGCGCTTCGGTAGCGACCGCGAGCTCGTGAAGATCGAGCGCTGGGCAAAAGACACGGAGATCGGAGACCGCGCCGAGCTCGTCGATTTGCCCGAGGACGCCGAGGGGTGGCGCGACGTGCAGTCATCCACGGAGACGCGAATCGGTGCAGAGTGCAAATATTTCGACGAGTGCTTCGTCACCCAGATGAAACGAGACGCGGAGGAGGCGCAGATCGTCGTCGTCAATCATCATCTCTTCTGCGCGGACCTCGCCCTCCGAAGCGGTAAGCGCGGAGATTTCGGCGGCGTGCTCCCGCCGTACGACGCGGTCATCTTCGACGAGGCGCACCAGCTCGAGGACGTCGCCACCCATTTCTTCGGTGTGCGTGCGTCGACCGCGCGCATCGAAGGCCTGACCCGAGACGCACGTCGTTCGATCGTCGCCTCGGGCGGCAAGGGACACGGGCGTCTCCTCGAGCAGATCGAAGAGTCGGCGCGCGCCTTCTTCGCCGCCCTCGCACTACGTGGCTCTTCGCGTCCAGGCGAATCACGGAGGGTGCTCACCGACGACGATCTTCACGGGGCGACGTTCGCGCTCTACGGAAAGCTGGGCGCCGCTCTGGAAGCATTGGAGAACTACGCGGAGCTCGACCGTCGCGAGGAAGCGATGGCTCTCGTCGCGAGGCGCGCACGCGACTTACGAAGCGATCTCGACACCATCGTTCGCGGCTCGAAGAAGAGCGGCCCTTCGCCGTACTCCCAACTGGACGAATCCGAGGAGCGACGCTCCTCCGACGTGGTGTGGCTCGATGTCCGCGACCGCAGCGTGTCCATCGGTGCGAGCCCGATCGATCTTGGGCCCACTCTTCGCGAGAACCTGTTCGACCGCGTGAAGACCGTCATTTGCACGAGCGCAACCTTGGCTACGGGCAACTCGTTTCACTTTGCAAAGGCGCGACTTGGAGCTCCGCCGGAGACCGTGGAGCTCGTGGTTGCCTCGCCGTTCGATTTCGCGGCCAACTCCGCGCTCTACCTTCCGCGTGATTTACCGGAGCCGGCCGATCCGGCGTTCGAGCCCATCGCGGTCGAGCGGATCATCGAGCTCGTGGAGATCACGCGGGGCGGGGCGTTCATTCTCTCCACGTCGACGCGGGCCATGCGCTCGCTCCACGCTGCCCTGAAGAAGCGCATCGCGCACCCGGTGCTCGTGCAGGGTGAAGCTCCAAAACACCTTCTGCTCTCGCGGTTTCGCGCGGCGGGAGATGCGGTGCTCGTCGCCACCATGAGCTTCTGGGAAGGGGTGGATGTGCCCGGCCACGCCCTGCGCCTGGTCATCCTCGACAAGATTCCCTTCGCCGTTCCGAGCGATCCGCTCGTCGCCGCGCGCTGCGCCGAAGTGGAGCGCGAAGGTGGAAACGCGTTTTCCCAGTATTCGGTCCCGGCCGCAGCGATCACCCTCAAGCAGGGCTTCGGGCGTCTCATCCGCACTCAAAAAGACGTCGGCATCGTCACCATCCTCGATCGCAGGATCACCACGAAAGGCTATGGAAAAGCCCTCCTCGCGAGCCTTCCCCCCGCGCGCCGCTTCGGAGACATCGACGAGCTCCGAGCCTTCTGGGCAGAGCTTTCGACACGTGCTACCGAGTCCTCCTAGGAGATGCCGCATGAGTGAGATCACCGCGATTTTAGCCCGGGAAATATTGGACTCCCGCGGCAACCCCACCGTGGAGGTGGAGGTGCAGACCGAGTCGGGACGAGGGCGCGCGGCGGTTCCGAGCGGCGCGTCGACCGGTGAGCACGAGGCCAACGAGCTCCGCGACGGAGACAAGAAACGCTTCGGCGGAAAGGGCGTGCGCAAAGCCGTCGCCAACGTCAACCAGACCCTCGGGCCCGCGATCCACGGAATGGACGCCCTCGATCAGGCCGAGGTCGATCGCGTCCTCCTCGACGCAGATGGCACCGCGAACAAATCGAAGCTCGGCGCGAACGCCATCCTCGGCGTGTCGATGGCCGTGGCGCGCGCCGCCGCCGACGTGGTCGGTCTCCCCCTGTGGCGGTACCTCGGCGGAGTGAACGCGCGCGTGCTGCCGACGCCGCTCATGAACATCCTCAACGGCGGGCAGCACGCGGACAACGGGCTCGAGATCCAGGAGTTCATGATCGTCCCGTCGGGCCTTCCGAATTTCGAAGAAGCTCTGCGCGCGGGCACCGAGGTGTTCCACGCGCTGAAGTCTGGGCTCAAGCAAAAAGGCCTCACCACCGCCGTCGGCGACGAAGGCGGCTTCGCTCCCCGCGTCGATACCAACGAAGCTGCGATCGCCCTTGTTCTGAAGGCGATCGAGGATGCCGGCTACGCGCCTGGCAAAGACATCAGCATTGCTCTCGACTGCGCGGCGAGCGAATTTTACGACAAGAAGAGCGGCAAATACACGTTCGACAAACGCGCGGTCTCGGCCGAAGACCTTGTCGCCATCTACGAGAAGCTGACGAGCACGTATCCCATCGTGTCCATCGAGGACGGATTCGCGGAAGACGATTGGCCGGCATGGAAAGCGGTCACCGAGCGTTTGGGCAAGAAGGTGCAGCTCGTGGGTGACGATCTCTTCGTCACCAACGTCGAGCGTTTGAAGAGGGGGATCGAAGGGGGCTACGCCAACTCCATTCTCATCAAGCTCAATCAGATCGGAACGCTCACCGAGACCCTCGACACCATTCGCATGGCGACGGAGGCGGGGTACCGTTCGATCATCAGCCACCGCTCGGGCGAGACGGAAGACACCTTCATCGCCGATCTCGCGGTCGCCACCAACGCCGGCCAGATCAAGACCGGAAGCTTGTCGCGATCTGATCGCGTATCTAAGTACAACCAGCTTCTTCGAATCGGCTTCGAGCTCGGCGCTGGAGCCACGTACGCCGGCAAAAAGCCTTTCCTAAAGTAACGAGGAGTCGTTCTCACCATGGCGAAAATCGCAAAATCGAAGGTTGCCGTTCTGAAGGTCAAGCCGGAGACGATCCTCGAGGACACGGAGCGGCTGTGCGAGCTCGCGGGGATGAAGCAAGCGCTCCCCGCCGGTCACACCACCATCCTCAAGGACAACATCTCCTGGCACTACCCGTTCCCCGGCGCAAACAGCACGCCCTGGCAAATGGAAGGGACGATCCTGGCCCTGCAGAAGGCAGGTCTCGCGGACATTTCCTGCGTGCAGAACAAGACCGTGGTCACCAACGCCTTCAAGGGCGAAGACTTGAACCACTACCTGCCGCTCTTCAAGAAATACAAGATCCCGGTTCTCTACAACTTCAAGCCGAACGACATGAAGTGGGTCGACTACAAGCCGAAGGCGAAGATGCACGTCCTTCACAAGATTTTTCCGGAGGGGATCCAGATCCCGGATTATTTCTTCGGGAAGAACATCGTCCACCTGCCGACGGTTAAGTGTCACATCTACACCACCACCACCGGAGCCATGAAAAATGCCTTCGGCGGTCTTCTCGCCACCAAGCGGCACTACACGCATACCTGGATTCACAAGACGCTCGTCGATCTCCTGGCCATCCAGAAAGAGATCCACTCGGGCCTCTTCGCCATCATGGACGGCACCACCGCGGGCAACGGCCCCGGCCCGCGCACCATGTTCCCGGTGATTAAAGACTACATGCTCGCGTCTTCCGATCAGACGGCGATCGACGCGGTTGCGGCCAAGATGATGGGCTTCGACCCGATGTCGCTCGAGTACATCAAAGTCGCGCACGACGACGGCCTCGGTGTCGGCGATCCGCGGGACATCGAGATCGTGGGCGACGACATCTCCAAGGAGAGTTGGGGATTTTCGGTCGGCGACAACGGCGCGAGCATGGTCGGCGACTTCATGTGGTTCGGGCCGATGAAGCGCTTTCAGAAGCTCTTCTTTCACACCCCGCTGGTCAACGTCTTCATCGCGGGCAGCGAGGCCTACCACGACTATTACCGCTGGCCGCTCAAGGACAAGAAGACCTTCGAAAACTGGAAGCGCGACACGTCGTGGGGAAAGCTCTTCGAGGCGTACGCCCAGGGTCAAGAGGGCAGGGTCATGAAGGGAACGCCGGAGAATCGTCCCCGCGCGTGATTGTGTCGTAAGCTCTCGTCGTTGAAGACAATCGAGGAGATGCTCCGCTGCCTGTCGGCGCCGAACGTGACCGAGTTCGCGCTCGTCAGCGGGCGTCTTCCTTGCGCCAAAACGTCGGGGGCGTTCAAACCCGTCGACGACGTCGCGCCGAGCACGGACAACGTTCTTCAGATGTTGATGGCCGTCGGGGGAAGTCGCTACGTCGACGATCTCGGCGCGAAGCCGCTAAATTGGACGGCGCGCGTCAACGGCGTCGGGTCCGTCACGGTCATGGCGGTGATGAAGGACGAGCTCATCCAGGCTCGCTTCACTCTGGCGAAGTTTGTCGCCGGAGCCGTCGCGGCGCCCGAGCGCGCTGGAGACCCTCCCGCTCCGAAACCGCTGGATGACGTGCCGTCGGAGCTGCGGGCGGCTGTGGTGGGCGGCGTCGAGCGTTCGAAAAAAGTCGAACCGACGAAGGTCGCTCCGCCCCCTTCGCCGCCCGTGTTTCCGCCGGTCGTCGAGCTCGCTATGTCGACGGGCGAGATCTCGCTCGATCTCGATCTGAGCCCGGATCGGAGCGCGACGCCGATTGTTGCCGCTAGCACCGCCCGTGAGTTTTCTCTCGATCTCGATCACGGCCGGAGCATCGCCGAGGGCGTGGCTCCCAAGCGTCCGGCAGCCCGCGTTGACGCCGGTGGTCCGCCGCCGCTTCCGATACGTTCGATGTCGACTCCTCGTGGTGTCGAGAGGATCGATCCGGGCGCACCTCTCGGCCGGGAGCTCATGGAGCTCGTCACCGCTGCGCGGGGCGAGTCGGCGAGCGATGTGCACATCGTCTCGGGCCGTCCGGCGATGTTCCGGTTGAGTGGAGATCTCGTGGCGCGCGGCAAGTCGCTCGACGCGGAGCTCGTGGAGCGAATCATCGACGGCGAAGTGAAGGGTGCGGCCCGCGCCCAGCTCGATGCCGACGGCTCGTGTGACTTCGCGCGCTCGCACGCGGAGCTTGGTCGCCTGCGGGTCAACGTCACCCGACAGCGCACCGGCTACAAGATGTGCATGCGCCTCGTCGGTCGCGAGATCCCGACCCTCGAGTCACTCGGTCTTCCCGCGGCCATCGGCGAAGCGACCCACCACCACCAAGGTCTCATCCTTGTGACGGGCCCCACGGGACACGGTAAAACAAGCACGATGGCCGCGATCGTGGACATCATCAACCGCGAGTCGACCCATCACGTGATCAGCGTGGAGGATCCGATCGAGTACCTCCACCCGCGGAAGAAGGCGCTCATGAGCCAGCGTGAGGTGGGCAGGCACACGAGAACGTTTGCCGCGGCGCTCAAGGCGTCCCTCCGCGAAGATCCCGACGTGATCGTAGTCGGGGAGCTGCGCGACACGGAGACCGTGCGTATGGCTCTTGCTGCAAGTGAGACGGGTCACCTGGTGCTCGGCACGATGAACACTCCGAGCGCGGCGAAGACCATCGATCGTCTGATCGATCTTTTTCCCCCCGCCGACCAAGGGCAAGTGCGGATGACGCTCGCGGGCGGCCTGCGGATGGTCGTGGGGCAGAAGCTTCTTCCAGCCACGGGCGGCGGCATGGTCGCGGCGGCGGAGGTTCTCCCCGGGTCAATCCCGCTGTGGAGCCTCATTCGCGACAACCGCACGTTTCAGATCCCGAGCCTGCAGCAGCGGGGAAAAGCGCTGGGAATCATCCGCCTCGACGACTCTCTCCAGGAGCTCGTGCGCACGAAGAGAACGACGATAGAGAACGCCAGGGCCGTCGCCGAGTCCCCGGATTTCGGAAAGTAAGGGACGCGTGGCCGCCAAAATCGAGCGCCTCTTCGACGAGCTCCTCTCCAAGAAGGGGAGCGATCTTCACCTCGGCATAGGGTACCCGCCGCTCATCCGTCTGCGCGGCGAGCTCGTGCCGCTTCGCGACGCGCCGATGACCACCGAGGAAATGGAAGGGCTCCTCTACGAGATCGTCTCCCCCGCACAGAAGAAGCAGATCACCGAGGAGCTCGATCTCGATTTCGCCTACGCATACGCCGACAAGGCTCGGTTTCGCGCGAATTTTTTTTACAAGAGCAGCGGCCTCGCAGCCGTCTTCCGCACCATTCCCACCAAGGTCCTCACGCTGCAGGATCTCGGGTGTCCCGAGTCGGTGCGCAAACTCGCCGAGCGGCGGGCGGGCCTCGTGCTGGTCACCGGTCCGACGGGCTCCGGAAAATCGACCACCCTCGCGGCGATGATCAACCACATCAACGCGCAGCGCGCTTGCCATATCCTCACGGTGGAAGATCCGATCGAGTTCGTGCACCAGCCGAAGCTCGCTCAGGTAACCCACCGCGAGGTCGGGCCACACGCGGTGAGCTTCGCGAGCGCCATCCGGAGCGCTGGTCGCGAAGACGCCAACGTGATCCTCATTGGAGAGCTTCGCGGAAACGAGACCATGAAGCTTGCTCTCCAGCTCGCGAGCTTCGGCGCTCTCATCTTCGCGACGGTTCACACCAACAGCGCCGTCGCCACCATCGATCGGATCATCAATGCCTTTCCCGCCGACGAGCAGTCGCAGGTGCGCGGTATGCTCGCCGAGAGCCTCATCGGGATCGTCGCCCAGCAGCTTCTAAAATCTGCGGACGGAACGGGGCGGCTCGCCGCGCTCGAAATTCTCATGGGGACCAGCGCCGTCTCGGCCATGATCCGAGACGGCAAGACGTACCAGATCCTCAGCGTGATGCAGGCTGGTCAGGCCCAAGGCATGCAGACGATGGACATGTCGCTCGAGCGACTGATGCTCGAGAAAAAAATATCTCCCGAGTCAGCGATGGAGAAGGCCAACGACAAGGAGTCTTTTCAAAAAGCCATCGCCAAGATGCGCGGCCAGCTTTAGCTCTGCGGCGCGCCGAACGTCGGCGCAAAGTAGGTCTGTTGGGTTCGGAGACAGAACGGCATAGATTGCTTCGGATGCGTCCGGTTTTGCGGATCGCTCTCAGGGGAGGCCACCGGTGATTCTGCGCGCGTTCTGCTTCGGGCTCGTCTTGTCCCTCAACCCGTGCAGCAAGCTCGCGCCGACTTCGCAAGGCGAGCCTGCGTCCGTAGGTGCCACCCAACCTGCAGCTCCGTCCGTCGAAGAGGCCGCCGTGGCCGACGCAAAAAAGCTCGCGGCGCAGGGGGATTTTCAGGGTGCGCATCTGCGGCTGGTGACCACGCTCCCAGGCTCGTCACCGCTCCGCCAATCGGCCGACTTCAAAGACATCGAAAACAAGTGGGCGGCGGCAACGACCGCAGGCGCGGGCGATGACCCGGATCTTCTCGGACGGCGACGCGCGCTCGGCGAGGTCGCAAGCTCCACTTCGGTCGACCCGTCGTATCAGGCCAACGCGAAGGCCCTCTTGCTGTCGCTCCCGACGCAGCCAGCCGCTCTCCCTCAAACCAAGGGAACGACGGGCGGCGCCGCTGCCTATCGGGGGCCGGTCGCAGGATTCTCGTCCAGTACGGACACCATCGAATTCCCGAACGGCTCGGCGACGCTCGGCGAGGATGGAAAGAGAGCGGCCGACAAGCTTGCGGCGAGCATCAAGGCGAACCCGCGCGTCGCGGCGGTGCAGGTGAAGGGCTATTCCGAGCGCGAAGATCCAAGCAAGGCGAGGAGCCTCGTCAAGGATCGAGCGACCACCACGATCGCGTACCTCACCAAGAAGGGCGTCGCGGCCACGCTCTTTTTCAACGACCCGATGGATGATTCGAGCCTGCGAGACCAGTCAGCCGCCATGATGACGCGCATGGGCAGGAAGCAAAACCCACGCGTCGAGGTCACCGTCACCATCCATGGGCTCCCCGAGGGGGTCACGGTTACGAGCGGTGTTCGGTAGAGTGGAAGCGGGCGACGTTCCCGGCTAGCGCAGGGCTTCCTTGAGCGCCGCGACGCGATCGTGGACGACGCGCAAACGGGTTGCTGCATCTGGGGCATCTGCGATCGCTTGCACCAATGCGCTGCCGACGACCACGGCGTCCGCGTAGGGCCTCAGCGCGCGGGCGCTCGCAGGGTCACGCACGCCGAACCCGACCGCGAGCGGTAAGTCGCCGAGCGCCGGACGAAGCTCGGTGACGCGTCGTTCGACCTCGGCGACGTCGAGGTGGCCTGCGCCGGTGACGCCGGTCAGTGCGACGTAGTACGCAAAGCCGCTCGCGCGCGCCACCACCGTGCGGGCGCGTGCGGGCGAGGTGGTGGGCGCGAGAAGGGGCACACGCGACAGGTGCGCGGCGGCGGCGAGGCTGTCGAGCTCGTCCGCCTCGTCCGCCGGCAGATCGACTACCAGCAAGCCATCGACGCCGGCGGCGCGGGCGTCCTCGACGACGCGCGGAAGACCGTGCTGCAAGAGCGGGTTGTAGTAGCCAAAGAGCACCAACGGCACTTCTGACTCA
Organism: Myxococcales bacterium; assembly: GCA_043747615.1. Lineage (GTDB taxonomy): Bacteria > Myxococcota_A > Polyangia > Polyangiales > Polyangiaceae > JAYTOU01. Next base: position 174,088 of record JAYTOU010000003.1, on the reverse strand, counting down.
CGTCGAAAGATGCGCACTGCCTCGAGCGTGCGCGCGATCGTCTGCGTGCCGGCGCCGCCCGTGACGAGCGCCCGCGCCATCGCTTGCTGGATGACGATGCCGTCGGCCGACGGATCAGAAAACGGGACACCCAGCTCGATGACGTCGGCGCCTGCGCGGGCCGCTTCGATGAGCAGTGCGGGCGTCTCGACCAGCGAAGGGTCACCCGCGGTGAGGTAGATGATCAGCCCCGTTTCGCCCTGCTGCCGCAGCTGCGCGAAGCGTCGGGTCAACCGATTCTCTACGTTCATGAGTCGACTCCGAGCATGTGCGCCACCGTCGGCATGTCTTTGTCACCGCGCCCGGAGAGTGCGAGCACCACGAGCGCGCCTTGGCAAAGCGAGGGTGCCAGCGTGCCCAGAGCTGCGATCGCGTGGGCAGTTTCGAGCGCACACAGGATCCCCTCGGAACGCGCCAACAGCTGCAGCCCCTCGAGCGCCTCCTTGTCGGTGATGGCGAGGTAAGTGGCGCGACCCGATTGCTTGAGCCAACTGTGCTCGGGGCCGACGCCGGGGTAGTCGAGACCGGCCGAGATCGAGTGCGCCGGCAAGATCTGGCCGTCGTCGTCGGTGAGCACGAAGCTCTTGGAGCCGTGGAGAACGCCGATGCGCCCGTGGGATAACGTGGCCGCGTGATTCCCGGTGGCGATGCCCTCGCCTGCTGCCTCTGCCCCGTAGAGCTTGACGCCTGCGTCGCCGACGAATGAATGGAAGAGGCCCATGGCGTTAGAGCCTCCGCCGACGCAAGCGACCGCCGCGTCGGGAAGGCGCCCCTCGCGCTCGAGCAACTGAGCCCGCGCCTCCTGACCGATCACCGACTGAAAGTCGCGCACCATCGTCGGGTAGGGGTGAGGGCCGGCCACGGAACCGATGATGTAGTGGGTGTCGCGTACGTTGGTCACCCAGTCGCGCAGCGCCTCGTTCATGGCATCCTTGAGCGAACGCGTGCCCGATTCCACGGCGTGCACCTCTGCACCGAGCAAGCGCATGCGAAAGACGTTGAGCTTCTGCCGCTCGACGTCCTTGGCGCCCATGTAGACTTCGCAGCGGAAACCGAACTTCGCCGCGACGGTTGCGGTGGCCACGCCGTGCTGACCCGCGCCGGTCTCGGCGATCAGACGCGGCTTGCCCATGCGTCGCGCGAGCAGCGCCTGTCCGATGCAGTTATTGATTTTGTGCGAACCGGTGTGGTTGAGATCCTCGCGCTTGAGATAAATCTTGGCGCTCGTGTTGGAGGGGAAGATCGCGCGCGTCAGCCCATCGGCGAGGGTGAGCGCCGAGGGGCGACCGACGTAGTCACGAAAGAGGAGGCCGAGCTCGCGCTCGAACGCGGGGTCCGCCTGGGCCGCTCGCCACACCGCCTCGAGCTCTTCGAGCGCTGGGATGAGCGTCTCTGAGACATAGCGACCACCAAACGGACCGAAGTGCCCTGCGCTCGTTGCCATCACGTTCCTTTGCACGGGCGACGAACGCCGCCACAAATCGTCATTAACACTGCAAGAGCTCCTTGAGCGCCGCGCCCGGATCGGGTGCGCGCATCAGCGACTCGCCGACCAAGATGGCGTCCGCGCCGTGCTCCCGCATGCGCGCCACATCGGCGGCTGTCCGGATGCCGCTTTCCGCGATCAAGATCACGGAAGGGCCTACGCGCGAACGCGCGCGCGCCGAGAGCGACAGGTCGATGGTCAGTGTGTCGAGGTCGCGGTGATTCACGCCGATCATGCGCGCGCCGCTCGCGAGCGCAACGTCGATCTCCTCGTCAGTATGCGCCTCGACCAAGACGTCGATCCCTGCTTCGCCGGCCACCCGGACGAGCGCCACCAGTTGCTCCCCCGGTAGGATGCGCACAATCAGCAGAGCTGCGTCGGCGCCCCCGAGCCGCGCCTCGAGTACGTCGCGCGCGTCGAGAAGAAAATCTTTCCGCAACACCGGGATGGCGGCCGCGCTGCGCGCTCGCTGAAGGTCCTCTCGGTGCGCGCCGAAGAAGCGCTCGTTCGTGAGAATCGACAGCGCGGCAGCTCCGGCGCGCGCGTACGCAGACGCAGTCAGCGCGGGATCGGCGTCTGCTCGGATGACTCCCGCCGACGGTGAGCGGCGCTTGAACTCGGCGATGGCGCGTGGTGCGCGGCGTTGCGGGTCGCGCAGGGCGGCGGCAAGGGAGCGCGCCGGCGCAAGGGCGCGCACACGCCGCCACAGTAGCTCGATCGCGATCGGCTCCCGCAGCTCGTGTACCCGTCGCTTGTCGGCGATGATCTCGTCCAGGATCATGAACGGCTCCGCGAGCACGCAATGAGTCGCGTCAGCACGGATCGCGCGGTGCCATCGTCGATCATACGCTCGGCGATGCGCGCGCCCTCGCGTAGATCACTTTTGCCCGCCGCGTAGAAGGTGGCTGCCGCGCTCATCACGACCGTGTTGCGTCCGGCGCCGGGTTCACCGTCGAGGATGGCGCGCGCCCTTTCGGCGTTGTTGGAAGCGTCGCCGCCGGCGAGCCCGGCGGGATCGGTCTCCTCGAGGTGAAAGTCGCTCGGCCGCAGCTGGTAGCGCTTCACCTCTCCAGCTCCCCACTCGGCGACCTCCGTGGCCCCTGCAGGCGCAATCTCGTCGAGCCCACCGGCGCCGTGCACCACCAGAGCGCGTTCCGAACCGAGCTCGCCGAGCGCGCGCGCCATCGGCTCGAGCAGCGCGACTGCGTAGACACCGATCAGTTGCTGGCGCGCTCCCGCGGGGTTGGTCAGCGGGCCGAGCATGTTGAAAATCGTTCGCGCACCGATCTTTCGGCGCGCTCCAGCGGCGTGGCGCGTCGCACCGTGAAAGGCCTGCGCGAAGAGGAAGCCGATGCCGACCTCGTCGAGGCAGCGCTCGACCACCTCCACCGGGGCGCTGACGTCGACGCCGAGGGCCTCGAGCACGTCTGCCGATCCCGCGCGCGAGGACTGGGCGCGGTTGCCGTGCTTCGCCACGCAAACTCCTGCAGCCGCCACCACGATTGCCGCGATCGTAGAGATGTTGATAGTGCTCGCGCCGTCGCCGCCGGTGCCGCACGTGTCGACCACGACGCCGGTGGGCACGCGCAGCTTGAGTGCACGGGCGCGCATCGCTCGCGCTGCGCCCACCACTTCGTCCACCGTCTCGCCCTTCGCGCGAAGGGCCACCAAGAAGGCCTCGATCTGGGCTTCGGTTGTCTCGCCGTCCATGATGTGGCCGATGACGACCGCCATCTCGGCGGCACTCAGGTGTTCACCGGCGCACACGCGCGTGATGACCGGGAGCAGCATCACGCCGACGTCTGAAGAAAGTTTTGTAGAAGCTTCTTCCCGTCGACGGTCAGGATTGACTCTGGATGAAACTGGACGCCCCACACGGGCAGCGTCGCGTGCGACAACGCCATGATCTCGCCCTCCGCGGTGCGGGCGTTCACCGTGAGCGCTGGCGGCAGGCTCGCCGGCTCGACCACCAACGAGTGGTAGCGCGTTGCCTCCATCGGGTTCGGAATCCCTCGGAAAAGCCCAGTTCCGTCGTGCAGAATCGGTGAGGTCTTGCCGTGCATGACCTTGGGCGCGCGCACGACTCGCCCACCAAAAGCCTGCCCGATCGCCTGGTGCCCGAGGCAGACGCCCAAGATCGGGATGCGCCCCGACAGCTCTGCGATCACCGCGAGCGAGATGCCCGCCTCATTGGGCGTGCACGGCCCCGGTGAAATGACGATACGCGCGGGTGCCAACGAAGCGATCTCGGCGACGGTGACACGGTCGTTGCGCTCGACACGTACGTCCTCACCAAGCTCGCCGAAGTACTGCGCAAGGTTGTAGGTGAACGAGTCGTAGTTATCGATCAAGAGCAACACTAAGTGGAACCTCCGGGGCGCGCCATGGCGAGCGCCCGCACCACCGCGCGTGCCTTGTTCACGGACTCTTCGTACTCGCTGTCGGGATCGCTGTCGGCAACGATGCCCGCACCGGCTTGCACGTAGACGCGCTCCCCCTTGGTCAGCAAGGTGCGAATGGCGATTGCTACGTCGAGGTTGCCGCCGAAGCTGAGGTAGCCGACCGCTCCGCCATAGACGCCCCGACGTACCGGCTCGAGCTCCTCGATGATTTCCATGGCGCGAATTTTCGGCGCGCCCGTGAGCGTGCCTGCGGGAAAGCACGCGCGGAGCACGTCGAGCGCGTCGATGCCGGGGGCCATCTCGCCGGCGACCTGGGAGACGAGGTGCATGACGTGCGAATAGCGTTCGACGACCATCTGCTCTTCGACGCGCACCGTGCCTACGCGCGCCACGCGGCCGACGTCATTGCGCCCGAGATCGATGAGCATCACGTGCTCGGCGCGTTCTTTGAGGTCGGAGCGCAGCTCGGCCTCGAGGCGTGCGTCTTCCTCGAGCGTGCGCCCACGCGGTCGCGTGCCTGCGATCGGACGCACCCAGACGGTCTTCTTGCTGCCGGTGTCGGCCTCGGCGACGCGCACCAGCACCTCGGGTGAGGCCCCCGTGACCTGGGCGTCGCCAAAGTCGAGGTGGAACATGTACGGAGACGGATTGACGACGCGCAAGGCGCGATAAACGTCGAACGGATCAGCGCCTCCGCGCGGCGCCTCGAAGCGTTGCGAAACCACCACCTGGAAGACGTCGCCCGCCAGGATGTACTCCTTGGCGCGGTCCACCGAGGCTTTGTAGGCCTCGCGCGTGGTGTTGGACTGCATGTCCGTCGCTACTTCGCCGAAAGCTTCGGACGGACGCGGATCAATCGGTCGCAGACCGGGTGCAGGTAGGCTCAGCGCCGCGACCAGCTCGTCGATGCGCGCGCACGCCGAGGCGTAGGCGTGATCGGTGTTCTCCACGGAATCGACCACCGCGTTGGCCACCACCTTAACGGTCTGTCGCAGATTGTCGAAGATGAGCAGGGTATCGGTGACGATGAAGCAAGCGTCGGGAAGGCCCAGCGAATCGGGACGCAGCGACGGTAACTGCTCGAACGCGCGCGCGACGTCGTAGCCGAGGTACCCAACCGCACCGCCGAAGAAGCGCGGCAGCCCCGGCTGCGGCACCGGGCGAAAGCCTGCGAGCAACGCACCAAGCACGCGCGTGGGATCGCCTCCGGGCGACTCGCCCTCTTCGCGGGTGACTGCGCCGCCATTCTCGACGTCGAAGCGAACGATTTCGTAGCGCCCGCCGCGCGCCGTGAGCACCGCACGCGCCCCCACCCCGATGAAGCTGTATGCGGCCCATTTCTCGCCGCCCACGACGGACTCGAGCAAGAACGTGTACGGACGTCGGCCGAAGCGCGCGTAGGCGGAGACCGGCGTGTCTCCGTCGCACACCATCTCGCGGTAGACCGGCACGAGACTGCCCTTCGCCGCCGCGGCTCGAAATTCGCTCAGATTCGGCGAGTACGACGCCATCGCGGGGGTGACGTTAGCACATCGCTACGCTGCGCGGCGCTGAAGCCTGGGCCAGTCGGCACAGATGCCCTGAGCGATCATCATCGAGACGCTCATGATCGGCAGCTGCGAGTTCACCCCGATGCTCGTGGGCAAGACGCTGCCGTCGGCGATGAAGAGGTTGTCGACCGCCCAGGTTTCGCCGGTGGGCCTGACCACGCCGGTCTGACGGGTGGCGCTCATTTTCGCCGACCCGAGGGGGTGGAAAGCCATGCACTCTACACGCTTCGCCGCCGGTGGACTGGAAGTGAGGAACTCCAGATCGCTCTCCTTCTTGAAGGTGTGCGATCCGAAGATGGGCAGGATGACCTCGCGCGCGCCTGCCGCGAAGGCCATTTTCCCGAGGATCTGGATGCCCTTGAACATGCGAGCGCGATCGCGTTTGCTCATCGCGTAGGTAAGAAGTGGCTCGCGCGATAGCCAGGGGCGCACGCGTCCGCCGCCGTCGTCGTGAACCATTCCGCCGAAGACGGCGAGGTGAGGCATCTGCGAGGTAAGCTCGCGATGCTTCTTCCCGATTCCGGGAATGCCCGCCGCGAGCACGTTGACCGCCGTGTACACGCCGACGAGGGTGATGCCATCGGCCTCGAAGTGATCGGAGTAGACGCTCTGCAGCGCGCCGTCCCAGCCTCCGACCTCTTCGTCGAAGAGCGCGCTCACCCGGAAGGCCGGATGAAGCGTGAGATGTCGGCCAATGTCGTCGGCATCGAGCCCGCTTTTGCGAAGAAGGAGAGGGGTGTGCATCGAGCCGCAGGCCACGACCACGACCTTGGCCTGGAACTCGAACTTCACGCGAGGCTCGCCGGTTTCCTGGTCGAGGAAGCGCCCGCGCACTCCGGTGACCCGGCCGCCGACGATGTCCAACTTTTCCACGAGCGCATCGGAGAAGAGGCGCGCGCCGTGATCGAAAGCCTTGGGCAAGAACGAGACGTCTACGCTCATCTTCGCGTGGTTGGGGCAGCCGAAGTTGCAGCGAGCCGCGCCCTTGCAGCCGAGGGTATTTCGGCGAAGGCTCTTCATGGGGATGCCCATCTTGTCGGCCCCCTCGACGAACAGCTGGGTCGAGCGCGAGCGCATGTGCTCGGGCACCGTCTCGACGTGAATGATCTCTTCCACCGCAGAAAAATAGGGGTCCAGGCCCTCCGGCGTCATGCGTGTGAGACCGAGATCCTTCGACCACGTGTGGAGCACGCTCTCTGGAATGCGAAAGCATACGCCGCCCGTCAGGACGCTCGAACCGCCCACGCATTTCCCGGCGAGAAGGCTGATGAGCGGGGTGTCCCCCACACCGACTGCTGCGGAGAGGCCTGCTTCGCGCGCAAGGCGGCGAATGCTGTTCGACGGAGACATCGCGCCGTACTCCTCGGGAGAATAATGCCCGCCCTCTTCGAGGATGATGACGCTGCGGCCGTCCTTGGCGAGCTCGCGGGCCACGACGGCGCCGCCTGCTCCGGACCCGATCACGATTACGTCGGCTTTCGCGTAGACGGGCGCGTTGAGCTCGCGACCGCGGGTGATCGCCGCCGTACGAATTCCGCTCTCCCGCGGCGCGCCGACGTGTGCGTCCGTCATGTGGCGCTCCCCTGCTTGTAGCGCTCGCGCGCCGGGCCCGGATAGCCCATGGAGAGAAGCTCCTTGTCGTCTTCGAAGTAGGCCATGGTCATGATCGTTTTGAACGCGATGAACACCAAGAGGAGCGGCGCGAAGTGCGAGCCTTCCATTTTTTCGAGCATCCGCGTGCGGCTGTCGAGATCGAGATCCTCGAAGAGCGCGAACTTTCCGATCACGACGATCGGCATGAGCCGCATGATGTCGAGCATCCCCAGCAGGCCAAAGCGGAGGGTCTTGCTCGCCGGGCTCACGAAGTTGTTCACGTCGTCGACGAACGCGCTGAGCCTCGCGTCTGGGATCTCGTCGACGCCGTCCGAGAAGAGGGCTTCGGCGAACCCTCGAACTACCGCGCGATGCCGTGGCTGGAGCGTCGTTCGAGCGTAATCACGCGTTCGGAGCACGATTTCACCCGAGCTGGTCCGCTTCACGTCCGCCCGTACCAAGCTTTCGGTGTGAAGCGCGAGCGCCGTCCGTAGGGGATTCATCCAGTGCTCGAAGGTAGTCCGCGTCTTCGGACTTGTCATGCACGAGAGACGTCGACACCATCGTTCTTGATGGGCGGCGAACAGAAAGGGGCGTTCTTCTTTTCGGCGCTCTCCGCCGTGCTCGATGGCGCGGACGAAGGTTTCGCCATCTTCGACCTCAACGGCACGTGTGGAATGATCGGTCGACGGGTCGCGGACCTGTTCGGGATCGACCCCGCCGTTTACGTCGGCCGATCGCGCGCGGAGCTCTTTTCCGTGCTCGCTGAGGCGTGTGACGAGCCGGAAGTCCTCTACGCTCTCGCCCAACGGGAGGGGAGCGCCCCTGCTGCGGCCGAGCTCGACATCGTCCGTCCGCGCCCGCGAAAAGTGCAATTTTTGATGTACTCGATCAACGAAGGCGAAAAGACGCTCGGCACCGTCGTCGTGTTTCGCGACGTGACCCGCGAGCGCTCCGCAGATCGAGCGCGCTCCCAGCTCCAGGCTCAGCTGGACGAAGTCACCACCCTCGATACGCTCACCGGGCTCCCCAACCGTCGGCGCTTTCTGGAAGACGTTGAACGCGAGCACGGGCGGTCGACCCGGGCCTGGGACAGCTACGCGATCCTTCGCGCCGACATCGACGAGATGCAGTTCTTGAACGACGAGCTCGGAATGCCGGTGGGAGATGGCGTCCTCGAGAAGGTTGCAGAGTGCATGCGGGCGTGCCGCCGCGACTACGACGTCATCGCGCGCTTCGAGGACGACGAGTTCATCCTGCTCCTACCGGGCGCGGACGCCGTCGCCGCGAAGGCCGTGGCCATCCGCATCTTTACGGCTCTCGACGGCTGCGATTTTCAGCTCCCAGGCGCGCGACCAATCACGATGTGCATCGGCGCCGCCCTGTGGGTCCCCCCCTCAGGTGAGTCGGGTGCGGACATCGTTCGCCGCGCCGGCGTTGCCCTGTTGCGCGCACAGTCGAAGGGGATCTACAAATTTTCCCTCGACAACGGAGACGCGGAGTAGCGCCTTTTACTTCCGCATGTAGTCGCGGCCGGCGCGCTCGAGGTACTCCTCGTACGTGCCGCCGTAATCGGACACCGTCGCCGCCTTGCGAACCTCGCCGGTGCCGCCTTCACCGGGCACGAGCTCGATGACGCGGTTGGAGAGCTCGGCGACGAAGTGGCGGTCGTGGCTAACGACGACGACCGTTCCCTTGAAGAGCTTCAGCCCGTCGAGCAGCCCTTCGATGGACTCGATGTCGAGATGGTTGGTTGGCTCGTCGAGGATGAGGACGTTGTGCTTTGCGAGCAGCAGCTTGCAGAGAAGGAGACGCGCGGCTTCGCCACCCGAGAGCGCCTCCATGGGCTTGAGCCCTGCTTCACCCGTGAAAAGAAGCCTTCCCAGGATTCCGCGGATGCTCTCCTGGGTGGCGTTCTTGTCGAATCCGTAGAGCCACTCGAACGCGGTCATTCCCTTCGTGGCGTGCCCGAGGGCTTCGTGGTGATCCTGCGCGAAGTACCCGACGCTCGTCTCGTGACCCCAGCGAATCTCCGTGGCCTGCTGGCCCTTCGGCGCGGGATCTGGAGTGAGCACGTCTTTCTGGCTCTCCTTGTCGAGGCCAGGGAAGCCGCCGACCATCAACTTGAGGAGCGTCGACTTTCCGATTCCGTTCGGCCCGATAACGGCGATCTTGTCGCCGCGGTTGATGTTCGTGGTGAGATTTTTGAAGATCTCTTTCTTGCCGAAGGCCTTGTTCACGCCTTCCATTCGGAGGACGTCTCGGCCGCTGGCCTTCTCGAATTCGAAGCGGATGAAGGGGCGAACGAGGCTCGAGCGCTTGAGCTCCTTCACCTCGAGTTTCTCGATTTGCTTCACGCGCGACTGGGCTTGTTTGCTCTTCGAGGCATGCGATCCGAACTTGTCGACGAAGCCCTGGAGCTCGGCGATCTTCTTCTTCGCCGTGACGTTCTGCGCTTCGGCGCGCTGGCGGTTCTCGTACTTCGCGCCCACGAAATCGTTGTAATTTCCCGTGTAGACCATGATCGTCTGGTAGTCGACGTCGGCCACGTGGGTGACGACCTCGTTCAAGAAGTGACGGTCGTGGGAGATGACGACGAGCGTGCCTTTGTAGTCGATGAGAAAATTTTCGAGCCAGCGGATCGAGTCGAGATCGAGATGGTTCGTCGGCTCGTCGAGGAGGAGCACGTCGGGGCGCGAGAAGAGCACCTGCGCGATGAGTACGCGGAGCTTGTAGCCGGCCGCTAGCGTGCTCATTGGCTCAGCGTGCTTCTCGGTGGGAACGCCCAAGCCCACGAGGAGCTCGGCCGCTTCGCTCTCGGCGACGTAGCCGTTTTCTTCGGCGACGACTCCCTCGAGCTCGCCCAAGCGGAGCCCCACTTCGTCGGTCACCTCGCCGGCGAGGAGCCTCTCCTTCTCTTGCATCGCATCCCAGAGGGCCTTGTTCCCCATCATGACGGCGTCGAGGATCCGCTCTTTGTCGTACTCGAAATGATTTTGCTTGAGGACGCCGAGGCGCATCGAGCCGGGGATGCTCACCGAGCCGGTGTCGGAGTCCTCGTCGCCCGCGAGCATCTTGATGAGCGTGGATTTGCCCGCGCCGTTCGCGCCCGTGAGGCCGTAGCGTTTGCCCGGGTCGAACTGCATCGAGACGTTCTCGAAGAGGATCTTTGGGCCGAAGCGTTTGGTGAGTTTTTCGAGCTGGATCACGGGGTATTTCTCGTTCTTGGCAGGGCGTGGGCGCGAAAGTCGCTCCCTCCCGCGCCCTCAGATACCATGGGTTTGCACCGGAGGCCCTCAGGGATTGGACGTTCAATGAAAGGTCCGTGGGCGCACGTTAGCGGGCTCCTCGACTTGCACAAGTTGGCGGACGCGCCGGAGCGCCGTGCGACCTGGCGCCAGTCGGTTGCGTCCTTGGCCGCGAGCTCCGACGAGGGTCCGAGTCCCCTGGAAGGGCTGCATCCGGACGCCCTCGCGAAGGGCGTGAAGGTCGCCATCACGGACGGCCTGGTCGACGACCTCGATTGGCTTGCCCCGTCTGCCGCAGGTGCCGCGCTCTATGCGTTGGCCGCCGCGCTGCCCCTCGGCTGGGAGCAGCGCGAGATCGGCCGGAGGGTGCTCGCTCGCCTCAACGCAGGCAACGCCGAAACGGTGCTGGCCATGACCACCCGGATGGCCCTGGGAGCGGGAAAAGGGCTTGCGAACGGGCCGGTGCGGGCCCGGATTGCCTTGGCGGTGGAGCTGCCGATCGGTCTGGGAATGGCCGACGGAGCACTCGCGCTCGCCCTTTGCTCAGGTCGAGAGCTGGCGCGCGAATGGATTTCCATTGCGTCGACTGGTGCGCTGCCCGCGCGAAGGCTCGCCGCGCGTCTCATCGAGCGAGCGGCGCGCGAAGCGTCCAAGCGCGCACAACAGGGCGACGATCACGCGCTGCGTATTTTCAAGAGCGACGTGATCCGTGATGCCTGGGGCCGTCTCCTCGACGATCGCGAGTCGCTCGTGTGGCGTCACGTGGCCGTCGCCCGTGGCCTCGTCGCGCCGTGGATGCCGGCGATGAAGACCGCGACTCTCGGGGCGATGGCTCAGAATCTTTCGCCGACCGAGTGGCGCCGCGGTGCGACGTCACTCGCAGCGATGACCGCCGTCGCACCAGAAGCATCCCTTCGGGCCGCGACGATCGCCATCACCGCCGGGATCCTCGATCGCGATCGTGGCGTGGGCGCCGCCTTCGTCTGGGGAATTTCGCGCGCCGCCGAGGCAGAGCCAGATGCGGCGGGATCGCTCCTCGATGAAATCATGAGTCGCACGCCGGCCGACGCGGCCGAGGCTGTCAGCGAGCTCTTCGGTGAATTCGGAGCGGCTCCCTTCGTCGAGCGCGCCGCGGTGGCCGCGATCGCTGCGCTCAAGATCGGCAATGTCAAAACGCGCGACGACGGTGGCGCGGCGCTCGTGAGAGAGATCTCGCGCGATTTGAAGCGAGAAAAAGAGGGTGATCCGCCGATGCGGGATCAGATCGCCGCGGCCCTCGACGCCTTCGCCAGTCGCGGTGCGCGCGATGCGTACGTCGCGGCGCGGGACGTCCTGTCCTCCATGGGTGGTGCGCTCGACACCCTGGACGCACTTGCGCAAGACGAAGACGATGACGCAGAGGGGAAGGGCGGCTCGATGGCTCGCCGGACGTCGCTCGCCGTCATGCGTGACTTCGACATCACTCTGCTCGAAAAAAGTGTACTCGCGGACCTCCTGAAGATCGGTGGAGGCGACGGCGGAAAACAGCACGACGCGGAGCTCGATGGCGCACGTGAGCGCTTGGCGGAGTGGATCCTCGGGAGGGAGGCGGTCGTGCCCGTTGCAGCCGCGCGCCCGCGTTTGGCGTTCAACCTCCCCGGGAGCATGGAAGGAGCTGCCGAGGAGCCCGCACACCAGGTGCCGCACGTCACGCTGCGCCTGCGTCGTCTACGCGCGCTGCTTCATCTCGTCGACAGTGACGTCGGCTCGAACGACGACAGTGCTCGCGGCGCGCGGCTCCGAAAGCGATGGTTCCGGATTGCCTCCGCACTGCTCGCGCGTGTCGAGGCCAAGCCGCCGGAGGCCCTACGTCGCACCCTCTTCGCCGCATTGGCGCGCGCATTAGACGCGCTCGTGCGTGCCGACGCTCTCGACGTGACCGACGTGCTCTTGGTGGTCGCGAGCTCGTCCGCGAACGCGCAGGAGCTCACGACGCTCGCCGAAGCATCCATGGATCCGGATTTGATTCACGTGCTCCAGCGCTACGCCACGTTCATGACGGCGAGCGCGGCGGCGGAAGCGCGCACGGACGGGCCGGCCAGCACCGCCTATCCATCGCTCGGGCCTATGGAGCCTGCAGCACCCCTCTCGCGTGGCGACGCGATCCTCTTGCCCCTCGAGGAGCTGTCGCGCGAGCTCATTCCGCACGCGTCGAGCCGCGGCGAAGCGTTGCGCACCGCGCTCGTCCGTCTCCATGCGGCGCTCAAGGCCGTGGCCGGCGCCTCGTCGCTCCGGGCGCTGTCCAGCGGGGGGACGGATCCCGACGTCGTCTCCTCGCTGGAGGGTGCGCTCGCCGCTCTCGGCCAGCTGACGATGGGCGCGCGCGGAAGGCTCCAGGTCGATCCCGATTCGCGCGATTCAAGCATACCGGCGAGCGCGCCCGGCCACCTCCTATCCGTCGCGGTGGCGCGCGTTCTGTCCGGCGCGGAGCCGAGCCTCACGGTCGAGATGCTCGCGACGTGCGAGCGTGAGCTCCTCGCCGAGGCGCCGCCGGCGATCGCCCTGGTCGTCTCCGCGCTGATTGCAGGGCTTCCGGAGCGTCCGACGGAGAGCGCGTCCGACGAGGCCAAGCAAGTGCGCGCGAAGAGCGAACAGCTCCCGGCGTGGGTGCCTCCGCGTAGAACGCTCGGCGGATTCTACATCGTTCGCGCTCTCGGCTCCGGCGCCTCGGGCTCGGTCTTCGTGGTCAACCGCGTCGAAGATCGCCACGTCGCGGGCGCCGAAAAGTTTGCGCTCAAAGTGCCTGATTACTCGGCTACCGCGGCACGCATGCTCTCAGAGGCAGAATTCCTGCAGATGTTCCGGGCCGAGGCCTCGGCGCTCATCGCCGTCCCGCAGCACGAGAACCTTGCGCACTTCGTGACCTTCGATCTTGCTGCGCGGCCGAAGCCGATCTTGGTGATGGAGCTCGTGGAGGGCTCGACCCTCGAGCAAGTCGTGGAGTCGCGCGGGCTCGACATGGCGCGCTGCTTCGCCGTCCTCGACGACGTGCTGTGCGGGCTCGAAGCGATGCACGGCGCCGGCGTCGGACACCTCGACGTGAAGCCCTCCAACGTCGTCCTTCGAAACGGGGCTGCCGGTGTGCTCGTCGACTTCGGCTTGGCAGGTCGTCACATTCGCCCGGGTTGCGGGAGCGGTCCTTACGGCGCGCCTGAGGTGTGGGGAGCGGGCGACGAAGCCAAATCCGCGCCGAGCAGCGCCGACATCTATTCCTTTGGATGCCTCGCCTTCGAGACGCTCACCGGGCGCCTCCTCTTCAAAGCGGACAGCGAAATGGCGCAGATCGCAGGGCACATCACCCACGACGGATTTCCTCCGCTGCTGAAGACGCTCGCCAGCAACGCCGTCCTCGCCCCTCTCGCCGAGGTGCTGTTTTCCACGCTTCGTCGCAACCCCGAGAACCGACCTTCCGTCGCGAGGCTTCGGAGCGACCTCAAAAAGATCGCGCCGCAATTCAACCGCTTGAAGTGGCCGCTCGCCGTTTAGGTAGTAACTTGCTCAGAGATGCCGACACCGCTTCGAGACGAGCCTGATCCCGGCGGCGCCGATTGCGTCGACTGCGGGAGGTGCTGCCATCACGAGCCACGCACCGTGCATTTTCTCGTCGAGGACGACGAACGCATGGGCAAGCGCGACCTCGAAATGTTCACCGAGATCGACTCTCGTCCGCCCGGCTGGCGCTTCATGAAAAATGAAGGCGCACGCTGCGCTGCGCTAGATGTCTCGACTCCCGGCAAATTCCCGTGTGCCGTCTACGAGCGTCGCCCGGAGGACTGCCGTATCGTCGAACCGGGCTCTCCGTGCTGTCTCGAGGCGCGCAGCATAGGTCACCTCGGAAGGTCAGTGGAGTTCACACGGTGAGCGGACGTGCGCTCGCGCTCGTTCTCGCGGCGACGGCCGTCTCGGCGTGTGCGCCAGGCACCATCGCCATCAGCCGGGTGGTTACGCCGAAGCAGGCCGGGGATCTCGCGGGGACCAAGCTCGTCCCCACCGCAGTCATCGGCGAGACGGAGCGGACGAGCATTCCGGCCGACGCCAAGATCACCTCCGACAAGGTGATCGTCTCGAGCGCGCGCGACGTCTACGTGCACAAACTTCAGCGCGGGGACGTGATCGAGCTCGACGCGCAGGAGCGTATCACCGCGGTACGGCGCGGGGGCGACCCTGCGGCGACGATCCACTTCGAGCCAGGCACTGCCAGCTCGCCGCACGACTCCGATGAAGTGCGCGGCAAGCTCGCGGCAGGCGAGACTGTGATCCCTCTGAAGGCGACCGATCGCATCGAGGTCGGCGGAACGTTCGAGGTCGACGATGCCATCCCCGGTGGCGGCCACGTCGTCACCCACCGCTACACCGCGGCGCTCGTCACGGGCGTGATCATCCTGTCGCTCGCCTACTTGCCGTCGGCGTATGCCGGAGGGGCGTCGTCGCGAAGCGGAGATCGCGCGCTCTTCGTGCCCGTGGTGGGCCCATGGATCGATCTCGCGGGCCGCGAACGCTGCACCACGCCGGTAACGGACGCTCTCCCCCTCGACCCGTGCGTCGGAGAGACCGCCGCCCGCGTTGGCCTCGTTACGAGCGGTGTTGCTCAGGCGCTCGGAGCGCTCCTCATCGCGGTCGGACTACCAAGTCACCCCGAGGTGCTCGAAGACGGTGTCGCGAACAACGCTGGAAAGAAGGGCGTTTGGTGGAGTGTTCTGCCAAGCGTGTCCCCCCGCGCCGGCGGAGCCAGCATCGTCGGCAGGTTTTAAAAACGAGTGCGCGGGAGCCGCTGTGACGACGGCGGGCGGACTACCGATGCAGGTCGAACCACGCGGCGATCGCGACCGGACCCCTCGACGAGACACTCGTATGGATCGCGTAGCCGAGAAGCGCCGTCGATCGTCTTCATCGTTCGTCAGCCCGCGAGGGCTTTTTTCAGATCGCCGCACACGTCGGCTTCGACGAGCTCTTTGTATCCGCCGATGGGCTTGCCGGCGATGAACACGATGGGCAGATCGTCGAGCTCACACTTAGCCTGGCGGGTCACAAAGACCTGCGTGGCTTCGTCGCCCGCCACGTCGAGACCCGTGAACGCAATGGACTTGGAGACGAGCAGCTCTTCGATCCGCGTCTGCTCGCGCTTGTTCCGATCTTTTTCGAAGTAGACCATCACCGGCACCGCCTCTTTGCGAGCGGTCGTCTTTGTCGTCGCGGGAACAGCGGTGCCCGCGCGGAGGGATGCGAGCTTGGCCTCTGCGGCGCGGCGGATCTCGAGCTCGCTCGGTGAGCACAGCGGCTGCCCCAAGAGCGCGTTCGCGCGGCGGGCGAGATCTTTCGGAATGCGCACCGGCGCGAAGCCATCGCCGCGCGCAGTGGTGATGACGCGGTAGAGCGTGGTCCGTAAGGTGTCGAGCATGCGGGTGCACATAGCACGGCTCTCGCGATAGGATGCCCCCACCGTGAGCGAGATACTCTGCGAGAGCCAGATCAAGCACGTCGCCGTCTTCGCGCGCGGCGCGGTCGTCACCCGGAGCGTGAAGCTGCCCCTCGAAATTCCCGAGTGCGAAGTCGATCTCGTGATCGCCGGTATCACTCCGCTCGCCATGCGGGGATCGGCACGGGCGTCGCTTAAAGGCAGCCGCGACGTCATCCTCTTGAGGACCCGCTTGGTCATTCCCGCCGCCCCGTCGCCACCGGGCAAGGTCATCGAGCAAGTGCGGGAGCTCCTTCTCGCGCGCGATCAGCTCGAGCTCGAACGCCACTATCTTCAAGCTCGACGTCAGCTCTTCGCCGATCTCGTGCCGGCGCCACGCCTCGACAGCACGTGGCGAAAAATTGATCCTGAAGGCAAGATGCGAGACGCGCTCGCGGTCTCCAGGCTCGCTGACGGACTCGCAGCCTCGATCGACGCGAAGCTCATGGATCTCGAGGAGGCGGCGCGAAAGAACGCCCGCGAGATCGAGCGCTCGGAGCTCGAGGTGGCGCAGGCGCGCAGTGCAGACCGCGCAGGGGCAGGGCACCCGAGCTACGAGATCATCGTGCGGCTCGGTCCCGGCGATGCGGCTTCTCTCTCCGCACTCGAGATCTCCTACGGCGTCCCAGGGGCGCGGTGGTGGCCGGCCTACACGGTGAGGCTTACCGAACAAAATCAGAGAGCAGCGTGGGCGCTCGAGGCGCACGTCGCGCAGGCCAGTGGCGAAGATTGGACCGGCGTCGCACTCACGCTCGCGACGGTGGATCTCATTCGCGATGCGCGCCTCCCAGAGCTAGCGTCGTTCCGTCTGGGTCGTGCGCAGACGCCGCCGCGTCGCGGTTACCGCCCGCTCCCCGAGGGGCTCGAGGCTATGTTCGGTGGCTACGACAGCGCTGTTTCCAAGGGACCTGCGCCGCGCGCACCCGCCCCTCCACCGCCTCCTCCGCCCGCCCCCGCACCGCCGCCGCTCACGGCACAAGAAGAGGACTACGAGGACACATTCGGCCCCGTCGTCTCGCGCGCGCCTGCGCCGCCGAGCAGAGCAATGCTGCCGCCTACGGGGGGTGCGGCTCCGATGCCGCGTCGCGCGGAGTCGAAAGCACGGACGATGGCGGCGTTCGGCGGAGCTGCAGGCGCCGCGGGAACGATGGGGGCGCCGGGTGCAGCTCCCCAAGGCATGACGACAGGCAGCGAGTCCGCGGCGGTCGCGAAGCGCGCAGTGAGCACGGGCAAGGAGTCGCTTGAGCCCGCCGACACGTGGTTGGATTTCGACCGCTTGATCCTCGGGCAGATGAACGATCGCGCGCACCGTGGTCGCCTGGCGCAGGATCCGGGGGTGGCGGGTGATGCGGGGCCTGCCGCCGTTGCGCGCGAGAAGATCGAGCGAGTCGTGCCTGCGGATGCGACCGATCCGCGCGCGTACGCATCGCGGGGCTATCAGCTCCATTACGAGTCGAACGCGCCGGCGGACGTCCCCTCGAACGGAGTTGCTCACCGCGTGCTCCTCTCGGCGGCGGAGGCTAGGAGCGAGCCTCGTCTCATCGTCGTGCCGCGTGAATCCGGCGACGTGTACCGCGAGGCACGGATGACGAATCCGTTCGACGTCGCGCTGCTTCCTGGCGGAGTTGACGTCTTCGTGGACGGCGCGCTCCTCACTGCCTCGCGCATCGGCGTCATCGGGCGGGGCGGAATGATCGAGCTCGGACTCGGGGTAGAAGACCGCGTGCGCGTCGCTCGCAACGCGCGCGTCGAAGAGTCGACGGCAGGGCTCCTGGGCGGACAAACGCTCAGCGATCACATCATCACGATCGATCTCGCGTCGGCCCTCGGCAACGAAGTCGAGGTCGAGGTCTTCGACCGCATTCCAGTCACGGACGACAAAGACGTGACCATCGAGCTGCGCGCCGCGCGACCAAAGGCCGAAAAATACGTTCAATCCGACAAGGGCGAGCCGATCCGCGGTGGGCACCGCTGGCGCGTCGGAGTGCCTGCGGGAGGAAAAGCGCACATCGAGTTCGCGTACCGCATCACGCTCTCCTCCAAGAGCGAGCTACAAGGGGGCAACCGTCGTGATTGAGAGCCGCATTCGCAAGGTGACGCTCTTCGAGGATCGTGCGGAGGTCGTCCGCGATGCCAAGGCGCATGCGCCCGTCGGTGGAGCGTGGCTCGCGTTTGGCGGAATGAGCCCTTACCTCGACGACCGCAGCGTCCAGGTCCGCGTGGTCAAAGGAGGCGGCCGTGTTCTCGGCGCACGAGTGAAGCGCAAGGTGCACCACGATCAGGCCATCGGTCGAGATGAGCTCGAGGCGCTGGAAGAGGTCGCGCGGGCTTGCGCTAGAAGAATACGCGATGCGGATTCTGCAGCGGCTCGTGCCCATGCGTGTGCGGAGCATGGACGCACGCTCGGAGAACGCTGGGCCGCGGGGCTGGTGCTCGTGCCCAACGGCTTCGTGGGCGAACGCGCAGATGCTTGGCGTGCGGCCCACGAGCAACTCGTCCGAGCAGAGGCCGAGGCCCTCACCACGATCAGTCAGGCGAAGAGCTCTCGTCTCCGCGCCGAGGACGACTGGAAACGCGCCCAAGCTCGGCTGCGCGAGGGTCACGCCGCGCTCGTTCGCCACGAAGCGATTGTCGAGGTGCACCTCGAGGGCGACGCAGAAGAAGCCTCGCTCGAGATTAGCTACCGCACGGCGGGCGCGCTTTGGCGACCGGAGCATACCGCCCGCGTGGTGCGCGAAAAAGATTCGAAGTCTCGGATCGAAATCGTGACCTGGGGCGCGGTCTGGCAACGAACGGGGGAAGCGTGGAACGACGTGGAGCTGCACCTGTCGACAGCGCGCCCCGCCCAAAACGCCACCGCTCCGCTCGTTACCGAAGACCTCGTCGTCTCGCGGCGCCGGACCGACGACGAGAGACACCGCACCGTCATCGAGGCACGCGATCAAACGATCTTCCACGCAGGGCTCGAGGGCGAGCGCGCCGTCGAAGAGATGCCCGGCGTAGACGACGGCGGGGTTCCCCTCACATTCCAGACCAAATCGACGGTGCGCATCGCCTCTGACGGTCGTCCTGCGCGGGTCGAAATTGCACGGGTGACGCTAGACGCGAAGATCGCGATCGTCGCCTTTCCAGAGCTTGCGGCCATCGCTCACGTGCGTGCGACGGCCACGCTCGGAGGGGGATCGCCGCTCCTCGCAGGCCCGGTTCACGTCACCATCGACGGCGTGGTGGCCGGCCGCGCGCGTCTTCGCTTCGTGGGCAGCGGTGAGCCGTTCGAGCTCGGCTTCGGCACGGAGGACGCGGTTCGCGTTCGCCGCACCGTGGAAAATGTAGACGATACCACCGCGATCGTCGGCACCCAGAAGCGCAAGCGCACCGTGACGGTGTGGCTCTCCAACCTTTCGCGCGAGCCGAAACGCGTGAAGGTCGTCGAGCGTATTCCGGTCAGCGAGATCGCCGGCCTCGAGGTGGTCTGGCTCGGGCACAAGGAGTGGACGCTCGACGAACGCGACGGTCTCGCCGAGCGCGAGGTGGAGCTCGCTGGCCGGGCGACAGAGAAGCTCGTGCTCAGCTACGAAGTGCGAGCCGCGTCGAAAATGGTGCTCCCCGAGCTTTCCTGAAGGCTAAGCTTCGCGGCCATGTACAAGCCTCTCTGCGTATCCATAATCGCGCTCCTCGCCCTTGCTGCTTGCGACGAGCCGAAAAAAGACTCCGCCCCCGTTGCGAGCGTGACTCCGCCGCCTCCGGTCGTTGCCACCGCCGTCCCTTCCGCGAGTGCTGCGGCCGAGCCAGCGAAGAAAAAAGAGATCAAGTGCGATCCCGCGGCCACCACGATCACCTTCAACATGCCCGGTCTCGAGGCAGAGGTGCGCAAGAAGCTCGCCAAGCCACAAGGCGCGATCACCAAGGCGGATCTCGCAAAGGTCAAATCGCTCAACCTGACCAGCGTGCCCGTTGATGACATCGATCCCTGCGTTTTCCCCCTCTTCACGGGGCTGAAGGATCTCTTCTTCGGTCCCGGCGATCTCGAAGATCTCACGCCGATTGCCAGCCTCACCCAGCTCGAGACGCTCTTCGCGTCGAGCAACAAGGTGTCGAACCTCGCGCCGATCGCTCGGATGATTCACCTCGACCGGCTCGGCCTCGTCAAGACGCAGATCAAAGACATTGCGCCGCTCGCGAACTTCACCGTCCTCACCGAGCTCACGCTCGACGACACCAGCGTCACGGATCTCTCGCCACTCGCGAAATGCACGAAGCTCGAGAAGCTGAGCATCAAGACCACCCAGGTGAAAGATCTCCACCCGCTGGTGGGGCTGAAGAAGCTCCGGTCCCTCATGGTCGAAGGCTCACCCATCGAAGACACTCACGTGCTCGACTCGCTCGTCGCCGGCGGCCTCAAGATCGGTGGAAAGTAGGCCGATGGAGTTCGATCTTCGAGCCGCCGCTTCTCGGGCGATGAAGGAAAATGGTTTCCACGCGGAGTTCGAGCCGGAGGTGGCGACGGAGCTGGCGAGCATGCGGGAGCACGTCCTTCGTGTCCCGCCGGGTGGCGAAGATCTACGCCGACTGCCCTGGTCGTCGATCGACAATCGGGAGTCGCGCGATCTGGATCAGATCGAAGTGAGCGAGCGTCTGCCCGACGGTCGGACGCGGCTGCTCGTGGGGATTGCGGACGTCGACGCGTTTGTCCTCAAGGGCTCAGCCATCGACAAGCACGCCGCCTGGAACACCGCGTCGATCTACACCGGCGTCGAAATGTTTCCGATGCTCCCCGAGGAGCTGTCGACCAATCGCACCTCGCTCCTCGCCGATGGCGAACGCTACGCGGTGGTCGTCGAGATGACGGTCGCAAAAGACGGCAGTCTCACGAACGAGCGTGTTTTCCAGGCTCTCGTCGTCAATCGGGCGAAGCTCACCTACGAGGATGTCGGCGATTGGCTGGAGGGGAAGGGGCCTCTCCCCGAAGGAGCCCGGGCGATCGCGGGGATGGAAGATCAGCTCCGCATGCAGGACGAAGCGACCACCTGGCTAAAGCGTCGGCGCTTCGAGCACGGCGCGCTCGAGTTCGACACCATCGAAGCGAATCCGGTCGCCAAGGATGGACACATCGTCGATCTCGTCGTCACCAAGAAGAGCCGCGCGCGCGAGCTCATCGAGGACTTGATGATCGCCGCCAACGGAGTGACCGCGCGGTTTCTCGAGAACCACGCCTTGCCTTCCATCCGGCGCATCGTCAAGACGCCCAAGCGCTGGGATCGCATCGTCGAGCTCGCGCGCGCAGCGGGCACTGAGCTTCCGACCGAGCCGAGTCCCGTGGCGCTATCCGCTTTCTTGAGCGCCCAGAAGGCGGCGCATCCCGCTAAATTCGCGGACATCTCGCTCTCCGTCGTGAAGCTGCTTGGCCCCGGCGAGTACGTGCTTTCTCTTCCCGGCGCTGCGCACGATGGGCACTTCGGGCTCGCGGTGCAGGACTACAATCATTCGACCGCGCCGAACCGGAGATTCGCCGATCTCGTCACGCAGCGTCTTCTGAAGGCAGCGACGAACGAGCGCCCGTCTCCCTACTCCGATCAGGAGCTCGCCGAGGCGGCCACCCACTGCACCCAAAAAGAGAACGACGCCCGCAAGGTCGAGCGCGTGATGCGCAAAGTGGCAGCAGCGCTCTTCCTTTCCACGCGCATCGGGGAGACGTTCGACGCCATCGTGACCGGCGTGACCCCTTCGGGAACGTTCGTGCGCCTCCTGGACCCGCCCGCCGAGGGGCGCATCGTTTTGGGGGAAAAAGGCCTCGATGTAGGCGACAGCGTGCGCGTCAAGCTCACCGCCACTGCGCCGGAGAAGGGCTTCATCGACTTCGTCGTTGCCGCGTCGCAGTAGCTCGGCGATCAGAAAACCTGCTTTCGTGAGCGATGATTCCATAGTCCGGAAGACTCTCCTCGCGCTGCTCGCACCGCGGCGCTTTCTGCCGATCGCGCTGATGTCGCTGCCTCTGATTCTTGCGCAGCATTCGTACAGCCGCGCGCCCGAGGCAGGCGTGGTGGGCGTTGCGCTCTGCGCCGCGTTCGTTCTCGTGGCGCCGGTGTCCTGGCGTGTTCTGTTCCCCGATGGTCTCGAGTTCGGTCACGGCGCGATCCGTGTCATCCTGTACGCGGCGATCGGCGCAGGCGTGGTGCTCACCGTCGGTCTCTACATTCCGAGGATGCTAGGCATCGGCGACACGTTCCTCACCGCGCGCTCGAGCCTTCCGATCGACGTCGCGCTCTTCCTCGTCGGCGGCTGGGGCCTAGGCCGCGACATCGGCCTCGAAGCCAGCTTGAACCAGGAAAAGAAGCGCGCGGCGATGCTCGCTCGCGAGGCGGAGCACGCCCAGCTCCTCGCGCTGCGCTCTCAGCTCGATCCGCATTTTCTCTTCAACACCTTGAATGCGATCGCGGAGTGGTGCCGCACCGACGGCGAGATCGCCGAGCGCGCTGTTCTCGAGCTCTCGTCGCTCCTCCGCGCGGTGCTCGTGGGCGTCAGCGAGACCTCGTGGCCGCTCGCCAAGGAGCTCGAGCTCGTACAGACTCTTTTCTCGCTCCACCTCCGGCGTGACCCGGCGATGTTCACTCTCACGTGCAGTCTGCCCGACGACGCCGCGCAGGTTCGGGTGCCCCCCATGCTCCTCCTTCCGCTCGCTGAGAACGCTGTAAAACACGGGCCCGCGCGGGGTCATCGCGGAGAAATTTCCCTCACCGTGATCCGCGATGGAGGCACGGTGCGCGTGACCCTGAAGAACCCGGGCCGTTACGTCGGGCCGCGCGAAGGGAGCCATGGTCTGCCGACATTGAAGCGCCGCCTCGCCCTCGCCTACGACGCGAAGGCTTCGATGCGTGTGCACGCCGACGGCGAGACGACGGTGGTCGAGATCGAGCTCCCCGCTTCAGGGCCGGAGGTGGCCGCGTGACCCTGCGCATTCTCGTGGCCGACGACGAGCTCCTGGCGCGAAAGCGGTTGGTTCGTCTCCTCGCGGAGATCGAAGACGTCGACGTGGTGGGAGAGTGCGCCGACGCCGAGGCCGTTCTGACCCGCGCTGCGGAGGGCGGCGTCGACCTCGTGCTCCTCGACATCCACATGCCGGGACTGACCGGCATCGACGCGATGACGCTTCTTCCGGCGGACGGTCCGGACGTCGTCTTTTGCACGGCTCATCCCGACTACGCGATCAAGGCCTTCGACGGCGGCGCGGTCGACTACCTCCTCAAGCCGATCGAGGTCTCTCGTCTCAGAAAGGCAATCGAGCGTGTGCGGGAGCGCCACTCTCACAAGCCGAAAACGACGGAGGAACGGACGGGACTTCAGCGCCTCGCCGTGTCGACCAAGCAAGGCATCGTCCTCGTCGATCCGGACAACATCACGCACGCCTTCCTCGATGGAGTCCTCGTCACGCTCGTTACGACGGAGGCGGAGTACCTCACCGATTTCACGCTGCAAGAGCTGGAAAAAAGGCTTCCGGGCGACGGATTCGTTCGTGTGCATCGGCGGGCGCTCCTCAACCTCGCGCACGTAGCGCGGCTCGAGCCCGTAGAATCTGGAGGCTTCGTGGCCCGCACGAGGCGCGGCCACACGGTGGACGTATCGCGGCAAGCGGCGCGTGCGCTCAGGAAGTCCTTGGGTCTCCGCAAGCCGGCGGAGGACGACGCCGACGAGCCCTAACGTTCAGCTCGACCATGAAATTCACATCTGGACGCACTGGCCATAGTTAATAGATGGTCACCACAGGCTCGAAAAAAACACGTTTGCACAAGCTGCAAGTCCGAAGCGAAGGACTGACCGCTCGCATCGGTCACGGACTTTACGATTGTCTAATCGCCCGCCGAGGCCTCTGCGACAGTCGCGCGAAGGTTCTGCCTGTCGCGCTGTCGGCTACGAGCTGCGCCGAAGAACTTCGGTGTCATCGTCCGAGAATACTCATCGAAGCGCGTCTCGTTTGTGTCCTAAAACGAGCCACATTAGGATGATTTGTGGCTCAGGCAGTGCGGATTAAGGTCTCGCGTGGTCACGTCGCGGTTGCGGCGCTGGTCGTGGTGGCCTTTTGCTGGGGCGTCTTCGGCTCCGCGTATCTGTTCCCCTACCTCTCGGACGACCGCGATGAAGCGGTCTACCTTTTTCAGGCTCTGAACCTGCTGAAGGGGCGTCTGACGGTGCCCATGGAGCCGCTGTCCTCGTTCTTCAGCGTCGTGTTTCAGGAGCCGGCGAACGGCCATCTCGTGTTCAAATACACCCCAGTACATGCGCTCTTTCTCGCGGTGGGCAAAGGATTCTTCGGCAGCTTCCGCGTCTCTCTCGGGTTGATCGCAGGCGCAGATATTTGGCTGCTGTACCTGCTGGGGCTCGAGCTGCACCTGCCCAGACGCGCGGCGCTGCTCGCGAGCGGGTTCCTCTTGCTGTCACCATTGTTCCTGGTTCTCGGCGCGACGTACCTTTCGTACCTGAGCTTTCTCTTGCTCGCGCTCGCTGCGCTCGTTTGTTTGCTGCGCGCTCGGCGCCTGTCTTCGAGAAATTACTACCTGGCGGGGGGCGCATTGCTCGCGCTGTCTTTTTTTGCGCGCCCTTTCGACGGCTTGCTGGTCTCGTGCTGCGTCTTCGCGAGCTTCCGGCGCGAGTGGCGCGAGTTCGGATGGATGGTGATCGGCGGAGCGCCGTTCGTCCTGCTGACTGCGCTTCACAACTGGCACGTGATGGGACGCCCGTGGCGATTCTCCTTCAGCCAGGATCCCTTGGACACGCTTGGTTTCGGCATGCGACGCATGGTCTCGACGACACCTCCGGTGCACTTCGGCCCGACGGAGTCGAACCAGGCCACGCTGATCGCAGCGGCGTTGCTCGTGACTATGGTGTTCGGTAGCGCAGCGACTCTTGGATTCGTGATCGCGGCGCTCCGACGAAAGCGGAAGCTTGCGCCACGTTTCACGGCTGTGACCTTCCTCTTCGTGGCGTACCCCGTCGCCTACTTTTTCTTTTGGGGGCACTACATGTTCCTGATGTGGGGAGCGATTTACTACCTGGGGCCCGTCTACTTCGTCCCTTTGCTCCCGCCACTCACGTTGCTCTGCGCACTCGAGCTCGACAGGCTCCTCAGCGCGAAGGCGAAGCTTGGCGCGGCGGTGCTTGCGGCGATGGCGATTTCGAGCGGCCTCGTCTTGTGGTGGATGGTCGGTGAGAACCAGAAACACACGAACGTGGCTCGCCAGTTGATCGCACCGATTGAAGCGGCCCATCTAAAAAATGGCGTACTGTTTTTGCCGGCGGCGAATGGCGCCTCGCTGGGCAACGTCTTTCCCAGCCTGATGAACTCGCCAGACCCCGGCGGCCCGGTCGTTTACGCGGTGGATCAGGGCAGCAGTAACTTCACGCTGCTCGAGGCTTATCCCGGACGAGATCCGTTCCGAGTGGAGTTGCCTTCCGAGGCTGAGTTCGGTCACGGGCCGCAATCGCAAGTGACGCATCTCCGCCATTTTCGGGGAGCCGCGCTCGTGCGCACGTTCGAGATCTCCAATCCGTCCGAACTGCCGCGCCTCGAATTCGTCATTCGCTACGAGGACGCGACCATGACGTGCACGCTCGATGCGACGTCTAAAAAAGACAAGACGTACGAGGTGCGACTGGAGATTACGCAAGACGGAGTTCGCTTGCCTGGCGGCTGTGTCGGCGGCGAGCCGAGCGACTTCCCCGGGCCCGGAGACTCAGGTTTCAAGGGAATCCTCGTCCACTTCGGCGATGCTACGGGCGAGCGCCATCTCGACTACAAATTCAGGTACGACGTTCGCCGCCACGCGCGGGGGATCGAGGCCCTCTTGCCGGCGCGAACCGCCCACGTGTTCGTGCCGCGGCCCTCCGAGGGCGAGCTTCCGTCGTACCTCGCTGCGGTGAGAGAGGCCGATGATCGGATCAAGTCGCCCTAACTATCGACGTGTCGCGCGGACTGTGGCAGAAGCGGGCCTCGGAATTCTTCGGGCTGATAGCTCAGTTGGTAGAGCTGCGGACTTTTAATCCGTAGGTCGCGGGTTCAAGTCCCGCTCGGCCCACTACGCGGAAGTCATTGACGAAGCCTATTTGAAGCCACTCAGGTGCACGACGTACCACTCGCCGCGCCACGAGATGAGTGACGTCATGTCGAACGTTTGCTCGCGGCCTCCCTCTTCGAAGCGGAGCTTCGTCCCGAAGACACGATAGTAGCCGAGCTTGTTTCCTTCCTCGCCGGGCTCGATCCACCGCGCTCGCCCGCTCGGCACTTCGACGCGCACGAACCGCGCTTCTTTCGGATGCGCGCCGAGCTCGGCGTGAAGTGCGTGAATGTCGCGCGTGAAGTTTGCGACCAGGCGGCGCCGCCAGTCAGCGAGCGGATGAGCAATGGCCTTCACCTGCTCGTACGCAGCGGCAGGAAAAAAGAAGGGGATCCCGAGCTCTGGGTCGTCGGTCACGATGGCGTCCCACAAGAGGCGCGCGCGCGTATCGAAGATCTCCCCGCTGGCCGTCGGTTCGTCGTGGGTCTGCGGAAGCGCGCCGGCATCGACGGTCAGGTTTTGTCCGCGCTCGGAAGCCGCGTCCACGACGGCGGGTGGCATCACCAGCGCGATCGAGGTGAACCCCGCGTCGCCCGCGTCGAACTGAGGAGGCTCCCCGCGCGTGCACCCCGAAAAGAGTGCGGCGACAAGAATCGGCGCTCCGGACAGCGCGTGAAACCAGAGACGCATCGCGATGTGAGGCTCTACTGGAAGACCGACGAGCGGTCGAGATGCGAGCCTGATCCGGCTTGAAGCAGGTTGACGACGGAGTCCCAGGAACGTACTTCCTTGGTGTCATCATCTGGCCGCGCCGCGTCGTCGACGCAACCTTGGAAGGACTTTAAATGCGAACGTTGGCAACTCTCAGCGCAGTGACCGTGTGCATCGTGGCGATCGCATGCGGCAAGAAGGACGAGACCCCCGCGGCGACGTACCCCGCCGGTTCGGCGTCGTCGGGCTACGGCCAGGGTTACCCGCAGCAAGGGGGCTCTCCTCCCCCGCAGCAGGGCGGCTACCCACAGCAGCAGCAGGGTGGCTATCCCCAACAGCCCCAACAGGGTGCGCCTCAGCAAGGCGCTCCCCAGCAAGGCGCCCCCGCCATGGGTCAGCCTGGCCAACTCGCAACTCCCGGTCCTCTGGCGCTCCCGTGCTCCAACGACAGCGGCTGCGGTCTTGCCCACTGCAACACGCAGTTCGGAAAGTGCGCCTTCCCGTGCGTCAGTCCGAGCGACTGCATCCAGGGCGCCAGCTGCAACACGATGACCGGTTTTTGCCTCCCCGGCGGCAGCTGATCCGCGCGACTACTTGCCTTTGAACTGAGGGGGGCGCTTCGCGATGTACGCGTCGAGCCCCTCTTTTGCGTCGTGGGACGCGAACAGCTGGGACTGAAGCTCGCGCTCGAAGGCGAGGCCTTGCTCGAGGCTCATCTCGAGCCCGCTCTGCACGCTGCGCTTGATGCGCCCGACGGCGAGGACGGCTTTGTTCGGCGTCGTGAAGCCGTGCGCGTAGTCCATGATCTTTTTCATGAACTCTTCGTGGGTAGCCGACTCCCAAATTTTGTTGATGACGCCGAGCTCGACGCCGTGCTCGAAGGAGACATTTTCGCCTTCGCACATCAGCTCGATCGCCCGACCTTTTCCGACGAGCCGCGCCAGGCGTTGCGTGCCCCCGGTGCCCGGAAGGACGCCGAGCTTCACTTCGGGAAGGCCGAGGACGAACGCCCCTCCGCGCCCGATCCGCATGTCGCACGCGAGCGCGATTTCCAGCCCTCCGCCGACGGTGTGGCCGTTGAGCGCCGCGATGCAAAGCTTCGGCGTTTGCTCGAGGCGACACAGCGTCTCGTTCGCATGCAGGCAAAAATAATATTTGTAGAACTCATCCGCCTCGCGAAGCATGTTGATGTTCGCGCCCGCGGAAAAGTATTTGTCGCCGTGGCCGGTGATCACGATCACATGGACGTCCTCGTCGAATCGCGCCTCGAGGATGGCCGCGTCGAGCTCCTTCAGCATCTCGTGCGTGTAGGCGTTGACCGGCGGATCGTTCAGCGTGAGCACCGCGACCCCCTTGAACGTCGCGTAATTGACGAGGGTACCCATGCGCCGTGTGTAGCAGAGGCGCTCCTTTTTGCGCAGCAGAAAGACCCCCTGGCGATTCGGATCGCAGGCCCTATCATTGGGAAATGGAGAGGCGTACGGCGTGGGCTGTTTTGCCATGGCTCATCGCAACGGTGACCGCCACGGTCACTCTCGATGCGGCGCTTGCTTCTCGCGCAGTACCGCCGCCCGCTTCTCCGGCGACGGTGCAGCCGACGCTGTCTCCTCCGCCGCCCGCAAAAAGGAAACCCCTCATCGAATCCTGGGAAAAAGTCCCGGTCTGAGCGAGAGTGATGGCATTCGTTACTTTGCAAAAAGCGCGGGGGGCTTTTCTTCGGAGCATCGATGGTTGAGACCGGTCTTAAACTAAAAATAAAAGAGCTGATCGTTCGTGAGCTGAACCTCGAAGGCAAAGACCCAACGAGCATCGGCGACGAAGCGCCGCTCTTTGGTGAAGGCCTCGGGCTTGACTCGCTCGATGCACTTCAACTCGCGATGAGCGTCGAAGAGTACTTCGGCGTTCGCATCCCCGAGGGGGACGAGGCACGCCCGATCTTCCGTTCCGTGACGTCGCTGGCGGAGTTCGTGGCCGCGGCAAAAGCGGGCGAGAAAGCCTGAGCGCGTTGACGAGGCTCTTCGTCACCGGCGTCGGGCTGGTCACCTCGATAGGCGCAACACGCGAGACGACTTGGAAGGCGCTTCTGCGCGGCGAGCGCGGCATCCGTCCGATCGATCTTTTCGACACGTCCAACCAGCGCGCGAACCTCGGTGGTCAAGTCGAGGTGGTCACGATCCCTGACGTGGGCGAAGGGGGCGCTGCCGCCTGGTCCCGGTCGAGCGCGATGGCCTTCGCTGCTGCGCGCGAGGCGCTAGCCGAGGCAAAGCTCGATGCAAAAACAAGCCGGGTCGGACTGGTCGTCGGTGGAACCACGGGCGGAATGTTCGAGACCGAAGCCCGCCTGGCCGAGCTCCACACCGATCCTGACGCGCACGAAGCGCTCCTCGAGATGCTCTCGCATCCGCTCACGTCGACGGGAGATCGCCTCGACGAGGCGCTGGGTCCGTTCGCG
This sequence comes from Myxococcales bacterium, assembly GCA_043747615.1. Lineage (GTDB taxonomy): Bacteria > Myxococcota_A > Polyangia > Polyangiales > Polyangiaceae > JAYTOU01. Next base: position 145,067 of record JAYTOU010000003.1, on the reverse strand, counting down.
CGCGTCCGCACGCTATCGAGCGCGTGCTCGAGTGGCGCCAACGCCCTAGTCGTCGCCGCCGAGTGGCTCCGCGCCGGCGTAGTTGACGCCGTGGTCGCCGGCGGAAGCGATGGACTGTGTCGACTGACGCTGAGCGGGTTCAACGCGCTCGCCGCGATCGATCCCGCGCCCTGCAAGCCCTTCGATCGATCGCGGAAGGGCCTGAACCTAGGGGAGGGAGCCGGCTTCCTGGTCATCGAGCGAGCGTCGTCGGCGCGCGCGCGTGGTGCCCTTGCCATCGCCGAGCTCGCCGGCTGGGCCATCGGCTCCGAGGCTCACCACATCACGAATCCGGAGCCGAGCGGAACGAGCGCCGGGCGAACGATTTCGCTCGCTCTTGCACGCGCGCATCTCCAGGCGTCGCACATCGATTACGTCAACGCGCACGGAACAGGAACACCGTTAAACGATCCGATGGAGTCCGCGGCGCTCGCCCTCGCGCTTGGTGACGAGCTCCGGCGCATTCCCGTCTCCAGCTCCAAGGGGCAGATCGGTCACACACTCGGCGCGGCAGGCGGTATCGAAGCGGGCATCGCGGCGCTCACAGTCGCGCGGCAGGCAATAGTTCCGACCGCGGGGCTCATCGAGGCGGACCCCGCGTGTCCGCTCGTTCACGTGCTTCGAGAGGGAAGAGCGGCGCGGGTTCGCGCGACCATCTCGAACTCCTTCGGCTTCGGAGGCATGGACACGGCGCTGGTCTTCACGGAGCCAGAGCTTGGCCCGGAGCAGGGCTGGGTGCCGCGACGCGTGGTAGTGACGGCGGCGGCGACGCTCACGCCGACGGGCCTTCGCGGTACAGCGGAGAGCCGCGCTCTGCTCGATCCGAGCACGCCCGATGGGGGGCGGCGGGTCACGCTGGATCTCGCGACGAAGCTCGATGTCTCTCTCGCGCGGAGGCTCGACCGTCCTGCCCGCATGGGAGCCGTGATCGTCGAGCGCGCGCTCGAAGAGTCGGGCGCAAAGGGCGGACCGGCCACCCGCATCGGTGCCGTTCTCGGGAGCGCTTTCGGCAGCGTCGATGCATCTGCAGCGTTCATGCATCGCCTCTTCGAGAAAGGGCCGCGCATGGTGAGCCCCGCTGACTTTCCCAATCTCGTGCCGAGCTCACCGGTCGGCCACGTGTCGATTTATCTGGGACTCCGAGGGCCTGTGCTGGCAACGGCCGATCTCGCGACCAGCGGAGAGAGCGCGTGCGCGCAGGCGATCGAGCTCATCGCAGACGGCGAAGCAGACACCATCGTCGCTGGCGGAGTCGAGGAAGCGAGTCAGATCGTCGAGCGCCGCCTGGTCGCACTCTTCTCGCGTCTTCCGGAGAGCGGTCGAGGGCCGCGGGCCGAGGGCGGTGCGGCAGTGGTCTTCGAAGCGGAAGAAACCGTCGAGGCTGCCGGTCGCACGATCATCGCGCGCGTGGAGCAGGTTCTCATCTGGCGCGAGCCGACCCGGTTGCCGCTGGGAAGCCTGGGCGCGCCAGGACCAAAAGCCTGTATTTTTCTCGCGCGTGAAGACGAAGGCGTTGTCGCGCTCATTGAAGCGTCGCCGTGGCGGGGCGTGCGGCGGGCTCCCCTGGGGCGCGCGTCGGGTGAGCACGAAGGGCTGGGAGCGTTTGCCATCGCGGCAGCGGTGAGCGAAATGCAGCGGCACGCCGTCGGAGATGCGCTCGTCGTCGGACTCGCAAAAGGTCGAGGGTACGCGGTGCGCCTGGTCTCCACGTAGGTCGCGCGATGATCCAGCTGCGAAATGCCTTTCATTCGGCTCTACTGGGGCTCGCTGTCGGCTCGCTTGCGTGCGCATCCGCGAAGACCGTCGCACCCGAGGTGACGCAAGCTGCATGGACTCGAGCGCGGACGGATCTCGCGGAGCTCCGGCAGAACGTCGTCGACAAACCGTACGTCGAAGTGATTCGCGTCGCCGTGCGCGAACCTCGCTCGGGGAGGGTTCTCGAAGGGCGCGGCGCGGTAGCCGTGGACCCCCATCGGGCCATGCGCATGATTCTCCTCGGACCGGGCGGCAGGACTGCGCTCGATGTCTGGGTCACCCGTGAGCGCTGGCGTTTCTCGATTCCCGCGCTCGACACCATCCGCCGCGGAAGCACGAAGACGAAGGTCGACGAGCTCCCGATCGGATTTTTTCACTGGTGGTTTCTCGAGCCCCTCGAAGGGCGGCTCCTCACGATCGACGATAGCCCCGGCGGTCGCACGTACGTCCTGCGCGACGACGATGCGACGGTCTTCTTGCGTCAGCTCGTCACGCAGCCAGGCGCGCGCAAGCACTTCATCGCCACGCGCCGAACTGGACCAGGTGACGCGCGCGATCGGCTCGAATGGGTCGCGCGGAGCCTTCGCCCGGGCCCGGGTGATCGCGCGCGTTACAAGCAAGAGGTGACGGGGCTAGAGGTCGAGGTCCTCGTCGAATCGGTCTCTTCCGATCCGCCGGACGCGGCCGCCTTTCTTGATCCCGATGAGCCAGGAGTCGCATTGTGAGCGCCGCGATCATCGCGCTCGGCGCCGTGTCTGCGCTCGGTGAAGGGCTCGCCGCGGGCGGCGTTGGAGAGCTCGGTGCTCGCCCCCGAGTGGCCATCGCGCACGACGAAGAGCTCGCCCGCGCAGGACTCGCTAGGCCCTTCGCGGCGAGGATCCCCCACGCGCACAAGGACGGATCGGATCCTGCCGTGGCCCTTCTCACGCAAGCGCTCTTCGCCTGTGCCGCGGAGCTCGATGTGGTCCGACCGGACTGGCGAAAGGAACGGGTGGGCCTCTCCCTCGGGACTTCGAGCGGTGCCATGAACGGAGCGACGAGCTTTTTTTCTGCGATCACTTCGCGCCCCCCCACCCGTGAGGAAGCGGTGGGGGCAACGTATTTTGCGCCTCTGGTCGCGTCGTCGAGAGCTCTCGGGCTCGCCTTTGCACCCGTCACGCTGCTCCTTGCGGCCTGCTCCGCGTCGACGATGGCCATAGGTCTCGGGACCCGTTGGCTCGCCGAGGACGCGTGCGATCTCGTGATCGCTGGCGGCTTCGATGCGCTCAGCGTCTTCGTTGCTTCCGGCTTCGAGGTCCTTCGCGCAACGACGGGGGCGGTGCCACCCCGTCCGTTTCTCGTCGGCCGTGATGGGATGTCGCTCGGCGAAGGCGCGGCCGTGCTCGCCTTGGTGCCGGCGGGGCGATCGTCCTCCAAGACGTCTGGAGCCCGCGCGTTCGTGTCCGGGTTCGGCGCGACCTCCGATGCGGTTCACCTCACGGCGCCGGACCGTACAGGGGAGGGCCTCGCGCGTGCGGGGCGCGCTGCTCTCGCCGATGCGGGCGTCTCGGGAAGCGCAGTCGCGCTGGTGAGCGCGCATGGGACCGCGACGCCGTTCAACGACGCCGCCGAGGCGCGCGCGCTTGAAATGATGCTCGGTGCGAATCACACCAACCCCCTTATTTTTCCGGTCAAGTCGCAGATCGGTCATACGCTCGGCGCGGCGGGGGCGCTCGAGACGATCGGATGCATCGACGCCATCACCCGAGGAATTTTTCCCGCGACGCCCGTAGTCTCCCCCGTCGACGGAGCGCTCCCCGGACGGCTCCTCGAGACGGCCACCGCGGGCCGGGTCGACGTCGCGCTCAAATTGTCCGCGGCGTTCGGGGGAGCGAATGCGGCCCTCGTCATCACCCGCGAGGCGAGCGCATCTGCACAAGCTCACCGGCGGCGCGCAGCGTATGCGTCGCAGGCGGTTGCGATCCTCGAAGACCCGAGCGCCTCCGAGCTTGCCTCGCGCGTGGGATGGGGGCTCGACAAGATCACGCGCGCCGACGACCTCGTTCGCTACGCGCTCGCTGCAGTAGCCAAGCTGGAGGACGCCGTAGGCTCGCTCAAAGGAGCAGGCATCGTCGTCGGCCACGCCTACGCCACCCTCGAGACCAACCGCCTATTTCATGTCCGATTGCGCGATCGCGGCGCCCGCTTCGTCGAGCCTCGTCGCTTCGCGTATACCTCACCGAACGCGGTCGCTGGCGAGTGCGGCGTGGCGTTCGGGCTCACGGGTCCGGGCCTCGCGCTCGGGAGCGGACTGCACGGCGCGGTGGAGGCGCTCGCCGTCGCCGCCCAGCTCGTCGCCGCGGGGGATGCCGACGCGCTCGTGGTCGTCGGCGTAGACGAGGTTGGCCCCGCCGTTCACGCGCTCGAGTCCGCCGCCTCCTATGGCAAGGCACAAACGGGTGCCGTCGCTCTCCTCGTGACGAGCGCTCCCTCTGCGTACGCTAGGATTGAAGAGATCATCCTCCGCCTCGAGCACGGCTCCGCGACCGAGCCTTGTCCCGTCGGCCACGCCGCGCTTCTCCCGCTCACGCAAGCCCGAGCTCCTATCTTCGTCCGCGGGTCGTCACCGTGGGGCGCTCACGCGAGGGTCGCGTTTCGTGCGGTCTGACCATTTGGCGAGGGGAGCGGCCCCATCGGAAGTTGCCCGCCAAAGTGGCAAACATCCGGTGACGGACCACTGCGCAAAGTGGCTCGTTTTCCCATCGACGCAGCGGGAATGCCCCTTGCACGAGGGGAGCTCACCCAACGATGCCCCGCCCGCTCCATTCCTTCTCTCCGCTCCTCGTCGTCGTCGCGCTGCTCGCGGCTCTTGCCTTCGGGTGCTCCAAGACGAACATCCCGAACACGGATGTCGAGGACAACAGCGACAACCGAAAAGTGGTCCTCTTCTGCGAGGACTACCGCCACGCCGTCGAGGACAAGAACGTCGGATCGCTCTTGAAAATGGCGAGCCCGCGCTACCACGAGGACGGCGGCAACACGAACGACGAAGACGACATCGATTTCGATGGCCTCAAGGACTACCTACTAACGGCCTTCGTCCGTACCACCCAGATCCGCTACGAGATTCGGTACCGCAAGGTGACCTTCACCGAGTCGAACCGCATCTATGTAGACTACACGTACGCGGCGAGCTTCCGGATCCCTGGCGTGAAAGGGCAGGAGTGGAAGCACAGCATCGCCGACAACCGGCTCGAGCTCGTCCCAGACGGCGAGGGGTACAAGATCGTCGCGGGCATGTGAGCTCGTCGGTTCGGTCCACATGACCAAGCCCTTCATCTTGGCTCACGTCTCGGACCTCCACATCTCGACGTTCGGTGACACCTTCCACGATCGCGCGCGCATCGTAAAAAGAAGTGCCAGGCAGGCAGACGTCAGCGCGTCCCATTACGAAGTTTTCTGGGAAGAGGCGGGCTGGAAGGTCCTTCACCTGCGGGAGGCGAAGCGGAGCAAGATCAGCCTTGTCGATCCCGAGGGATACTCGCATCCCGTGCCTACGAGCCGTCAGGCCGACGGGATCATCGACCCGGTCGAACGCGCCGCGTGGAAGGCCTGCCACCTCGAAGCGCGTAGAGCGATGACCCTCGCGCGCGGCATTCCGACCGACGGCGCGCTCAAAGTAATGGCCACCGTCACGCCCAAGAATTCGAACGTGCGCCTTCTTCGCGCCGCGCGCGTCGTCGACGAGAGCGAGCCCGACGCGGTCCTCATCACCGGCGATCTCACCGATGATGGCGACGGCTACGAGCTCATCGAGGCAGCGTTCCGCCGCTACAAGGACCGCAGCCGCCTTTTCGCCATTCCCGGCAACCACGACCTCTACCTCTTTCCGCTCGCGGGGAGCGGCCGTCCTCGCCCGACGGCGCAGAGCAAGCGCGCCGCATGGCAAGACTTCGCCGAGCGCCTCGGTCTTCGTCTCGATTCTTCCGGTGCGTGGTCCCAGGTGCTCGCAGATGGGGACGCCATCCTCGTGGGTCTTGACTCGTGCTCACGTCCACAACGCCGTTTTTTCCGCCACAACGGCGCGATCGGCGAAGCCCAGATCGCCTACCTGCGGGCGCTCGCGAAGACCCCTGAATGGATTCGAGCGAAACACCGGATGGTCGCGCTTCATCATCACGTCGTTCCTCTGCCGCACGGGATCGGGAGAAGCGCGCCCTCGGAGATCGGTATGCGCCTCGACGACGCGAAGGGTGTGGCCGAGGTGTTCAACGACATCGGGGCCACGCTCGTCATGCACGGCCATCGCCACATCAGCGAGGAGCGCCAACCCGCAGGATGCCATTTCCGCCTGCTGGCCTCTCCGTCACTCACGCTCGGCTGCCGGAGTGGAGACGGCCCCTCCTTTTGGCGCGTCGAGCTCGACGAGCGCGTGCATGCCACCCGCGTGCATCTTCCCGTTGACGCCGTAGAGCAAGAGGAAGATCCCGGGTTGCCATCGGCGACCGAGGACGAGGGCTAGCCGACCTACGACCGCCCCTACTCCGGAGCGCTATCGGCGGCGTCGGTCGCGTCCACGGGGGCATCGACCCCTGCGTCCGGCGCGGGGTTCAACCACAGACACGCCACGTCGTGCTCGGGGTGGAGGACGATGTCGCAGTCCTTCGTCTTGATCGCGTTGACGCACGCTTGGGTTGCGGGCCCGCCGGGATCGCCGGTGCTCAGCCCGTGGAGACACGCGTCGCGATAAAATCGGATGCAGGCTTCGACATCGGTCTTGGGCGAGTCGCGATGGAGGGGCACGTTCAGGTCGACGCCGGGGCAGCGCGGCGCTTGCTCGCAGCGCGTAGTCTCGATGGTGCGGCAGGTCTCGACGCCGACCGCGTCGGTTCCACAACCCGCGGCGATGGCGCCCCCGACGGCGATAGCAATGACGGTGCGTCCCAAGACGACCACCGCACGCGCACGAGTTGCGAACCTTTGCATCTCCCTCTGCGTACTACGTGAGGACGGATCCCTCCAAAATTTGAGCACTGCCTTGAAATCGTGCTCTCTATCGAGCGTGATTGCCGCGATGATCCTGTGCGCTGGCTTGGGAACGCGCCTCCGCCCGCTGACGGAGTGGTGCGCGAAGCCTCTCGTACCGATCGGAGATCGCCCGGCGCTCGCTCACATTCTCGATCGGTTGGTCGGCGCGCGCACGGTCGTCAACGCTCACCACAGGGCTGCAGACATCGAAGCGTTTGCCCGCAGCCGCTCGGGCGACGTCCTCGTTTCCGTCGAGGCCGAGCTTCTCGGAACCGCCGGTGGGGTCGCTCACGCCTCTGCGCTGCTTGGGGGGGGCGACATCCTCGTGTGGAATGGAGACATCCTCGTCGATCTCGATCCGGCCGAGCTCCTCCGTGCTCACCGCGGCGAGGCGACGCTGGTGGTTCGCCCCGGACCTCGCGGCGCCGGGAATGTCGGAACGGACGCAAGCGGGCGGATCGTGCGCCTTCGTCAAGAGACGACGTCGCTCGGGGAAGTACGGGGCGGCGAGTATGTCGGCGTCCACCTCTTAGGAGGCGCGCTCCGTGCGCTGCTCCCTCCGCGCGGCTGCCTGGTAGGGGAGCTCTTTCTTCCAGCGCTCCGACGCGGCGCCACGCTCACCGTGTTCGAGAGCGCGCGGCCCTTCCGCGATTTCGGATCGCCGGCGAGCTACCTGCGCGCGAACCTCGAGTGGTTGGATGGCCGCGACGGCTGGGCGTCGGAGGAGGCGCGGGTCGCCTCGTCGGTGCGTCTCCAGGCAAGCGTCGTCGGAGCGCGCGCGGAGGTGACGGGTGAGGGCGCGCTCCACGAGTGTGTCGTGTGGCCAAATGCGCGGGTGCAAGCGCCGCTCGCGCGACGTGTCGTCACGCCGTTCGGCTCCCTCGAAGCACTCGAGATACGTTAGACCAAGCGCTCGAGACTACGGAATAAAGTACTCGAGCTCGGGCGCGCCGCCGACGAGAGCGATGGAGCCTCCGTACGTGGCAATCGCGCGGGCTCCGTGACGCGGAACCTTGAGCATCACCTCGGTCGAGGCGTTCGCGGTCAGACGAAACGCGCGCGTTAGCCCCGCAGGATCATCGCCGACGAAGAACGCCGTGTTCGCGTCGATCGCAAAGAGCTGGGCCTGCGGAAAGGGCGAGGGGAGCCTCGCTGTCCATCCCGCCGGAGCGCATCCACTTCCACACGTGAGGTCCGCCACGCGCGAGGGCGGAGTGGTGCCGGAGGGATCGGATCCCCCCGTGAGCAGGAGATGCGAGCCGTCGAGCGCGCACGCCGCCTGGCCCGATGTCGGATCCGGCGGAAACGGAAGTGCGGTGGCGGCGCTCGCTCCCGCGCCGAGAATTTCCAGGCCCGCGGCTGTCGTGCTCCCGCCCGCGACGACGACTCCGCGGCCTTCGACCCACGCCGCCGAAGCGCCGAGACGAGCCGCAGTGAGGGCGACGAAGCTCAAGGACGCATCGGTCCCCACGCGCAGGACGCGTAAGGTGGCATCTCCCTTGGCCCGCGTTCCGCCGACGATCCACAGCGTCTTGTCGCTGCCAATGATCGTCCTTCCCCCAGCGACTTCGGCGAAGGAGCCTCCGCTCGGCGCGGTGGCGTCGGAGAACGTGGAGTCCGCGAGCTGAAACCACGATGCCCCGGCGTCGTCGACGAGGAGCACCTTCGTCCCGAGCGCGGCCATGCTTCGCGGCGCACGGGGGAGGATCGGAGGCGACTCGAACGGGCTGAGGGAACCGAAATCATAGAGCTGGCTATGGGTGGCTTTCGCCGTGTCGCTTCCTCCGGCAACGAGGAGATACCGGCCGATGACGAGCGCGCTGAGCGGGGCGTCGCGCACCTCGGAAAACGGTGAGGGAAGCCGAGCAAACTCTCCGTTCCGCTGAACGAAAACGGGGAGGCCGAGATCTGCGAGCGCGCCGAGCTGCACGGGTACCGAGGTTCCCTCGATCAGAATTGTTTCGGCGTCGTCGACGGCCGTGACATGGAGACTCACGATCGCGTTGGCGCTCTGATCGCCGAGGTCGACGTTGTCGGCGGGGAGCTTCGCGGTCACGAGACGCGAGGCCCCGCCGTCCTTGCCGAGGGCGTCGACGTAAAGCTTCGTCGGTACGGGAGCTCGCGAGAAGATGCCCGTCTCGCCTCCGGTCGTTAGAACCAGCGTGCCCTTCGGCGTCGCGCTGCACGCAGCGAGCGCGACAAGCGCGACCGCGAACGAAGATTTGCGCGACATCATGACGCTACGATGTACCAGAAATCCTGGCCGAAATGTTGACGGCGGAGGCTCGCGGGGGCTACCGCAAAGACACACGATGAGCCTCGCCGACCGCGTTCGCATTCGGATCCAAAGCGCCCTTCAACGGCTCGCTGCCGAAGGCGCGCTCGGCGCCGATGGAGCGAGTAGCGTCGCCGAGGCCACGGCCTGGACCGTGGAACGGCCCAAGCGAGCTGAGCACGGCGACCTCGCAACCAACGCAGCGATGGTGCTCACCAAGCGGGTGAAAATACCGCCGCGCGCGATCGCCGAGGCGCTGGTGAAGGCGCTGGAAGGCGACCCCGTCGTGCGCAGCGCCGAGCTTGCAGGTCCCGGCTTCGTCAACCTTCGCGTCCATCCCGCTGCGATCCACGCCGAGCTCGAGGGCATCCTGCGTGCCGGGCCGGCCTTTGGTCGCGCGCCGAGCGGGACGGGGGAGCGCGTCGATCTCGAGTTCGTCAGCGCGAATCCGACCGGTCCGATCAACGTCGCCTCCGGACGAAACGCCATCTTCGGCGACACCGTCGGGCGCCTCCTCGAGGCCACCGGCAACCGCGTGACCCGCGAGTACTACGTCAACGATTTCGGAAACCAGATCCGTCTGTTCGCGGAAAGCGTCGGCGCCGTCGCGCGCGGCGAAGCGGCCCCCGAAGACGGCTATCAAGGCGAGTACGTGAGAGAGCTCGCGAACTTCCTCAACAACACGAATCCAGCGGTGTTCACGGGCGACAAAGACGTCCTCTCCCGCACCGTGGTCACCTGGATGCTCCACGGCATCCCCGGCTCGCGTACGCTCCCCGGAATTCGCCGCACGCTCGCGGCGTTAGGCATTCATTTCGACGTCTGGTTCAGCGAGGAGTCACTTCATCGCTGGGGCGCCGTCGGCGTCGCCTTGCAGCAGCTGGAGACGACCGGGCACTTGGTGCGCAAGGAAGGCGCGCTCTTCTTCGTCGCCAAAGACGACGCCGACGACAAGGATCGCGTCGTCCAGAAATCAGATGGAAACTACACGTACTTTGCGAGCGACATCGCCTACCACGCCGACAAGGTGGAGCGCGGGTACGACCGGTTGATCACGGTGCTCGGCGCCGATCACCACGGCTACGTCGCCCGGGTCCGAAACGCGCTCGCTGCCCTCGGGCTCCCCGAAGGAAAATTCGAAGCTCTCCTCTACCAGCTCGTGTACATCCTCAAAGACGGTCAGGTCGTAAAGTCCTCCAAGCGCGCGGGAAACTTCGTCACCACCGAGGAGGTGATGGACGAAATCGATGACGCCGCCGGCAGAAGCGGCGCCGGACGCGACGCCCTCCGCTTTTTCTTCAACTCGCGAAGTGCGAACACCAATATCGAGTTCGACCTCGATCTGGCGAAGAAGAAGAGCCTCGATAACCCTGTTTTTTACGTGCAATACGGCTACGCGCGGCTCTGCTCCATCTTGCGCAAGGCAGGCGAGCTGGGCATGCCGCTCGACACGCATCTCGCGCCGGCGGCATGGGCGACGCTCGTTCATCCCGACGAGCTCGCGCTCGCGTCGCGGCTCTCCGAATTTCCGGAGGCCGTGGCCAGCGCAGCGGCGACGCGTGAGCCGCATAAGCTCGTCAACTACGTTCAGGAGCTCGCGCGCGAGTTTCAGAGCTACTTCACGCGATTGAAATCCGATCCCATCCTGCCTCCCGCCTCGGCGCGAGCCGTCACCGGTTGGGAGTCGCGGTGGGACCGCCCGAAGACGGCGGCGCGCCTCGCGTGGCTCGAGTCCATCCGGATCGTTTACGCGGCGGCGCTGGAGATCCTCGGGGTGAGCGCGCCCGCACGCATGGATCGCCCGGCGGCGGCCGATGGCGCAGACGGCACGGACGAAGCAGAGGATGCCGACGGCGGCGCGGTCAAAACATGAGAGGCCAGATGATCGATCAAGGCGCGTTGAGGAACCTCGAGCAGATTCAAGAGACGGATACTGCTCCGTCGACACCGAAGGGAATGGCGTTCGCGCTCCTCGCCCTCGGCGGCGCGTGCGTCGTCTTCGCCACGTTGGCGCTCACTGGGCACAAGACGCAGCCTCAGGTGAGGGTCGATCCGCTGGGGGATCTCGTCGCCCAGCGCGCCCGCCCAGCCGGAGGAGCCAAGCCGACCGACCTCAGCGCGCGCGACGTTACATTTCCCGGCATCCTGAGCGATGGCGAGCACCCGACCACCGCGCTCGCTGCCGTGCGCGCGAACGTGGCCGCGTCCGTCGCGTCTCCGCTCGAATCCGCGACTTCCGTCGTCGTCCCGGTGGACCCGCCGCCCGCAGGTGACAAGCTTCCGGTGGTGGCGCTCCCGGCGCAAAACGTGCTCAACGCGTCGCCTGTCCTCACCCGTCCGCGCGATGCTCTCACCCTCGCGGCGACCGACTCGGCGCAGGTGAACGTCGCCGGCGCGCCTGCGGCTGCTGCTGGGCACGACGGCGGCTACCAGCTCCAAGTGAGCTCATTTCGCTCTCAAGCCGAGGCCAACCAGTTCAGTGACCAGCTTCGTGCGCGCGGACACAAATCATACGTCCTCGAGGCGCACGTGAACGGCCGCGGCACGTGGTACCGAGTTCGCGTCGGGCCCTTCAAGACCCAGCACGAGGCAGCTGGCTACCGCACGAGCTTCGAATCACGCGAGCACGTGGTCCCCTTCATCGTTCCACCGGTCGGAAAATAGTCAGACGGTCTGGTCCGCGAAAAAGACGTGACCCTCTTCGACGAGCTCGCACATTACGCGGAGCGCGTCGAGCATCGGAAGCTCGCTCGCTCCGAGCACGTCCTCGAGTGTTCTCTGTCCATCCACGAGAGAGAGGACGAGCGCGTAGCTCGCATCGAGGCTGTGCGCGAGAGAGTCTTCGCGCGGAAGCGTGAGAACCGGCGTTGCCGTAGGGTCGAGCACGGCGTCGGCCAACGCGAGCGCACCTAGGTAATCGCCGGCATCGAAGCGCTCGAGCAGATCGCGGATGGGCCGAAGCGGACCAACCGACAGCGTAGCAATCGGTGTCGGAGCAGAACGCACACCGGGCCGCGAGATACCGTCCGCAGGGGTGACACGCACGCCAGAGGGACGGTCCTGCGCGCCGGGACGGACCGTGGGGATCGTACTGGCCTGATCATCGACTTCGCGAGCGGGTTTCATTTCGACTCCAAGACTGGAAGTGGCGGGTGCGGCTCCATCAATGTGTCCTCTGCGAGAGCAACGATGATGCCGTGCGAAACTCAGCTGAAATTGGCATTCTAGAAACTCCCTCGACCCTTCGTGCGCCAACAATCGATGCAGGGTGGAAGTGCGCGCGACAGGATTCTAACGATCGGATCGGCGAGGCGAGGCGCTCTGGCATACGCTCGGGCGCAGCGAATCCCTCCCTCGAGACCCAGCCAGTGAGGAATATTAGGTCGTTCATGCTCGCTCTCCCCTTGTGGGAGGGTTGAACAAACGCGGTTTCGACTTATTGGTATGGGGACGGCACCCGGTTCGCAGGAGCGGTCAGGAGCGGTAATGCGTAGCCGGGTGTCGACGGCGCCTCGGAGGAGTCAGCAGATGTCCTACCTATTCGCGTGCGAAAGTAGCGCAAGGGCGAATCAAATTCGTAAGGTGAATGGTTCGTAAGGTGAATGGTTCGTAAGGTGAATGGGGGGAGTCGAGCAGCGTGCTCGCCTCTGGCTCGTAGCTGGCCTCGGTAGCTTCGGTAGAGAGGGAACGACCATGGCACGCCTGTTCGGACTAATCGGAAACAGAGCCGACCTCGCGGGGCGACTGCTCCTGTCCGAGGAAAAAGCTTTGCGGGTGCGGTCGCGAGGCACGCCCCTCGGCTGGGGAATTGGGTTCTATCAAGGCGGCGAAGTGCTGATGCGCCGGAGGCCCATCGACGAGCGCGGTGAGATCGACGCGGCGAAGAGCGCCGAGGATGTCCGCGCCGACATCATCGTCGGGCACGTTCGCTCCGCGACGGTCGGCACGCTTCGCACGGAAAATACCCATCCGTTTCGTTACCGTCAGTGGCTCTTCGCGCAGACCGGCACGGTGGTTCAATTCGACGCCATCCGCGATCGCCTCGTCGCGAGCGTTCCCGAGTTCTTGCGTGGCGACATTCGCGGCGAGACGGACTCCGAGATAGTCTTCCACGTGTTTCTCTCTTTCCTGCACGACGCGGGGCGTCTCAATGATCACAGCGTTCCCGATTCCGTGGTGAGAGACGCCGTCCGGTCGACGGTCGCCGTGCTAGATGCAATGACGGCCGAAGTCGGCGGTGAGCCCGTGGCCATCAACCTTCTACTTACGAACGGAGAGGACCTGATCGCAATGCATCGCAGCGAGACCATGGCCATCCGGGTCTTCGCCGGTAAAGACGACGCCGACGCGATCATCGGCGACGACGCCCAGCTTCGCAGGAAAGCCCCCGAGCTCGCGCAGATGCGTTTCGCCCTGATCGCCAGCGATTTCGACGAGGATCCGGGCGCGCACTGGAACAAGGTTCCCGATCGTGCGATCGTCACGCTCTCGCGTGGCAACGATCCGAAAACCGAGCTGCTTTAGCCGCGCTCTTCTTGTCGGCGCCCTCTCCGCGTGCGGTGGCCCGGCGGCAACGACGACGGCCGTCGAGCTCCCGAAGACGCCCCGTCGCCCCGATGGTGTCGTCATTGAGCCGACGGCGGCATTGCCCGCTCCCAGCGAGCACGCCAGGGCGCGCGGGGTCGTGTCGCTCCGAGAGCCCTTCAGTGAAGAGGCGGTGCGCGACGTCGTGCGAAGCTACTTCGAAGCGTTCGAGCACGAGGACCTCGGGAGCCTTCAGCAGCTGCTCACGCTCGACGCCCTGTCGCTCGATGCGGGTGCACCGGGCGTGGGACGGACGGCAATGATCAAGCGCTGGGAAGAGCGCATGGGTAAGCTCGGCTACGCGAAGATCGCAGGGGTCGAGGTCGTGCGGCTCGATCGCGCGGAGCGCTTCGAGTTCGACGATCTGTCCTCGACGAGCACGCCGCCACGCCCCGCGGAAATGCAGCGCGGTGAAGCGCTGGTGCGCGTCTCGGTGATGGCGCCGATCATCGCGGGGGAGCGCTTTTTCCCGGACGCGGTGACGTTCCTGCTCCGCCGCGAGTCCGGAAAATTCAAGATCGCCGCGGTCGGCGAGGAGAACCCACCGTAGCGCAGTTGCCGCGCGGGTCTCCGAGGCGCGAGCTATTCGATCCGGTAGTCGTCGAGGTTGATGTTGTACTTTTTCAGCCAGCGATGGATCTGCATCCGCTCTTTGCCGAGCTCGCGTCCGACGGCGGCGACATTGCCCTGGTGACGCTTCAGCATCTCGCGCATCTCCACCTCTGTCGGCGCGCCGCCCCGTCGCATCGCGGGGTGGGGTGGCTGGCTCGTCTCGGGCGGAACAATGCTCATCGAGGCGCCAACACGCCTTCGTTCTCCATAGCCTTTCATGTACTCGGCAATGCCGTCGGGCAGCTGCCCGGCGTCGACGGAGCCTGCGCCAGCGAGGGCGATCGCGCGCTTGATGCAGCTCTCGAGCTCGCGCACGTTGAAGGGCCAGTTGTAGTGAAAGAGGGCGACGAGAGCCGAGAAAGTGAAAGCGAGATCGGGGCTCCCGAAGCTCGCAGCGAAGCTCTTGACGAGTCGGTAGACGTCCTCTTTTCGCTCGCGCAGCGGGGGGAGGCGGACTGCATGCTCGTTCAAGCGGGCAAAGAGATCACCCCGGAATTTTCCGTCTCGCACGTACGCGTAGAGATCGCGGTGGGTCGCGCAGACCACGCGGATGTCGACCTTCTCGGGCGTCGTTCCGCCGAGCGGAAAAACTTCGCGGGCCTGGAGCACACGTAGCAGCTTCGCTTGGGCCTCGAGCGGCATGTCGCCGATCTCGTCGAGGAAGAGCGTCCCGCCGTCTGCGAGCTTAACGAGGCCGGGCTTGTCGCGATCGGCGCCCGAGAACGCGCCGCGGCGGTAGCCGAAGAGCTCGCTCTCGAGGAGGTTGTGCGGAATCGCGGCGCAGTTCACTGCCTGAAATGAGCCCCGTCGACCGGAGAGGCGGTGGATGGCGCGCGCGGCGACCTCCTTGCCCGTGCCTGTCTCGCCGAGCACCAAGCAAGAGAGCTCCGTCGGTGCGATGCGCTCGATGTCCGCGGCGATATGATCCATCTGGCAGCCGCCGACGAGCTCGTTCACCAACTTGGCTTTTTTCTCGGCGAACACGCGTCCGTCAATGCGGTAGGCGGAGAACCTCTCCGCGCCGCTCTCGACGAATTTGAACATCGCGTCACCGACGCGAATCTCGGTGAGGTGCCGCAGCGCGTGCTCGCTGGTGATGAACGCACCGTCTACCATCGTGCCGTTGCGGCTCCCGAGGTCGCTTATGATCCATTGCCCGCCGATGTACGCGATGCGTGCGTGCTGCCGACTCACCGCTTGCTCGGGGACGCAGATCGCGTTGGTGGCGTCCCGACCGATGATGAGCTCGGGCACGGTGAAGACGTACGCTGGGTGAAACTGATCGAAGTTTGGAGCGTAGAGGAGGATGAGCCCCGGCTTCGACGCGCTCTCGGGGCTGCCGCTCGGTCGATCGCCGGCCGTATCACCGGGCTCGCCATACGACGACGAGACACCCGTCCGATGCTTGCTCACGAACGCGAGAATCCCGGGACGAACGCCTCGTCCCCGACGATTTCGAGGGCGTTATCGGGGCCTACGATGAGGCCTCCACGGGTAGGAATACCCCGGAGCCGTGGCTCAGCAGCACCTTCGGTCGAGCGGGCACGGAGCATCGCGGCCACCAGCTTCAACTCGTTCCAGTCGTCTTCTTCGCCGTGGCAATCGACCACCAGATCGTCGACGACGCTGGCGCACGCAATGAGCATCCCGCCGTCGAACGGTGCGTTCGGAGGATGCTCGTCAGGCCATGAGGCCCAGGACGCGCCGAGCAAGATCGCTCCAGCGCTGATCCCAGCGAAGGTCGCTCCACGCTCGCGTGCTTCACGAACCCAGGCGTCGGCGCCGCTCTCGCGAAGGATGTGGGCGCCGACGACCGGATCCCCACCGCTGAAGAAGATGAGGTCCGCTTCGTCGACGATCGCCTTGGCTCGTACGGGGTCGGCGTCGGCTTCGCCTGCGAGGCAAAATCGGGTAACGGTGCCTTTGCCCGCAAAGAGCTTCAGCGTGCGATCGCCCATGTATTTGAGGGCTTCCGGGCTCCCGGCCACCGGGGCGAACGACACGGCAATCTTCGGCGCACCGGACGCGCGTGCGCCAGCCGATGACAGAGCGCGCGCGAGCATCTTGCCTCCCGCGGAGCCCTCCGTCGATCCGATGAAGTGCACCGAGCCGCGGGTCATTGAAGCTCCGGATAGCGCGCAGGATCGATGCCAAGCTTCGCGCAAATTTCGCCGAGCACCTCGTCGGTTCGCCTGCCGAGCGCCGCGAGCGTTGACTCGTTCTCGATGACGAAATCCGCTGCGGCGATTTTCGCAGGGAGCGGCATCTGCGCTGCGAGACGGGAGCGCGCTTCTTCTTCGTCGCTTCCGTCGCGAGCCATGGCCCGAGCGAGCTGGACCTCGAGCGGCGCAGCGACCACCACCAGCGGGCGAAAAGCGCTCTGCAAGCCGCTCTCCACGAGCAGTGCGGCTTCGTAGCCCGCAAGCGGCTCGCCGCGTGACGCAAATTCCTGTGCGCGTTCCGTTCCCAGCGCGGCGATTCGCGGATGGGTGATGGCGTTCAGGGCTCTTCGCTTTGTTTCGTCGGAGAACACCAGTGCTGCAAGCGCGTGCCGATCGAGCGCACCCTCGGCATCGAGGACAGTGGGGCCGAAGAACTTCACGATCTCGTGGAGCCCACCAGAGCCCTTCGCCACGACCTCTCGGGCCAAGAGATCGGCGTCGATCACCGGCACGCCCCGCACGCGCAGCCGTGCTGCCACGGCGCTTTTTCCCGAGGCGAGCCCCCCGGTGAGGCCGAAGATGTGCACACCCAAAGAATCTCTCCGAACGTTGCCACTCGCAATGAGTTTTCTGTCGTACGTTTCACCCGTGCAGAAACCAACGCTCACGCGGAGGCGTTTTTTCGCTGTGTTCGGCGGGACCGTGGTCGCGGCGGGCACCATCGTCGCGTTTTTCAGGACCGGCGGGTACCAAGTTTCGGATTCGGTCCGCGCCAGGCTCGTCACTCTGTCGCCGTGGCAGTTCGTCTTCTTGCAGCACGCCGCGCGCCGGATCGCCGCTGCCGACATCGATGACCCGAAGATCCCAACGACCGACGCCGTGGACGTGGCCGGCTTCATTGACGGCTACCTCGCGCGCCTTCCGCCCACGAAAAAAAAGGATCTCGGTCGCCTCTTCGCGTACGTCGAACACCTCGCCCCGTTGCGCCTCAACCTCGCCGCGCGCTTCACGCGGCTCTCTCCGGGCGACCAAGATCGCGTCCTCGCGTCGCTCGAGTCGAGCGATCAGGATCTCTTGCGTGGGGGCTTCGAGGGGCTGAAGGCGCTCGTTTTCATGGGTTATTACCGTGATCCGCGCACCTGGAAAATTCTCAACTACGCCGGACCCATGGTCTTGCGGCCGGAGCGTGGCTGGTGGGAATGACCATCCTCAAGGGTCGAGATCTTCGCGGCGATGTCACCCTCGACGTCGACGCGGTCGTTATCGGCACCGGCGCCGGCGGAGCGATCGCCCTCCGTGAGCTCGCGCGCGCAGGCGCAAACGTGGTTGGCCTCGAGGAGGGCGGCCACCACACGTCGAGCGACTTCACTCAGCGCGAGGAGCAGATGTTCCCGCTTCTCTTCCAGGAGATGGGAGGGCGCGCGACCGATGACCTTGCGATTCGCGTTCTGCAGGGGCGAGGGATCGGCGGGAGCACCGTTCACAACACCAACCTCTGCAAGCGCATCCCCGACGAAATTCTCGTGGCCTGGGGCGCGCGCTACGGCGTCGAAGGCGTGTCTCCCGCCGAGATGCGCGGCGATTTCGAGCGGATTGAAGCCGATTTGTCGGTCAGCGAAATTCCCTCCGCGCTCCGCAATCCGAACAACGAAGCCCTCAGGATCGGCATCGAGGCGCTCGGCTGGAAGGGCGGGCCGCTCAAGCACAATCGCATCGGCTGCCAGCTAAGCGGCTTCTGCGAGCTCGGCTGCGCCTACGACGCAAAACAAAATGCGTTGAAGGTCGTCGTCCCCCAAGCTCTCGAGGCTGGGGCGAACGTTTACGCCGACACGCGCGCCGAGAAGATCACCTTCGAGGGCGATCGCGTCACGGGGGTCGAGGCGGTTTTCCTCGACAAGAGCGGCGAGCCTCAGGGAAGGCTGAAACTAAGGGCGCGGGTGGTCGTGCTCGCGGCGAGCGCGGTCGGTTCGCCGGCGCTGGCCATCGCGAGCGGGATGCCTGATCCATTTGCCCAGACCGGACGCGCGCTCCGCATGCATCCAGGGGCCGTCGTCGCGGGGCGCTTCGATCACGTTCTCGCCAGCCACTACGGCATTCCTCAGTCGTACGAGTGCACCGAACATCTGTCGTTCGAAGAGGGGAGCGATCGCCGCGTGTGGATCGTTCCCGCCTTCGCACACCCCGTCGGAACGGCGTCAACGCTCCCCGGTTTCGGCGCCGCTCACATGCGCCAGATGCGTGATTATTCTCGGCTCGCCGTGCTCACCGCGATGGTCCACGACGAGACCGAAGGCCGGGTCACGGTGTCCGACGACGGCCTCCCGAGCCTTCACTACGAGCTCACTGAGAGCGATCGCGTGCAGCTCGCGAAGGGCCTCGTGGCGTCCGCGCGCATTCTCTTCGCCGCAGGTGCGAAGGAGGTAGTCATTCCCGCGATCCCTCCGGTGCGGATGACCAGCGAGCGTGAGGTCGACGCACTCGACACCCGATTCGTTCGTCCCCACGGCGTGCCACTGAGCGCCGTGCATCCGATGGGAACGATGCGAATGGGAGAGGATCCGAAGCGCAGCGTGGTCGGCTCTACGGGGGAGCATCATCAGGTCCGCGGTCTGTTCGTGAGCGACGGCTCGCTCTTTCCGACGAGCATCGGCGGTCCTCCGCAGATCGGCATCTACGCGATGGCGCTTCACCTTGCCCCTCACGTCATCGCCCGCGCAAAAAAGTCCTGATGGGTTAAACGCGAAAGGCGCAAAGCTTGTAGCTCCGCGCCCTGTCGCAGGATCGTCGTCAGGCTAGCTGACGATCAGTCGGTGCCGCCGTCTGCGGGGGACATGCAGGGGTCGGGCGCCGGCGTTCCCAGGCTTCCGACCTTGGAAGGGTTTCCGATCTGCTTGGCGACGAAGCCGAGACCGATCGAGATGCCGTTGCACGTCTGGTCGGCGCTCTGCGTGCCGTCGGCCATGATGTCCGAGGCCTGCTTGATCTGGCCGGCGATGCCGTCGAACGCGGTGCCCGTGCAGAGCGTGGGGGAGATGCGCCCGGCGACGGCCTTCAGCCCAGTGATGAGCTCTTCCGTTCCGATGACGCCGGCGATGGTGCCGTTGTCTGCGAGGCCGGCCTGGGTGTGGTCGAAGGTCACGATCGCCTTGTGGATGGTGAGCGAAAGGGCGACGCCCGAGAACGAGAGGGCGATGGTGATGTCGCTCGTTGCGCTCCCAGGGTCGGCGTTTACGAAGGTGCCGTTGACGACGTAGGCGTCGCCGAACTTGACCTTCGAGCTCTTCGGATCCGTCGCCACGCTCAAGAGCTCCGGGCGAACGGGCCAGTTATCGGCCACCGTAAAGGTGGGCTTGGTCATGGCCATCGGGTCGAATGCGCCGCCGGCGAGGACCTGCGCCGAGATGCCGGAGTTGGTCTGCGTGGCGGTGTCGTCGAGGCCGACCACGTCGAACATGATCGTGAACTTGCCATCGGTGATCGCCGTGCTGATCTTCGAGGGACCGTCTGCGCCTGCCGTCTGCAAAACGATCGGCAGGATGTTCGCGCCGAACGAGTTGTCGATGCCGTGGTCGCCGTTGTCGTGGACCGATTTCGAGCCGCTGTTCGAGACCTTACAGACGTCGGTCGACTTGCCGGTCGAGACCTTGCCGTCGATGTTGTACCCGAACTTTTTCCAGGCCGTGCTGCTCTGCGCTGCGCCCGGGCCACGCGGTGCGTCGCCGAGGAGGAGCTGGGAGATCGCGAAGTTGTGCTCGGTCGTCGCCGTGGTCGGCTTGGCGGAGGCGGGCCTTGTGGGGGGCTTACCGTTGCCCGTCGGATCGGCAGCAGGGCTCGCGGAGGAGCACCCCTGAAAAAGAACGATGCCGCCGGCGGCAATTCCAACGCTCATGAGCCCGAAAATACGTGCAAGCTTCATATGGTAATTCCTCCAAAAAGTCCTGAAACGGCCCAAAGATCCGACCCGAGTAAGCTACGCGGCGGCCCAGGGTTGAGCAAGGTCGTTTCCTAGGGTACCTCGTTCAGCTGCATGCCTTCGGAATTCGCCCATCTCCACGTTCACACGCAGTATTCGATGCTCGACGGCGCGGTGAAGGTCAAAGACCTGGTGAAGCGCGTGGCGGCTGGAGGAATGAAGGCCGTCGCCGTGACCGACCACGGCAACATGTTCGGGGCGATCACCTTTTACAAGGCGGCCAAGGAGGCGGGGGTCCAGCCCGTCCTCGGCTGCGAGATCGAGGTCGCCGAGCAGGGAAAGAGCCGGCACTTGCCGCTCCTCGCTGCGTCCCTCGAGGGCTACAAAAACTTGGTCTGGCTGGTCTCTCGCGGACACGTCGCGCCCGACCCCACCGGTCCCGCCGGCGTTCCTTGCGTGTCCCTCGAGGACGTCGCGTCACACGCGAAGGGGCTCGTGGCGATGACCGGCTGCATGGGGGGACTCGCCTCGCAGCGGATCCTCGAGGAGGGCGGGGCCGCGGGCCTGACGACCATGGCGCAGCTCAAAGACATCTTCGAGCCAGGAAATCTGTTTGTGGAGCTGCAAGATCATGGATTGGTCGAGCAGCCCATTCTCAACGAAATTCTCATTGAGAACGCGCGTAAACTAGGTTTGCCGCTCGTAGCTACGAACGACGTTCACTATGCATCGCGGGACGACGCCGAAGCGCACCTCTATCTTTCCTGCATCAAGTCCGGAAGATCGTACGCGGAGGCGAAAGAGCGCCACCACGGCTCGAGCGAGATGTTCCTGAAGTCGCCCGACGAGATGCGCTCGCTCTTCTCTGCGTTCCCCGAGGCTCTCTCGAACACCCTCGCCATCGCCGAGCGCTGCGCCATCAAGCTGAAGCTCGGCGAGCCGATGCTCCCGAGCTTCACCGTTCCCGCCGGCTTCGATACCGACGGCTACTTCAGGCATATTGCGCGGGAAGGGCTCACCTCGCGGTTCGAGGAATTCGCGCTCACCGGCAAATCAGTGGACAGCGGTGCCTACCGCGCGCGGCTCGAGATGGAGCTCGACGTCATCTGCAAGATGAAGTTTCCCGGATACTTCCTCATCGTGTGGGACTTCATTCGTTACGCGAAAGACAATGGTGTTCCCGTTGGCCCCGGCCGCGGTTCGGGGGCCGGCTCGATCGTCGCTTACGCGATGCGGATCACCGACCTTGATCCCATCCCCTACAACCTCCTGTTCGAGCGCTTCCTAAATCCCGAGCGCGTCAGCATGCCGGACTTCGACATCGATTTTTGCATGGATCGTCGCGATCAGGTCATTGCTTACGTACAGAAGAAATATGGCGAGACGAGCGTCGGACAAATCGCGACGTTCGCCGAGCTGAAGGCGAAGAGCGTCCTCAAAGACGTCGCGCGCTGCATGGGCATCACCCCCATCGAGGCCCAGGCCATCGCCAATCTCATCCCTCGGAAGACGCCCGCCGAGACCTATACGATCGCCGAGAGCCTTCTGGTCGAGCCCAAGCTGAAGGCGCGCTACGAGACGGAGCCGCTCACGAAAGAGCTCCTCGTTCAGGCCGAAAAACTAGAGGGTCTGACGCGGCACGCAGGAAAGCATGCTGCAGGGATCGTGATCAGCGAAGGCCCGCTGTGGGATCACGTTCCTTGCTTCAAGGACGACAAAGGCGGCGGCTACGTCACCCAGTATTACAAGGACGACGTCGAGCTGGCCGGCCTCGTGAAGTTCGACTTTCTCGGTCTGAAGACGCTGACCGTGCTGGACGTTGCCACCCGATTGATCAACGCGCGCCCCGACTTCGTACGGCAAAAGAAGACCTTCGATCTAACCAAAATTCCGCTAACCGACAAACTTACCTACGTCCTCCTCGGATCGGGTGAAACAAAAGGCGTATTTCAGATCGAGTCGAGCGGGATGCAGCAGCTCTTCAAGGATTTGCGCGCCGATTGCTTCGAGGACATCGTCGCCGCGGTGGCCCTCTACCGCCCCGGCCCCCTGGGCGCGGGAATGGTGACGAACTTCGTCAACCGCAAGAATGGCCGCGAGCCCATCGGGAAGATGCACGCCCTCGTCGATGAGCTCCTCATGCCGACGTACGGCGTGGTCGTCTACCAAGAGCAGGTCATGCAAATCGCCCAGCTCCTCGCCGGCTACACGCTGGGAGGCGCCGATCTTTTGCGTCGCGCGATGGGCAAGAAGAAGCCCGAGGAGATGGCCAAGCAGAAAGACATCTTCCTCGAGGGCGCTAAGTCGAAGGGGGTAGACGCGGAGGACGCTGCGCGCATCTTCGGTCTGCTCGAGTTCTTCGCTGGCTACGGTTTCAACAAGAGCCACTCCGCCGCGTACGCGCTCATCACCTACCAAACGGCGTATTTGAAAGCTCATTACCCGGTCGAGCTCTTGTGCGCGATCATGACGAGCGACCGGGACAAGATCGAAAAAGTCGTTCGCACCATCGCGGACGCGCGCGCGATGGGCGTCACCGTGCTTCCGCCCGACATCAACGAGAGCGATACCGATTTCAAAGTCGTCTTCACGCATCCGGATGGGAACAAGAAACTCACCTCGCGCGAGAAGGTCAAAGACGTGCTCGGTCCACAGGTGCGCTTCGGCCTCGGCGCGGTGCGCGGCGTAGGTGGCGCGGCTCTGGAGACTCTCTTCGAAGCACGCGCCAGCGGCGGTCCGTTCGTCGACCTCTTCGATTTTGCGGCCCGCGTCGACGCGAAGAAGATCAACCGCAGCGTCCTCGAGGCGCTCGTGCAGTGCGGCGCCTTCGACACCACCTTTGCCAAGCAAGGCGTCACCCGTGCGCGGGCCTTTGCATCCATCGACGTCGCGCTCGAGCGCTCCCGCGCCGCCAGCCGGGATCGCGAGCGCGGTCAAACGAGCCTCTTCGGCCTATTCGACGCGGGCGCGACCGCGGTCACCGTCAGCTTGAGCGCCGGAGACTACCCGCAGTGCGAGCCGTGGGATCGTCGGGAAATGCTCGTGCGCGAGCGCCAGTCACTCGGCTTTTACGTCTCGGGCCACCCGCTCGAACGCTACCTCAAGGGCGGAGGAGCGCTCGCCCGCATCGACGCTCGCCAGTGCGCAGACTGCGCGGGCATGCCCGACTGGACCGTGGTTCGCCTCGCCGGAATGGTCGAGGGGTATCGCGAGAAAATCCTGCGTGAAGGGGGCGGGAAGCTTGCGTTCTTCGAGCTCGAAGATCTCTCCGGTCGCGTGAACGTCAAAGTGCGAGGCAGAGAGATCGAGTCCTTCGCGCAGCTCCTCACGAGCGGTGAGCCGGTGCTCATCACCGGCAAGGTGAGCTTCCCTCGGCGCGACGAGGACGCGTCGTCCGAGGACGAGCAAGAGGCCAACCGCGAGCCGACGATCTTCCTGAACGCCGTCGAGTCACTGAGCGGCGCGGTGGTCAAAGGGGAGCATCGCCTGGCGATCCGTCTGCACGCCGATCGCACCAAGTCGACGGATCTGACGCAGATGCGTGATCTCTTCAGCGCGCGGCGCGGGCAATGTCCGGTGACGCTCTATCTCACAATGCACGACGGTGCCGAGGTGGTCATGCAGCTCGGAAAAGACTTCCGCGTCGAGGTCGGCGACCCCCTTCTCGCCGGCCTCGAGCGCGTCTTCGGCGAGCAAGTCGCCGAGCTTCGGTAGGCGTTCCGTACGTCAGTTGCTTTGAGCCGACGTTCCGCCTGGCCCGGGCGGATTTCCGGCGCTTACGCCGCCCGCCACACCGGCGGCGAGGGGGGTCGTCGTTCCCGTGTAGGAGGCACCGGCGCCCTTGTAGACTGCATACGAATCGCCGCCCGGACCGCCGCCGCCAGCGAGGCCTGCGCTGCCATTTCCACCAACCGTTCCCGCGCTGGCGCTGGACGAGGTGTGCGTAAAAACATTGGGGCAGGTGCCCTTCATCAATGGATCCGAACAGTCATAATAGAGGGAAGTCTGTCGTCGTTGGCCATTTTCCCCCGGGCTCGTGGGCCCGCCGGAACCCCCCTGCGCCCCCGCCCCGCCCGCGCCTGCGGTGATCGAAGAAGCGGATGCGGAGACGGTCGCACCCCACGCGAACACACCCAACGAGCTGCCCCCGCCTCCGCCTCCGCCGCCACCCAGTCCTGGTGGCCCCCCGCATCCAGGCGTCCCAGGTCCCGCGCACGAGGTGGTGTTGCTGCCGGTGAACATACAAGCGCCTTCATCACAGCCCGGCCAGCCGCTGACACATTGACTCCCGGTTGCTGGCTGGCCCTGCGCTCCATTTTCTCCGGCGTTTCCTGGGGGCCCCGCGTTTCCCGCGCCTGGAGTATATCCAGCTACCGAGTAGCTTCCAGCGGACGCCGCCGGCGCGACGCCCGAGGCCGGCGCTCCGCTCGCCCCCGTCGACGCTGCGGCGCACGAGTGCGTACCGGAACCCGCTGGGGCGACTGGGCTAGCGCTACCAGCCCGCGCCGTCTGGACGACCACGTTGTCGAGCCTGAGCGTCGTCGACGCGCCCGTAGCGAAGATCCCGTACATCGACTCCCCGGGAGCTGCCGGTGCAACTCGGCTCGACAGCGTGAGCGTGTCGAGGGTTGCCGAGCCCCCGAGGCTCGCGACATTGAGCGTGACGTTGCTCGTTGGCGCTTGAATGACGACGCCGCCCGCGGGGTTCGCGCTGCAAGCCCGGGAGAAGGTGGCGCCCGTGTTTTTCCAGCCGCCCTTGATCGTAACGCCGGGCTTAAGAGTGATGTTTTCCACGTAGGTGCCAAGGGCCACATAGACGACGGACTTTCCGGCGATCGTCGGGATCAGATCGATCGCGGGCTGGATCGTCTTGCAGGGCGCGGTCACGTCTCCGCACGTCACCCCCGCCGTGCTGTTGTGATCCACGAAGAAGCCGACCGTCGCATCTGCGGTCTCGGGGACGCACGGAACGTCCGCCATGGAGCTGGCGTCTGCGCCGGCGTCCTCTGCGCTGGCGTCCTCCGCTCCGCCGTCGGCCCTCCCGCCCGTAACCGAATTGGAGCCGTCGTCGTCGCCTCCGTCCGCGCCGTTGCCGGAGCCGAAGGAGCTATCGCCGCACGCCGCGACCGAGGCGACCGAGGCTGCAAGAACGAAAACTACGAGCCGCTTTTTCATGGTGGTCCCATCGGCCCCGCGGCCCCCTTCGTTTCGTCGAATCGCATGTCAGGCCAGAATAGTATCGAGCTTCGTTTCCACCTTGAGGCGATCTTCTTCGTGCTTGAGAAGAGCGCCCAGCGTGGCTGAGACAAGGCTTTTGTCCAGCGCGCTTGCTCCGAGAAGTAGCAGAGCGCGCCCCCAGTCGATCGTCTCCGAAATGCTCGGCGCCTTCCGCAAGTCCAGCTTTCGCAGCTTTTCCGCCACGCGCGCGAGCTCGGTTGCCAGGGTCTTCGAGATCCCCGGTACGCGCAGCTCGAGGATCTGCAGCTCGCGCGAGGGAGAAGGGTAGTCGAGAAAGACGTGCAGGCAGCGGCGTCGAAGCGCGTCGGTCATGTCGCGCGTGCCGTTCGTGGTGAGGATGACCAGGGGCGCGTGCTTGGCGCGGATCGTTCCGAGCTCCGGGATCGTGACCTGCTGCTCGGCCAAGATCTCGAGAAGAAATGCCTCGAACTCCGGATCCGCGCGATCGACCTCGTCGATGAGGAGAACGACGGGCTCGTCGCTGGTGAGCGCCTTGAGGAGCGGGCGTGCGACCAGGAACCGCTCACTGAAAAAGGCGTCGTCCGCCGTCGAAATCCGGTCAGCGGCCTCGGCCAGCGTTGCCGCTCCTTGGGTCTTCTCCTTCACGGCGTCCCTGAGGAGCTGCGTGTAGAGCATCTGCTTTGCGTAGTCCCATTCGTAGAGCGTCTTCGACTCGTCGAGCCCCTCATAGCACTGGAGGCGCACCATCGGACGACCGAGGGCCTGGGACAGAGCGCGCGCAAGGTCCGTTTTCCCGACGCCTGCGGGGCCTTCGACGAGGAGCGGCTTCTCGAGCTTCAGCGCCAACCAGGCCACGAGCGTCGTCTTCGGATCGGCGAGGTAGGCGGCGCCTGCGAGCAGTCCCTCGAGGTCGGTCCAAGTCGAAACTGCCGCCGCCGTTGTCCCCATTTTTCTTCTTTTGACACACCTTGATGTATCCTCGTAGAAATATGTCGGATCGTGACGATCTGCTTCGTGTCGACGTCACCGGGACGGTTCACCCTTTGGGTCGAACGGCAAGCCAGCAGCTGCGAGCGCGCCCGGGCGAGTGGCGTCTCAAATCGAGTCCGCGCGACGTCATCTTGTTGCGTGGCGAGTACCCTATTCCCGGGCCGGTCCTGAAGCTGGCCGGCGAGATCTGCTCGCCCGGGGCCCTCTGTGACATTGCGGCTCTCATCGCCCAGGCGAACTGGAAAGGAGAGCTCGTCGTGCTCGAGGAGCGGGGTGCTCGGTCCATTTATTTCGACACCGGGCACGTGGTCGGCGCCGTGACTACCGTTCCCGACGAGCGGCTTGGAGAGACTCTGTACCGCTTCGGCGTGGTGACCCGCGAGCAGCTCGACGAAGCCATCCAGGCGTCGGCGGTGTCTGGAAAACGGCTCGGAGAAGCGGCGATCGAGCTCGACTTCGTCACCGCCGAAGATCTCTTTCCCATGATGGCCCGTCAGGTCGAAGAGGTCTTCTACGCCGCGCTTCACGTGAGCGACGGCATGTTTTATTTTTTCGATCGCTTCGACGAGAAAAACCTCGTCCGGCGTCACAACCTCAACGCCGCAGCGCTCCTCATGGAGGGCGCGCGCCGGATGGACGAGCTCGGCTTTTTTCGCGAGAAGGTCCCGAACGACAGCTACATCGCGGTGATCAGCCCCGCCTCGAAGGACAAGAAAGTGCCCGACGATCTCGTCGAGATCCTCGCCCAGTGCGACGGAAAGCGCAGTGTTGCCGAGATCGGGCGGCGCATTGGCCAGCTCGAGTTCGAGGTCACCCGCGCTCTGTTTCAGCTCGTCAATGGCGGATTCATCCAGATGATCGCACCACGTCCGCAGGGCCCCGAGGCCATCGTCGAAGCCTTCAACCCGGGGCTGATGGAGATCCATCGCCGGTGCGACTCCGCGGGGAAGGGGGCTGAGCTACGCGATGGGCTCATGCGCTTCGCTACCGGCGGCGGCGTTTACGATCCGCTTTTTCAGGGCGCGGGCCCGATCGAGGATGGCTCGCTCAAGCCCGAACGGGTGGCGCGAAATCTCGTAGCGCTCGCCGGCGATGACCCAGACGCGTGGCTCGTTCAGCTCCTTCATGAGTATGTCGGTTTTGCACTTTTCCATGCGGGGTCGCTCTTGTCGCGAGAACAGGAGCTGGCGCTGATGGCCTCCGTGAGCGAGATCCTGAAGCCGGTGCGACCGACCGAGGGCGGGCCGCCCTCACGCGCGTGAGCGGACACGCGAATGACTGCAGATGACTGATCAGGGCGAGCGCGTGTGCTCGTTCGTTCTCGAACGGGTCAAGAGCACGGCGGGCGTCCGGTGGCTTCAGGGTCGAGCGCGTCCTCCCATTCCATGCGCGCATCCCTCGCCTGCGGTGCGTCTCTTCGCCGAGCACCGGCTTCATCGCATCGAGGCGGGCGTTGCGCGCGGGCTCGTGGCCATCGCCGAAGGAGAGCGGGACATCGACGTCCTCACCTACGTGCCACGTCCGGCCGAGGTGCTCTCTCTGCAGGCACGCGGGCGCCGCTGCGTTTCGCTCCTCGAGGACGGATCGAGCACGAAACCGCACGAAAGTCCGCTCGCTTTTGCGCTCCACGATCTTTGCCACCTGGAAAAATTCGTCGACCCCGAGCACCACCAGGGGCAGGTCGGGTTCTTCGCGCGCCTCGATGCCGCGACCAAGAGCGCCGCGTGGAGCTCCTTCGATGGCGAGCTCGATGACTTGTGGAGGAGCGAGTTCGAGCACGTGGCGTGCGACATGAATGGCTCGGTGGTGTTCCTCGTTGCCGCGCTGAAGATGAAGCTGAAGATGGCGGTGCGACGAAAGTTAGGCTCCGCGTTCGCCAGGTCGCGTGATGGGGATCACTCGACGCAGGCTCCCGGTCGCCACAGCGGACCACTCGACGCGCGCGAGCTCCGTGCCTACGACGAAGCGCTCGAGACGCTGCTCGATCTTCTTGCGATGAACGGCAGCGTGCGCGACGCGGCGCGAAGGATCTCGACCAAGCGCGACGCAAGGGACGCGGCCCTGGAAATTCAGGTCTATTTCTCGACGCTCGGCGGGGAGGCGTTGGCGAGCGTGGTGAGGGCGATGCCGCGCGTCTCGGGGAGCATCCACACCCAGGACGCCGTCGCCAGCGCCAGCACCAGGGGCACGGTCAGCCCGCCAGCGAGACCGTAGCTCGCGACCATCGTGCCGACGAGCGCCGGCGCAAGGAGCTGCGTCGCACGCGCGAGATTGTACGTCGTTCCCATCGCCACACTTCGAACCTCGGTCGGAAAGAGCTCCGCGAGGAGCGCGCCGAAGCCAGCGGTGCATCCCGAGCCGAAGCCGAGGAGAAGCATGGTACCCCAGAAAAGACCCGGTCTCGCGCTGAGCGTCTGCCAGGCAAAGGCGAGAGGGGCGATCGCGCACGCCGTGAGACACGCGTAGATCGAGAATGCGGGGCGGCGCCCGATGGAGTCGGAGACCGCGCCGAACGAGAGCATGCCGAGGAGCTGACCGAGCTGCGCGGTGAGGATCCACGTGGCGGACCGACCGATGCTCTGGCCCATCTGCTTGAGGAGAAACGTGGGGAGCCACGTGTAGCAAGTCCAGTAGGTGCCGAGCTTGAAAACTCCCAAAAGCCACGCCGTAGCCAGGCGTTTTCCGATGCGTGCATCATGCAACATTCGAAGGGTGACCCGGGCATGCGACCGCTCGTTCGGGAGATGCACCGACGAGCGCGCGACGAGGGCGAGGAGCCCGGTCACGCTCGATGCAATGAGCACCCAGCGCCAGCCGACCTTCGGCATGATCAAGAATCCGGCGATCGCCGCGAGGGCCACGCCGACCGGCTCGCCCGCTTGCAGTGCAGCAGAGGCCCGCCCTCGTAGCTTCGCATCGACCGCCTCCGCGAGCATGCCGTGCCCGATGGCCCACTCTCCGCCGACGCCGAGGCCGACGATCAGCCTTCCAAAGAGAAAGAAGCCGACGGTCGGAGCGAGCCCGCTGATGAGCGAGCCGAGCGAGTAGAGGGCCACGGTCGCCGCGAGCAGAGTGCGCTTGCCGTAGCGGTCGGCCAGCGCCCCGGCGACGATGCCGCCGATCCCCGAGGAGCCGAGGGCGACGCCGAGCATCCACGTCTCTGCCGTGTGAGACAGATGAAGATCGTGCGCTACGGGCTCCTTGATGAACCCGAGGAGAACGAGATCGTAGAAATCGAACGTCCACCCAAGGAAGGCGAAGATGAAGAGCCGAACGGGAAGGGGACGCGCAGTCGTCACGGGCCGTGTGAGATGCGAAGGGTTTAGGAGCTGGCTACGGTTCGCTGACGGGTGACTTCGTAGAGCGCGATGGCCGCTGCGACCGAAGCGTTGAGCGAGGCCAATTTCCCAGACATCGGCAGCCGAGCGAGGGTATCGCAGCAGCCCTTCACGGTCTTGCGCAGACCTTTGCCTTCCGCCCCCACGACGAGGCAGAGCGCGCCTTCCAGCTCGATCGCGTCGAGCGTTTCTTTTGCCTGCATCTCGAGGCCGATGACGGTCACGCCGCGCGCGCGCAGATCGGTAAGAGCGGTGGTCAGGCTGGAGACCCGGCAGAGCGGCGCGTGCTCGACCGCTCCGGCCGATGCGCGAAAGGTCGCGGGCGAGAGAGGAGCTGATCGGTGCTCGGGCCACATCACCGCCGTTGCGCCGAAGGCCACCGCCGAGCGGAGGATGGCCCCGAAGTTCTGGGGATCTTCGAGCTCGTCGAGCGCAAGGATCAGCGCGCCGTTGCCTGTTTCCAAGTCTTGGAGTGGAATTAAGGCCAGCTCCGGCGCGAACGCCGCTGCACCTTGGTGGCGCGCGCCCTTGGAGATCTTGTCGAGGTCGAGGCGGGAGACGCGCTGCACGGTCGCGCCGTGGTCGGCCGCGAAGCGCGCAACCGCATCGAGCTGTGGCGAGTCGGATTTCTCGACGAGCACCCGCTGAAGTTTGTCGCCGTGCGCGCGAATCGCTTCACGGACGGGCTGAAGACCGCAGATCAGGCGCACGTCAGGTGCGCTCCGTGAGCCCGTGAGCGATCTCTCGCGCAACCTCTTCGGCGGCGGAGACTGGGTTCGTGGCGTCGCGGATGGGACGACCGATCACCACGAAATCAGCTCCTTCGCGCACCGCGCGGGCCGGCGTGGCGATGCGCTTCTGATCGTCTTTCTGGCGATCCGAGAGTCGCACGCCGGGCGTGATCAAGGTCACGTCTTTACCAAGCACCGCTCGCATCATCGCGACTTCGTGTGGAGAGCACACGAAGTTCCGGACGCCTTGATCAAAGGCTACCTTGGCGAGGCGACTGGCGTGGTCGGACACGCCGCCGGAGATACCGAGCGTCGCAAGATCCGGTGAGTCGAGGGAGGTGAGAACGGTGACTGCCGCGACTTGGAGGTCGGTGCGTGAGGATTCGGCCTCCCGGACCGCGCGGCGGAGCATTTCGGAGCCCCCGCTCGCGTGCACCGTGATGATACGGCAGTTGAAGGCGGCCGCGCGGTTGATGGCGCGTTCGACGGTCTCGGGAATGTCGTGGAGCTTTAGATCGAGGAAGACCGGAAGGCCGACCGCGGCTCCGATCTTGATGGCCTCGGGGCCCCCCGCGACGAAGAGCTCGAGGCCGATCTTGACCATCCCCACGCGCTCGCCGAGGTTCTGCGCCGCCGCGGTCGCCTCCGCGATCGTCGAGAAATCGAGCGCGAAAATGATGCGAGAAGCAGGGTTCGCGTGCGGAACCAAGCCCGCGGGGATCGTCGCCAACGTGTCTCTAAGCCGGGAGGGTCAAAGGCAACTGCAGAGCGGATCGCCAGGGCTGCAATTGCACGGCGGTTTCACGGCCGGCTTCACCGGTGCCGCGCCGACTCCGCCCGACGGTGGGCGGTACGCAGGTTTCGCGGCCGGCGCGGGTGTTCCAGGGTTCTTCTTGGCAAGCTCGATGGCTTCGTTCTTCGCGTCGATTTCGGCCTGGAGGGCAGCGCGCTCTTCCGGGCTGGTGGCGTTCTTGAGCTTCGCGTTGAGGGCGTCGCGCTCGTCGTTCATCGTGTTGAGCTGGGCTTCGAGCGCCTTCTGCTTCTGGAGCGTGCTGTTGATCGCGAAGCCTCCGCCGACCATCACCAGGAAGAGGAAGGCCACCGCGCCGATGGCGATGAATTTGAGCTTCTTTTTGCCTTCGTCCTGGCCGAGCGCGTGGATTCGCTGCTCGTGCTCTTGGTGCTGTTTGAGCTGATCGAGGCGGGCGGCGTTCTCGGCATCGAGCCGGGCCTTCTCCATCTCGGCCTGCCGGATGGCATCGACGCGCGCCGACTCCTCCCGGGTGCGCTGCTCGGATACGCGGCGCGACTCGTCGGCCGCTCGCATGCGCGCTTCTTCTTCTTCGCGGACACGACGCTCGGCATCGAGGCGCGCTTGTACAGCGGCGTCCTCCTGACGTTTTTTCTCGTTTTCTTCGGACTTGATCCTGTCCTCCTCGAGGTTCATCAGCTCCTTGAGTGAGAAGAGGACCGAGCTTTCTTTCTGTTCCGCCATGGGTGGTATCTTCCTACTATGCGAACGGCTTTCCGGCAGCCTCAAAAAGTTACCGGCTTCCCTTCCCGTTCGCAAACCCTCCGCTAAAGACCTCGACGCGCCGTTTGAGCCCACTTTGTTGGCCATCCTGATTGGAACGCGTGCAGAGCTAAAAATTGGGTACTGTCTCGGCTCATGGCTACCGACGTTTGCGCGCACATCACGGGTACGGTTTGGAAGATTGAAGTCAAAGAAGGCGACGTGGTCACCGAAGGGCAGACCTGCGTCATCCTCGAATCGATGAAAATGGAGATGCCCGTGGAGGCGCCGGCGAGCGGGACGGTCAGCAAAATCGCCTGCAAAGAAGGGGAAGCCGTCTCCGAAGGCCAAGTCCTCGTCACGCTCGGGTAGGCGCGCTAGCCTGTGTCGGTGAGACCCGTTCGCGCCGGCTTGGCTCTGGCAAATGTGGTTGCCGTATGCGGCATCATGGTGGCGTGCAGCTCGTCGCCGAAGCTCGTGGCGGCCGGTGG
The DNA here is from genome assembly GCA_043747615.1 of Myxococcales bacterium. Taxonomy (GTDB): domain Bacteria; phylum Myxococcota_A; class Polyangia; order Polyangiales; family Polyangiaceae; genus JAYTOU01. The sequence continues at coordinate 112,458 of JAYTOU010000003.1, read as the reverse complement.
GGAATGTTTTCAGGCCACCGACTGTCAGGAAGGGCTCATTTGCGCGCCCGACATGAGCATGGCTGGCAAGCGCACGTGCACAAGTGACCTCACCGGGATCCAGAAGGTCCCCATGATGCCCGCCGCGGATTCCGGACCGCGCCGAGACGCAGGGGACGCAGCCAGCGATGCTCCGATGATGATGATGATGGATACCGGCCCCGTCGATTCCGCGCTGGACTAGAGCGCTCGTCCCATCGTTGTTACGCGGCTCGTGCGCAATGGGGCTAGGCGCGCTTAGGGCTTCTTTCGCGGCCTAGGGATACCATGCTGCCCCAGCCGCGCGCTTCGCCTGCTCACACACGTGCACGACGAACGCGCGTGCGAGCCACTCGATCTCGTTTGGCCGCTCACGCAGCGGCGGAATCGTCACGGAAATCCCATTGAGTCTGAAGAACAAATCGCGCCGGAATCGACCGAGATCGATCTCATCTTCCAGATCTCGGTTGGTCGCCGAGACGAAGCGCACGTCGATCGGCCGCGGTCGCACCGATCCGATCCGCAGTACTTCGCGCTGCTCGAGCACACGCAGGAGCTTCGCTTGAAGCGCGAGCGGCATCTCTCCGACCTCGTCAAGAAGCACCGTCCCGCCTTGCGCCGACTCGAGGAGCCCCGGCTTCGCCTGCGTCGCGCCGGTGAACGCGCCGCGCTCATGTCCGAAGAGCTCGCTCTCGAGGAGCGGCTCCGACAACGCCGCGCAGTTGAGACAGAGAAGCGGCGCGTCGCGGCGCGGGGATCGCTCGTGGAGCGCCCGCGCGAGCACCTCTTTTCCGACTCCGGTTTCGCCGAGGATGAGCACGTTGATCATCCCGGCCGAGATGCGATCGATGACCTGCTCCATCTCCTTCATGAAACCGCGATCGAGTCGATCACCCGCCGGCGGCACGTCATTGGGGTCGCTGAGCGCGGCCTCGACCCTCTCCTGAAGAGCCTCGTGGGTGAGCCCGTCGCGCGGATAACAGGCGATGCCAAGCTCCGCCTTGAAGCCATCGACGTTGAGCCGCGAGGCGAGCTGCGAAGCCAGTCGATTGGCGACGTCCGGCGCCGTCTCGCAAAGGAGAATCTCGTAGACACCGACGGCGTAAGACCCGATGACGTCGTTCGTGCGAAGCGACGCACGAAGTGCGGCCTCCAGCTTTTCGACGCGCGCGACGTTCTCGGCCACGTCGGCCCCCAGACGTCGATCGCGACGGGTCCGCGGTCGCCGCAGATTCCAGCCTGATTTGCACGAGCGCAAACGACGTACCCGTCCCCCCCGCGCGCTGGCGTTCGGCCTCGGTGCGCCCTTCGAAGGCCGCCTGGCTCCACACCCGTGCCGGCGGATCGTGCATCGGCGCGCTCTGGAGGACGAGCACCGACGTCCCGAGGGTGATCATGTCGCCCACGTTGATCTCGGTGGGCACTTGGGGTTTCAAGCGGTGCCCGCGGACGAGCGTCCCGTTGAAGCTACCGAGATCGACGATCTCGAATGTTGCGCCGAGCCTCAAGATCGCGTGCTTGCGCGATACCTTCCGGTCGTCGACGCGAACATCGCAGTCCTCGCCGCGACCGAGCGTGAGCTCGCCCGCCTCCGGAAGCGCCTGGGCGGCGGGAACTTCGACGGGACCGTCTTCGCTTCGCGGATGCTTTGAAAGATCTCGGTCTTCGCGCTCCCGAGATTCGCCGCCTCATCGAGAGATAGCCTCGGCTGTGAGGCGACGGGCGACGTTACCGGCTCCCTCTCTTGCAGCTCTTGAAGCAGGCGCGTCATCGATGGAAAACGATCGTCGCGCGACTTCGAGAGCGCCTTCAAGATCACCTTCGCGACACTTGGCGGCACGTCGTGACCGCTCGGCATTTCCGCGGGCTTCGACAAAACCTCCGCCACGAGACTGAGCGCGTCGCCGTCCATCCGCCATGGACCTTTTCCGCAAAGGATCTCGAAGGCCATCACTCCCCACGAAAACTGATCGGCCCGTCCGTCGAGCGCGTCGCCCCGCATCTGCTCGGGCGCCATGTAATAAGGCGTGCCCACCGCGACGTTGCCGGTCGTCAGCGTCGGCATGGGAAGGAGGCGGGATTCGGTCGACTGCGCGGGGTCGACGCTGCCGTAGCTCCTCTTCGCGATCCCGAAGTCGAGGACTTTGACCACGCCGTCCTGGCGGATCATCACGTTCTCCGGCTTCACGTCGCGATGGACGAGCCCTTGCGCGTGCGCAGCTCCGAGCGCCTTGGCGATGTCGATGAGCCAACGCAGACGCTCAGCGTAAGGAACGCTCCTGTCTTGCCCGAAGACGCGAAGCGAGCTCCCTTTGATGAGCTCCATTGCCAAAAATGGGGTGCCGCGGAGCGACGCAGGCTCCTGTACTTCGCCCACATCGTAGATCGAGATGACGTTCGGGTGCTCGAGCGCCGCCGCCGCCCGCGCCTCCCGAAGCATGCGCGCGACTCCGTTCGAAACCGCCAGGTTGCCGGCGGTCGACGCGGCTTCCGTCTCGGCGTGGAGCAGCTTGAGCGCGACGTTGCGCTCAAGGCGCGTATCGAACGCATGGAAGACCTCGCCCATGCCGCCCGCCCCGAGACGCGTGACGATGCGGTACCGATCAAGCAGGTCCCCGGGCTCTACGGGCACGTCGTCGCCATTCTGGTCCCCGGCGTCGAGTCTACCCGAACGCGCAGATCACTTGACCGGATCGCTCGAAGCAAAACGGCGAAATCGACCCTGCGCACTACTCGCGCCACAAGAACTTCCACGGGTTGTGCTTCAGATCGCGCACCATCTCCTGGACGTTGTCGTAGATCTCTTCGTCCATGAGGAGTGCGCCGACGGTGCCTTCGCCCTTCTTGATGTGAGCGACGATTTGCTGCGCGTCGGAGGCGGTCGCGTTGGCGCGGGAGGCGAGCTCGGCGATGTCTTCGATCGCTTTTTTGAGCTTGGCTTGCTCCTCCGGCGAGCCCACCGTGGCCGACGCGCGGTTGATGTTCGCGAGCGCCTCCCGAGCGTCCTTGAGCATTGGCTGCGAGTCTTTTTGGACGTCGCCGGCGATCTTGTCGATGTTGTCGATGGTGCGGAGGATCTTCGGATTGTTGATCGTGGTGTGCGCATCTTTGGTGAGCGCGTTGGCTTCCGCCGTCAGCTTCTCGAGATTTTCCATCGTGCGGTTGACGCGCTCGCGGTTTTCCGTGACCGCTCCGTTCAAGCCTTTTAGAAGCCCCGCGGTGTTCACCGCGATGTCGCTGATGAGCTCGCGGTTGTTCTTCAGCGCCGTCACCGTGGTGTCGAGCAGCTCGTAGGCCTTGGCCAGAAAAAGATCGAGGCGCGGCGGATCGAGCCCCTTCACGATGGCCCCTTCGGCGAGAATCGGGCGATTCAAGCTTCCCGGCTCGATGGAAAGAAATTGTTCGCCGAGCACGCCTTGCGTCGTCACGTAAAAGAGCGCGTCCTCGTGGATGGTGTCCTTCGCGCGCACCTGAATGGAAAGCTTCGCGCGGACCAGCGTGCGCCGGTTGGTCTTCGGATCGACGACTCCGCCCATGAAGCGCAGCTCGTCTACCGTGCCCACTTTGACGCCTGCCAGACGCACGGGCGCGCCGGATTGGAGGCCGCCCGGGTTGTCGAAATCGACGAATACGGGGTAGGTCCGTTCGAAGGAGAGGCCGCCCATGACCAGGATGAACGCTCCCAGGATCCCCACGGAGACGAGGATCAAGATGCCGACTTTGACTTCGATCGACTTCTCCTGCGCCATTTCTAGAGGTCCATGGGGCCGGTGGCCCGGCCGTTGATGAATTGCTGAACGATGCCGTCGGCGGAGCTTCTGAATTCGTCCTTCGTGCCGATTAAACGAACCCGGCCTTTATAAAGCATCACGATTCGGTCCGCGATCGTGAAGATGCTCGAAAGATCGTGGCTCACCACGATTGACGTCACCCCCAGCTTGTCCGACAGCTCGCGAATCAGCTTGTCCACGCGGCGCGCGCTCACCGGATCGAGCGACGTCGTCGGCTCGTCGAAGAGGACATACGCCGGCTCGAGCGTGAGCGCTCGGGCGATGGCCACCCGCTTTCGCATGCCGTCTCCGAGCTCCGAGGGGTAACGGCCCGCGAACTCCCGCATGTGGACGAGCTCGAGGCGCCGCTGCGCTTCGTCGAGCGCGTCTTTGGCGCTCAGCCCTTTGTGCTTGCGGAGGGGGAGGGCGACGTTCTCGGCGCACGTCATCGAGTCGAAGAGCGTCGAGTGCTGAAAGACCATCGCGCACTTTTTTCGAATCGGGTACATGCCCGTTTCGCTGAGGTGGCTGATCTCTTCGCCGTCCAGCCAGATCTCACCTTTGTCCGGGTAAAGAAGCCCGATCAGGTGCTTGATGAGGACGCTCTTTCCCACGCCCGACGCGCCGATGATGAAGAAGACCTCGCCGGTGCGAACCTCGAAGCTCACGTCGTCGAGGACGGGCTTCGGTCCGAAGGCCTTGGCGATGTTCTTGAATTCAATCACGTGGGGCGCGTCATTGCGGGAAGATGAGAAACGCCGCGCTCGAAATGAAGAAGTTGAGAATGATGATCGCGAGCGACGAGTTGACGACCGCGCGGGTCGTCGCCCAGCCCACCCCTTCGGAGCCACCGAAGGTGGAGAGCCCGGAGTGCCCGCTGACGATGGGGATCGCCGCGCCGTAGGCGATGCACTTGGTGCCGCCGGTGATGAGGTCTCCCCAGGAGACGAGGTGCATGTTGAAGAAGGTGTGCGCGGGGACATCGAAGGCCAGGTAGGCGGTGAGCGCGCCCGCCGTGAATGCGATCGCGCCTGCCCACACGATGAGGACGGAGCTCATCACCATGCTCGCCAGGAACCGAGGCACGAGAAGAAAGTCGATCGGATCGGCCGCGCACATGCGCAGTGCGTCGATTTGCTCGGTCACCACCATCGAGCCAATTTCAGCGGCGATCCCGGCGCCCACGCGGGTCGCGAGCATGAGCGCGCCGAGCGACGCTGCGAGATCGCGCACGAGGAGCTCGAGGTACGTTGCTCCGAGCATCGTGTAGTCGGGGACGACGCGCTTCGCCTGGAGCCCCGCCTGGTAGACGAGGATCATCCCTATGAAGCCCATGGTGATCGAAATGAAGAAGAGGCTCTTGTTTCCGATCGCGTACATCTGCTCGATGAGCGCGCCCTTCTCGCGCTTCCCGCGAAAGACGTAATAGAGCGTACGCACGAAGACCGAGTAGAGCTCGCGCGCGCCCTGAGCGAGCTCTATGGCGTTGGCTCCGAGGGTTCCGATGTAACCCAGCTCGATCGCGGCATCGGGTTGGTCGAGCTCGTGCGATTCGGGCGGGAGCTCGGTCGAGGGCGGGGGGGCGCTCATGAGATCATCCGAGGAGAAAGCTGACGAGGTAGTCGAGGATGAAGATGCCTGCGGCGCTCGCGACCACCGTGGAGTTCACGGCGCGACCGACGCCTGGCGCACCGCCGCTCGTGGCCAGACCGAAGTGACAGCTCGACAGGGCGATGATCATCCCGAAGACGAGGCTCTTGATGAGCCCGTTCGCGACGTCGCCAAAGTTGAGGAGCCCGCTCGTTAGGCCACGGTAAAACAAGATGGGGGTGACGCCTATGAGCCCTTGTCCGGTGTACGCGGCGCCAACGAGGGCAAGGCAATCGGCGTAGAGCGTCATCATGAAGAGGGTCATGATGATGGCGATGAAGCGGGGCAAAATGAGAAACGAGATGGGGTCGATGGCGAGCGCGCGGAGGGCGTCGACCTGCTCGGTGACCACCATGGTTCCGAGCTCGGCGGTGTTGTTCGCTCCCACGCGTCCCGAGATCATGAGCGCCGTGAGGAGCGGAGCGATCTCCCGCAGGGTGCCGAAGCCAGCTCCCCAACCGAGGAGCCCCTCAGCTCCGTAGCGCTTCACGATCGGCGCGGCCTGGATCACCATGATGGCGCCTGTGAAGAGCGCCGTCACCACCACGATGGGCAGCGACTTTACGGCCATTTTATAGAGGTTTCGCTTGAGCTCCGTCGCGTCGAAGCGCGGCGGAAAGAGGCGCGACAGGATGCGCCCGAAGAGGACGCCCATCCCGCCAGTGGTCTCTGCGATCTCGAGAAATGACGCGCCCACGGCGCTCGCGAACGCGATGGCGCGCGACGGCTTCTCTGACGGATCGGTGGGGGAGGTTGCGGCGGCCATGACTTCGGCGCGAGGACCCTACCACCCCGGGCTGAGCTTTTCGATCGCCTCGCCTAAAAGCCAGCTGAGTTGAGCGAGATCGATCACGTAGGAGACGCCGATGCAGACGCCCAGAAACGAGCGCCGTGTCCTCCAGAAATGAACAGGAAGGCAGAGCGGCCCGAAGGCCACGACGGCCGCCAAGCGACTAACCTTCGGCCATGCGCGGTCGGCCTCGCCTTGGGTGAGATTTCGCTCGTCGTTCCACACGACGAAGAAAACCGATGCCGTCCAGAAGACGAGCGCCACGACGTATTCGAGCACTTCCTCCACGCGGGGCGAGTCTAGTCGACGATCGGGACGATGTGGCGTGTCCCACAATCAAATTCCGGGGACACGCCGCACTCGAGTACGTTCCTCGGCTGACAATGTCGATCCAGTGGTTCCCCGGTCACATGACCAAGGCTCGGAAGTCGATCGCCGATTCGATGGCGAAGACGGACGTGGTCATCGAGGTCCTCGACGCGCGCATGCCGCGGGCGAGCGCGAATCCCGTGGTCACCGAGCTCCGTCGGCAGAAGCCGTGCATCAAGGTCCTCAACAAAAGCGATCTCGCCGATCCAAAGATCACCGAGGCCTGGCTTCGTTACTTCGAGGCCTCGTCCGTCGGCGGTAAAGTGCTGGCCGTCGCCCTCACCACGAGCCGCACGGCGGAGACGAAGAAGCGCATCGCCGAGCTGAGCAAGAAGTTGGCGACGCATCCGAGCGGTCCAGGAAAAACCGTACGCGCGATGATCGTAGGGATCCCGAACGTCGGCAAATCGACGCTCATCAACACGCTCATGGATCGCAAAGTCGCTAAGGTCGGCGACGAGCCCGCGGTCACCAAAGGGACGCAGCTCGTCACCTTGAAGAGCGGAATGACCATCTCCGATACGCCGGGCATCCTCTGGCCGAACCTCGAGGACAGCGCGATCTCGGTTCGCCTGGCGCTCGGCGGAGCCATTCCCGATACGGTGATCGACTACGAGACCGTCGCTCTTTTCGCCGCGCGCTTTTTTCTCGAGCGCTACCCCGAGCAGGTGATGACGCGTTACAAGATCACGAAGCTCCCGGAGAGCGAGACTGCGCTTCTCGAGGAGATCGGTCGTCGTCGCGGGTGTCTAAAGAGCGGAGGCGTGGTCGATGTGCACAAGGCCGCGGACATTCTCGTTCACGAGTTTCGCGATGGGCTCCTCGGGCGGATGTCGCTGGAAGTGCCAAGCTCGGGGTCCGTGCAGGCGGCCGGCTAGCCTCTTCGTGCGCACCGCGCGGACTAGAGCGCGCAGGTCTGGGTGGTCACGCTACGTTGCTCCAGCACCACGTAGCCACGTGCGCACGTGACCTTCACCTCGAAGGATTGGGCGCCAAGAAAATCCGCAATGGCGTGGGCCTCCTTCTCGCTGGATTCCAGCCAGAGGTCGGACCATGTCCGGTAGCACGAGCACGGGGAAAGCGAGGGCCCAGCGATCGCCACGCAAGATGTCGCGGTGGAGCCGCCGCACGAGATTGCCCCGGGCGGGGGCTCGATTCCGCCGTCGCCAAGCGGGCTCATGGCATCCCTGGCGGCGACTGGCGCGGCCAAGGAATACCGAGCGACGCGATCCTTGTTGGTGAGGGTCAGCTCGCAAGGACCTTGGACGTCGAGGGCCGGGAGCGAGTCGATAAACGAGACAACGAAGGTGTCCGTGCACGAGCCGCCGCACCCGTTCTCCGCTAGGAACCCGAATCCAGCGAGCACGAGAAACGCGGAAGCAACCCGAAGGGAGGGCACGCGGCTCACGTCTCTACACTAGCAAGCTCGAACGCCGTCGCGTCGAGGAGCGGACGGTGACCGTCGTCTCCACGGTCGAGCTACGATTCGTCCATTGTTCCCCACTTAAGCGCGCGTAGTATGGCGTTCTTGAGTGACACCATCATCACGCAACGCTATGTGGGTACCGAACCACTCTAAGGGCGGCGTCTCGCGGTAGGTGACGCGCTCGGCCCGTACGCGGGCCTTATCCGTGGCTCCAGTGGAGAACCAATTGCAGCAAGAAGATCGCGCGCCCGAAAGGCATGAAGAGCGGCACGACGACCTTCTCAGCGAGCAGCGGGAAGCAAACGAAGAGCTCGTCCTGGCGGCGCTGCGCGCACACGAGGAAACCGACGACGCGCTTGAAGCCCGGCGGCGAGTCGAGGGAGAAATCGAAGAGCTTCGCGGGAACGCAGAGCAAGACGAAGCTGTCCGTGCGCTCTTTGACTTGATGCCGCAACTCGGATGGGCAGCAAACCCAGACGGCTCGATTTACTACTACAACCGGCGTTGGCACGAGTACGCGGGCAAGACGCCTTCGCAGATGGAGGGGTGGGGTTGGGAGTCGGCACACGACCCGGCGCTTCTTCCACGCGTGACGGAGATGTGGAAAGCCGCGCTCGCGAGCGGGGAGCCATTCGAGGCATCCTTTCCGCTTCGCCGCCATGACGGTGTCTTCCGCTGGTTCATCACGCGCGCGGCACCGATGCGAAATGATCGCGGGGAGATCGTTCGCTGGGTGGGAAGCAATACCGACATCGATGATCTCAGGCAGGCGGAACAAGCGATCGCGCGGCTTGCCGTCGAGAACGCCGAAGCATTTAGACAGGCCGAAGAAGCGCGCGTCGAGGAAGAGCGTCAGCGGATGCTACGCACGGATCTCTTCATGACGGCGCCAACGGCCATCGGTCTTTTGCGCGGGCCGGAGCTTGTCATCGAGTTCGCCAACCCTGCCATCCTCGAGGTCTGGGGGCGGACGAGCAGCGTCATCGGGAAACCTCTTTTCGAGGTGATGCCGGAGATTCGCGGACAAGTCTTCGAAAAGCTTCTTCAGGACGTGATGCGAACAGGTCAACCCTTCGTCGGCAACGAGATGCCAGCGATGCTCATGCGTGATGGCAAACTCGACACGGTGTATTTCAACTTCGCATACGCGGCGACGCGAGGCGGGCACGGTGCCGTCGATGGCGTTTCGATATTCGCCTTCGATGTAACCTCACAAGTGCTAGAGCGCAGGCGCGCCACGCTCGTAGCAGCCGTGGGCCGCTCGCTGGTGGCGGACGTGACCTTGACCGAGCAACTCGTGCTCTGCTGCGAAGGGCTTGCCACCCTCGGCACTACGTCGGCGATTTGGGTCTACAACGGGGTGAACGAGATGCTTGAGCTCCGTGCTTCCGCCCGGATTGACGCCCGAAGCGACGCTCAGCCCACGCCCATCGGAATTCGCAAACGTGCGTCGCGCGGTCAAAGTCGATCGGGGTACCTGACGAACGCCGCCATCGGCGATGCTCAGGTCGTTGACCAAGACTGGGCTACGCGTGAAGGAATAGTAGCGTTTGCAAGCCAACCGTTGATCGTCGACGGGCGTCTCGTTGGCGTTGTCGAGGTTTTTGCGAAGCAGACTCTCTCGGAAGACATCCTTGCGGCACTCAACGCCGTAGCCGACCCGATCGCGCTCGGCATCGAGCGTGACAACAGCGAACGTTTTCGCGAGCTCTTCATCGGTATGCTCGGCCACGATCTCCGAAATCCCTTAAACGCCGTGTCGATGGCCGCACACGTGCTCCTCGCTTCTCCCACGCTCGGGGCGAACGAGCGGCGCACGACGGAGCGGGTGAAACGGAGCGCACTGCGCATGACCCGCATGATCTCCCAGATACTCGATTTCACCAGGGCCCGCTCCGGCGGAGGTATTCCGATATCGCGCGCCGGCGCGAACCTTCACGAGATCTGCGCGCAGATCATCGAGGAGCTCAAGGCCGGGCAGCCGCACCGCATCATCGAGACCGAATATTTGGGCAACGCAGACGGCGTCTGGGACATTGACCGACTAGCGCAAGTGCTCTCGAACATCATCGGGAACGCTCTCTTCCACGGCGCGCACGACGCACCCGTGCGGGTTGTGGTCGATGCGACAGGAACCGAGGTGGGGTGCTGCGTTCACAACAGCGGTGTCCCGATCGATCCCGAGCTTCTTCTGACGCTCTTCGACCCATTCCGTCGCTCCGGCGATGCGAAGACCGAGGCAACGCAGGGGCTTGGTCTTGGGCTCTTCATCTCGCACCAGATTATGATCGCTCACAGTGGCACGATCACCGCCCGCTCAACGGCTGCCGAGGGCACGGAGTTCACGATCACGCTTCCGCGTGGAGAATTGCCGGAGTGACTCTTCGTTCCCGCGGGCCGCGCGCGACCCCGCGCTCGACTTGAAAGCGCTCGCGCTGCGCCAATGATCTACCGACATCGGCTTTCAATGAAGGCGAGCCGATTGTAAATCCCGATCGGTCGGTAGAGCTCGAGGCTCGATGAGTGACGAAGTACGCAATCATCGGGGCACACCGCTAGAGCTTTGCTTGAGGCGCGCTCCGAAGACGCATTGCCGCTTTGCAGCTCGACGACAGCCGGAATGACGAATAGCGTCATTGCTCGTCTTGGCGATGTTCCGCCCCGACACGCACACAATGGCGAAACCCACCGGCGCGCACGTTCACGCAGCAAAGCAACTGCTGACGCACGCGGGCGCTGTCGGGAGCGATAGGGAGGATTTGGCAGAGAGGGCAGCCGCGGCGTGGCGTCTGTACGAAAAGCTCTTTACGGCTCTCGCCCCCGTCATTGGTGCGGCGGGTGTTCGCGCGCTCTTCGCGAGAAGCGTAAAGCTGACCAAGGCCGAGTTCTCCTGCCTCGCGGGAATCGCGATTGCTCCCGAACCTACGAGCGCTGAAGCGGTGTTCACCGGGTCGCCCTCTCATTCTCCGCCTGAAACCAACGTCTCTGTCGCGCGGCAAGTCGTCGACTGCTTGAGCAAGCAGGACGCAGCAACGGCGTCGGAAGTTGCAATAAGTTTGTACGCGACGTTCTTCGGACTCATGAGCAGCTTCATCGGAGAGCGGCTGGTCTGGCGACTAGTGAAAAAGGCATTCCCCGCGATGAACGAGACCGGGCCTTTCAAGGAGATCGAGTGAGATGAGCAACAAGGTTCCGATCAGAATGTTGTCTTCAGGAGTGCCCGGCTTCGACGAAGTGCTCGGCGGCGGCATCCCCGAGTTTTCCTTGAATCTGATCGTCGGCGGAGCGGGCTCGGGGAAGACGACACTCGGTCATCAGATCATGTTTGCCAACGCGAGCCCGGAGCGGAAAGCGCTCTTTTTCACCGTCATTGGTGAGCCGCCTCTCAAGATGCTCCGCTACATGCAGCAGCTCTCCTTTTTCGACGCCTCCAAGGTGGAAGACTCCATCCGCTTCATCCACCTCGGTGAGGAGGCGCAGACAGGCGGGCTGGGGAAGGTCCTCGAGCGAATCCTGAAGGAGGTGGACGAGGCGAGCCCGGCGATCGTCGTCGTGGACTCTTTTCGCGCCGTCCTCAAAAGGACCCTCGCAGGGTCGAACGGGGAGCCGGACGTGCAGGACTTCATGCAGCGCCTCGCCTTGCACCTGACAAGCTGCGAAGCGACCACGTTCATGCTTGGGGAGTACGGGGCGGATGAATCGCAAGACAACTCGGTCTTCACCGTGGCCGACGGCATCGTGGTGCTCTCTCAATCCGTCGAACGAAACTCGGTCGTTCGGAAGTTGCAAGTCCAGAAGATGCGAGGACAGGCGCAGATCCCCGGATTGCAAACCATGCGGATCACGGACGACGGCCTCAAGGTCTTTCCTCGACTTCAGAAGCCGATCGAGGGGACCGGCTTCGCCAAGCCGCTAGAGAACCGCATCACCACGGGGGTGCCCGTTCTGGACGAAATGACGGGGGGCGGTATTCCAAGAGGATATTCCGTGCTGATTGCCGGGCCGTCAGGGTCGGGCAAGACGGTGCTTTCCAACGAGTTCATTCTCGATGGAATTCGGCGGGGCGAGCCGGGGGTCATCGCCGTCTTCGAGAAACGACCCAACGACTACCTGCAAACGACGCCGCATGGGGATGCGTTCGACGGCCTCCTCAAGGACAAGAAATTAGAAATCGTCTACGTGCGGCCGCTCGATCTGTCGATCGATGAGACCATGACGGCGCTCCGCGATGCCGTGCTCCGCATCGGAGCAAAGCGGGCAGTGATCGACTCGCTGTCGGGTTTGGAGCTCGCGTTGGCGCCGACGTTCCGAGAGGATTTCCGCGAGTCGCTCTACCGAATGGTGGGTGCGCTCACCGGGATGGGCGTCACGGTCATGTCCACGGTCGAGCTGCCCGATTCGTTCACCGTCCTTCAGTTCAGCCCGCATGGCATTGCGTTCTTGAGCGATGCCATCATCATGCAGCGTTATCTGCAGATCGATGGGCAGCTCAAGCGCGCTATCTCCGTCGTGAAAGTGCGGGGTAGTCAGCACTCCAAAGATCTCCGCGAATATGAAATCACTTCCAAGGGCGTGCTGGTGATCGGCGAGCCCCTAACGCTGTATGACGGCCTTCTCACCGGTTCTCCTGCGCTGCGCGGAGGCCAACATGCGACCGGAGGATCTCGTCCCCGAACTGCCTAGCGAGGCGCTGCTTGAGCTTCAGCGCGAGGCGAACGAGAAGCTGTTGTTGGCGGCGCTCCAGGCGCAGGAGCAGATCGCCGAGGCTCGGCGACTCAACGAGGCGCTTGGCGAGGCGGAGCACGTCCTGCGAAGCCTCGTGGACAACCTTCCAGAGTTGGCGTGGTCTGCGTTTTCGGATGGCTACGTCGATTTCTTGAACGAGCGCTGGTACCGGTACACTGGGACGACGTTCGACGAGACAGGGGGTTGGGGGTGGGAAAAAGTTCACGCTCCTGAGCTGCTTCCAAACGTGCTCGAGGGGTGGCGCCACTCCATCCAGACCGGCGAGCCCTTCGAGATGGAGTTCCCTCTGCGGCGTGCAGATGGCGAATTTCGGTGGTTCATCACGCGCATCAAGCCGCTCCGAAATGAAGCCGGAAAGATCGTGCGCTGGTTTGGGATCAGCACCGACATCCACGACCAGCGGGCAGCGACCCAGCGAGCCGAGGAGGCGAGCTTGGCGAAAGATCAGTTCTTGGCCACTGCCTCGCACGAGCTGCGAACGCCTCTGAACGCCATCCTCGGGTGGGCTCGAATGCTCCGGTCCGGCCAGCTCGACCCCAATGGCACCTTGCGCGCCATGGAGATCATCGAACGAAATGCCCTCGCCCAGGTTCAGCTCATCGAGGACATCCTGGATGGTTCGCGGATCATCTCGGGCAAGCTTCATTTGGAGATCCGACCACTCGACATGACCGCGTTGGTCCGGGCCGCTATCGACGCCGTTCGCCCGGCCGCGGAGGGAAAAAAGATCGAATTGTCCGTGGTGGTGGAGCCTGCGGCTGCACGGATCGTCGGCGACCCCGACCGACTCCAACAGGTCGTCTGGAATCTTGCCAACAACGCGATCAAGTTCACGCCAAAAGGCGGAAACGTCGAGGTACGCCTTGAGCGCACGGGGACGAGCATCCAGCTGGTCGTGAAGGACTCCGGCCAAGGAATTGCGCCGGACTTTCTCGCGCACGTTTTCGAGCGCTTTCGCCAGGCGGATGGCAGCACGACGAGGCGGCACGGCGGACTGGGGCTGGGCCTAGCCCTCGTGCGACATCTCGTGGAAGCACATGGTGGAACGGTTCGGGCCGAGAGCGAAGGCGAGGGAAGAGGAGCCGCGTTCATCGTTACCCTGCCCGTGCAGGCTGTCTTCGCCGAACGCGCGGCCTCCGATCGTCCGCCACCACTCAACAGCGCTTCGCCATTCCACGCGGCGAATCTGAGCGGTGTCACGGTGCTCGTCGTTGACGATGAGGCAGACGCGAGAGACCTCGTCGCAACGGTCCTTCGAACGAACGGAGCAGAGGTAACGACCGCGTCGACGGCGGAGCGTGCCTTGGAGCTTCTTTCGCAGACCTCGCCGATGATTCTGCTGAGTGACATCGGGATGCCGGGGACGGACGGATACGAGCTGATTCGTCGGGTGCGAACGCTCACCGGCGTGCGTGCAGCCGCGATTCCAGCCATCGCGTTGACGGCATACGCCCGAGACGAGGATCGCCGTCGCGCGCTCGAGGCGGGCTTCCAAACGCACGTGGCGAAGCCCGTAGAGCCTGCAGAGCTGCTGCGGGTCGTCTCGGGTGTCGTCGAGTACATGAGCCGGCAATCGTCGCCACGAGAGCGTGAGAGCGCACTCGGTCGAGCAGATGTTTTTTTGAAATTCGAGAAGTTGCTGGAGACGCACGGCATCCACGAGGCGCTGCGCTTCTTGAACAGCAGAACACCTTATCGCTTCACGAGCATCAAGCACTTCGACCCACCGACGCTTCGGAGTCTTCACCTCGTAGACTCGCACAACTTGGAGCTCAGGACCGGCGCGGACGTGGCGCTGCTCGGCAGCCCTTGCGCGATCGTCGGTGAGACGCAGCGCACGTTTACGACGGAAAACGCCCAGCTCGACGATCGCCTTCGCGCGCACTCCGCGACGGGAGGCGCTATCTCGTACTGTGGCGTCCTTCTTCGAAACGTTGCTGATGGCAAGCCGTTTGGCACGCTCTGCCACTACGACCTCGTGGCGTACGATGTCCCGGCAGCCGAGCTGCCCTTGATGGAAGCTGCTTCGCCTTATCTCATGAGGGCGATGCAATGTTCGGCGCCGCGAGCGTAAGGCTTTCTGTCAATGGACGAGGCGAAAGGCAGACGAGGGTGGGCTGAATCAGCCTAGGCAGCAGCGCCTTCTTCCCGATCAGAGCGGGCCCTCGGTGAGCCCGTGGACGAACTGCCGCACGTGTGGCTCCGTGCTCGCCTTCGCCTCGTCCGTCGTGCCGTCGAAGATCAGACGCCCGCGGAGAAGCATCCCCACGCGATCGGTGACCGTGAGCAGGCGATCCAGATCGCTCGACACCATGATCACGGTTGCGTTCGAGGCCCGCTGCTCGGCCCGAAGAAGATCGAAAATTTTCTGCGAGGTCACCGGATCGAGGCCGGCCGCCGGCTCGTCATAGAGCACGATGGGCGCGCGCGTGACCGTTGCTCGAGCCACGCCGACCCGCTTTTTTTGGCCTCCGGAGAGGCCGCCGGGCATACGGTCCTCGAACCCGGTTAGCGCGACGCACGCCAGCCGCTCGAGGACCCGCGTTCGCACTTCGTCTGCGGGGAGGGCGTAGAGACGGCGGAGAGGAAACGCGATGTTGTCGCCCACCGTGAGGTGATCGAAGAGGGCGTTGTTCTGGAAGAGCATCCCGAACTTCATGCGGAGCTTCTGCAGATCGAGCTCGGAGAGCGCCGTCACGTCTTCGCCGGCAACGAGGATGCGCCCCGCGTCCGGCCTGAGCAGCCCGATGATGAGCTTGAGGAGCACGCTCTTTCCGGCGGCCCCGGGACCAATCAGTCCGTAGAGGCAACCTTCGGGGACGACGAGGTTCACGTCGGCGAGGATCGGGTGCGACCCGCCACGCACCGGGAGCTTGGTGAGCCCTGAGACGGAGATCACGTGCCGTCGGTGGTCTCACGCAGCCGCGATAGACGCGTGTAGAGTACAAGTGTCGCCGTGGCGAAGAGCGCGATGAGGACGATGAGGCCGGCGAGCGCAGCTTGAAGAGCGCGCATCGATCCGCGGGCGACGGCGATCGGGCCGACATGGGCGATCTGGCTTTCGCGCGCGGCGGCGGGGGCGGCGCGGGAGATGGCAACCACCGCGACGTCGGCGGGCGCGATCCCCGACACGCCACCGGCGACGAGACGCTGCACCGACTCGGCGGTGAGCGGCGGGGTCGACCCGCGGTACGCAAGAAGGACGCTGGCGGACGACTTCGGCGGAGCGGTGTCGCGAAGGGGATCCGGCGCGGGGACATTCAGATGGACGCGGGCCGAGAGGACTCCGTCGACGCCTTCCAGGCTCCGCTCGAGATCGCCGGCGAGCCCCGCCACGAGCTGCGCGTGCTCCGCGGCTTGGCTCGGCACGAGAGCGCCCTTGTCCATCGCGGAGAGGACACCGGCCGGTCGTGGGCGTGGCAGCTCTTCTTCGCGCATGGTGATGAGGGCCCGCGAGGCGTCGTCGCGCGCCACGAGCACCCGGAATTTACCCTCGATCGCCGGATCGACCTCTTTGGTCGCGTCGATGTTCGTGTGATCGAGGGCGACAATGATCCGGTTGGCGTCTTCTTCCTCGAGGCCGGCGGCGACCGGACTGGTGCACGCGAGCGCCGTCGCTGCGAGAATCGACACCAAAACTGCGCGCTGCAGAAGACCCAAGCCCCTCATCTCCTTTAGCTACGTACTCGAGTTTCATCTCTTGCGTTGCCCAAAACGCGGTGCTAACCGTCCGATTCGTGAGCTGCGCGCTCGCGGCACCTGGGTTTTTACGACCCAACGCGCCGTGCCTCCGCTCTCGATAGTCGTCTCGAAGCCGCGTCTTTTCGCGCAAGCCGGGCCCTTACTTTGTCCACAACGCCGACCCCCTTCACGGAAGCGATTTCCACGCTCAACGACCGCGCACTGCGGCGGCTCTTGGGCGCCCGTGCGTTCCTCCGCGGCTACGACTACGTGCGTCGGCATGCCGTCGAGCGGATCACCATCGAAGAGGCCTCCGCCCGCGGCCATGTTCGGGGCACGGACACCGCTCCTTACGAAGTTCGCCTCAACCTGACCCCCAACGGCTTCGCGTCGACCTGCAGCTGCCCGGCATTCTCCGCCACGCAGGCCACCTCACCAGCCCCATCGAGACTCAATGGTCATTGCAAGCACGTCGCCGCATTGCTCATCGCGCTGCGCGATCAAGCGCGCGGGGCGAGCCGTCCGCCCCAAGCCGAAGGAAGTACGCCGCCCCGTTCCGACGGAGTCGCTTCGTTCGGAGGGCGTCCCGGTCGTGATCAAGGGCGCGACCAAGGGCAGGCACAAAATGGCTATGCGAGCGCAACACCCGATGGCGGCTTCTCGCGCGACGGTGCATCCGCGTCGCGGCGCGGTCGCGATCAAGACCCCGGGGAGTCTGAGCCTTTGAGCGGCGGCGGAGGAGGTCGACGGGGCAGGCGGGGTCGTGCGGCGGCAAGAGCGATGAAGCCGGTGCCTCCGCAGCAGCAGCAGCAGCAAGGTGGTCGAGGGAACGCGCCGGTCCGTTCGCTTCCCGCAGGCTCCGTATCGACGGGCGTGGACGCGTGGCTTCCCGAGCCGCTGCCACCTTTGCCGAGGGTCATCGAGTACCGCATGCAGGTGCGGCCGGGCTCGCTCACCATCACGTTGCTCGATCCAAATGCGCGCACGCCGCTTCTTCCGAGCGCGCTTCTCGTCGCCCATTCGCAGACGCCGACTGCCGATCGCGAAGCCATTCGTCTTCTCGCCCGCTTCGAGAACGAAGGCCCGCGCCGCGTGGGAATCGAAGTGCGCGGCGAGGACGCGAGTGATCTCTTGCCGCTCCTGAAAGGCCGCCGGGTCATCGTCGAGCCGCAGATGATGGAGCTCCGCTTCGGCGACGAGCCGCTCCGCCCTCGCTTCGATCTCGAGCTCTCCTCCGACGGCACGCAGGTCGTCGTCAAATCGTCTTTTTACCGCCCCGGCGATCCGCGAAAGTTCACGACCGCGCAGGGCGCCTGGTTCGAAGGCAGTCCTGGGTGGCACGTCGATCCCCAGGAGGGCGTGGCCCGTCCCATCGACAGGCGCGTCTCGCCGTCGAGCATTCGCCGGCTGGTGCGCGCGCCATTCATTCACGAGCCGATCGAACATCTGCCGCTGCTGATTGCGCAGGGGCTCCCCAAGGTGGCGCTCGAAGTCGGGGCCGAGCTCCCGGAGCTCTCCCAGGTGGCCACGGTCATCGACATGCTGCCGACGTTCCGGATGCGCGCCGGCGGCTCGCTCATCGAAGCGAAAGTCCACCTCCGCGCGGCCTACGAAGACGTGGAGATCGAGGTTCGCGCCGACGGTATGACCGCGCCGGTGATCGTGAAGCCGCCGGATCCGAGCACGAAACGTGCAGTATGCATTCGTTGCGATATCGCCTCGCAGCAAGAGGCGGCGGCGAAGCTCCGCGGGCTCGGCCTCACGCCGGACGAAGAAGGCAACGGATTCATCGCGCGCGGGGACGACGCCATCCAGTTCTGGACGGAGGGCATCGGTCAGCTCCCCGACGAATGGGATCTCTTCGTCCCCGACGATCTCATGGATGTTCAGGTCCGGAGCGAGGCTCTCAGCGCAAACGCGCGCGTGTCGAGCGGCGTAGACTGGCTCTCTCTTCGCTTGTCGTTCGAGAGCGAAGGGGTCGCCGTCAGCCAGGAAGAGCTCGGTCGCTGCCTCGCCGAAGGAAGACGCTACGTGCGCTTGGCCGACGGGAGCTTCGCCCGCCTGGACTCCGCGAAGGTGAAAGAAGTCCTTCTGCGCCAGGCCGAAATTCTCGCGACCGGCGGCGGCGTCGGCGGCAAGCTCCCTCTGTCGCAGGCAGGGCGTCTCCAGGAGCTGCTCGAACAAGTCGCCAAGACGAACGTGAGCGACTCGGCGCGTGAGCTCTTCGCCAAGCTCCGCGATATCGACGAGATCAAGGGCGCGAAGAAGCCGCGCAACCTAAAGGCGTCGCTTCGGCCTTATCAGGAGCAGGGATTCCACTGGCTGTGGTTCCTCCACGAGATCGGCTCGGGCGGCGTCCTCGCCGACGACATGGGTCTCGGAAAAACCGTGCAGGCCCTCGCGCTTCTCCTGGCCGTCAAATCAGCCGACGAGAAAACCGAAGGGGCGAAGCCGTTCAAGGCCCTCATCGTCGCGCCCACCAGCGTGGTCACCAATTGGCTCCGCGAGATGGACAAGTTCGCGCCGTCCTTGAAGCACGCGCTCTGGCACGGGGTCGATCGCAAAGATCGCCAGGAAGAACTGGAAAAGGCGGACGTCGTCGTCACGAGCTACGCGCTCCTTCGCCGCGACGAAGAGCTCTTGGCGAAGCTCGATCTGCGCTACGTGATCCTGGACGAAGCGCAGCAGATCAAAAATCCGCTGTCGGCCACGGCCCGCGCCGCGAAGCGCCTCAAGGCCGATCGCCGGCTAGCTCTCAGCGGCACGCCGATCGAAAATCGCCTCTCCGAGATCTGGTCGATCTTCGATTTCGTGAGCCCGGGTCTCCTTGGTCCCCTCGACAAATTCGAAGAGCGCTACTCACGACCGATCGACGCGGGCGACCAGAAAGCAGCCGCTCGCCTCCGCGCGACGATCCACCCGTTCATCCTGCGCCGCACGAAATCCGAGGTCGCCAAGGATCTTCCGGAGAAGATCGAGACCGATCAGTTCTGCGAGCTCACGGGTGAGCAGGCCGCCCTCTACGCCGCGGTGCTCAAAGAAGTGCGTGCTCAGGTCATGGGCGAGGTCGAACGCCAGGGTCTCGCGCGGAGCCACATCCAGATCCTCGCCGGCCTCACCCGCCTTCGCCAAGCGGCGTGCGATCCACGGCTCCTTGGTCTCCCGCGCGAGTTTACGGACGACGACTCGGGCAAGCTCGTGGCGCTGCGCGAGCTGATTGCCACCTCCCTCGAAGGCGGGCACAAGGTGCTGGTCTTCAGCCAGTTCGTCTCGATGCTGACCATCGTCCGGCGGGCGATGGACGAAGACAAAGTCCCGTACGAATACCTCGACGGATCTTCGCGTGATCGTCAGGCACTGGTCGACAACTTCCAGCGCGACGACGGGCCGCCGGTGTTTCTCATCTCTCTCAAGGCGGGCGGCAGCGGCCTCAACCTCACCGCGGCCGACACCGTCATCCACTTCGATCCGTGGTGGAACCCGGCGGTCGAAGATCAGGCGAGCGATCGCGCACACCGCATCGGTCAGACGAAGGTGGTCACCACCTACCGACTCATCGCCAAGGGCACCATCGAAGAGAAGATCCTCGAGCTCAGCGGCAAGAAGCGTGATCTGGCCGGAGCGGTGCTCAGCGAAGACGCCGGCGGCGCGAAGAAGCTCACCAAGGGCGATCTCGAAGATCTCTTCAAGTTCGACGAATAGCGGTTTACCCTCGACGCGATGAACCGATTCGCAATTCGTCAGTGTGTGCAAGACGTCTCGAGCGCAGGCCGGGGGCCGCAGTGATCACCTGGCTCTCCAATTCCACGGTTTCGCGGCTTCGCGACCAACTCCGCACGCGAGGGCAGCGGCCGTCGGTGGTGATCCCGGGAGGGCTGAGCCCAGACGCGATGGAGACGCTCGCCCTCGTCACCGAGTTCGGCCCGCTGTGCGAGGCGATGTACCTGATGATGTCCGCCGACGGCACGGTGTCGAGCGAGGAGCGCGAGGTGCTCAAAGGCGCGCTCCGCAATCTCTCCGAGGACAGGCTGCGCACGGTGCACATCGAGTCGATGCTCGACGCGGCCTCGAAAAAAGTGGGAGAGCACGGGCGCGAAACGCGGATGCGCGAGATCATCGAAGCGCTGCACGAAGATCGCGCGCGGGCGGAAGTGGCGTTCGTCCTTGCGGCGGCAATAGCCTTCGCCGACAACGCCATCGCCGACGAAGAGAACGAGACGCTGAACCAGCTTGCCGAGGGCTTGGGCATCGACGAAGAACGCGCAAACGAGCTCCTCGACAGCGTCGAGTCGGACATCGCCACGAACAACGCCGTCGCACCGGGCTGAAAGCCGCGCGGCGCAAGGGTACAGCGCGTTGAAAGACGCCGAAGGGCCATGGAGGTCGAGCAAGACAGCGCGGCGCCCGAGCGAATCGGCGGCTTTCGTATCCTCCGCCGTCTGGCGACCGGTGGCACGGCGGACGTGCTCCTGGCGCGCGCCGAAGGCCCCCTCGGCTTCGAGCGGGTGGTCGTTCTCAAGGTCCTCCTCGACGCGTACCGAGCCGATCCAGATTCGGAGCGTATGTTCGCGCGGGAGGCATCGGCCTACGCGCGGCTGTCGCATCCCGGGATCGTCAAGCTCTACGATTTTTTCTGTGCGGGCGATCAGCTCGTCATGGTGCTCGAGTTCGTAGACGGCTTGCCGCTCAACAGGCTGCGCGCGCTCCTTCATGCGCAAGGGACGGAGCTCGACGATCGCGCAGCGACCTACCTCGCGTCCCGCATTTTTTCGGCGCTGGCCGCGGCGCACTCCGCGCGTGATCCAGAGACCGCGGAGTTTGCCCCCGTCATTCACCGTGACGTGAACCCTTCGAACGTCCTTCTTCCGTGGGACGGCCACGTGAAGCTCGCGGACTTTGGGATCGCGAAGGTCACGGGAATTTCCGGAGACACCAAGACAGGCTTCATCAAGGGCACGTTCGGATACATGGCGCCCGAGCAGGTGAAGGGCGAGGCCGTCACCGTTCGCGCAGACGTCTATGCGGGGTCGCTCTTGTTGTGGGAGCTGCTTGCGCGCCGGAAGGCGATTCAGCACAACGCGCTCCCCGAGATGGAAGTGCTGCGGGCTATGGCCCACCCGAACATCGTTTCGCTCAACGTGCTTCGCCCTGATTTACCGGCCGCCCTGAGAAACGCGGTCGCGCGTGGCCTCGAGCCTCAGGAGTCCAAGCGCTCGATCACCGCCGAGGAAATGGTGGCGATTCTGCGATCGTCGATGCCGCTCGACGAGGGCCGCGCGAAGCTCGTGCAGACCCTCGCTACCTTCCGGCCGGGCACGGAAGAAGAGCAGCCTGACACGGTCTCCGGTGGGAGCTTGCCGTCGTACGCAGATGACTCGGACGAGCGCCCTGAAGGCCACTCTCCGCCGACCGAGACGGTGCGGACCGAGACGCCGTTCTCCTTGAGCGATCTCATCGAGACGACGCTCGACGCAACGCGGCCCCCGGCTCCAACGCCGCCGACCATCGCTCCTGCGCCGCGGATCTCGACGATCATCTTTGGAGGGGCGGCGGCAGCCCCTCGACCGGTGATTCCGCGTCCCGGTCCACCGAGCTCGCGGCCGAGTGCGGAACGCATCAATCGCGCGGCGGAGGGCGCTCTCGCTAGCGCTCCGGTCAGCAGTGGGAGCCCAGCGACGGTCAAAGGCGTCGGGAGTGCCGCGCTAGCGTCGGCGGCGGTCGTGGTCCCGTCGAGTCGGCCCGGGCCCCCGTCCGGCCCCCCTCCGCCGTCGCCGCTTTGGTCAGCGCCGCCCCCTGCATTGAGCGATCCGTACGCGTCTGCCGCGCTTCCAGACGATCGGGTCGTGGTGAAAGCGAGGCCCCGCCGGGGCGCAAAGGCACCGGCTATCATTTCTCTCCTTCTCCTCATCCTGATCGTCGCGGGGGCGGCCGGCGTATACGGGTGGCAGCGCTGGGGAGCTACCCTCCATCGGCCGCCAACGACGGCGCGGCCGCGCTCGACGGCGACCCCACCTCCGACGGTCACCGCGGTGGTTCTGCCGGCATCCGCGTCACCAGCAGCGCCCGCAAGGCCTCCAGCGACCCCGCCTCCCGCGTTGGCCCACTCCGGTTCGAGCACGGAAGGCACCCTAACGACGTCGCGGAGCGCTGCAGGCCATCGGGTATTCGTCGACGGCAAGCTCGTTGGTCAAGGCACCGGAAGCTTCCGCGTCGCTTGCGGTCGTCACACGGTCAAGGTCGGGAGCAGCGGGACGCCGGCGTCACTCGACGTCCCGTGCGGTGGAGAGGTCACCGCGCCGTGACGGGCTCGCCCTTGAAGAAAGGCCAGAAGAGCGCCGCCCACGTCTCGCCTCCTTCGTCGGTGGGGTGAATGCCGTCGCCTCGGCGCTTCAGCGTGAGGAGGCTCGAATCGAAGAAGCGGCAGGGCGCACTGTGATCGCGAATTACATCGACGATGCCGGTGTCTTTTTTCCAGGTCGGGGGGCCGATCCAGACGCAATCGACCACGCTCGCCCGCTTCGCGATCTTCGTCACGTTCGACGCAAAGACATCGGGGCGAGGGATGAACACGTCGTTCGCGCCGAGCGTGAGGATCACGAGGTCCGGTTTGTATTGGGCGAGGAGTCCCCTGAACTGCTTCGACTCATCGAAATTTGCGACCGACGCGCTCGTCACCGCCTCGAACACGAAGCGCTTGGTCCCCTCCGCCTTGAAACGCTTCTCGAGCGCTTTTTCGAGGCCTCCCATGTAGCCGACCGTCGAGTCGCCGATGTGAAGGACGACCTTATAGGGCCCATGCTGGACCGCCGCCGGCGAAGGGCCCGCATCAGGAGCATGGTCGGCGGCGACGGCAGAATCGGTCCTCTCCTGTTGTTGAGGAGCAGCCGCCGAGGGCGCGATCGCTTGTTTCTCGGGCGGCGGGCTATGCCGGGTGCACGCTGCTGCCAACACCAAGATCAGCGACCCGCGTCGAGGCATTCGCGAAGTCTAGATCAGGGAGCGGGATCCGCGCAGCAGCGAAAGCCCGTGGAGTAGTCATGGTAGGCGGTCTCGTGCGCCATGGTGCGGTACGAGCAGCCGTCGCCATTGAGATGCGTGTCGAGGTAGTAGCCGCCCTGAAACGTGCCGTTCGGATCGGCGACCCACTCGTGCAGGTTGCCGACCATGTCGTAGACGCCGAAGTCGTTGGTGCAGCCCTCGTGCTCGCCGGATTTCGCGAGGGTGCCGGGCACCTGGTTCAGCGCCGGGTTGTTCATGCGGTCCATCGACCAGTAGCCGCGGTCGCGTTTTCGGCTGTCGGGAGCGCCGTAGATGGCGCCCATGGCGCTCTTGCCGTGGTCGTTGCAGCGGCCGCTTTGGCGCTTCTCGCTGTAACCAAACGTCGATTGGCTGGGCCCCATGCAGGCCTTTTTCCACTCGGTGGGTTTGCAGAGACGCTTGCCCGAAAGGGCGCACGCTTCGGCGGCTTGATTCCCGCTGATGTACCCCTGCGGAAAGACGTGGGGCTCGCTGACGGCGCGGACGACGTGACCCTTGCTTGCTTCGAACGCCGACCACGCCTTTTCGACGCCGTTCGGGAAGACCTCGACCACGGAGGCTTCGTAGCGGTCGACGCAGAAACGGTCTTCGATGCTGGCCATGTCCGGGGGGCACAGGCCGTTGTTCCCGAGCGGGCGGTCGCCCTCTCCGAGCAGAAGCTCGAGCGGGGTGTTTGGCTCGGTTCCGCGCCCTCCCAAGAGGAGGCCGCCGTTGCCGGAGCCGAGGGTGCGGGCGCTGAAATCGCTCATCCGGCTCTTCGACAGGCCGATTCCATGGCTGGTTCCAGAACCACCGCTAAAAGCGCTAGCTGCGCTCATTCGGCTCTCGATAGCGACCTTGGCGCAACCCGCGGTGAGGGCCATCGACCCTGTAAATCCCGCGAATCCTGCGAAACCGATGAAGAATGCTGCCGTCCGCTTCGTCTTCGGGAGAAACGTCAAACTCACCTCCCAAGGTGTGGCGCGTGCCGTCAGCCGCGTAGAGATTTACGCGACGGACGAGTCGTAAGGGGAGATGGACACGGGGGGAATTCAAATCGTGCCCGGTGCGTAAAATGGGTGGCATGCCTGAACACGTCTACATTCACTGGATCTCGCGCGGGTTGGCATTGATGGTGTCGCCGCATGCTTCACCGCATTTACTTTGATCCTGGGATGTTCGGCTTCGGGCGGCTGGCGTCGTACGACTACTTCGCCCATCTCGAGAGGGCCATCAGCGAAAGGCTGCGCGCGCAGGGCTGCGAGGTCGCGACCTACGTCGTCGAGGTGCTGCCGACGGCCTCCGTGCGGCGCCGCGCCGGGAAGCTCGCGGAGCTCGTGGGTCGGACGGCGAGCGACGACGACGACGCGTCCGGGCCGATTCATCTGCTCGGCCATTCCACCGGCGGCCTCGACGCGCGTCTCGTCGCTTCGCCGAGCGCGCAGCTCCCGGTGGATCGAGCGGCGATGACGTGGATCCCGCGTCTGGCCAGCGTGACCACCATGAATGCGCCGCACTTCGGGACACCGCTCGCGACCTTCTTTGCGACGGCCCAGGGGCAGCGCATGCTCTACGCCGTCAGCGCGCTCACCTTCATCGCGCTCTCGCTCGGCGCTCCTCCGCTGGCCGTCGCGAGTGCCCTGGTCATGGCGGTGGGGCGTGTGGATCGGGCCCTCGGCGTCGAGCTAAAGCTCCTCGACCGCATCACCGACTCGCTTCTCGGGGTCATCGACGAGACACGCAGCCGCGAAGTTCGCGCGTACCTCGAAGCGATCAAAGAAGATCAAGGGTCGGTGATCCAGCTGACGCCGGAGGCAATGGATCTCTTTCAGGCGGGCATCGAAGACCGT
Source organism: Myxococcales bacterium (assembly GCA_043747615.1). Classification (GTDB taxonomy): domain Bacteria; phylum Myxococcota_A; class Polyangia; order Polyangiales; family Polyangiaceae; genus JAYTOU01. Next base: position 87,141 of record JAYTOU010000003.1, on the reverse strand, counting down.
CCGGGCGTGCTCTATCAGTCGACCGCGTCCGCGGCGCCGCCTCCGTCGCCCCGCGGCTGGCTCAACAGCATTCATGGTCCGTGGAGCGTTGTCTCGACGCCGCTCTTCGCGACCCTCTACAGCCTGACCTCGCGCTACGACGCACGCTATCCATGTGCGGCGCCTTTCGCGGGCGATGAAGCGGAAGCCCTCCTCGTGCGGGCCTTCGACCGCGCTCCGGGCGCGCGCGCGAATGACGGCGTCGTTCCTCTGAGGTCGCAGATCTGGGGAAAGCTCGTTTGGGCGGGCTACGGCGATCACCTCGACGTCCTCGGGCATTTCCGCGATGAGCGCGTTTTTCCGGGTGAGAAACCCGACGCCATTCACATCGACTGGCTAGCGAGCGGCGCCCACTTCAATCGCGCCGACTTCGACCAGCTCGTCACGGCGATCACGGACGGCATGCTCGAGGCCACCCGCGAGGGTAGAGATCGCAGTCGCGCCCCCTGAAGAGGTATATCGGCATCCAACAAACTCAACTGGTTCTGGGAGACGCAAAAAGATGGCGAATTGTCTGGGGAAGCGGCTCTTTGCCGTTGTTTTCGTATCGTGTGTGGTCATTGCCTGCGGCGGAGAAGGCGGGCTTGGCGGTCTTGCCGGCGGCAGCGGCGGGGGAGCGCTCGGTGCGATCACCTGTCCCGAGCTCGCGGGCGGCGCGATGAACGCGAACTTCGAAGCCGACGCGAAGGCCAACGGTACCATCCGCGCGTTCGTCACTGCGTCTGGAGATCTCGCCAACGTCGCCGCGAAGGTCGAAGGGGAAGTGGGCGCTGCGTGCGAGAGAATGGGACACGATCTCGGAGTGCCGCCCGAGCAGATGGCGGCCACCGATGGAAAAAACAAGGTCTCTGCAGCTTGCAACGCCGTCTCCGCGAAGATCGACGCGATCCTCAAGGCGGGCGTCTCGGCTTCGATCAAAGCCGACGTGACCCCGCCGCGCTGCGAAGTGCAGGCGAACGCGGAGGCCTCGTGCAAGGGGCAATGCAATGCGAACTTCGATCCCGGCTACGTCAAAGCCCATTGCGAGCCCGGGCATCTCTACGGGCGATGCGAAGGCACCTGCTCGGGTACGTGCAGCGGCACTTGCAACGGCGAATGCCAGGGTGAATGCCAGGGAGCGGCGGGCGCGAAGGCAACGGGCGCCGGCGCAAACGGTCAGGCGGCGGGGCAGTGCGCGGGCACATGCAAAGGCACGTGCAAGGGTTCGTGCTCGGCCGACTGCCACGGCAACTGCAACATCGACTACAAAGAGCCGAAGTGCGACATCGCCGTAAAGGCGCCCAGCGCCGACGCGCATTGTGAGGGGAGCTGCAAGGCGCACGCAGAGCTCACGGCGCAGTGCACGCCGGCGAGGGTCAACGTGCAGTCGAGCGTGAACACCGGCGAGATGCCGAAGCTCATCGCAACGCTCCAGGCGAACTTGCCGGCGCTTCTCCAGGCCGAGCTGGCCTACGGCAAACGACTCGGAGGGGACATCGAGATCCTCGTCCGCACGGGCAGCGAGCTTCCCAATGCGGTCGGTCAGCTCACGGCTCACGCGGGGGCATGCATCGCGGCCGCAGCGAGCGCGTGCGTGAGTGCGCAAGCATCCATCAGCGTCAGCGTGCAGGCGAGCGCGAGCATCAGCGGCAAAGCGGGCGCTCACGGCGGCGCGTAGACGTCTCCGTACGCGCGGCACATCATCTCGATCGAGCACCGCTCGACCACGAACGCGCGGGCGGCCTCTCCGACGGAGGCCGTCCGTTGTCGGTCGCTCATCGCGTCGCGCATGCGCAGCGCAAGGGAGTGAACGGTCGTTTCTCGAGAAATAAAGCCTGTTTTCTCGTCCATGACGACCTCCGGAACGCCTCCCGTGGGCAACGCGACGACCGCGCGAGCCATGGCCATCGCCTCGAGGTTCGCAAGTCCGAGGCCTTCCTTGCGTGAGCTCGAGAGCGCCGCGTGGCTCGCCGCGACGACCGAGCGCGTGTCAGCCAGGTGACCGTGGAAGCGAACCCGGCCGGTCATGCCCCGCTCGCGAACCAACGCTTCGAGCGACCCACGCTCGTGGCCGTCGCCGACGACCTCGAGATGCGCCCCCGGAGCTTCACTCAGCGCCTCGATCGCGAGGTCGACGCCCTTGCGCCGCTCGAGCCTTCCCACGAGGACGAAGGTGAAGAGCTCGGGCAAGGGAACGAGCCTCGGCAAGAAACGCACGGTATCCACGCCATTCAAGATCACCCTTGTTTTACCGGCGATCCACGGAGCCTTGGCGGTGGCCACGCGGCGAACGTGCTCGCTTACCGCGACGCACGCGTCGGTGCGACGGAGCGACCAGCGGCAGAACGGCCAGCAGCTCAGATCGTCGTAGGCGCGCGTAGAATGTTCGGTGCGGACGACGCGTGCGTTCACCCGCAATGCCGCGCGCGTCCCGATCACCTGCGACGCGAACGTATGGAGGTGAGCTACCGTCGCGCGTTCGCGCTGAAGGACGTGCTCGAGCCAGCGCGTGTCGAGTGGTCCGAGTGAGCGCCACAAGAAGGCCGCAGGGTTGTCGCGCACCCGCCCGCGATCGTAAACCCTGAGGCCCGCGCTCTCGAAGAGCCGTAAAAGACCGTCGTTCGGCGTCATCAAGGCGATGACGTGGTCAGCGCGGGTCTCCTTCGGTCTCGACGCGAGGTCGCACAGCATCCGCTCCGCGCCTCCGATCTCGCCCGCCACGACGACGTGCACGACCTTGGTCATGTCTCGGGTGATCCCACCGCCTCGCGGCGCGCGCGCGCCAGCTTGGATTCGAAAAGAAACCAAAACACGATGGCGATGGCGGCGTGCACGCACGACGTGGAAAGGGCGATGCCTTCGAGGCCGATCGCGTGGAGAAGGACGACGTTGAATCCAACGTTGAGTGAGGCGTTCATCACCCCCATGCCGATCATGATCGACGTGTTCTTCATGGCCACGTGGGCGCGTGCGAGGACGAGCAAGGCGCCGAACGGAGCGAGACCCACCAGATGGTACGGAAGGAGGCGGGCCATGCGCGCCACACCCTCGGCATCCATGCCTCCGCGCAGGAACACCAGACGCAGGAGCGGCGCGCGCACCGCAAAGAGAGCAAGGCTCACAGCGATCAAAATTCCGCTCACCCACACGAGCGCGCGCGTCACGGTGTGCCTTATTTTCTCGTAGTTTTGCGCGGCGAAGTCGTCGGACAGATGCGACAGGAGGACGGGCAAAAGACTCGCCTGGAGGAGCGACGTCGGCAGCGAGGAGACGTCACTCGTGTAGCGAAGGAGCGTGCCCCCGCCGATCACTCCAGCGAGCCCGGCCATCAGCTGATCGACGACCGGGTTGATGCGGGTGACCGCTTGCCCGCCGACGTCCGAGGCAATGAGACGCGCGAAGCGCAGGACGGGCTCTGGACGAGCAAAGCTGAGCGACATCCGGATCCGACACATACCGAAGACGATGTACGACAGGACGCCGATGGCGACGAGCTCACCGGCGAGAGACGCGATCGGAACGGCCAGCACCCCAAGCACGCCCCTCATCGTGAAGATGAGCGCGATGGTGACGGTGACGCCGATCGAGCTCGCCACGGGGTAGGCTGAAAAGTGGTGCTCCGAATTGAGGATGGCGACGAAGAAAGTCTTGATGCTCAGGGCCACGAGGAACACGCAAAACGGCGGGATCATCCGGGAGGCGAGGGTGAAGGCGGGGCCGTCATAGCGAAGGCGAAACCATCCGAGAGCGAAGGCGCCGATGCAGAGCGAGAGCGCGCTGCCGATCGCCAGGGTGTGCGCGAGCAGAGACCCGGTGACGCGTGGCAGCTCTTTTGGCGTGGCGAGCCTGACCTCGGCGAGAACGGGAATGAGCGCGGAGTCATGGTAGAGCGAAAAAATCAGGGAGCCCGCGAACGCGAAGACCGCCCAGGCGAAGTAGTAAACGTCGGTGAGCTGGCTCCGGCCGAACCACGCCGCGAGAAGGAGAGGGAGCACGGCCTCACCTCCGCGAAAGACGATCTGCATCGGCAAAAGGAGGAGCGACGTCCTCACGATCGATCTTCTCGCCGGCAGGCGGGTGGCCTCTTCTACCACGCGAAGATCCCCGTGACGTCGGAGAGGCCGATCACCGCGATGCCCTCACGCGCGGCAAATGCGAGGAGTGCTTCGAGGCGTCCCAAGATGCGTGTCGTGGCGCTCTCGGTGGCAGCGTAGGGGCTCGCGTCCGGGATGACCTCGACGTTGTGGAACATCGCGTTGAGGACCACCGGCACGTCGGGACGAGCGCGCGTGGCGTCAGCAATCTCCTCCTTCGCAAGGCGAACGAGGGAGGCCGAAGAGCCGCTCGTCGGTCGGAGCCAGCGAGGCTCGATCCGTTTTCCGAGGACAGGCAGGCGGCCAAGGACGCGCGGGCGAATCGTCACCGGAACCTCTAGAATTTGGCTTGGTCCGCGCTTGCCCGCGTTCGTCGCGCTCGGTCGGTAAGGCTGCGTCGGGGCGTCGAGGAACGACAGCCCGCGCGCGCCCTTCGACGACCAGTTCATGAACGGGGTCACGCTCGACTCGACCGTGTAGCCGAGCTCTTCGAGGAGGCCGATCGAGTGCTCGCCGACCCCGAAACGTCCGGCCCGAAAAGAGGTAGGCCGGCTCCCGAAGGCCTTGGCGAAGAGCGCCGTGAGGTAGGCGAGCTTCTGCGCTTCCACGTCGCGCGGATAGTCGCGTTGGAACGCTTCGGTCACCTCGGGCTCGAAGGCGCCCGGCTCGGCATACTCACCATGGAGATGCGCCCCGAGCTCCGCTCCCCGGAGCCCCGCGAGCAGCTCCACACTCGACGGATCGCGCATCACCTCCGCGGAGAGAAGGTACGTCGGCTTTGCACCGTAGCGGAGAAAGAGCGGGTGGAGGCGGGCGCCGATGCCCTCGGTGATCCCCTGGAAGGCGAGCGGCCGCTGCGAGCGCCAGCCGGCCCCCTTGTCGCATTCGCAATCGATCGACACGCAGAGGTAAGACCGCGCCATGAGCGTGTACGAAATAGTCTAATTTCGCCCTTATGGTATAGCCAGTGGCACTTCTCGATGGCCCTCGCCCCCTCGCGCGTCGAACATCACGTCACGCACGCCACTCACGCGGCGCCCGTCGCTCTGCGGCCACGGCGAAAGGTGCGCGTCCTTTTCATCAACGACACCGCCAGGAACGGCGGCCCGGGGCGGAGTCTCTTCACCATTCTGAAGTTTCTCGATCCCGCGTTGATTTACCGGGCGGTCGTGCTTCCGCGGGCCGGGGTCGTCGGGGATCTTCTCACCCCCGTCGCCGACGATCTCGTCTACGAGCCCTGCCTGGTGGAGAACCCGATCGAGCCCGTCCGTCGGGCAATGACCCGCGGAGACTTCGAAGCTCCGCTCTTGCTGCGCGGTCTCCGACTCGCGGCCAACGTCGGCAGGGGAGCCCTCGCGATCGCGCGCCTCACGTCCCTCGCCAAGCGCGGGCAGTTCGATCTCCTCTACTGCAATGGCACCAACGCCGATTTCGCCGGCGGCGCTGTCACCCGGATGAGCGGCGTCCCCGCGCTGTGGCACGTGCGCTACGGCTCCGTTCCCCGCGCGCTTCGAGGGGTCCACGATCGCTTCGCCGCGAGCCGCGGCATCACGCGGATCGTCTGCGTCTCGGAGACCGCGCGCGCGCTGTTTTCGCACTGCCGCGAAAAGGTGACGGTGATCCACAACGCGATCGACGTAAATGAGTTTGCCGGCAAGAGCGTCAAGCCATGTCTCCGTTCGGAGCACGGGATCGACGCGCAGACCGTGATCTTCGGAAGCCAAGGCCGCATCCTGCGGCGTAAGGGCTATGTCGAGATGGTCCGTGCGGCGAAGCTCGCTCTCGACGCGATGACCGTGGCGGAGCGCAGGCGGTGCCGCTTCGTCGTTCTCGGGGACACACCGGAAGATTCTCGACCCGATCATCTCGCCGAGTGCCGCGCCCTCGTGAGCGAGCTTGGGATCACGGACCACGTGCAATTTCTCGGCTTTCGCGTGGACGTGAAGCCGTACGTGTCGGACTTCGACGTCGCCGTCGTGCCGAGCGTCTATCCGGATCCCCTGCCGCGCGCGGTCATCGAGTCCATGGCCATGGGCAAGCCGGTCATTGCCTTCGACGTGGGAGGGGTCTCCGAGATGATCGAGGACAAGCGAACCGGGACGCTGATTGCCGGCGCGCCGCCTGACGTGCCTGGCCTCGCGCGGGGGATCGTTCGCTACTTCCGCGACGGTGATCTGCGCGCGCGCCACGGTCAGCGCGGCCGCGAGCGCGTCGAGAAGAGCTTCGATGCCTTCACTCACGCCAGAAAAATTCAGAACGAGATCGTCACCGCGGCAGGGCTTGTCGCGTGATCAAGAAAATCGTCGGTCGCATCGTCGACTTCAGTGGGAAGTACCCGTTCCTCGTTCTCTTCGTAGCTCTCTGCACGATCGCGGGCACGTGGACGTACGCTTCAAAGCTCGATTTGCGCTCGGATTTTCTCGAGCTCCTTCCGCGCGAGAGCAAGGGGTTCAAGGCCTTCGAGCACCAGCTCGGACGCGTGGGCGGCGGGGCGACGCTCCTCGTCATCGTCGAATCGCCGGAGCGCGCTGCGAACGAAAAGTTCATCGATGATCTCTCCCAGAAAGTGAACGGGGCCATCGAGAGCCGAAAAAATTGCATCACGGCTTGCAAGGAAGACGGCGGATGCAGGGCCGCCTGCGGTCCCGATCTCATTGCCTACGCCGAGACCGGCACCAAGGACGTCCGCAAGTTCTTCCAGGACAACAAGTGGCTCTACGCGGACACGAGCGATCTCGAGTCGGCAGACGAGACGCTCGACCACCAGATCGCGATCAGCAGCGGTCTCGTCTCGAACCTCGAAGGGGACGACCCTGACGATGAGCCGGCGCCGAAGTCCGTCCCCAAGCCCGCGCCCAAGCAAGGACAAGTCGCTCCCGCACCGGCCGGCTCCACTGCACCGCCGCCTGCGCCTGCAAATCCCGAGAAAAAAGCGGCATTCGGGATGGATGAGTACCGCGAGCGCTGGAAAGACAAGGCCAACAAGCACGACGACTTTCCCACGGGCTACTTCGCGACGCCCGACGGAAAGAGCCTCGGCATCCGCATCATCTCGACGACCAGCGGGATGGGCGGGCGCGACGGTGACCTCCTCCTCAACCAGGTGAGAGCCATGGTCGGGGCGCTCAACGTCACCGCCTACCAGCCGCAAATGCAGGTCGGGTACGCGGGAGACATCCCCAACGCGATCGAAGAAAAAGACTCGCTCGTCAGCGACGCGGTGTGGGCCACGGGGATCGCCTTCGTCCTCATCTTGGGCGGAGTGGTCTTCTTTTTCCGCTCGCCGTGGTCGCTCGCCGTCATCGCGCTCCCCGTGTTCATTGGGGTCGGCTGCGCGTACTCGTTCGCGATGGCCACCTTCGGCTACGTCAACACGTCGGGCGCATTTCTCGCGGCCATCATCCTCGGTAACGGCATCAACTATCCGATCGTCCTCCTTTCGCGGTACCGCGAATTCCGCGCGCGCGGCCAGGCTCCCGACGATGCCCGGCGCGATGCGGTGTGGAACGCTTTTCGTGCCGAGCTCGTGGGCGCGCTGGTCGGTGGCATTGCGTACGGCTCGCTCATCGTCACCCGCTTCCGGGGCTTCAACCAGTTCGGGATGATCGGCTTCGTGGGCATGCTGCTCGTGTGGGTCTCGATGATCCCCACGGTGCCGGCGATGCTCGTCGTCATCGAGAAGGTGCAGGCCAAGCTCCCTTGGTGGCTCCGCGATCCGCCTCCGCGTATCGAGAAAGACGGCAGCCGCGGGCCGGTGACCAAGCTCATCGCGAACGCCACCGAGCGCTACCCGTGGGTGTTTCTCAGCCTCGCCGCGGTCGCCTGCGTCGTCGCCGCCTGGAAGCTCCCCACGTACTTGCGCGACCCGTGGGAGTACAACTTCGATCACCTCGGCTCGCGCGGCTCAAAGGTCTCCGGCGCGGGGATCTGGTCGAACAAAGCCGAGAAGGTGTTCGGCGGCAAGATGAACATCGCGGGTGCCTTGATGCTCGCGGACTCGCCCGAGCAGGTCCCTCTCATCAAGCAGAAGATTTTCGACAACGACGCCCACGATCCGGATGGGAAGCTGGTCGCCGAGGTAGCCACGGTCGAAGATCTTCTCCCCGGGCCCGATGCCGATCAAAAAAGGAAGCTCGCCGTGCTCGACCGCATACGCGATCGCTTGACCCCCGCGGTCTTGCACGGACTCAAGAACGACGAGGAACGCAAACGAGTCGAGGAAATGCGGCCTCCCGACGACATCAAGGCCCTCACCGCCAAAGACCTCCCCGGCCTTCTCCGCCGACGCTTCGAAGAAAATAACGGAACGGTGGGGACGGTCTTCTACGTCAAGTTCAACAACAACGTGTCCTTCTCCGACGGTCACAACCTCCTTCGCATTTCGAAGACCACCGACAACGTGGTTCTCCCCGACGGAACCCAGGTGCAGACCGCGAGCCGCTCCACCATCTTCGCAGAGATGATCCACTCGATGGAGCACGATGGGCCGCTCGCCACGGTGGTCTCCTTCAGCGCGGTGGTCGTGGTGGTGCTCCTCGCGTGCAGCAGTCTTCGCGGAGGTCTATGCGTGCTCGCCGCGCTGCTCATGGGCGTGCTTTGGACGATCGGCGGAGCGGCGCTCATCGACATGAAGCTCAATTTCTTGAACTTCATCGCTCTGCCGATCACCTTCGGAATAGGGTGCGAATACCCGTTCAACATCTTCGATCGCTCGCGACTCCTCGGAGGGGACGTGACCTCCGCGGTCAAGCGCACGGGCGGGGCGGTCGCGCTCTGCAGCTACACGACGGCCATCGGCTACGGGTCGCTCCTCTTTGCCGACAATCAGGCGCTGCAGTCGTTCGGTCGCCTGGCGATGAGCGGGGAGATCGCCTGTCTGGTCGGCGCGCTCCTCGTGCTTCCGGCGCTCCTCCACGTCGTGATGAAGCGAAGCGGTCCGCCCGCAAACGAGGCAAAAGACGTGGTCATCGAAGGCGCGCCCCCTTCGGCTTAGAACAGCTCCGCGGCGCGAGAGACCACGTTCCCCTCGGCCCACGAAAGCAGCTCGCGCACCTCGTGACGCAGAAGCGCGTAGCGCATGTCGGCCGGATGAATCGCCACCCGCGCAGGCATCAGGGCGCGCGCGTGCTTCGCAAGGCGGCAATAGGCGACGCTCGACAGGAGGCGCATCGGCGTACGGCTGGCGTAGTTGAGGACCACACTCGAGCGCGAGCGGCGTCCTTTCGGATCGTATATTTTCAGGTGATCTTCGCTGAACGCATAGCCGCGCTCCGCAAGAAGCGGGCGAACCCACGCCGGCATGGACCACGCGGGCGCGATGAAGCCGTCGATGGTGAGACCGGCCTCGCGAAGAACGCGCTCGCCCTCGTCGAGGCGGTGCATGGCCTCGTCGCGCGTCACGTCGCTGAACTCTGCTTCACCCTTGGAGACCACGCGCTGCGCAAACCACCGCGACAAGCCGGGGGCTGCCGTTCCGCGCGCGTCACCCATCCCAGCGGCGTGATAAAATCCGTGAAGGAAAATTTCGTGGCCCGAGGCTTGAAGGTCGCGGAGCCGTGAGCAGAATTCGGGGTGCTCCAAGAGCGGCCACTTCCCGTGGAAGTTCGGCACCACGAGGAGAGCCGGCTTTGCCCCTATGGCCTGGCAGTACTCGAGAGCTAGATCGATCTCGGAGGCCCACGCAGGAGACACGTCGTGGAGGGAAACATGAACGCCCATGGAGGTGACGTACCCCGTTACGAACGAGGGTGCGAGAGGAGGTCTCCGTAAATCTCGAACAAGCGGGCGAAATGGATCTCGACGTCGGGGACGCCGGCCGCGGTGACGAGCGCGTTTGCCCGTAGATCTGGCCGCGCGAGGAGGCGCACGATGGCCTCCGCACAGGCGTTCGCGTCTCCCGCCCGATACAGCTCGGCGCTTCGGGGCTGCGCTTGCTCCGCCGCGCCTCCTTCGTCCGGCACGACCACCGGAAGACCGGTAGCGATGGCTTCGGCCACGCCGAGCCCGAACGTTTCGTAGGGACAGCCGTGCACGAGCACATCCGCGCTCGCGAGAGAATTGGCGAGCCGCGCCCGGTCTTTGTCGAAGCCCATGAAGCGCACGTTTGGATTGCCGCGCACCCGTGCCTCCATCTGAGCGCGGTCCGGTCCATCTCCGAAGATGGCCAAGACCGCTTCGTTGTCATTCAACCGCACGAACGCGTCGAGCACCACGTCCCAGCGCTTCTCCACCGCGAAGCGCCCGATCGCGATGAGCAGCGGCCCGCGCCTCCCTTGAAGAAGCCTGTTCCGGGTTTCTTCGGTGCGAGCGGCGGGCGAAAAAATTTCTTTCTCGACGCCGAAGGGGAGGTGAGTGACCCGCTCGACTCCGTGCGCGCGCAGCTTCTGCGCTTGCCACTTCGAGGCGGCGAACGTGGCGTCGCAGCCTCGGGCGATCGCGCGGACCCAGGCCCAGAGGGGCTCGACCATCGCGTCCACGACCTTGACCGGAAGCCGGCGCTCCATTCCGCCGCGGAGGTGGGTATCGATGAAGTCGGAGTGCCAAACAAAGGTCCGGATCCCGAACGAGGTCCGCGGCACGCTCAGCGCAGCCATCGCTGCGAGGTACGGCGAATGAATCTCGAGGACGTCTGGGTGCTCCCGAACGATGGCTCGTCGAACGGTGTCCAGGCGCCAGAGAAGATGATACGTGCGGTCGTATGGCAGCGCTGGCCCACCGACGCGTAATACCCTCGCGCTCCCGCTGGCTTTCGACTGCGAAAAAGCAAACGCCGCGTAAGGCTCTTCGCGCGTAACCCCTCCTGGCGCGACCACCAATTGGTCGTGTCCGGCTTGGCACGAAAAGTGACTTTTAACAGTCAAATGGCTTCGAACTCCGCCCCCTCTTTGCGAGAAAAATTCGGTCACGTCGACGACCTTCATGGCGCCCCCGGAGCGGCATCTTCCGCCCCCTCCGACCAAGGGAATGTCCGACCGCTGCGAGCGGGAAATGCCGCTGAAGCGCTCCCGGCGGGTATCGAGGAGCTGGCCCCGTTTGCCGCCCTCGCGGCCCGGCAAGGGCGTCCGTTGCGGGTGGCGATCCTCAGCGATTTCACGAGAATCCCCTATGCCAATGGTGCAGCATTTCAGACACGGTTCCTGTATCAGGAATTGCGTCGGTGTGGTCACGAAGTCACAGTCATCGGTCCGTATGATCCGGAAGCCACACCCGACGAAATTCCGCCGGGGACCATCTCTCTTCCGAGCCTTCCGCTAAAGACGTACCCGGGCGTGCACATCCCGCTTCCGCTGGCTTCCTGGGTTTACGACGCGGATCAATGGAATTTCGACATCATCTTTGCCCAGACGACCTCGCTCCTCATGGAGTTCGGCATCTGGCTCAGGAAGATGAAAGGCATACCGCTCCTCTGCGTGAACACCACGCATTTGGCCGCCGCATACGACGTTCTGCTTCCCGAGAGACTGTCCAAGATCGAAGCGGTCCACGCGGGCCTCGAGCTCGCGCTAAAGCGCCCTTTCGAGAACCTCTTTGCCCGGATCTACAACGAGAGCGATGGCCTCGTGGTGCTCAGCGAAGGACTTCGTCGCTACTGGCGCGAGCGCGGCGTCACCGCTCCGATCCACGTCATCCCGCGCGCGGTACAGCCCGAGCTCTTCGATCGCCCGCTCGGCGAAGACCCGTACACCCACTTGATTGGGCATGAAGCCACCGGTCGCGGCGCACGCCTCCTCTGCGCCGGGCGGCACACGCGTGAGAAGGCTCAAGACCGAATCATCAAGATCTTCGCCAAGCACATAGCGCCCATGGATCCCGAAGCGTCCCTCACGATGCTCGGCGATGGCCCCGACAGCGACTTCTACAAGCGGGTCGCACGCGAAAACGGGGTCGCGGATCGCGTGTTTTTCCCCGGCGAAGTGCCCTTCACCCAGATGGCGGACTTCTACGCGTACGCAGATGTCTTCGTCCACGGATCGCTGAGCGAGACGTACGGCAACGTGATGGGCGAGGCCCTGTGGTGCGGCACGCCGACCGTTGCCTTTGCCGACGGCATGGGCGTGAGCTCGCAGATCCAGGATGGCATCAACGGCGTGCTCCTCGCGGCTGGCAGCGGCGACGGGATCGAAGCGGAAGCCGATGTCGCATTTGGGCGCGCGGTGCTCGAGCTCCTAGGAGATCCGCAGAAACGCGGACGGCTTGGGAAGATGGCTGCAAAGCTTGCCCGCGAACGGGCTGCTCCCCGAGTCGTTCAGCAGAAGATCGCGGACGCTTTCCAGCACGCCCAGGATCACGCGGCCGCAAGCGGTCTGCGCCCGGCAACCAACGGACCGAAGGCGCTCCAGTGGTACACCACGTTTCGCCATTTCCGGCCGTGGGCGACGGTGATGGGCGGCATCTATCTCTTCGGCCACCTCCGCCCGGCCAAGCCGGTGAAGCGCCAGAAGATGCATCCGCAAATCGCGCGCTGACGCGGAGTCGTCAGGCGACGGCGAGGGCGGCTTGGACTTCGCGGAGCGCGGTGTCGACGTCGGCGGGCTCGAGCTTGCAAACCTCGGCGATGCGCACGAGCGTCTGTCGCTCGACCTCGCTGACGCTGTCACTGGCTTGCGCGAGGAGGGCCGCGATGCGCAGCACCTCTTCAGCGTGGCTCCTCTTCGTGATGAGCGCGCCGACCGCCTGAATGCGGCGATCCATTCCGTCCTCTTCCAGCTGACCGACGAGATCGGCCACGAGATCGGCGACGTGCTTCGGAGCGACGGCGCCGCCACAGGCCGCAGAAACCACGCGCTCGAAGGCTTGGCGCTCCTCGGCGTCGACCACTCCGTCGGAGGCCGCGACGAGGTAAGCCGCTTCGACGATCGCCTCGAAGAGCGCCACGGCTACCGGATCGAACCCCGTCGGTACCGTCGCGTCGCCGTCCGGTCGCGCCCCGTAGGAGGCGGCTGCGAGCGACAGGATCGAGCTCGAATCGGGGCCAGCGGTATCGCTGCTTCCCTCTCGCGAACGAGCGGGCGTGCGCGCAACCTTGGCGAGTAAGGAGATTTGCTCTTCTTTCAACATGGCCTGCTCGAGCATCAGACTACCACCTCACTGCTGCTGTTCGGCCAGGAACATCTCGTAGTGCCCGTCTAGGTCCGTGTAGGCGCGGCCGATCTCGACATCCACGGTTTTTTGGCTCGGGTCGCACTGTCCGCGGCAAGCGTACGCGCGTACGAGCGCCCCTCGAATCGGCGTCTGGGACGGCGAGCCGTCGAGCAGGGTGAACGACTCGTTGATGGGCACAGGGATGGCAAAGTCGAGGGGGCGCAGTTCGATGGGCACGTTGCTCGGCTGCACGAGAAGCGCCGGAACCACAATCCAGGGAAAGCGCGTGCTTGCCGCCGGCTTCACGGTGACGTCGTAGTAACCAGGGTCGAGCGGCAGCGCGAAAAATCCATTGGCGTCCGTCTTGGCGCGACCGAAACGAACCAGTCGCGCGAAGTGACTGCTCGAGCTCTGGGGTTGGGCGGTCGCGCGCGCTTCGACGTCTGCGCCGGCGAGCGGGCGTCCGTCGGTGAGCACCGCGATCCCGTTCATCGATGCGCGCGGGAGCACCGGGATGCTTCCGCCGAGCGAAGAGCCTTGCCCCGCCTGACGCTGTGCGATGGCGATCGCGAAGCCGGTTTGCACGTCCGGAATGGTCGCCACTTCGTAGGTGCCCGGCGGAACGCGGACCTCGAAGCGGCCGTCCGGGTCGGTCACTGCCTGGGTCTCGAATGTGAGCTTGTTGCCCGGCGCCGCGGACGCGCAATCGGGATCACAGACGTCGATCTTGTCGCTGAAGAGGAAGACCCGCGACGGAACTCCGTTGCCCTCTGGTGAGACGACGCGCGCCGAGTAGACCGCGGACTCCGGTATGGTCGGGTAGACCTGAATTCTCGCGAGCGCACCGACGGTACCCGTCGAGATCACCATGGTCGGCGACGCGGCGAGCTCCGGAGGCGGGGCGACGACGAGATCCACGAGGAGCAGATCTGGATGCTGCACGGTGAACAGGCGAACGTCACTTCCGCCGTTCGCGAGACGCGTCACCGTGGAAATATGGCGTTTCGTGATGCTGTCGCGGAGGAAGACCGACCATCCATCGAGGACCTTCCCACCGGGTGGCGTCACCGTGAAACACTGCGACGCGGTGCACGACGCCGACGGAACGTCGAGGCTGTACGGACCGGCAGCGCCGCCGAGCACGACGCCGTCGAACTTTTCTCCGTCGATCCCCACCACCGAGATGAGAGGCGGATACGCGGTGTCGAACGGCGGGTCGGGCTGAATGGTCCGCTCGTACAGACCGAACGCGAGAGGCGTCACGAAGCCGATGGGCGCTGTCCCAAGCGGGCCCGGAGGAAGCGGAAAAATAGGAAGCTCGGAGGTGACGTCTGCAAAAATCGAGGGCATGTCGAGCCCCTCTTCTTCGGCGCGAACGGTCTGCGATCCCGGGACGAGCGGCCGGAAGGTGGCGTGCACCGGCATCGACGGCGAGGACGTCGCCGGTCCCAAGTACCAATTGACCTGGTGTTGCGTCGTCGGGAGCGCTCCGTACGAGCCCACGCCGCGCCCGACCGGCGGGAGACGGACGCAGCGCGCGCCCTTGGTGAGGTCGCAGCTCGGTCCAATGACAGAGCGCTTGGACAGATCGAGTGAAGTCATCGCGAAGCTCGACCCCGGCGCAAATCGAGCGTCCTCGGGAAGCGACACGACCAGCTTGTAGGCGATCGTCGCGCTGATGTGACACTCATGCAATCCTTGCACGCCGTTCGGGAGGATCGTTTCACACGCGGGCGCCGGGCCTTTTTGCCCAACGTACTGAGCGCACGCTCCGAGCTCCTCTCCGCACGTGTTGACGGGAGGAGCGATGCCTGGATTCTCGCCCGCGTCGGAGCTGCAGCCCACGATGAGCGCGGTCACGGCCAGCATGCGCGCGCCACTCATCCTCCATCCCCCGCGTCGGGAAATGCGCCGTTCCCGGGACCGCCGGGGCCTGCATCGTAGGTCGTGCACCCGGCGAGACTCCCCGACGGCGTGAAGAACCAGGTCACGGAATCGGATCCGGTTGCGTCGGCGGCATGCGCGATGGACGGATCGAAGTGCAGCGCCACGATGAACTCGATGCGATGACAGCCGGGCGCGAGCCCGTCGACCGAGAACGGGACGTACTGCTTGTCCGCGGAGCCAACCGTTCCGCCGCCAGCGCCGCTCCGCACGGGCGATGGATTTCTGACCTCGTCGAAGTCGACGAAGAGGCGCCATTCGAACGTACGCGTGGGATCGGGAAGCTCGACGGGGACGATGAACCCGTTCGGGGGAAGCTCGCCGATGGGGCGATCGGCAGGGGGCGTCACCGCGGCATGCACGATGTTCGGATGGCGCGCCGGTGGTTTCGGTAGCTCGGGCGGTGGGTCGGCGAGGATGCACGACGCGAGCGCCGACAACCCGAGACAGGTGCCAGCGATACTCGCGCCGAACCGAGCCCGATGTGCCGCGCGCATCCGAGTCACGAGAATTTATACCGGCCTGACGGGAGCAAGTTTCCGCGCTGCGAAGCGGGGGGCAGTGGCCTCCACCGCGCATCCGCGTACTCCGCGCTCGCCGCCAGGCGCAAGAGATCCGCGATCGCTCCGAACCGCGCGCACAACCCCTCGACACCGAGCTCGGAGATCAGAGCCGGAGCATCGAGGACGTCGAGCTCGTCGAGCACTTTGCGCACCGCGAGATTGAAATCACCCGACAAAAATAGGCCCGTTCGCCGACTGCTCTGCCGCGCCCCTTCGACGAGCGCGTCGTACTGAGTGACCACCGCATCGCGCAGGAGCTCCTGCAAGCGGCGCTGGGTCTTCGACGGAAAAGACTGCCAGAACGATTCAGCGAGGCGCCCACTCGCGAGATCGAGCTCACGCCCGAAGCCCGGCGGACCGAACGCGCCGAGCACTGCGCGCCACATGCTCCGGCCGTCGCGCTCAGGCAGTCCCATCAGGAGAACGTTTTGTGGCAGCGCCGCCGATAGCGCCTGACCGAGCGCGTACCGCAAGCTCGGAGACTCTTCGCGTACGTCTCCAACGACAAGCGCCGAGGGAGGCGCGACTAGCGCGAGTTGCACCGCGGGCCGCGCCGTTCCCTTCTGCAAGTAGAGGGGAATCTTCGGAGTCTCGAGGAGCTTCGTCGACACTTCGTAGAGGCGCGAGAGCCGCGACGTTCCCCCCGCGAGGACCTGCTCCGCCCCCGCTCCGCCTCCAGGGGCAGGCCGCGTGTACTCCTCCGGATCGCGCGCGAAGAGCGTCTGTCCGGCCTCCCACACGAGCGACAGGGCTTCGAACATCGGCCCCTGCGATGGTCGCGTCAGGACGGCGAGCATCCCCGGCTGATGGCTCTGCGCCGCGAGCGGCGGCGGAGGAAGCGGCCCGGCGCCTGGGTCGAGTGCACGCGTGACATGCTCGACGGCGCGGGCGTAGGCGGTGTTGTGATCGGCGAGAGCCGCCTCGCGTAGAGCTTCCAATCGCCGAAGTGCTCCCGGGACGAGATCTGCTTGCATTTGGCGGGCGCGAAGGAGATCCGACGTCCGCGCATCGCTCCCTTCGAGGATGATCGCGAGATCGTCGCCCGCTTCGACCGAGCCTTCTCCGAGGGCCTCCCAGAGCACGGCCTCGGCAGCCTGCGTAGCGCCTCGTTCGGCGTGCGCGCGAGCCAAGGCGCGGCGGGCCTGGATCCGTTCGTCTTTTCCCGGCGCGTTGCGGACGGAGAGCTCGAAGTCAGCGATTTCCCGGATCTGGCCAAACGCTCCCTTGGCGTACGCCGGACTCTGCGCTGAGGGCTTCGTCGCATCGGCCGGAGGCGGCTCCGAGATCGGGGGATAGAGCGACGCGCGACCGCGGAGGGTGGCGAGCTCGGCCATCAGCTGCGCGTGCAGGACGCTTTCCACAGGCGCGGCATCGATGGCCTCCAAGAACGCGCGCTCTGCTTCCACGTGATCGCGCGTGTCGCCCGATCCGTACAGCATGCGTCCGAGCTGGGCGAGGGTCACGGCGCGGTCCTCGGTGTTCCCGGAGCGCGCGATTTCCATGAGGACCGCGCGCGACCGCACGACGTCGCCGAGAGACGCGGCGAGATGGGCCGTCCGCTTGAGGGCCGTGATCCGCGTGTCGTCGTCGAACGTCGCCTCGTCGAGCATGCGCAGCGCCACGGACGTTTGATCGCAGCGGACCGCCGCGTCGGCACCGGCGAGGGCCACCACTCCGCGTGAACGAAATCCGAGAAGGTTGCCGTCGAGAGCAGCCTGGAAGAAGGGAACCGCCGCCGAGAAACGGTTCGCGGAGATGAGACGCTCCGCCATCCCGAGGGCGATGAGCGGCTGCGCGCCGAGCTCGGCGTACGCTTCGGTGAGCTTCGTGAGCGAGGTGTCGCCTGCGCCGACGACGGTCAGCGCCTCTGCGATGAGGAACGTACGCAGCGACGCGTCCTCCGCGTCGAGCGTTCCGTCGATCCCCGAGAGCTGATCGATCGTGTGCTGCGCTTCCTCGAGAGCGCCTGCTCCGCGAACCCTGTATTCGAGGCCCCGCGCGAAGAGCTGCGTCGATGCGCGGCCTGGCTCGACCTCTGCGGCCTGCTGTGCGCGCGCGAGCGAGATGGCTGTCTCTCCAATGCGCGCCGCAGCCTGAGCGGCCTCCACCCAGAGCTCGGCGCGCGCGTGCGCGTCCGCGTCGGTGTGCTGAGCACGCGCTTCGAGCGCATTACCGAGCTCGCGATCATCCATGAGCGCACGCGCGAGATCGGCCCACAGCTCGAGCACCGGCGGGTCGCGGCGACCGTGACCGAGGAGCTCCTTCACCATCATGAACGCGGCAGGAAAATCTCGGGCATCGCGGAGAGCGAACGCGGCGCGCAGCTCCAGGTTGCTCTGTGTCTCCGGCCCTTGCGCAAGCCCCGACAGGTGCCGCCAGATGCTCCCCGCGAGATCCATCTGTCCCGAGCGCTCGTACAAATCGGCCAGATAGCGGAGCACGCTCTCGTTGTCTGGCCACTCCTCGCGAAGCCGCTCGAGCTCGCTGCACGCCTCCGCGACCAAGCCGAGGCGCTGCTCGAGGATCGCCGCGCGCCGCAGGCAAAGAGCGCGCACCGAATCACGATCGTCGTTGGGCGGGAGCGAGAGGCGATCTGCGCGGCGGGCAAGGTGTTGAACGAGCTTTGCGTAGTCGCCGCGAGCGACGATCAGAGCCTCGATCTCGTGATCCGCGTCGTCGTCGCCGGGGGCCATCGCGAGGAGCTTTTCGAGCGCTTCCGTCGCGGCTTCGGCGTCGCCTACGTCCTCGTGGGCCCGCGCAAGACGGCGCAGCACGGCGGGCCGGGCGTCGGGCGCGACCCGGGCTTCGATCGCTTTCAACGCAACGACCCTGAACTCGTTGAGGCCGCCGAGCTCCGAGACACGCTCGAGCGCGCTCCAATGCGTGAGCGGCTCCGGATCGAGCCGCGCGGCTTCGAGCAGGGCCTCGGCCGCACCCGCATGCTCTTGCCGCTCCTCTCGAATTTGAGCCACCTCGACGAAACGCTCGGCGCGGGTTTGGGTGGGGATGTCGGCGGTCTTGGCTTCGCGCAGGGCACGGCGTTCGAGCTCGTCCCCGCGGCCGGCACGCTCGTAGATCGACCGAATGTCACGTTCGATAGCTTCGCGTCCATCCGGTGCGACGAGGACGAGCGCGCGCTCGAGGGCCGCCAGGGCCACCTCGTCTTCTGCTTGCTCCCGCGCAAAGAGGCGAAGGATCTCCGCGCGCTCGTCGCGTGGCACCTTCTTGTCGAGTCGTGCTGTGAGAGCGGTATCGCCGAGGCCTTGCACGGCTTCGTCCGCCGCGACGACGAGGGCCGCGTCCTCCGGCTCTCGCTCCGCCGCGTACACCGTCAGCTTACCTTTTAGAGCCGAGTCGCCGCGCGCACCTGCGATCCTCGCGAGGAGCTTGAGTGCCCCCACTCCGACGTTCGAATAGGGTCGCTCGATGAGCGCGACTGCATGATCCAAGAACTCCGTGATGCCCTCCGCGGCGGTCAGCACCTCGGCGTGGACGATCAGCGCGGCGTACTCTTCGAGATCGGCGTCCGCTCCGAGCGCGCGGGAGAGGGCAGCGAGCGCACCTTCGTTGTCGGCGAAGAGCTCGAGGGAGAGCGAGGCCAGAGCGATCGCCACGCGCGCGCCGTCGGGGCCTTCCACCTTCGCCGTGAGCATGCGGCTCGCATTCGCAACCCGAAAGGCGAGAGCATCGGACTCTTCGGGAAGGTCGCGCATGAGCTGACGCGCCGCATCTCCGAGGAGGAACAGCGTTGCGAGGTCTGGCGCGAGGAGCGAAGCGCGCAGGAGAATGTCGACGCGTTGGCGTGCGCCTTCTCCACCGGGCGCAGCTACCTGCGCAGCGCGCAGAAGCCAAGCCGCACGTGCACCGGTAGAGCGCGCGACGTCCGCTACCCCTTCGATCGTGCGCACCGCGTACGCGCGATCGTCGGCGCGATCGGCCGTGCGTGACAGGAGCACCAGGGTCGCCCCCTCCGAAGGCACGGCGGAGAACGCGCTCGCCGCGTGCTTCAGAGCGAGCTTCGGATCTCCATGCTGCTCGAAGAAACGCGCACCTCGGTAATGCGCGGCGCGGCACCCATAGCGGCCGAGGGCACGCTTGCCCATCGCGTCATAGAGGGCCGACATCGCCTTGGGCTGTCCGGCGCCCACTGCGCCATGCTCGGCAATTTCGAGCGCGTCGGTGTGCTCAGGCGTTCGCTCGAGCGCGAGAGACGCAAGCTCGAAAGCCTTGAGAGGCTCGCCGATCGCAAGCGCAGCCCGAGCCGCCTCCGCTGCGATCGCGCCTGCCCGCGCGCGATCTTTTTCCTTCACCACGAGGTCGCTTAAACAGGTCACCGCGAAGCGTGAGTCTGCAAATTTCGCGATGTCCATTCCGAGCGTGAAGTACCCGCGTTTGGGGGCCAGCTCGGCGGCGCGCAGCCAGGCCGCCACGGCGCCGCGCCGGTCACCTGCGAGATCCCACAGCGCTGCACCAAAGTTTCGCCACGATTGCGCGGCTTGAGCCGTGTCCCCGCTTGCCGTGAGGCAGATCGCGCGCGACTCGGCCTGGGCGAGCTCGCCGTCGCCACTCAGCGGATGACTGCGCAGCGCGATGATCCGATCTTCGAGCGGTCTCGGATCGGCGCCTGCGCGCAGTGCACGAACGATCGCGCGCGCCTCGCCTTCGTGATCGCCACGCTTGGCTCGCCGGTCCGCGAGGGACACGAAGAGCTCCTTGCGCTCGTCCGCTTTGGCTCCCGCTGCGATCCAACGCTCGATCACCGCGGTAGCGAGGCCATCGTCGTCGGCCGCATCGGCAGCGGCGAGGATCGTCGACCGCAGCGACGGATTGTGTGGCCCGAAGACATCGAGTGCGCGGCGCCCTACAATCAAGGCGCGATCGCGATCGAGCGCGGCAAGCTCGGTCAGTCCGAGCGCAACGATCTCGGAAAGAGGCGCGGCGGGTTGCGGTTGGGAGAGAACCCAAGCCAGCGTGTCGCCGAGGCGCTTTCCGTCGTTCGCGCGCACCACGCGATTGATCAAGATCTCGGTAGCCGCGCGATCACCGGGGCGAAGCGCGACGTATCGTTGTGTCCACGCGACCGCGTAGTCGAGCTCGCCGAGGAACTCGAGCACATCGGCGAGGCGCGCGCACCACTCACCGCGGCCGCCAACGAGCGAGATCGCGCGTTCGAGCGCGGAGGCCGTGATGCGATCAGTCGTCGCGGCGATCGTCGACGCGAGCGTGGCCGCGGCCCGGGGGTGCGTGGGGTCGGCCTGGCAAGCGCGCTCGGCGACGTGGCGCCCGCGAGCGTCCTCTCCGATGGCGCAGAAGCGCTCGGCGGCCACCGCGAGGAGCACGGAACCAAGCTGCAGAGTCGTGGCATCGGCGATCTGCTCGAGCATGGCGGCGCAGGTGAAGGCGTCTCTCGCGAGGACGGCGTTGACGAGTGCCACGCTGGTTACACGCGCCGACGCACGCGATTCGGACTTACGATCCACGGGTCGCGCAGGATGAAATCGCTCGCGCACCAGCTGGCGAAGTGCCGTGTAATCCTCGCCGACGAGGGCGCTGACCCAGATCGACGGGGCGTGACCCGGATCCGGATCCGAGCTCGACGCGGCCGGATGACCGAGCTCGATCCGTTCACGTTGGGCCCTTGCGAAAACCGCGAGGTCAGCTTGTGAGCGCTCCTCAGCGAGCGACTCGAGGGCCCGCGCGCTAACCAAGCGGGCAGCGTCGGAGTCGTCACCCCGAGCCAGCGAAACGCGGACGAGCGCCTCGACCAGCATCGTTTCGTCGCCACTTGAGGCGGCGTAGGCCCGCAGCGCCGCGAACCCCTCCTCGGACGCGGGATCCGCAGCGACCACTTCGACGTAGCTCGCAGCGGCGCGTGCCGGCTGCGCGAGCGCGCCTGCACAGAAGCGCGCTATCGCCTCGTAGAGATGGCCCCGCTGCTCCCGTGGCGCGCGCTCCGCCGCCGCCTCGAGTCGCGCCACGAGCAGCTCATGGAGCCCAGCTCGAAGAAGGAGCTCGTTCATCGCGGACGCGGATTCACCTTCGAAAACTTCGTCGAGGCGCTCGTCGAACGCCGCGCCGAGTGCGCGCGGAACGTCGCCCGCGGCAAGCGCCTGCGTTCGTCGGCTGGCGTGCACCAGCGCCGCACGTTTGGGATCCGACTCACGGAACGACTGCCCGTGGGCGCGCATGAATTCGTCCGCCGCGCCTGTTTTTCCGCGCGCGCTGAGGATCGAAGCGAGCTCGGACGTTGCCACGCTGCTCATCGGATCGGCCTCGAAGGCGCGCAAAAGATCTTCCACGGGGTCGCCGTTCGAAGCGCCCCGGCGAATCGCGGCATCCACGTACGACACCGCTGCCGAGCTCGACGTGACGACATCGGGCGCCCATGCCGCGAGCGTCCCACGAAGCTCGAGAGCGATGACATCGCTTGGGTCGAGACGGGCCGCGTCTTCGAAGGCTTCTCCGGCGCCAGACGGGTCACCCGCACGGGCATGCAACACCCCGACGCGCACGAGGACAGCGGCAGCCAATGCCGGTTCCCCGGTCGACTCGACGATCGGACGGAGGACCGCTGCGGCGAGGCCGGCCTCTCCAAGGCTCTCGAGCCAGTTGGAGAGCTCGCGTCGCAGCTCGGCGTCCGAGGTCGTCGACCACGTCGCGTCGAACGAAGTGAGCCCGCCGTCGTTCATGCGGAGGGCGCGCAGCGCGAGCGAAGTTGCCTCGTCGAGATCCCTGCCGCGTGAGGCTAGGAAGCGCGCAAGCTCGACGCAGAGGATCCGCTCGTCTTCCACGCTGACATCGGCGCGCGCATCATCGAGCGCCGCACGGAGCGCCGCTTCTTCGGCCTTCGCGCCCGTGCGTCGGCTGATGGCCGCAGGCTGTGCGCTCCCGCGTTCCTCCTTTCGCACGGGCGTCCGACCGGTCCACTCCGGCGGCGCCAGAGTGACGCGCGCCAGAGCACCGTCGATGTTCGTCGGGTCCTCACGTGTGGGATCTTCCACGGTCCCCCCAATCTATCTGAGCCGCGAGCCCGTCAGCGGATTTTTAGGGCATAGGGCAGGGCAGTGACCCCCCGCTCCCCTTCGGCCAGCGGACCGAGGCCTTCCACGAACGGAACGAGGTCAGGGGCGGCGCGGGCAAGAAGGTCGATGATCGAGGGTGCACGGCTCGAAAGTGGGCCCGCGCTTTCGCCTTGCTGGCCCCCGCCGCCTCCGAGGGCGTCGAAAAGCTTCGGCTTGTTCTCCATCACCACGACGGCGGCGTCGTCGGCGACCTTGGCGAGCTCACGTGCCTTGGCGATGGCCATTGAGAGGCCTCCGAGCTCATCGACGAGACCGCGGGCCTTGCCCTCGCGACCGGTGAAAATGCGGCCCTCCGCGGAAGCCGCGACCTTCTCCACGGGCATCTTTCGCCCTTCGGACACGCGCCGCAAAAAGAGATCGTAGATTGCTGTCATGCTTTCGAAGACGCGTGCGCGGGTCTCGTCGTCCCAACCGACGAGCGGCGACGAGGCGGCAGCGCGGTGGGCCGCCCTTTCGTTTCCCTTGTCGGCGGGGAAGGTGACCACATGAACGCCGATCTTCTCGAGCGCGTCGCCAACGCCGATCTTTCCGCCGACGACGCCGATCGAGCCGACGATGCTGGTGGCGTCTGCGAAGATCACGGTTCCGGTGGAGGCCAGGTAGTAGCCGCCGCTCGCAGCCATGTCTCCGACGCTCACGACGATCGGCTTCTTGGCGCGAATCCGCATGAGACCATGCCAGAGTAGATCGCTGGCAAGAGCGCTTCCGCCAGGCGAATCGATGCGGAGCACGACGGCCTTGATGTTGTCGTCTTTCTCGACGCGTCGGAGAATTTTTCCGAGCTCCTTCTCGGTGATCCCCCCGCTGCCGCCGAACAGGCCGCCACCGCCTCCCATGCCTATGCTTCCCGACGCACGGATGAGGGCGATCGGAGCGCCGCCGCCCGCCTCTCCGGCAAGCTGGCGAACGAGGTCGCCTAGATCTTCGGGAGCATCGGAGTCCTTGCTTCCTCCGAAACGAACCTCGTCGCGAACGGCGCCGGTGGCCTTTTTCTCCGCGTCGCGGGCGTCATCGAAGTAACCGACTTCGTCGATCAAGCCCTTCTCTTTTGCCTTGGGCGCAGCGTATGGACCGTCTTCCACTGCGATCGCGACCTGGGGATTTCCGCGCCCCGTGCGAATGCCGTCCAGCCATGCGGAACGCGTGTCCACGAGCACCGCTTCCAGTGATGCGCGCGCTTCGTCGCTCGGACCGTCACGGGTGATCGGTTCTTCCGCCCCTTTGAACTTTCCCACCTGCAAGAAATCGATGTTGAGGTGGAGCTCGTCGGCGAGAAGCTTGCGCATGTAGACGACCTGCGCTGCGATCCCGATGGCCTCGACCTCGCCTGCGGGGGAGACGAAAATCTTGGAGCACGCGCGGGCTGCCGCATAGAACGTGGCGTTGGTGAAGTCGTCGGCGTGGCAAAAAACGGGCTTGTCTTTGCGGAGCTCGGCGAGCGCCGCTCCGAGCTCTTCGGCGCGGGCAAGACCGAAGCTGGTCGAGCCGAAGCGCACCATCACGCCGCGGGTGTCCTTGTCCTTCGCCACGCGCTGAATCACGCGCAGAAGCTCGTCGAAGCTGTGTTTGTGCTGAGGCCCGAAGAGGCTCGTCGGGCTCTGCTCGGCGATTCCGCCGCTCACGTCGAGGACTGCGATCTCCGGGCCACTCGTCTTCTCTGGCTCGGCGCCCGCTGCGCCTTCGGCTTTGGGGCGGCCTTTGCAACCGGCACCGAGGGCGAGGACGACCGCGGCCGCGGCCATGGTGCGCGTGAAATGAAACGTCTTGTCGTTGGTCATGGAGTCCCTGACGAATCCGGCTCGGAGCGTTGCTTCGCGCGTGGTGGATAGGAGCCCTCGGGGAATCGATCCACGACGTCCTTGTATGTCTTTTGGGCGGTCGCCCGATCCCCCGACTCCCATTGCACGTCTCCCAGCCCGACGAGCGCAGGAAGGTACGTAGGGTTCGCCGCGAGCGCCCGACGGTAAAAAGTCTGCGCGCCAGGGAGATCTTTCTCAGCATGGGAGACATCGCCTAGGCCTGCGAGGGCTTCGGAGTCGCCTGCGTTCTTGGCAACCGCCGCTTCGAAGAGGGCACGCGCGCGCGGAAGGTCGTTTCTGCCCTTCGCAGACTCCGCCATCTGGAGGATCACGCGCGGATCGCTTGGTATGTTCGCGCCCGCCGCGGCGACTGCGCCTCCTGTGGCTCCTCCGCCTCCGTTGCCTCCGCCTCCGTTGGCCGCCGCGGCCTGTACGGGAAGCTTGTTGACGTCGACGGTCGGTAGCGGTGCACCGCCGTCCCCTTTGGACGCCTTCGTGCGATCGACGAACGAGCGCAGGTAAGGAACGAGCGTGTGCGGTTTGGCCTGGAAAATCAGGCGATCGAGCTCGGCGCTTGCGCTTGCGGTGTCGCCCGATCGGGCCAGCGCATAGACCAGTGCCGCGCGCGCCCGCCCCGCCGTGCCCTCGCCTGCGGCTGCTGCGCGGAGCCGCTCGATCACGACCGGCCAGGGCGGGTCGAGCTCCGCAAGATCGAGCGCACCGAGCACGTATGCCGTCTCTGGCTGAGAAGCGTTCACCGCCACCCGCCCAACGAGAGCGCGCGCCGCGTCTCGATCGCCAGCGATGCGAAGCGCGTCCACCTTCGCGCGCATCCCGATGGGATCGTCCGGCGCGGCAACGGCGATCGCGTCGTCGGCTGCCTTTTTTGCCTTACTCGCCAGATCTTCAAGGAGCTGACGGTTGGGCCGCATCTCCTCGGCGCCTTCCGGAAGGAGGCGCTGCTTCAACCACGGTACGTCTGCGCGGGCCGCGGCGAGGCGAGCCACCGCCAGGAGGACGCGCGGATCTTTCTCGACGAGGACGCTCGCCTTGTCGAAGTTCTCTTTTGCGAGGTCGAGATCGCCTCCGCCGAGCGCACTTTCGCCGGCGCTCAAAAAACCCTGGGCGCGCGCGTCGAGCGGCGCATGTGCCGCCGCCGGCTTCGAAAGGCGCTCCAAATAAGGCTTTCCGACGACCGCGCTGAGAGCCCCGACGCCAAGCAGAAGGACGGCCGCGACGACCCAGCCACCGACCCGCCGGCGCGACTCTGGAAACGACGGAGGGGCTGACGCGCTCGGTCCGCGCATGGCGTCTGACTCGTCGTAGTCGGACGGCATCGATCGGCGGTAGGGGCGCGTCGGAAGCGGAAGCGGTGAGGTGACTTCGATCAGATCCTCTTCGCGCGCTCGGTTCGGCACCGGCGGACGCACGCGTCCTCCATAGAGCGGCTGCGTAGGATCGGCCGGGACCTCGAAGTGAGGAGCGCGGTTCGGCACCTGGATTCCTGCGGCCATTCCGATCTTCGTCGATCCGCGCTCCACGAATGGCTCAGCCGCGCTCGGCGTGATCGGTCTCGCGGCCTCAGGGGGAGAAGCTGCGGCGACGGTCCGGGCAAGCGCCGAGACGGCACTGTCGCCCGCGGTGATCCGCGGAACGAGCGGCGGCGGGGGCACTGCGGCTCCGAGCCCATCGGGTGGACGGAGGGTCTCGATCCTCGGTCGCAGCGGCGGTGGATCCGAACGCATCGTTCGCTTTGGCGGAGCGAGACCGGGAGGCGCCGTCCCGGGCGGAGGAGGAGGGCGCGACGGGAGCGTCCGCATGGGCTTGCGCATGCCGCCAGGCTCTCCTTCCGCAGCATCGGACGCGGATGCCGCGCGCGCGCGCTTCTCGTCGAAGAAGGGGGTCAGCTCCGCAATGGAACCTAGCGGTCTGGGGGGCGTGTCGCCCCGCGCCAGGGTGTCCGCGCGCCCCACTATCTTGGCGAGGATGGCCCGCTGCAACTCCTTCAACGACGTAAAAACGAGATCTTTTCCGCCGGCCGTGGTGACGACCCAGCGGTCCTCGCCCGACGCACTACCGGCCTTTGCCTCGCGTCGAACTTTGAACTGATGACCGCAATTGGTGCACTTGACGGTCGTTCCCCGCTCGCTGACGAGCGCGTCGTCGAACTCGTATTCCGTCTGGCAGCGCTCGCATTTGACGTACATCGCTCGCTATAATCCCGCGTGCGACGCTACCACGTCTCGATTCGCACTTCTCGCCAGAACCACGCCCGTCCCGATCTTGCCGCGCCTCTGGTCGGTCCTGCCCCGGCGACGCGCTGCCGCCATGACGCACCGTCCACAGGATGCGTGAACCCGGGTCCACACCCCCCGGTAGTTATCGAGAATTCTCGGCTGGACGTTGGCGGTTGTCCGGGGCACACGCGTTGCTAAGGTCATGAAGTCATGGTGAAGCGAGTTCTTGGTTTTGGGCTGTTCGCGTTCTCGGTCGCAGTTCTGGGTGGCTGTCCGATTTATGGGGATAGCCGGAGCTCGCGCGACTGCGCCACCCGCGGCTACGACCTAACGTCCGGTTCGTCGTCCTACGACGCCACCTGCTACGACTGCCCGAACGGCTTCTATTCGAGCCAATGCTCGGCCTGGAGCTGCACCTCCACCTACGACTGTCCGAGTGGAGCGTCGTGCAACAACAACATCTGCATGACCGGCGGCCCCACCCCCCCAAACCCCGCCTCCTGCACCCAGCCCGGCGATTGCGCGAGCGGTCAGAACTGCGGCACGGACGACAAGTGCCACACCGGCGACTGCTCGAGCTCGGGTTGCCCGTCAGGCTACCAGTGCAAGCTTGCCGGAGGAACGCTCCAGTGCGTCGGCGGCTCGAGGGACGGCGGCGCCTTCACCGGATGCACGAGCGACTCGGCGTGCTCCTCCCTCGGCGCGGGCGCGAAATGCTTGAACGGCGCCTGCGTAGCCCCGGCCGATCAGTGCTCGGACGCAACGCAATGTCCGAACAGCGAGCAGTGCGTGCAAGGTGTTTGCACTCCGTCGTGCAGCGCCGCGAACCCTTGCCCCACGGGCTACGCCTGCGATGCGAGCAAGGGCGTCTGCTCCGTCAATCCCATGCCGTGCGGCGCGGGCGGCACGTCTTGCAGCAGCACGACTACCTGCGTCGATCAGCACTGCGTTACTCCGTGCGGCGCGGGCAACACCTGCTCGACCGGCCTCATCTGCGTCGATGGAGGCTGCATCCCCGACCAGAAACCGCAGTTCATCTGCAACGCCGACGGCCCTGGCGTCGACTGCGCTCCGGGAAGCCTCTGCCTCCATCACAGCTGCTACATCGGTTGCAGCGCAGACGGCGGTGCGAGCGCGTGCAGGAACGCCGACAAGTTCAACGTCTGCAAGTCCGTCACGACGTCGAGCGGCTCATACCAGGTGTGCGGATCCAGCTCGAATCTCGGGACGGAGTGCGATCCCACGCAAGGCCACAACTGCGCGAACCCCTCCTTGATTTGCGTCGACGGCTTCTGCCGGTAGCCCTCGCTCGGGATGCGGGGGTCAGTGGCTGACCGACGCGCACGCCGCGCGGCACTTCGATGGGTTCCCCTCGCAACGGCTGCTGCAGCAATCGCCCGCTCCGTTGCAGTGGCGCCCTTCTTCGAAGGAAGCGAAGAGATGGTCCATGGGTCAGCTCAGTCGAAGGTCACGGCGAACCGAAGCGACGTGCTTGGCTCGAACGGGGACAGCGCGAACACCGGTGCCGCCGACAGTGAATAGCTTTGGTATCGAAGGAGATACGAGAGCTGAAAGACGAGGGCGAGATCGACCCGCGCGCTCAGCGGGAGGGCAACGACCGCGCTCGTGTCGAGCGACGAGTTGACGCGGCTCGTCCCCGCGCGAGCACCCGAGATCGCGTCGTTGCCGCGAATGCTCGTGAAGTGGGCGCTCGCTCCGGCCGCAAGCTCGACGTAGAGCACGTGAAGGGGAATGCGATATCTTCCGGCCAGTCCGAGCGCCGTATCCATGAACGTTCCCGTGAAGGTCGCGCGATCGATCGGGACGCCCGTGCTGCTTACGACCCCGAGCGCGACACCGACGTTCGCTCGCTGCCCGGCGGGCCAGACGCTGACGGCGAGCCCCGCGCGTGGCTCGATGCGAGCAGGATCGCTCGCGAGGACGCGGAGGCCGAAAGCCGCTTCGAGGCGAATGCGCCAGCGCTGATCGGCCGGACGTGCGAGCACGCCACCTGCCGCGGACGCAACGAACGCGGGGGGCAGAACGGGGGCTGGCGAGGCAACGGGGGCGACGGCGGGCGGCGACGCGGTTTGCTCCCCCGGCGGCGCGACCGTCGTCGACCGGAGTACGGTCTTCACCGAAAGAGCGATCGACGCCGCCATCGGCATGTCGAACGGAGGCGACGCGCTGAGCGGGCGCACGACGACCTGCTCGGTCGCGGCGTCGTAAACCCAGAGCGATTCGGCCGCCCCCTCGTTCACGGTCGGCGCCGTCCACACGACAGCCACAGCATGCGCGTCCGCCGCCGTCTCGCGCGCGCGGGACACGGCACCACGAATGTCCTGCTCGAATGCCGGCCCGGTGACCACAACGATCTCCAGCCCCCACGGGGAGAGGGAACGCGAAATCGCTTTGACGAGAAGCGGATCTCCGTTCGTCACGACCACGCGACGGCCCTCGGCGCGCGCGATGGTCGGCGTCGTCGTGACGGCCACGAGCACGACGAAACAAGCCCGCCGGATGCGCGTCCACCTCCACGTCATGATCTCGGGCGCATGATGAACGCGTTACTCGAAACCTCAAAGTCGCTCGAGAAGTTGGCGCGCGTCTTCGGCGTTTGCTCCCCGCGAAAAACGTTTCAAGTATTCCGATAGGAGGATGCGTGCCTCAGCGCGATGCCCTCGATCGGCCTCGAGACGGCCTTGGGCAAAGAGCGCGTTCGCGGCCCAAGGTCCGTTGCCCTTCGCAATCTCTTTGTAGATCGCGATGGACCGATCCGGGCGACGCCCTTCGAAAGCCGTCGCCGTTTCGTAGAGCTCTTGAAGCGACGGCGGCTTTGAGGTGACGGACGATCGCGGGCCAGGCGCTGGGTCGCGGTCGGGAACGTCGTTCGCGGCGCGTCCCACAGGGTTTGACTCGGTGAGGACCGGGCTCGGCGGCGGTGGCCAGCTCGCCCCGGCGCGAACGAGCGTGACCTCGCCGCGTGCCCTGACTTCGACGACTCCGCGATCCACCTGAACTCCGCCGGAATCGCCAGTGCGTCGAACCGTGAAATGAGTGCCGATGACCCTCACGTTGACGTCTCCGGCCTGGACGACGAAAGGCGGCCGACCGGCGCGCGGCGCCACCTCGCACGTAACGCTCCCGCGATCGAGAACCACCAAGAGGCCGTGCTCGTCGTCTCCGCTGACGAGCAGGGTCGCCTCGGGACTCACGTCGAGCGCCGCGCCGCTCACCTCGAAGTGCGATCCGTCGCCGTAGGTGACGATCCGTGACGGGATCCCGAGCGTGACGGCGCTCGAGATCGGAGCTCGAGGCTGCGATCGACCTTGCGCGGCAAAGCCGATCGCCACGGCCGCCGCCACGGCCACCGCGAACGCGACCGCCCGACGCCACCGCGATGACCGCGGTTCATTTAGCGCACCGCCCTCCGTCTTCCGCTGCTCGAGCTCGTCGAACAGGTCGCCCTCGATTCGCGCCCACGTGGCCGCGTCGAGGGGCTCGATCTCGGGTTTTTTTCGGAGAGACATCTTCGGCTATCCCTTCTTCTTCTTCACGTCGGTCTCGGTGTGGAGAAATCCCGCGAGCATCGGATCTCTCCGCGCGCGCTTTTCGACTTCGCGCGTCGCCCGCCAAACGCGCGTCTTCGTAAGGACAAGCGAAGATTCCATGACCTGCGCGACCTCTTGAAGTAGACGTCCGTCGATGACGTGAAGGGTGAAGGCGATTCGCTGCCTCGCTTCGATCCGATCCAAGACTGCGTAGAGCCGCCGCGCTGCGTCCCGCGCCATCGCTCGGTCCTCGGCCGAAGGATCCCCGGACGCGGTCTCGGGCACGAGCTCCAGACGCGCAGCCTGGGGCGGGCGTCGCCGGATGTAGGCATACGCGACGCGCGTCGCGATCCGATCGAGCCACGTCGAGAGCGATGCGTCGCCGCGAAACCCGTGGAGCGATCGAAAAATCTCCAAGAACGCCTCCTGCACGAGATCCTGCATGTCGCCGTTCGAGCCCAGGATGCGATAGAGCGTGGCGTGTATGTGGCGGCGGTGGCGATCGAAGAGCTCGCGCTGTGCGCTTCGCTCACCCGCGACGCAGCGCGCGGCGAGGGCAGGGTCCTCGAGCGGTCGCAGAGCAATCACGTTTCCCACCTTAGGTTAGTGGGCCCGCGCCTCACCAAGGTTGCAGCGCATTT
Source organism: Myxococcales bacterium (assembly GCA_043747615.1). Taxonomy (GTDB): domain Bacteria; phylum Myxococcota_A; class Polyangia; order Polyangiales; family Polyangiaceae; genus JAYTOU01. The sequence goes on along the minus strand of JAYTOU010000003.1, from coordinate 56,131 downwards.
CTTTTTTGTATCTTCGACGGGGGCCTGCGCCACTAACGATCACCAGCAACGAGTCTGCGCCCCCTTAGGAGTCACCATGAATGTACGTCTCAATAAGCTTGTGTGGTTGACCGTGATCTCGATCGGCCCTGCCTCCCTCTGGATGGCGTGTGGAGGGTCAAGCGCGGTGGACTTGGGTGTCGCCGATGGCGGCGCGGGCGACGGCGCAGCGGGCGACGGCGCAGCAGAGGGAGCCGCCACAAACGACGGCGCGGTCGGCTCCGGGGACTCCTCCGCGGACGGATCCGCGACCCAAGACGGGGGCACACCCGCCGATGCCGGACCGGGTGGCAACCTGACCTCGCTCCCTTGCGGGACGGCGACCTGCGCGATCCCATCGGATAGGTGCTGCGCTTATCCCGTTCAAAATCCTCCGCCCGATTTCTCGTATCTGTGCGCGACGGGCGCCAGCTGTCCAGCAGCGGGCGGCGGGGGTGGCGCGAACAAGCCGACGGAGCTGACCTGTAGCGGCGCGGCTAATTGCCCGATGGGCACAGTCTGTTGCGTCGTCGACATGAACAACGTTCTGTCATCCGCCTGCCACGCAGCGTGCAATCCCGCAGGAGGCAAGGAGGCGCAGCTCTGCGATCCTGCCGCTACGCCGACGGGCTGCGGCGCAGACGCCGGCACGTGCTCGAACAACAACATCGGTGACTGGGGGCTCGCCAACAGCTTCGGGACTTGCGGCGGGATCGCTCACTAACTTCTTAGGCTTCGGCCGCGTTTTTTTTCTTTTCTTGGCAAGGAGGTTTCATGCGTTCATCGAGTACGGCGTGGAGTTGGGTCGGGTTTGCAGCGGTCGGCATCGCCACCGTGATCGCCTGCGGCGGAAGTACCGGCGCGACGATCGGCGGGGGGCCGAACGGAGGGCCGGGCGGCGGAAGCGCGCTTTGCGGACCAAACGGGACGAATACGTGCGGCGCGGCGAAGCAGTGCGACCCGGCACTCGGGTGCGTCGAGTGCACGAGCGGCGCCACCTGCCCCGCATCGACCAAATTCTGCGTCCAGGGCCAGTGCGCCGCATGCCAAACGAACGGAGACTGCGCAGCCGGCCAGTCATGCTTCCCCCAAGATCATACGTGCCACACGTCATGCGCGAGCAACGCAACGTGTCCGCGCGGGGCGGCGATCTGCAACTCCACTACGGGCGTCTGCGTTGGTTGCAACGTCGCTGCGGACTGCCCGTCGTCGGCGAAGATCTGTGATCCGACGTCGCAGCAGTGCGTCGAATGCGCCTCGAACGCGGACTGCGGGGGAGGGCAGCCGCGGTGCTTCATCGGCGATCACAAATGCGTGGCATGCCTCTCGAACGCGGACTGCGGCGCATCCGCCCCGTTCTGCGATCCGCGCGAATTCCAGTGCCGCACGGGATGCACGACGGACGCCCAGTGCGCCGCTTCCGCACCGAAGTGCAACACGATGACCTCGAGCTGCGTGCAGTGCCTCGGAAACGCGGACTGCGCGGGCACGTCTACGAAGGTGTGCGGCAAAGACAGCAAGTGCGTCCAGTGCGCCGTGAACACCGACTGTCCTGCGGGTTCTCCCGTGTGCGACCCGGACAAGGGGTTCTGCGCGCAGTGCATCAACGATCGCGATTGCCCGAGAACGGCCCCGAACTGCGACCGCGACAACGGGACGTGCAAGCCCTGAGGCCAGAGGCCTGACAGCTCACCAGCTCACGAGCGCTCGACCGTCTTCTTTCCCCCGCGCTCGAGCTCGACGAGGAAATCGCGCGCTTCCGTGGCGAGCTCGCCGATGCTGATTTTCCCCTCGTCACCGAGGTCGTCTTCGAGCTGCACTTCGCGCTTGTCGCTGAGGAGCGCAGTGAGAAGACCCGCGCCTGCGGGCTCGCCGTACTCGACGAGTGACTCGACCGCGGCGGCCACTGCCTCGGGATCTTTGTGCTTCAAGAACAGACCGAGCAAGCGAAGCACGCCTGGTTCCGGGACTTCCGCGAGGAGGTAGGGAAGCTCGGACAACGATGGGCTCCCGGAAGGAAGTGTTTCGATCGCGCGTTCGATTCCGAGCGCGACTTCTTTGAAACGATCGAAGGCCAGGCCCTCAAGCGCTTCACCGGCGGAGTGCCGCGCCTCGGGCTCTTCGCAGCCGAGAATGCGAATGAGAAGGTCGACCACCTTCGGGCCATGCAGATCGGCGAGCACGTCCGACAAACGCACGAGACGAAGGGCCATCTCATCGTGATCGACTAGGGCCATCGCCTCGTCGACTGCCGCGCTCGCCGCTTCGATGAGCTTCGGCTGATCGACGGCGGCGATCTCTGCGTGAAATTTTCGAACGGATCGTTCCGCGTCGAAAAGCTTGGAGAGAAGACGCCCGGGCTCTGTTTTCGTAGCTTCCACAAAGCATCACTAACACACGTGCGTGCCCCGGGAATACCTTGGGGCACGTGCAGAGACTCGCGGCAGGTTCGCTTTTTGCGTCGGTGGTGGCGACGCTGGGCGCGGGTGCGTCGCCGTCGAGGCCGCTTCACGTCGGCTTGGCAGATGCCGCACCCTCGGGCCTCCCGGCGATTTCGGAGGCGCGATGCGCGGAAGGCATGCTCCCCGACGGCGAGGTCTGCGTGCATCTGCCGGACACGGACGGCGAAGACGAAGGCAGCGACGTGACCGTGAGCCCGAACGCGCATCGCGAGCGCTCGGGTCGCTGGTCGATCTACGATCAGATCCCGCGCAGGCCCGATCGTCCGAAGGACTACGACGCGTACCGTTATCCGATTCCGCCCGGCCTCGCGGGAGGCCACTCGGTGCTCAGTGGTTACGATCTCGATCTGCCAGATCCGGCGCAGAGGCGGGGCCGAAAGATCCACGCGGTTGGTCACGGCGGGCTCGATTTGCCGCAGAAGAAAGGCACTGCCATCACGGTCGTGGCCCTCGAGCATCAGCAAGGAGACGCGGACGTCGTCTACGCGGGACCACTCTTCGGGCTCACCGTGCTCACGCGCCACACCCTTCGCGAAGGAGGGCAGCTCCGGGACTACCTCCTCCTCTATGGACATCTGGAGGGCTTCGCGCCTGGCCTCACACGCGGCGCGCATCTGAGGGACGGCGAGGTGCTTGGCACCGTGGGGGACACGGGCTCACCGGAGCTCGTGCACCTCCATCTCGAAGCACGCCGGGTGCGCGAAGGCGTGGACGTCATGAAAAAAAACGCAGCCCAGCTCCTCGAGAGCGACGTCAGCGTGGTCTGCGATCCTCGCAACGTTCTGCCGCTCCGACTGCCGCCGTAGGAAGCGTGCGGAGCGAGCGTGCTGGCTCGTCTCCGACAAGTGTGCGAGCATTATCGCCGAGGATCCGTGTCAGTGCCGTCTGCCCGAATGCCCGACCAGACGGCGCCATCGCTGCGCACCATGACGGGTTACATATGCCCCAGATGCGAGCGGCGATTTCCTGAGACGGACGTCGTGCCGTCGCATTGCCCGAACGACAAGACGCCCATCGTTCGGATGCGCGACTGGGCGGAGAAGAACGCCGATCCCATGGTCGGCAAGGTCCTCGATGGACGATTCACGCTCGTCGCGAAGCTCGGCGCAGGCTCGATGGGAACCGTGTACCGCGCGCGCCAAGACGCGATCGGTCGCGAGGTCGCCATCAAGATCTTGCGCAGCGACAAGGCGCTCGATGAAGCAAGCAAAGCGCGGTTTCTCCGCGAGGCGCGCGCTCACAGTCTGCTCGCGTCGCCCCACACGGTGACGGTCTTCGACTTCGGGCAGAGCGAGAGCGGCGAATTTTTCTTGGCGATGGAGCTCCTGGAGGGCGAGGCCCTCGGGGCGCGCATCCAGCGTCTCAAGCGCATCCCCGTGGAGATGGCGGTCGACACTGCGCGCCAAGCGCTGCGCTCTCTCAGCGAGGCACACGCCAAAGGAATCGTGCACCGCGACCTCAAACCCGACAACCTCTTCTACGCGCGTGTCCTTCACGGCGGCCAGAACGAGGAGATCGTAAAGGTCCTCGATTTCGGGATCGCGAAGATGCTCGGCGAGGGGATGGACGCCATCAACGCCATCGAGACCCAGGCCGGCACGGTCTTCGGAACGCCGCGCTACATGTCTCCGGAGCAGGCGCAGGCGAAGCCGCTCGATGCGCGCAGCGACCTCTACTCTCTCGGCGTCCTTCTTTATCACATGCTGGCCGGGCGTCCGCCATTCACCGACGACGATGCCATCATCGTCATGGCGCGGCACATCAAGACCGCGCCGAAGCCGATCGCCGAGGTCTGCCCCGGAGTGATCGTCCCGCCGGAAATCGAGAAGGTCATGATGCGCGCGATGGCGAAGCTCCCGGCGCAGAGGCCGGCGAACGCAGAGGCCATGTCGCAAGAGCTCGGCCGCGCGCTAGAGCTTTCGCGTGCCGTGAGCAGCGGCGTTCGACCATCCTTGCCCGGGTCACTGCCCCCGGCGGCGGCTCCGTCCCTCCGCATGATGGAGGATGACACCAGCATCGATCTCACGAGCGCAGGGACCGCGAAGGATCGGCGTGCGCGACGACGCTCTCGCCCTGTGCGCTACGCGCTGATCGCCCTCGTTCTCCTCGCGGTTACCGCGGCGGCGGTAGGGGTCGGCGTTCGAATCGGGCGCGGAGACGATCCAGCGACGAGCGCTCCTGTGCCGAGCGCCGTTGTGAATCAAACTCCGAGCGCCGTCGCCAGTGCGCAGGTTGCGCCGCCGGCCGCGAGCTCCTTCGATCTCCTCCCGACCATCGACGTCTCGAATCTCCCGAAAACGGGCGACCGCCCCCCCGGAAAGACGCCGGGCAAAGGTCCGACCGGGCGTCCGCCCCACCGATCGCCTGGTTCAGGGCCCCCCCCGGCTGCATCTTCTGCGGGGAAATACGGTATTTTGGAGTAGTCCGCTTTAGGTGCTCCCTAATTGAGCGGAAAAACGAGAAAGTGGTAGCCTGCCCGCGCCAATATGGAGCCTAGCGAAATGGAAGCGCTTGTGCAGCGCCTCGTCGCCAACCCGCACGACGAAGAAGCACTTGCTTACGCCCACCAAGCGGGCGCTCAGGATCCGAAGGCGTATGCTTTTCTCCTCGAGAAAGTCGGCGGGCAAACGACCGACCCCGCATACGCGAGTCACTGGCTCAGTGAGGCCGCGAACGTCTGGTTGACGACGCTGGGAGACGCGCATCGTGCAGCGCGTGTCCTGATGACGGCGATCGACAGAGACCCCACGCAGCAAGTGGCGGCCGAGCGTTTGGCCCAGCTCTATCGCGAGAAGGGGGACGTAAAGGCTCTGGTCGCGCTCCTCGATCGCCGCGCGAAAGCGCTTACGCCGCTCATCGCGCAGCAGCCGGAGCTACGCAGCGAAGTCGCCGCGATGTACGAGGAGCTCGGACGCTTGTGGAGCGAAGCGCCGCTCGCGCAGCCGAAGAAGGCCGTCGAGAGCTTCCGGAAGTCGATCGATCTCGATGCGCAGAGCGCCTACGCGATCTACAGCGCGCGCGAGATCCTGAAGTCTCAGGCGAACTGGGAAGAGGCCTACCCGCTGTACGAGGCGGAGTACGCCATCGAGCAAGACCCCGCACGGCGGCTCGCGCTTCTACGCGACGAAGCGAACTCGCGCAGGCAGGCGGGCGATCTGCAAGGCGTCACGAAAGTACTCGCGCGCGCCCGTCAACTCGACGACCAGGACGCCGGTCTCCAGCAAGAGTTCGCTGCCTCCATTCTCGATCGAATGCAGGGCGGCGAGCAGGTCCCCAAGAGCGAACGCACCGTTGCCGCAGAAATGCTGGTCGCGCTCGCCGAGTCCTACGATGGAGAGCATGGTCTCGCCTATTCCGGCGCGGCCCTCGACATCGAACCGGGCCACGAGCGCGCTCTTCAGCTCTACACGTACTACGCGCGCAGCCTTCAGAAGGAAGAGGAGCTCTCCGGTCGCTACCTCGGCTACGTCGAGTCGAACCCCGCTGGGGCGATGGCCGCCGAAGCTCGACAGGTGCTCGCCATCAGCTACGAGGCCGCGGGGCAGATCTCGAACGCCATCCAGATGCTCGAGCCGCTCCGCGCGGCAGGCGATCCGGACGCCGCGGCGAAGCTCGAGCTCCTCTACACGCAGACCGCTGTTCCGGGGGCCGTCGAGCAGAGCGCCGCCAAAGCCCGCCCGGCAACGGACCGCGGTGAGGCTTCGCCGCAGGCACCTTCGTATACGCCGAGCGAGCCCGCGCCGAAGCGGACCAGCGCGCTTGCACCTGATAAAATGCAGGGAATCCTCGACGCCGCGCAGATGCTCGCCGGTAAGGGGAAGAAACCCGAAGCACTTGTAAAGTACAAGGAAGTGCTCGACACCGACCCCGCGCATCCCGAAGCGCTGGCGTGGGTGGAGGACTACCTTCGGACGAAGCGTGACTACGGCCAGCTGCGCGACGTGCTCCTCGCGAGCGTGCGTGTGATGGGCTCTCTCAGCGATGGGATGGAAGGCCGCAAAGAGCGCCTGCGCGAAGTGGCGGGCTTGTGCGAGGGAAATCTTCGCGACGTCGACGGCGCGATCAATGCCTGGAAGCAGCTCCTGGCCATCGATCGCGCGGACGACAGCGCACGTCAGTCGCTCTCGCGCCTCCTCGAGAAAACGCAACGGTGGGACGATCTGGCGAACCTCTACGAACAAGAGGCCACTGTTGCCAGCGACATCGACATCAAGATCTCCCTCGAGAAGAAGCTCGCCACCCTTAACGAGGGGAAGCGCAGGGACTTCGGCGCGGCTGCCGAAGCGTGGGCCCGCATCGCCCACCTCGCCCCGGAAGACGAGCGCGCCATCGGTACCGCATCGAAGCTCTTCGAGAAGGCCGGCCGGATCGACATGGCCGCGCAGGTGATCGCGGAGAACGCGGCGTCGATCGAAGACTCCGCGGCCCGCGGCTCCCTCCTTCAACGGCTCGGTGAGCTGCGTGAGCAGACCGGAGACGTCGGCGGCGCCGGCGAAGCCTACGCTGAATCCGCAGAGGCTCAGCGCAGCGCACGCATGTGGGAGGACGCAGAGCGCTGCTTCGTCGGCGCAGAAAAATGGGAGCGCGCGGCGAGCGCAGCAGAGCACCGCGGGCAAATCGCCGGCGACGCAAAACAGCAAGCGGGTCACTTCGCGCGCGCCGGAGAGTACTTGACCCGCGCAGGCGACGAGACGGCTGCGCTCGAGCGACTCGAGCAAGCGACCAACCTCGACCCGACCGCGGACGACTATGCCCAGTCGCTCACCGACCGCTACACCACCGGTGAGAAGTGGGAAAAGCTGGTCGAGTTCCTCTCAAAGCGCGGCGATCGCGTCGCCGATCGATCGAAGCGCGTCGGCCTGCGCCGGCAAGCGGCAACCCTCTACGCCACGCGCCTGAACAACAAAGATCTGGCCCGAGAGCAGTGGCTCAAAGTCCTCGAGGACGGCGACGATCGTGAAGCGCTCGAGAAGCTGATCGATCTCGCTGTCGAGCGCGAAGATCACACCGAGGCCGCGACGCTCCTGCGCCGGCTCGGCGGCGTGGCGATCGACAAGGCAGACAAAGCGCGCATTGCTCTGCGTGAGGCGGAGCTCCTGGCCGACGGCGTCGGCGACGTCGACACCGCCATCGTGCGCTACGAATCCATCCTCAGCGATCTCGACGCCACCTGCCGCCCTGCTCTTCAAGCCATCGCCGACTTGCAGGAAGCGCGGGAAAATCCGGGCGCCGCGGCCGATGCGCTCGAGCGCGAGCTGAAGCTGATCGCCGATCCCCAAGAACGCGGACAGATCGCGGCGCGGCTGGCCCGGCTCTATGAGCTCCTCAATGATCCCCGCTCCGCGATTCGCGCGCTCGACATCGTGCGCAAAGCGGATCTCGAGGACTTCGACGCCCTCGCGCGCCTCTGTCAGCTCTGCGAGAAGACGGAGCAATGGGATCGCGTCGCCGAGCTGCTCGCCCTTCAAATCGAGGTCGAAGGTGACGAAGTCGACGCGAGCGTGATGACCAAGAAGCTGGCTGGCATTCTCGCCGACAAGCTCGATCGCGGCGACGAAGCGCTTGCCGCTCTCACCGAGCTTGCCGATCACGGGGACCAGTCGATCCGCACCACCTACGTCGAGCTCGGAGATCGCCTCGGGTGGAAGGGGATCGTCGCGGCGAAGCTCGTCGAGTGGTGGTTCGAAGCGAAGCACGGGACGGAGCGCACGGCTGCCCTTCGCGGTGCTTTCGAGCGATTCGCCGCGGTGGGTCGCGATCAAGATGCGGCCCGCGTGGCGATCGAAATCGTGCGCGCCAAGGGCGGCGATCGCGATCTCGCGGCGCGTCTCGAGGGTCTCGCGGTGAAGACCTCGGATCACGACGCGCTCGCCACCGCTCACGATCTACTCGCACGTGAGCTTCAGGGGCTCGATCGAGCGACGGAGCTCGTGCGTCAAGCAGTGGTTTGCGTGAAGGCGGGAATGCCTCGCGGCGAATCGATTCAGCACGGTGAGTCTGGGCTCGCCAACGTGCCGCCGGGCGAGGCCGAGTCGCTCCTCGAGAAGCTCGCGGAGCTTACAGAGAAGAGCCACGACATCGTCGATCTCTACGAACGTCAAGTGTCACGCTGCCGAGCGCCAGCCGACCGCCTGCGGGCCCTCGCTCGGGCAGCACAGGTCGCGGCGTCGAAGGGGCAGATTGATCGCGCTCGCGCATTCTTCGAGCTCGCGCTCACGGGCGCCCCTACCGAAGACACGCTGGGTCTCCTCGAGCTCGCGGCGGCGGCCGGTGACAAGCACACCGGCGGAGAAAAATTGCGCCGTGCGCTTTGCCAGTCACTCTCGACGGGCGGCGGTGGAGCACGGGATGGCGGACGCACGCGCAGCACCCTCCTTCGGCGTGCGGCCACGATCGCCCAGCGCGATCTTCACGACATAGAGCAGGCGTTCACGTGGCTCGGTGACACGCTCATCGCGCACGTCGATCAGCAGGCTCTGGACGTCGTGGAAGCCCTCAGCGTAGAGCTCGGAGCGCCGCGGCGCAGCGAAGAAGCCATCACCCGTGCGCTCACGGAAGTCTTCGACGGTCCCCTCGTTCGCCAGTTGCTCGCGCGTCGCGCGAAGATCCGGCGCGAGCATATCGGCGACAAATCCGGGGCCGCGGCGGACCTGAAGAAACTCCACGATCTCTCGCCGACCGATCAATCCGTGCTCGAAGAGCTCTCCGCGCTCCTTCGTGAGCTCGGAGATTACCGCGGCATGGTCCAGCTCTACGAGGATCAGATCCTTCGCGGGAAGGACATGAACACCCGCGCCGAGCTCGCGCGCAAAGTCGCCCGCATGTGGGAAGAGCAGCTACAAGATCCGCGAGAGACCGCCGACGCTTGGCGCCGCGTGCTCCGCATGAAGGCTGGCGACGCCGAAGCGACGCAGGGCCTCGAACGCGCAAAATCGAACATGCTCAAGAAGGCGGATCCGGACGCGGATCCCGATGCCTACGCCCCGCCGAAGCCGTCGCAAGATTCGATGCGGCCATCGCAGGCTCCGAACACGACAGCGACGCCAGACAGCAAGACGCCGACGGTACCGCCGCCCACAGCGCTGCCCGAGACGGTGCCGGGAGACTCTCCGCTCGCCGAGTCGCTGCGCACGGATCCATCGCTGCGCGATCCGAACTTCGCGAAGACGGCGGAGGCGGCAACGGTTGGCCCCGAGACGAGGCCCTACCCGGCGGGCCGCACCAGGGACGCGGCCGACCACGTGGAAGACGCCACCGATGTCTTCAGCATGGAAATGGTGGCGCAGCTGCGCTCGGCCCGACGCTCCGATCTGCCCGCTCCGAAAAGCCCTGCGAGGGGCAAAAACGTCTCGGACGACGATGACACGAAGAACGTTCCGATGTCGTCTCTGCCCCATTCGTCGTCGGTGCCGCCCACACAGGTCGCCGCCGCGTCCTCGCCGCCAAAGACGGCGACCGAGCCTTCGGCGCGGATACCGCTCGCTCCCGAGAGCGTTGAGCTGCTCGAAGATCTTCTCACCACGCCCGGATCGTCGTCCGGGTCGCACGAGGTGAGCTTGGTCTCGACCGACGAGCGCGTCGGCTACGAGGACTTCAACGAGCCGACGATGGCTCGCCCGTACAAGCCGGACGCCACGCCCGAGGTCGACATCGCGGTCGATGATGACGAGATCCTCATCGCCGACGATCTGGCCGAAGAAGTCCACGAAGACAAGGAAGAGGAAAAGCCGGTGGTCCGCGGAAAGACCATGCCCCCTCCGCTTCCGCGTTCATGATTCGATCTTCGCGCCGACCCTGAGGCTTCCGCCCGAGAGCTCCGCCCTCGAGCCAAGAACGAAGGGCTGATTCTCCGTGCCGTGACCGAACGGCGCGCCCGAAACGACCGGTACGCCGAGGCCTGCGAGACGCTCCTCGAGAACGTGCTCGACGCTCACGCCGTCGGGGCCCGGATCGCAGCGCGTAAATTCGCCGAGGACGATCGCCGATGCGCGCTCGAGGTGGCCGCCGAGCATCAGCGAGGTGAGCATGCGGTCGATGCGGTACGGCCGCTCCGTCACGTCCTCGAGCAGAAGGATCGCGCCCTCCGGAACGACGAGCTTGCCGGCGGCGGCCATGGCCTCGATCAGCGCCAAGTTACCGCCGAAAAGCGGCCCTTCGGCGCGACCGGTCCGGTGCACCCGCAGGTCGTTCCAGGTGAAGCCCTCGTGGGGGCGTTCGATCGCGCGCATCCAGGCGAGCTTCGTTCGAGGCGACAAATGAGTGACACCGGTCACGTGCGAAGCATGCACGGCGGCGATTCCGCGTGCGGTCGTCATGCAGTGAAGCGCGGTGATGTCGCTGAAGCCCACGATCCATCGCGGATTTTTCTGGAAGGCCTCCCACGGCAGGCGAGACAGGACACGCATCGCACCATACCCGCCGCGTGCAGCGACGATAGCCTTCACGCGTGGCTCGATCATCGCGCGTTCGAGCTCACGTGCCCGGTGATCATCGTCGCCGGCAAGGTACCCGCTTCGCCCGAGCAGCGCGGGGCTCGCGAAGAGCTCGTAGCGATCGCGAAGCCACCCGAGGCCCCGCCAAAACTCTCCCACCGCGAATGGGCTCGAGGGCGCAACGACGGCGATGAGATCGCCAGGAGCGACCGCGGGCGGGAAAATGAAGCCCATCCGAGAATCCTAGACGACCTTCGTGAGGCTGTGTGTCGTGAAACCTTTCTTGACCGGTGCAACCCCCGCGGCTTACCTCATGTCCGTGGCATCCATCGAACCGACCCGCGCGCTCGGCCGAATCGGGGCGTTGGCGAGGCGGTCCGCTCCGTTCGCTAGGAAAATTCTCGGAGTGGCCGAAGGCGCGGTCGACGGCTGGATGTCCTCGCTCATGACGGAAGAGTTCAACACGAGGCTCGCGCGCGTTCCGACGTCACTCGGGCCGGCGGGCGTCGACCCGTTTGGTCTCGATCCAAATTGGGTGAAGTATGCACTCGCTTCCGCCGCCTTCTTGCATCGCCGCTACTTTCGCACCGAGGTATTCGGCGCCGCCAACGTCCCCGTTGGGCGCGTCCTGCTCGTCGCCAACCACTCCGGCCAGGTCCCGATCGACGGCGCCATCATCGGAGCGGCCATGTTCATGGACGCCGAACCGCCTCGGTTCATTCGCGCAATGGTCGAGAAGTGGGCGCAGACGCTGCCGTTCGTGTCGATGCTCTTTTCGCGCGTCGGGCAAGTGGTCGGTGTGCCCGCCAACGCGAAGCGTCTGCTCGAGGCCGACGAGGCGCTGCTCGTGTTCCCCGAGGGTGCGCGGGGCATCTCGAAGACCTTCGACAAGCGATACCAGCTCACCGATTTCGGTCTCGGCTTCATGCGCTTGGCGATCGCGACGAACACCCCAGTCATCCCCGTCGCGGTCATTGGCGGCGAAGAGCAGTACATCTCGGTCGGCAACATCGAGTCTCTCGCGAAGCTCCTTCGCATGCCGTCTTTTCCCGTGCTGCCGCAGCTGCTCCTGCCCGGTGGCCAGCTCCCTTTGCCCACGAAATACCGGGTGTACTTCGGCGAGCCGATGACCTTCGAGGGCGACTCCGATGACGACGACGCGATCATCGAGGAGAAAGTGTGGCTCGTGAAGGCCACCATTCAATCCATGCTCAACCGTGGCGTGAAGGCGCGAAAGCACGTGTTCTGGTGATGCCGGGCGGGGGCGGGACTTCGGACACGGAGCTCGTGGCCGTCGCCGGTTCTGGGCCGGTCGTGATCACGGGGATCTGCGGGAGGCTCGGACGAAGGCTTGCGCGCACTCTGCATCGTGAGCGCGCCGTGATCGGCGTTGATCGTCGCCCCTTCACCGACAAACCGAAAGACATCCGCCACCAGCAGGTCGACATCCGCCGGACGAAGTTGAAGGACGTCTTCCGCTCGGGCGACATCGAGGCCGTCGTTCATCTCGGCGTGATGCACGATCCGCGTGCCTCCGCGGCGGAGCACCACTCCTGGAACGTCGCCGGTTTCGCGAAGCTCCTCGAGTACGTCGCACAGTTCAAGGTGCCGAAGCTCGTCGTGCTTTCGAGCTCGAACGTTTACGGACCACAGCCGGATAACCCGCAGTTCTTACCGGAGGACGCGCCTCTCCTCGGCGGCGCGGCATTCGGTGAGATACGCGATCTCATCGAAGTAGACATGCTAGCCCAGAGTTTTTTTTGGCGTCATCCCGAGACGGAGACGGTCGTTCTTCGCCCCGTGCACATCCTCGGCACGGTGCGAAATGCTCCTTCCAACTTTCTCCGCCTGAGCACGATCCCCACGCTCATGGGCTACGATCCGATGGTCCAGGTGATCCACGAGGCCGACGTGGTGCGCGCGCTTTGCCTCGCGATGACGCCGGGCGTTCGCGGGATCTTTAACGTGGCCGGGCCGGATCCCATTCCGCTCTCGAGGATCCTAAAGCTCCTCGATCGCCAGAGCGTCCCTTTTCCGTACACACTCGGGAAGCTCATCCTAAAGCGCCTTTGGTCGCTTCATTTGAGCACATTCCCGCCCCCGGAGCTCGATCACATCCGCTACGTGTGCATGGTCGATGATCGCCGCGCCCGCGAGATTCTAGGCTTCCAAGCCTCGCGCTCGATCGAAGAGACCGTACGGGCCGTGGACTCCGATCGCTGACGAGCGCGGCCGTAGACGCGAAAACCCAAGCATAGAAAAGCCGGCATGCTAAAACACGCTCGCAAATGACATCTACCCGGCTTCGTAGGCTGCGCGCGCTCACCCAGGGCGCCGCGATCCTGTCCATCGGCGTGAGCGCCTGCGCGAAGAGCGAGCCCATCGTCAACGCTCCGGAGACGCAGTCGAGCGCGCCCACGGCCTCGGCGGAAACGCCGCCTGCACTGCCACCGCGCGTCGTTCTCAATGCGCCTCCTCAAATTCCTGCGGCCGCCGAAGACGCGGCAGCGCCCGCGAGTCGGATGACCTTCCCCGACGGCGGCAAGCGTCCCCCGTTCCTGAACGCACCCCCGCGACGCCCGCCGGGCAGCACCACGCCGTGATGTCGTTCGCCCTTCGTCGTACGACGGGCGATGACGATCTCGAGCTCTCGCGAGCGCATGCGATTATCGCGCGGCCGCGGCGAGGAACGATCGCCTGGAGCGACTTCGATCCCTCGCTCTTCGACGCCGAGGACCTCGCGCAAGCGAGTGTTGCTTGGAACGGGCGGGTCATCCAGGAATACCATTCACTCGCGCTCTTCACGCAGCTCGCGTCCCAGGTTCACCTGCTCGGCGCACCGCTCGACTGGTCGGGTGCCTTTGCGCGGATGATCGCCGACGAGGTTCGCCACACCGACATCTGCGCGCGAATGGCGGGAGCGTTGGGCGCGAGCGAGCCCGTAAAGATCGAGCCGGATCACCTTCACTTAGCGTCGGGCGCGAGCTCGCTACGTGCGCACGTTCGAGACACCATCGTCGCCGCGTTCTGCATCGGAGAAACGCTGAGCGGGCGCATGTTTCGGGGGTGCCACCGCGCCGCGACCGTGCCCCTCGCCCGCGCAGCAGTCCGGGCCATCGTGATCGACGAGACGTTCCACGCCGCGTTCGGCTGGGAGGCCGCAGCGCTGCTCATGCGCGACGACGGCCCCGAGTTCGCGCGCGAGCGGAGCGCCCTTGCAGCCTCACTGCCTGGCCTCTTCAGGCACTACTGCCGCCTCTCTTGCGCAGACAAAGGCCCCGACTGGGCGCGCGCCGAGATGCAGGCCCCCCCTGCGCCGAATTTCGGCACGCTCTCCGAGGCCGGCTACGCCCACGCATTCTTCGAGGGGATGCGCGACGACGTGGTCCCCGGTCTGGTCGCCATCGGCCTACCGGAAGCAGTCGAGGCTTTTCGCGATCTCGTCGACGAAAAAGCCTATCAAGGCCGTAGACCGCGATGAACCTCTACGGAAAAGTCTTCCAGTCTCTCCTCTTTCCGGCTTGGGAAAGGGGCGTGAAAAGGCGGCCGACCATCAACCGCCGCGACTTTCTGGACAAGACGCAATGGCGATCGCTCGACGAGCTGCACGCCATGCAGACCGGTGCGCTCCGGCGCCTGATGCGGCACGCCTACGCGAACGTGCCCCTCTACCGCGAAAAACTCCGGTCGGTGGGGCTCACCGACGCCGCCATTCGCACCCCCGAAGATCTTCGCAAGATGCCGATCCTGTCGCGCGACGAAGCGCGTGCACGGTCGAAAGATCGGGAGTCGACGGCGGCCCCCTTCACCGCGATCCGAAAAAATACGGGCGGCACCACCGGCCAGCCGCTGCTCTTCGGATACGACCTCGACAGCGAGTACTGGCGGAACGCCGCCAAGCTGCGCGGGTACGGCTGGGCCGGCTACCAGCTCGGGGACAAGGCGGTCCATTTTTGGGGTGCCCCGGTCGAGCGCCGGCCCTCTTTCCAGACGCGCGCGAAGATCGCCGTCGATCGCTGGATCAAACGCGAGACGTACATTTCGTGCGGCGTGATGAGCGACGAGGTTCTCGGACAGGCCGTCCGCACGCTCACGACGGAGCGCCCCTCGGTGCTCGTTTGCTACACCCAGGCTGGCGCGGAGCTCGCGCGCTTCATCAACAAGAACGGTCTGCGTACCTGGGATCGCATCAGCGTCATCTGCGGCGCGGAGCGACTCTTCCCCAACGATCGAACGGCCCTCGAGGCTGCGTTCGGCCCTTCGGTGTTCGAGACGTACGGCTGCCGCGAAGTGATGCTCATCGGGAGCGAGTGCGAAGCCCACGACGGTCTGCATCTCACGATGGAGAACTTGATCGTCGAAGTCTTGGTCACTGAAGCCGATGGCACGTCGCGTCCGGCAAACGTGGGAGAGCGCGGCGAGGTCGTCATCACCGATCTGCACAACTTCGGGATGCCCTTCATTCGCTACAAAAATGGGGACGTCGCGATTGCCGGGCCTGCGACGCGGTGCTCTTGTGGTCGTACCCTACCGCGCCTCGCCAGCGTCGATGGGCGCACGGCGGACACCCTCCGAGACGCGGAGGGCTCGGCGGTCACCGGCTTGGTGTTCAACGTGCTCTTCACCGCCCTGGCCTCGGCCGTTCGTCAATTTCAGGTCGTGCAGCACAAAGATCGCTCGGTGACGTTGCGCGTCGTGCCGGGCGAAGCGTTCAACGAGGCCGTCCTCGAGGAGACGCGGCGAGAATGCGGACGCTTCTTGAAGGGCGTCGAAGTCCGCATAGAGAAGGTCCAAGAGATCGCACTCACAGCCGCCGGCAAGCACCGCGTCTCGATCGTCGAAACCTGATTAGGCCGCAGGCTCTTCGGTCGTGTCGTCTGCGGGGGGTGTGTCGCCGCCGGAGCCGCCTTCGCACATGGCGGCTTTCAGCGTGCGGGCGCGAGCGATGATGCCGTCGGCGGCCTTACGGGTGGCCTCGAGCGCGCGCGCTCGGGCGGAGGCAGCGACCGCTCGAATCGTCACGAGCTGCCGAACCTGTCCCACTGATAGCTGCCGCTTGTACTGCACGTTGCCGTTTAAAAAATCGTACTCCGATCGCCCCTTCTCGATCGCGTCTCGGATGGCGAGGATGTTCATCGCCGAGCCAATACGCAGGCTTTTTGGCACCGCGTCGGTTCGTCCGCTTTGATACAGGAAGACCTTGTTCGCGTAGACGATGTTGTAGACCACGGCCACCGGGCGATCCCCCACGGTGAGCCACAAGAGGTCGAGCGTACCGTCTACTCCGCGGAGAAGCTCCGGCATCACCTCGTCGTGGAACTTGCGAAAGCGATCGCGCGCGAAGACGCCGTCCTGTCCTTGCGACGCCCAGCGCTCCTGATGGAGATCGTGAAGAACGCGTTTTCCCTCCTCGAGCTCTTCGGGTGTGGACGCGCGATGAAGTTTCCATCCGTCCTTGCCGGCCCACTTGTCGAGCTCGCGCAGCGCGCGGTTGACGAGGTAGCGCGATCGCGTATCGAGCATCTTTACGTACGCGTCGAAGGTGGAGGGAAGGGCGACGTAAGGACACGCTCCCGGAGACGCAGTCTCCACCTGCATTCCCGTGGCCTCGAGCGCCCTCTGCAAGCAGGTGACGAACGTTGAGTCAGCCTCCATGTTCGCAAAGACGAGATCGTCCCAAGGACCAAACTCCGGCGCATTCAGCTCGCCGACGAGGGCATCGGCGACGCGTGCTTCCGCGCCGCTCTCGACCACGACGCCAACGTAGTCGGAACAGATCTCGTCCGCCTCGTCCTCGCCCGTGCCGAGCAGCTCGATCCTGCGAAACGGGATCACGCCACGATGCCGCGCGAGACGCGACAGGAGCGGAGCGAACGCGACGAGGCGCTCGCCCTCCCAGAACGAGAGCGCACGCAGCGCCCTCTTGTCCGTCGCTCCGAAGGTATGCCACCACGCCCCGAGCCAGAGCGGGGTGATCGACGCAGTGGGATTTTTTACGCGGCCGAGGAGCTCACGCCAGGCAGGAACTAGGGCGTCGAACGCTGCGTCGCTGTGGACTCTCCTGATCTCGAGCGGCGCGGGCTCACCCAACACGACTGATTCGTCCCCGTGGATCTGGCTCGTACGCAAAATAAGGGAGGGCTACCATGCCGTGAAAGAAAGAGTCCGGCAGATCGCGCTCCAGGCTGATGCGCTTGACGTCGAGAGGGTCGAACGTCCACGCGTGATTCATCCCTCTGCCCGTCGAGAATCCGAGCTCGTATCCGGCAGCGCGAATGGCGGCTCGTACCTCGGCGGCGAAGTGAAGCCCGCGGACGGGGTAAGCGACGGCCGTGACCTTCGAGCCGAGCACGCCCTCGAGCTCTTCGCGCGAGCCGCCGAGCTCGTCGGCTAGGTCCTTGGCGGTTAGTGTCTGAAGTACACGATGGGTCCGGGTGTGGGACTCGACTGCCATGCCCGCGCGCTTCAACGCCCGCACGTGGTCCCACGTCATCAGGAGCTCGTCGACCATCTGCCGCTCCGACTCGGCGCTCAGGCTCACCCCCGACGCTCTCGCCAAGTCGTCCAAAAAGCGCGGCAAATCAAGGCCGAAATGCAATTTTATTACGGACAGGATTCGGCGCCGAGTGCTCTCACGATCCTTACCGAGAGGAAGCTTCATGATGCGCGGATAGGTGAGCTCAAGCACCTCTTTGGTAGACTGCTTGAGCAAGTAGCTCACGCGATCCCACCAGAACAGACGGCGATCGTTCACGTACGACGTGGCGATGAAGAAGACCGCCTTCATTCCGTGGCGCTGCAGTATGGGGAGGGCGACCTCGATGTTGTCGAGGTAGCCGTCGTCGAACGTGACGAGAACCGGGTTCGGAGGAAGGGCCTTGCCCTTGCGAAATTCGACGACTTCATCGAGCTCGACGACGTTGCAATGGCGTCCGAGGTACGCGAGCTGACGGTCGAAGGCGTCGGGTCGCGCGTCAATCACCTCGTCGTCGACAGCCGATGTGGCCCGCGGATTTGCGACGCGATGGTACGTGAGGACCGTGAGCCACTCCGAGCGTACGGCACTGCGCAGACGCAGAAGCATCGAGAACGCGCCGGCACCGTCGAGAAATTGAGAGACTCGGGTACGGGCCATGCTGTCAAAAGCTCACGAGATCGCCGACGGTGACCAGCTCGTAGCCCGCATCGCGCAGGCGGCCGACGATCGCCGGGAGCGCCGCGAGGGTCCACGCCTGGCCCTCGTGCATCAGGACGATCTCGCCCGACCCCACGTTCGAAGGGTCGAGACGCGCTTCGACGTCCTTTGCGTCGTAGGTGCGGCAGTCGTCGGAATCGAACGACCACAGGACGGTCGTATATCCGGCGATCGCGACTCGCACCAAAGAGGCGAAGCTCACTTGGCCGAACGGCGGACGCACCAGAGGCCGGGCCCCGGCGCTCGGCGGAAGCGCATCGCTCGTGTGGATTAGCTCGTCGACGAGCTCTTGCACCGTGAGCGACGGGAACGATCGGTGGGAGAATCCGTGGCCTGCGACTTCGTGGCCCGCCGCGACGATCTCGTTCACCATCGACGGAAGGAGCTCCGCGTTCTTTCCGATGAGGAAGAACGTGCATCGTATGCCCAGGCGGTCCAGCAGCGCGAGGTACTGCGGCGTCATCTCGTCGGGACCGTCGTCAAAGGTGAGCGCCACCCGCTTGACGCCGTCTGGTCTGGCATGGCTCCCGCGGGCGATGAGCACCGACTGCGGAAGCGTCGTTCCCACCGCGGCGCGCATGACGCGAGACCTCAGTCGTGCAAGCGCCGACGCCTCGGGCGGGAGAGCTGGCGTCTTGTCTGTTTCTTCGCGTTTTGCGTCGGGAACGCCCACTTGATCCTCACTCCCTTCTAGCACGGAAAGGGTGCATCGCTCCTGCCACGACCTTCGATGCTCGACCGTGGAAAGGCGTTTTGCGGGGGCGCGGGGGGATCTCGCGACAGGCTATGCGACCAGGCTTCGCGACCGGAGTGCGCGACGAGCGAGCCCGCCCTAGCAGCCGAGCGCTTTTCGCTTTGCGTCCGAGAGAACCCCGCAAACGCCGATCGTCTGGCCGTCGCAACGGTAGGCCGTGCACGGCAGCCCGGCCGCACACTCGACGCTGCTCTTGCAAAGCCGAACGCCGCTGCAGTTTGGTTGGCAGCTGAATGCCTCGCGACCCGTTCCTTCGCAGCAGACGAGGCCGAGACCCGCGACGCAGTCGTTCGTCTCGTCGCAGTAAAATGCGACGCCGGAGGAGCAAGCGCCCATCGAGCTCACGCAGGTGTCTTTCACTGCGGAGCCGGGGCCCGACGATGAGCCGAACGCGCAGCAGAGCGGCCTGTCTTGTCCGTCGAGCGGCGTGCCGAGGGCGCCTGTGCAGGTTGCTTGCCCGCAGGAGATTGCACCGGGGTTCGACGTGAGCGCGCCCGGGCCTGCGTCGCCGCCGTCGGTCGCGAAGACGATGGCGCCGCCGTCTCCGTCTGCGCGAAGGCTGAAGCCGCTACACGCGACGACGGGCGCGAGGAAACCGAGGAGAGTTAAACCCGAGCGCAGTAGACGAGACACGACCCGTGCCCTACGGCGTCAGGGCCGCAGCGGCGGCAGGCGCTTGCGCGTTCAGCTGCTTGAGCCTGTTGTAAAATCGCTGATCCGACGCATCGAGGGCGTCGTCGCAGCGCTGGACGGCGGGCTTGTTGTTGTCGGCGGCGGCGACCTCGCGGATGCGAAGGAGGAACATCGAGTCGTGCCAGTGAGCCGCGACGACCTTCTGCTCGTCGGGGCTTACCGTCTTGTTGTTCACGAGGACGACGGAGCGGATCTGGCTGTTGGTTCGCTTGACGTACTCACTGCGAATCCGCGCTTGCTCCGTGGGATCGGCGGCGGCAACGATGATGGGATCAGGCGGGGGAGGGCCTGCGTCGACGGGCATGCCGTGACCCATTCCAGCCATTCCGCCGCCTGCGGCTGCTGGGCCACCCATGCCACCCATGCCACCCATGCCGCCCGCAGGCTGGGGGGTGAGAGGACTACCGTGGAGCATGGGCGGCGGAGTGCCGTGCACCATCGGAGGGAGCGCGCTTGCAGCTGCGGGTTGGGGCTGGCCGTGGTCCATCGGCGGTGGAGGCTGGCCGTGATCCATCGGTGCGGGCTGCGGCTGGCCATGCATCATCGGAGGGCTCGCGCTCGCTGCGGCGGCTGGCGGTGGGGACCCGTGGTCCATCGGAGGCGGCGGTGTCGGAGGCATGTCGTGCTGCGCAGAGGCGCCTACCGAGAAGAACGTGAGCGTGCAGAAAGCGGGGATGAGGATGCTTCGCATCGGATGAGCGTACCTCCGTCGGGGGACGACTGGCGTGTTTTCGGCCTTTCGTCTGACGGCGGGCGGCCACCGTTCATTCACCCCGATTTTTTTCGGGTGTTGGCGAGCCGCGCCAGGGGGACGGAGCCGACGACATTCCGCACTTGCTGCTGCTGCGCGGGGGTAAGGTCGCCGCTCATCTCCACCTTTGCGAGCCGATCGGCCCGAACGATCCGGAGCTCCGCCGACCGAACGCGCGGCCGTCGCATCACGTCCCCGAGGTCGGCGAGGATGCGGGGTGCAAGAGCGCCGCGCACCACATGAAGCTTGCCGTCCGTTACGCGAGCAACGCACACGGTGACCGCGCGTCGCGCAGCGAACCAAAGCGCGGTGAGCGCGACCACCACGGCAACTGCGATGAGCTGCGTCACCCTAGCTTGTCGAAGTGTTCGAATGGTTGCTCGAGCCAAGCCTTGAGGACCTTCGACATGACCGAGGCGTGGAATCCGTCGATCACGCGATGGTCGAAGGTCGCGCTCACCGCCATCATGTTCGCCACGACGATGGCGCCCGAATCGACGATCGGTTTCTCTTTGACCGCGCCGACGGCGAGGAGGATCGGCACGCGTGCGTAGGGAACGAGCGGCACATAGGCCACGTCGAGGCCGAGGGTTCCGACGTTCGTGATCATCATGCTGCCGAACGGGTCGCTCGGGATCCCCGCCCAGCGTAGATCGAGGTTGAGCGTGAAGCTGAAGAACGAGATGAGCTTCAGCAGTCGGTTGAGGGCGAAGAACGGCACCGCCAGGAATGTCCCACGGGTTTTCTCGAGCGCGGGATCTTTGCGTTTACGAACGAGGTCGACCTTCCTCTCGAACTCGTCGCAAATTTCTACGAGCGACATTTCCTCGACGTCGTAGAGCGTGGCGCCGGAGAGGTCCGCCTTTCCGTCCCCTTCGTCCGTCATCACGACCTGAAAAAAGATACCGATCCGTTTGCGCAGGTAGATCCGATTCCAGCGCATGACGGCGTTCGCGTCCGGGCACGCCTTCATGACCGCCGCAGCGGCCTTGGCCATCAGGTGAGAGACGGTGAGGCGGCGTCCGGTCTTCTCGCGGAAGGCCTTGATGTAGCGCAAGGCCTCGTCCATCCGCAGATCCATCGTGCCGTAGACCGACGGATCGTACGCGGTCTGCCACGTTCCGATCGCGATCTTCCGAAAGCTGGACAGGTCGTCTTTTCGCGCGAGGTCGAGGTTCGGCATCCACCTCCGATGCTACCGTCAGCGCGAACCGCGGAAGCGCTTTTTCGAACCTATTTACAGTGGTCCAAGCACTGGCCGCGGAAGCACGCGATGTACGCGGCGCTCGCCGTGATGGCCGTCGGGTGCCGCGCGTTGCACGCGTCGACGCAGGTGTCTCCGGTGCTCGGCGGACCTGCATCGAAGCGCATGCCGCCGCCGTCTCCGCCAGCATCACGGCCCCCACCGCCGCCGCCGCCCCCGCCGCCGCCGCCGCCGCCACCGCCACCGCCGCCGCCGCCGCCACCCCCCGCGTCTGCACTACCTTGGAGCACTCCGCGGCTCGGACATTGGTCCACGCATGCGTAGAGCAGGCGGCACTCGGAGTTGTTCGAGAAGCACGCGACGGTCTGGGTGCAGCAATCGGTCTGCATGCACTGCGCGCAGTCGAGACGGCCGTACGTGAGTCCGCTCGCCTTGAGGTCGCAAGCCACCGAACCGCCGGAGTCTCCGGGATCGGTAGGCATCATCTGGGGACCGGCGGCGGGGTCGTGGGTGGGCGGGCTGGGAGTCGCTCCCGTGACGGACGACGTGCACGCGACCGCGAGAAGCGCCAGGCCGAAACCGACGATCAGCTTCGTTCGCGGAATAAGTTTGCCACGCATTTGGTCACGCTCCCCCCCACATGCTCAGCACGTGCCGTACCCAACGTTGCTGAAGGCGGATCAAGCCAAATTCAAGGCG
The DNA here is from genome assembly GCA_043747615.1 of Myxococcales bacterium. GTDB lineage: Bacteria > Myxococcota_A > Polyangia > Polyangiales > Polyangiaceae > JAYTOU01. The sequence continues at coordinate 33,923 of JAYTOU010000003.1, read as the reverse complement.
ATCCAAGGGATTTCGGGCGTGAGCAAGCTGCATCTTTCCATTCTCACGCCAAGGCCATGGACGCTGGCCGCCCCACCTGAGCAAGTGCCGATCCGCGCGTGACGACACGTTCGCGCTTCGCAGAATCGTCAGCCGCGGATCTGTTTCACCGCAGCGCCCACGGCAGTTCCGGACACGACCGCGCCCGTAGTCTTCAGGTGCTTCATCGCGACACCGGTGGCCTGCCCCTCGCTCTTCGCTTCACGGATCGCCGCAGCGACCGGAGCGAGCGACTCTGCGATCTGCTCCGGAGTGAGCGTTGCCGGAAGGAGCGCGGCAAGAACGGCGTTTTCGCGCCCAAGCGTGCGCTTCTGATCCTCGTCGACCGCGACCGCGAGTGTCTCGTCGTTCGACTTAATGAGCTTTCGCACCACCGCGGTGACCTCGTCATCGGTGGCCTTTCGGTTGGTGCGCGCCTCCGCAGTTTGAACCTCACCCAACGCGAGACGGAGAATGGACGTAGCGAGAGCATCCTTGGCCTTCATCGCCTGGAGCGCTTGGGCCTTGATCGTGTCGACGAGCATGGTCGCTTCTTAGCACGTCCGTAAACGGCGTTGATTTCCGCGAAGCTCCTAGGGCTGGCAGAGACTCGACGTGGGGTTGCAGTTTCCCGACGGAACGAGCGGGCAGGGGCTCGCGGGGCATGCCGGATGGCACTGGGCCTTGAAGGAATGCACTGCCTCCACGAACTTCGCCGTGGCTAGGCGCTTTCCGGTCACGCTGATCGGGCAGCAAATGTCTTCCGCAGAGACGTCGCATTGCAGCGAGCCGCAGGTGGCGCAGCAAGTTCGCGCTTCCTGGCGCAGCGTCTCGAGCGCTTTGAGCAGCTGAATGCAGGTGTCGTCGGTCACCGCGTCGGCGGTGCCAGCGTCGGCCGTATCGCCCGAATCCATTGACGCATCTGGAAAAGCGCCGGTCAATTTTCCACCACACGCGACGACGAGCAGCGGAAGGATGAGTAGTTTTTTCAAGGTGGCAGTCCTCACGCGTCGAGGTCGGTGACCGAGGGCGATTCTTTGAGCTTGAGGTCCTTTGCGTCCACCGCCGCGCTGAAGAGACCGATGTATTGCGCGGCGCTCGCTACCGAGAAGACGAGCGACAAGTAGATTAGCATCCGCCCTACATGAACGAGATCGACCACGCCGAGATCGAGGCCAAGGTACGACAGATGGTACGGGTAGCCGAGCACCAAGCAGATCGTGCCGATCATCTGAAGCGCGGTCTTCGTCTTTCCCTCTTGGCCCGCGCTGATGACGACGCCTTCACTCGCGGCCACGCTGCGAAGACCGGTGACGCTGATCTCGCGCGCGAGAAGGAGCACCACGACCCACGCGGGGATCCGTCCCATCGGCACCATCCAGACCAAGGATGCCATCACGATCAGCTTATCGGCCAGCGGATCCAGCAGTTTCCCGAGCACGCTCACTACGTTGAGCTTTCGCGCTAGGTAGCCGTCGAGGGCATCGGTGAGCGCCGCCAGCGTGAAGATGATGGCAGCCCAGAAGCAGTCGACGGGCGTCTGCCGATCCAGGAAATAAATGAACACCGGGATCATCACCACCCGCCCCATGGTGAGCAGGTTCGGAATGTTGAGGGCGTCTTCGGCAAGGGTGCGGCGGCGCTCGGCGCGCGCGACGCGCTTTGCGTTACCCGACGGTGAGCTGCGGCGCGTGGTCATCAGCGACCCGACAGCAACAGCGTGCCGTCACCGGAAAAGCTAAGGAGGCCGCGTTGCCCTGCAGGCGCGTCGCTCGCCACGACGAGACGCGGAACGAGACGACCGATCCACCCGACCACCGAGCTCACGCGTGCGGTGACCGTGCCTACCTCCGGATCGACGCTCGACGCGCTGACGTCGAGGGAGCGAAGCGGTTCGAGAAGCTCGATGGCGAGCGCCCCGGGGCCGCGCATTTGGACGATCGACAGCGCATCCTGCTCGCCGTGCGACAGGCGGCTGTTCTCGAAGGTCATGGCCAGATCGAAGGCGAGCACCAGTTCTTCTCGCAGAAAAAACATTTCTTTGTGCACGCTAAACGCGACGATGTGACGGGAAGGGCGCGGGCCGAGGAGGAGCGGACCGTCTCCTGTGATCCGCAGGAGCGGGCCGCCGATGCCTCCGAAGGCCTCGCCGAGCGAAGCGCCGCGCGCGCGTCGATCGAGGACCGACGTTTGGATGACCCCACTGTATGCGCGGAGTGCGTCGAGGCGTACTGCGAAGCTGCGCTCCCCGCGCCTCAGACGCAGCGCCAGGAGCCCGCTTGGATCGAGCAGCATCGGCGCGCCGGTGTCGAAGACGGAGGTGCGAGCGAGATCGCCCAGCGAGGGGAGATCTCCGTGCGCGGGCGGGTTCACGCTCGACATCGATCGCACACGTGCCGCCTCGGCCGACGGAGGCGGAGGAGCGGTCATGTTCGGCAGGGTGCGGCCGACGGGTGCGGGGTCTGCAGCCTCGCCGAGCTCGACGGAGCGCCATGTCCCCGTCTGGTGCGTCGCTGGCGCGGCAAGCGCGAAGCTGAGCTCACCGGCGTCGAGCTCGTTGAACGCTTGCGAAGCCGCTTCACGGATCTCGACCGATTCGGCGGCACGCGCGGCATGAGCCACGTTGATCGAGTTGCCTGCGCGCCGGTCCGAGATTCGCTTGGCCATCGCCGAGTGCCCGCCTTGATCGAACGCCGAGATTGCTTTCTCGAGTTCCGCGACGCGTTCGTACGCCAGGCCAAGGTAGCCCCACGCTCGCCGATGCTCGGGATGGAGCCGCACCACTTCTTCGAGCTCGACGCGCGCCGCCTGCGCCTGCCCGGTCTTCAAATAGCAAAGTGCGAGATTGAGCTTGAGCGAAGTGTCTTCGGGGCTGTCCGCGCGAAGGCGCTCGTAGATTTGGATCGCCCTTGGAAACGCGCCGATCCGGAAGTAAACGGTCGCGAGCAAATCCTGGCCTTTGGGATCGCTCGGCTGCAGAAGGAGCGCGTGCTCTAGCTCCTCTTTCGCTTCGAGCACTCGGCTGTCCTGGAGAAGCTCGCTGCCTCGGTAGAGATGGAAGAGGAAGTCTTCGCCCGTCGCTTCGCGCGCGGAATCGTTCGGCGGAGGAACAGAGCCGCGGCTCGGCGGCTGGAGCGTGGGGGAGAAGCGCCTGAAGTCTCCGTTCGCGTCGTCCTCGGTGCCCGCCATTTTTCGAGCCGGATCCTACCCGAGACTCGCCCTCGGGGGCGAGTGCACTGCGCGCGACCCCCAAATCAAAGCGCAAACGGCAACGAGGAGGAGAACGAACGCCCCTGCGTAGCCGCCTTCGAGCCCCGCGTCGCCGCCGCCCCACGCGCCGAGCTTGCTTCGGACGTCGATGAGGCCATCGTGGGTGAGCGTCTCCGTTGCCCAGACCCACGCAACGTGGGCGCCCCACGCCATCCATGCGCCGCGGTCCCGAAGCCACAGCGCGCCGAACGCTACGCCTGCCGCGCCGGAGCTTACCGCAAGGAGCAGCGTGCAATTGGCTCCGCCGTAGCGCGCCGCCGCTGCCGCAAGACCGCATACCACGAGGACGAGCGGAGAACGAAGGCGGTTCGCGAAAGCGCGGATGACGAGGCCGCGCAGGAGGAGCTCGTCGCGGACGGCAAAAAGGCACGCCAAAAGGAGCCCCACGAGCACCTGAGGAATCGAGCCATGACCCGTCACGATGGCCGCTGCTCCGCCGAGCGTCGCGAAAGCGATGACGAGAATGGCCACCGCGAATCCCATTGCGGCTCCGCGGACCGCCCGGATGGTGATCTCGCGCGCGGAGGGATCCGTGCTCGCAGGGTCGGACCAGGAGATCGCCAGCCGCCCCGCACCGAACTCCGCGATCACGGCCTGGACGGCCGCGGCACCGGTTGCGTTTTGCGAAAGGTACGCGCCCGCGAGGAGGGTTGCTCCGTACACGGCGAGCCCCCATCCAACGATGTTGTTTCCATCTTTCGCAGGAGCCGCCGCGGGCATTTCAGGCGTCCGCCTCGAGCACGTTGTCGTCGGCGAGGAGGCCGGGAAGCCCGCCGGTGTGCACGAAGAGAACCCGCGCGCCGCGGGGGACTTCACCGCGTTCGATGGACTGCGCGAGCCCGAAGAGAGCCTTGCCGGTGTAGACGGGATCGAGAATGAGTCCGTTCGAGCGCGCGACCTGACGAAGGAAGACGAGCTGCTCTTTGCTCATGACGGCGTAGGCCGGACCCCGAGAGGCGTCGTCGACGATGACGCGCGCGTACGCAGTGAGCGAGGGATCGATCCGCTGAGCCTCGGCGATGATCCGAGCGATGACCACTTCGAAGTACGGGCGGTCGTCGCACACCGCGAAGGTAAGCACTGTCTCGGCGACCTTGAATTTGGAGGCTCCGAGGGCGATCCCGGCTGCCGTCCCTCCGGACCCGCATGCGTGAACGATGAAATCGAAGCGCGCCTCTGCCGCGATCTGACTGCGCACTTCCCGCATGGCTTCGACGTAGCCGAGAGCGCCGAGGCCGTTCGAGCCGCCCTCAGGGATCACGTACGGTGTCTCCCCCTTCGCCGTGAGCTCCTTCGCGGCAAGCTCGAGGACGTTGACGCGATCGTCGTATTCGTCGCGGGTCACCTGGCGAAGCTCCGCGCCGACCAGGCGATCGAGAGCGACGTTACCGCTGCGAGGCAGCGCTGCCGAAATATCGTCGACGCGCAAGAAAAGAAGGCACTTCAGCCCGAGCTGCGCGCACACGATCGCCGTCGCTCGTGCGTGGTTCGACTGGATCCCGCCGCACGTGAGGACGATGGTTGCCTTCTTCGCGATGGCGTCCGCGAGGAGAAATTCGAGCTTCCGAAGTTTGTTCCCCGATTCGGCGCCGGAGGTCGCGTCGTCGCGTTTGATCCAAAGCTCGACGCCCAGCTGCGCGCTCAGGCGCTCACGTGTGACGAGGGGAGTCGGCGCGTGAACGAGCGACAGCCGATTCATCCGAAGGTGACCAGCTTCGCGTTGGCCTCCACGGTCATTCCCACGGTCACGTGCACCTCGGCGATCGTCTGCTGGTTTTTTGCCTTGAGCTCGTTTTCCATTTTCATCGCTTCGATCACGAAGAGCGCTTGGCCGACGACCACCGCGTCTCCCTTGGCGACCAGCACCTTGACGATCCGCCCCGGCATCGGAGATTTCAGAACGCGCTCGTTTGCGCCGCCCTTCGATTTTTTGGCGGCTTGCGCTGCGCGCTCACGCTCGCTCACCACGCTTACGTACGAGCGATGACCGTTGGCGATCACTCCGAGGTCGGGCGGCGCCCCCTCCGTCGTCAAGTCCACCATCATGCCGTTCACGCGCACCGACAGCTGCTTGCCGATGGGGACCACGTCGACCTCGGTCAGCACGCCGTCGACCTTCACTTCGAGCGCGCCGCTCGGAAGGTCGGCGACGTCGACCAGCACGGGCTTCGCTGCCGGATCCGGATCGAGCGTGACGTAGTAGCGCATGGCGGCGACGCTAATCGAAAACGGTCTAGCCGACCACCGAGACCTAGTGGAAGAAGTCGCAGCTCGAATCCGCCAGGCACCGATGCGTTTTCGGGTGGCTGAGGGCGTAGACATCGGAGCCGCTGGTCGCCAGAAAATGCGCCAAGAGGTTGTCGTAGTAGACGGCGTCGTCCCACGCTTTGCAGGGATTCCCCACGGTCCATACGTGCTGGCCAAGCGGATTGATGTAGGCGCTGACCATGGCGACGACCGGGCCGTTCGGCTGCCACGCGTTGTCGGCGCCGACCGCCGGTGCACCGAGGATGCGCGGGGCCCAGCTCCTTTCGAGCGAGTCGGCGTCAGTGCCGATGATCCGCGCGGAGCGTGCCAGGCGAAGTGGATCGGCGAGGTGTTGCTGATCGTAGCGGTCGCGTCCTTCGGCGTGCCAGTCGGTATCGAAGAGCGTCTGCCTGCAAGTAGTCGAGGCCGCGCCGGGATCAGCCACGCAACCCGCGCTCCTCACGTAGTTCGACGCGCAGCTCGTGCCCGCTGGTGCACGCTCGAGGCGCGCGACCCCCTCGGCGGCGTGACTCTCGATAAGGAGCTCGTTGGGCGTCTTCCCGCCCCAGGTCGAGAACAGAGACGGCGGAGTCGCGTAGGCCGCGTACTCGGGAAATCGGATCGCCGCCGACGGCGGGAGAAACGGGACCGCCCCCGCGGCCCGCGCGAACGCGTACCCGGTGCCAATGGGAACCGTGGGATCTCCGACGGTGTAACTGGCAAGAAGCGCGTGCGGCCCCACGTTCACGCCGTCGATCCCCGGGAGCGGCTTCAACATGAAGTACGGCGCGAAATTCACCGGATCGCCGACATCGAGCGCCGCCTGCGTAAGCGCGAAGAGCTCGCGAAACTGGTGCGATTGCCGATAGAGACCGAACCCTTCCTGCGGTGCGCAGAGCGGATCGCCAACGGCGTAGAACTGATCGCGAAACTGCTGGCAGCTCGTGTCGGGCGGGCACGCTTTGGAATCGTCACCGACGCTCTTGTAGGACTTCGCTGCCTGCTCCCAGGTTTTGATGCGCCGACCAACCTGGTTTGCGAGCGCGTCCGGGAGCACGTTGCATGTGCCGTAAGAGTCGACGGCGTCGGCTGCGGTAAAGAGCTGAATGTCGAGGTGGTCTCCGATGTTGGCAGGAATGGGCAGACGAAACCGGCCATCGTCTCCCGTGCGCGCGCATCGTCGCTCTTGGTTTCGGGTGTTCGTGAGGACCACCGTCATTCCCTTGGAGAGCTCCGCGGAGCTGAGGCAAGCCACCTCGATCTGGCGCGTGTTCGTGAGGTCGTTGATGACGAAGCGAACCGAGCGCTCGGAGGGGCCGCACGCCGTGGCGTTCGTGACGTCGTTTGCGAGGTCGCTCGAGGGCATCGCGACGACGAGCGGGGTGATCAACTGTTCGATGGTCCAGTTGGCAGCAAGGTCCGAACGCCCAGCGGTGTCGGTCGCTCCTCCTGCTCCGGAGATCGGCGCCGAGGCGGTGACGTTCGGATCGAGCGCCCCGTGCATCTGCGCGAGCACGCCGCCGAGCGAGTTGCCCGAGGTGTAGATGAGTGACGTTGCCCCGCCGACGTCGGCCACGCCGTCACCGTCGAAATCACCCATTTTGTCAGGCGATCCGTCACCGTTGAAGTCTTGGTCGCCCGGCTGATCGAAGGCTCGAAGAACGCGTGTAGCTTGCAACTCATCGACGACCGACTGACGTAGCGTGTCGCGGGTGTGAAAGAGGTGAGCGGACCAGTAGAGGCCGCCGGAGTCGGGGACGCCGTCGCCGTTGAGATCGCGTGCCCGCCCGGAAATGATGCCCGTGGTCCAGGGCACCATGCACGTGTTGCGGAGCAGCGCCTCGGCGAGCATCTCGAGCCCACGGTCCGCGACGAGGCCGTGACCTGGAAGATCGATCCCGAAGGTGGCGATTCCGTGGCGCGCGAAGTACCCAGCGCGGACGATGATCTCAGCATCGTTGTTGCCGGTGCCGTGGGCCCACACCACGGTCGGAAAAGGTTGGCCGTGGCCCGGCGTTGCCTTGGGCACCGCGAGCCAAAAATGGACGGCGTCCGGGACGACGTTGCCTTCGCCCGTTCGGAAGTCCAAGTGGAAGTGCCCGTCGGTAGACTCGCGCTCCGGGTCGCCCAAAAAATACGGCGACGCGAAGGTGCCGATGACGAGGTGGTCGACGTTGTCGAGCGAGTCCTCGAGCGCCTTTGCCTCCGCTACGGAGAAGGGGAGCACGCGCTGCAGGAGGACGTGTATGGCCTCCGCCGCGTCCTTCTTCTTGACGATGTATGGCGTGCCTTGCACCAGCTTGCACCGCGGGTCGCTCGAAGAACCGGGAGACTCGTCCGCCGGATCACGCGCCAAACCGACGGCGCGGAATGCGCTTGATTTTGCGGGGAACGACGCGCCGAGACGGGCGAAAGGCCCTTTGCCGTACAGGCCATCGCGGAGGAGGCGCATGTCCTCGTAGACGGGCTGCGTCGTGAAGCTCCAGGCGAAGGCCACGTGCTCGAGGCCCGAGCCTGCGATGTCTCCGTAGTAGTTCGCGCGACTGCGGTCTCCGAGAATGTCCCGCACGCGAGCGATGGCGTCCTTCTGCTCGGGGTGGTGGATGAACGGGAATGGTGACCTGACGGGCTCGCCGTTCTCTCCCTTGAGGCGATCGGTGAGGATGACTGCGTACTCCGTCTTTTCCTCCATCGGAATGAGTGGCCGCAAGATGAGCGAGTCGGTCTCTCGCTCGTACCAAGTCATCAGATTGTCGACGCCTTGAACGCCCGAGGTGCCCCCGAGAGTGTTCGGATGATCGAGAACACCGTCGAAGTCCGTGTCGAGCGAGGGCTTGTACTGGGTGACGCCGGCGCCCTCTTCCGCCGTCTCGAAGAGGATGTTCTGTTCGTCGCGCCGCGGATCGTTCGGGTAGTAGTTGCCCGGCTCTGCGATCGTTGCCGGAAAATTTCCGTGGCCCATGTCGAGGATGACGGGCACGCCGGTCGTGAGGTTGATCACGTAGACGCAGTCGTTGGCGAACTCGTAGCCGTCCTCTTGCATGCGCCGATGGATGTCTTGCAGATCGAGCGCTGCGTGCTGGGGATCGTGGTGGGCGGACGGTGCGAAGCTGACGCTGATGGGAGCAAACGTTCCCCAACCCTCCATCTCGCTGAAACCGTCCCGCGCGCTCTTCTCCATCCCCGTCGGCGCAATCATGCTCACGTTGAGGCGGCGCCCGGTGCGACTCGACGGATCCGCAAAGGTGGCGATGTCGTTGGGAAACGGGATCTTGGGCAGCGGCCTGTGCTCCACGTCGAAGAGTACGGTCGGCCCGTCCCCACTTGGGGTTGCTCGCAGACCCGACGGCACGGCGTCGATCGAGCACGCGCCAAGCACGCCGGTCAGAGTCAACGTCGCCGCGGCACACCCAAGCCAATTACCAAGGAGCATCTACGAGCGAGTATTGCTCCCTCGTTCACTTAAGGAAAGAGCAGCTCAGATCGACGAGGCAGGTGTGCGATCCGGGATGACTCAGGTAGAAGAGATCCTTGCCGCCGCTTGCAAAGAATCGGGCGATCATCCCGTTGCCGTAGGTGGCTTCGTCCCACGCCTTGCAGCGATCGCCGGCGTCCCAGGTGTGCTTGCCCTTGGGGTCGACGTACATGTTCAGGTTGGCAACGACCTTCGCGTTCGCTTGCCAGCCGTTTCCGTCGGCAGTGAGCGGTACCCCTGCGAGGCGTGGCGTCCAGGCCTGCGTGAGCGAGGACGCGTCCGTGACCCGGGTCTCGGCGAGCCGCGCTAGACGCAGCGGAGCGGCGAGGTGCGGCTGATCGAAGTGCTGCCCACCCTGACTGATCCAGTCGGAGTCGAAGAGCGTCTGCGCGCAGGTGTCTGGATCTACCTTCGGAGCGCCCGTGCAGATGTCCGAAGCCGCGTAGTTCACTCCGCAGCTTTTGCCTGCGCTCGTGCGGCGAAGTCGGGCGATCCCCTCGACCACCCCGTTGTCGATGAGCACCTGGTTTGGAGTCTTGCCGCCGTAGGCGTCGTAGAGCGCCGGGGGAGTCGCGTAGTCCGCGTACTCCGGCATCGACGTTACGGCGCTCGGCGGCAAGAACGGAATCGCCCCTGCAGCGCGCGCGAACTCCATCCCCGTCGAGATCGAGACGAAGCCGTCACCGATGGTGCTGATCGACAGAAGCGCGCGCGGACCAGCGGCGTGTCCGTTCTCGTCGACCAGCGCACGCAGCATGTAGTAGGGCGCGAAATTGACCGGGTCCGCGCCGTCCACCGCAGCTTGAGCGAGGTCACGCAGACGGCGAAATTCCGGCGTCTGGCGGGAGAGGCCGAGGCCGTCCTGCGCGGCCACGAGATCGCTGCCGACGGGGTAAAAGCGATTGAGAAATTGCTGACAGCCGCGGTCGCTGTCGCAGGTCTTCGTGTCGTCGGCGAGCGCCTTCAGCTGCGTCGCGGCTACCTCCCAGGTGGTGATCCGGCGGCCCGCAGGCGCGCCGTCGACCACGTCGCAACCCTTGTAGGACGTGACTGCGTCGGTCGCGTTGTAGATCTGAATGTCGATCTTGTCTCCTGCGGTCGACGGAAGGGAAATGCGAAAGCGCCCGTCCTTCGCCGTGCGCGCGCATCTGCGCTCGTGATTCTTCACGTTCGTGATCACGACCGTCATGCGCTCATCGAGGTCTGCGGCGTTGACGCAGGCGATCTCGAGCTCGACCGAGCTTGGCCCCTCGTTGACCACGCTGCGCACCGAGCGCTGATCTCCGGTGCAGCGCGTCTGGGGCACGTCTTTCCTCAGCGGTCGCTCGGAGGCCAAGACGGAGACGAAGAGCGGAGAAAGCTGCTGCTCCACGACGGTTTCGGTGACTCCATACGATCGCGACGCCACGTCGAGGAGCCCGCCGCCCCCCGACATCGGCGCGACGGCGGTGAGGTATGGATCGATGCCGCCCTGGATCTCGCTCATGATGCCGCCGAGCGATTCACCCGCCGCGAAGATGGGCGCGTTGCCTCCCACGTCGGGCGTCCCGTTGCCGTCGAAGTCGCCTGCCAGGCTGCTCTTGCCGCTCGCATCGAAGCTCTGATCGCTCAGGGTGACGCCGTCGAAGGTGCGGAGGATTCGCGTCGCCTGGAGCGAGTCGAGGATCCCCTGACGAACGTTGTCGCGGGTGTGGAAGATGTGCGCCGTCCACCAGAACGCGCCTGAATCTGGAGTCCCGTCGAAGTTGAGGTCGTGCGCGCGTCCGCTGGCGAGCGCTTGCGTCCACGGAGCGAGGCAGCGCGGTGTGAGCTCGGCGGCGGCGAGGGTGTGAGAGGCGACGTCGAACGCGATTCCGTGACCCGGCATGTCGAGGCCGATGGTGGCGATCCCCTGGCGCGCAAAGTCGCCCGCGTAGAGCATCCCCTCGGTGTCGTTGCCCCCGGCGCCGTGTCCCCAGAAGGTGATCGGAAACGGCTGCGTCAGCCCGGCCTTTGCCTTGGGCACCACGATCCAGAAGTGCACGGCGTCCGCCTGAACGTCTGCCCGTCCGGTCTGGAAGTTCACGTGAAACCGAGTGTCCTCGTCGGTCGAGGCCGGATCTCCCATGAGGAATGGAGAAGCAAACGTGCCGATCACGATGTGATCGATGTTGGTGATCGCCTCGTCGAGCGCCTTGGTGTGACCGGCGTCGTAGCCGATCACTTGCAAAAAGAAATCGTGGAACACGGTGCGAACCTCGTCGTCGAGAAAGACGGTGTACGGCGTCTTCGCGCGCGGTGCGCACTTGGGATCGCTCTGCCAGCCGGGCGACTCGTCCTCCTTGGCGATCGCTTTTCCGGCCGCGCGGAGGATCGTGACCTTCGGTGGAAAGTCGGTGGCGAAGCGACAGAAGACGCCTTTTCCGTAGAGTCCATCGCGAAGGAGGCGCATGTCCTCCTGTACCGGCTCGGTGGTGAAGCTCCACGCGAACGCCACGTGATCGAGCCCCGAGCCGGCGAGGTCGCCGTAGTAATTTCTCTTCGACGCATCGCCGAGCATGGCGCGTGCGCGTTCGATCGCCGTGCGCTGCGCCGGGTGATGCACGCTCGGAAACGGAGAGCGCACTGGCTCACGATCGGGACCGCGGAGCCGGTCGGTGAGGACCACGGCGTACTCCGTCTTCTCGTCCATCGGAAGGAGCGGCCTCAGAATGAGGGTGTCCGTCTCGCGCTCGTACCAGGTGAGAAGATTGTCGACCGCAGGAACGAGCGCGGCCGTCCCGAGGGTGTTCGGGTGATCGAGCACGCCATCGAAATCGTTGTCGAGCGCCGGCCGGTAGTCGGCCTGGCTCAGGCCCGCTCCTTCTTCCTGCGTCTCGAAGAGTAAGTTCTGTTCGCCTGACTTCAGATCGTTCGCCCAGTAGCTGTCCGTGTCGCGCAGAGTGAGCGGGTAATTTCCGTCGCCCATGTCGAGCATGACCGGCACGCCCGTTGTCAGGTTGATGACGTAGACCGGGTCGTTGGTGAAATCGTGATCGTCTTTTTGCATGCGCGAGCGCACGTCGTCGAGGTCGATCGCCGCAGCAGTTCCCGGTGTTTTTGCATCGCGTGCAAACTGCACGGAGATCGGCGCGGACGTGCCCCAGCCCTCCATGTCGTTGAAGCCCGCGCGCGCGGCACGCTCCATTCCGCTCGGTGCGACCATGCTCACGTTGATGCGGCGCCCGGTGCGGCTGCTCGGATCGGCAATGGTGGCGAGGTCGTTCGGAAGGGGAAGCGTCGGCAGCGGTCTGTTGTCTAGATCGAACATCACGAGCGGGCCTGCTCCAGGCGGCGTGCTCCGCAGACCGGTGGGAGCGTTGTCGATGGAGCAGGCGGCCACTGCGAGTGTGAGTACGACGCCGGTTTGCCAGGTGAATCGGATCATCGGGGGGTGCTTTCTAGAAGATGAGGCCGAGCCGGCCTAGCGCGAGCCAAGGCGTCTTCATTTTCTCACCGCGGTCGTTGGCGAGTGCTCCGCCCGGGAAGAGCACGCCACCCTGCGCGCCGAGCACCAGCGTGATCTTGTACTGGAGCGGGATGCGCGCTTCGAAGCCTGCGTCGAGCTCGATGCCGAGGTCGTGCCTGGTCGGTTCGCCTCCGCGGTAGTTCGTGTAGGACCCTTTTGACGCGAGGCGATAGGGATCCACATAGTCGGCCGTGGTCTGGGCGACGACCATTCCGCCCTTGAAATCGAGCCAATACCGCGGGCGATAGATAAAAGTCGGATTGATGTATTGTGCACCGAACACCGCACCATTGGAGGAGAGAAGCTGCACTCCGGGGGTGGGTCTCGCGGCGTTCGACAGGAGCGGGTCCTGCGCCGCGGAAGCCGAGCGTGCGGTCTGGAAGCGCATCACCTCATCGAAGAGGAGGAGCCCGACCTTGTGGTTCGCGTTGAACGTGAAGCGCTTCTCCGTGCCGTCGTACGGATCTGCATCGCCCGACGCGTAGCCGATCTCGACCTGCCCCACCATATCGCCGAACGTCGCCGGATCTTTCTCGCCGTACGAGGTGGTGCCGGGGCCCTTCCTGCGATGAAGGACGCCGAGCTGAGCTGCGCCTCCGTACGATTGCACGGTCGTGTCCCTTCCGCTTCGCGCTTGATCGGGCGTGCGCAGCAGGTTCGTCGACCCGACGATGACCGCGCCTTCCGCAGCTCCGAAAACGAACGCGTTCGGGCTGCCGGGAACGGGCGCCGCGAATTTTCCCGCTGCGTCGAGGACGGCGACCTCCAGGCGATCTTCGTAGGTGAAGAGGTTCGATCCGGAGGTCTTGTTGTTGGTCTGGTTGCGATAGACGGCGTAGATGCCGAGCTGATTCGGGCCTTTCTCGTAGAACGCAGCGAAGACGCCCTGGAAGGCTTGATCACCGCGCGACAGATCGGCGGTTTGGTCTTGGTAGACGAGATCTCCTGCGACGGCGACGGTGAGCGGGCTCTCCTTTCCGAGCGGCTTGGTGGCGAAGAGCATGCGCTCGCTGATGCTGCCGTAGCGGTAGTCGCCGAAGAGCGACGGGTGATCGCCGTCGTTCGCAAGGATCCCCATGCCCCAGTGGCTCGGCTGCTGTCCGACCCGAAACACACCGATTTTGGTCTTGAGCTCGGCGTAGAGCCAGCGCCCTTGGATGTTGCGAAAGCCGTCGTAATTGTCGCGCGGCGTGTTGTCCGCGAACGTGTCGTGCGCGAGATCGCCGAGAACCATCCCGCTCACCACGTCGAGCTGCGCGACGATCTGCACTTCCTCGCGGAGCTGGAGCCGCGGCGTGAATCGAAGCCAGTGGTAGCCGAAATTTTTCTGACCGAGCGAGTCTTCGAGCGCGCCCGGCTTCTGGTTGGCGACGGTGGTCGAGACGTCGAGGGGGAAGCTGCGCAGATGCTCGTACCGGAGCTGGTATTCGCCGTTGAGCTGGAAGCGGATCAGATCCGGCTCTGCCGGCTTGACGGGCGGTCTGCCGGTGTCGAGCACGAGGCGGGGGAGATCCTCAGGCACGTCTTCTGCGCTCGCCGACCGCGCGAGTGTCAAAAGAAGAGCTCCTGCGAGCCATCGCAAACGCACGTGCGCCATTACTTTTGGTCTTTCCGGAGGTCCACGGCGCGCGAGCATAACACCCGGTGCGCTATCTCATGCGCCCTCCTTGCGAGAGCCACCGCTCCACGTTACGAGGGCAGGGGTATGGAACCCGTCTTCGTTGGAAAGCCGATAACGCTGCGTGATCTCGAAGACGTCGCCGTCCGCGGCCGCCGCGCGCTGCTCGACCCGGAAGCCAGAAAAAAGGCAGCGGCGTCGCGGGTGGCCGTCGAGAAAATCGTAGCCGCGGGTGACGACGCGCCCCGGGTCTACGGGATCAACACCGGCTTCGGTGCTCTCAGCGAGACCCGGATCTCGGCGGGTGACATTCGCGCCCTGCAGCGAAATCTCGTGCGCTCGCACTCCACCGGCGTAGGCCCAGACCTGGCGATCCCGGAGGTGCGCGGGATGATGCTCCTTCGGGCGCAGGTCCTCGCCCTCGGTCATTCGGGCGTGCGCGTAGCGTTGATCGAGCTCCTCCTGGAGATGCTCAACGCCGGCGTTCATCCGCGGATCCCCGTCCAGGGTTCGGTGGGCGCGTCGGGTGATCTCGCGCCGCTCGCGCACCTCGCCCTCGCTATGATCGGAGAAGGGGAGGCCTCCGTCGATCGCGAGGTTGGGCTCTACGGCCGCCCAGGGTATCGTCCCGAGCACCTGCCCAGCCTGGAAGCCCTGAAAGAGGCGGGCGCCGCGCCGCTGGTGCTCGAAGCAAAAGAGGGGCTCGCGCTCATCAACGGCACGCAGCTGATGGCGTCACTGGGAACGCTCGCGGTCCTCGAAGCGGAGCGCCTGGCGACGGCCGCCGACGTGGCTGGGGCGATGAGCCTCGAAGCGCTGAAGGGAACCACGCGCCCCTTCGACGAGCGCCTGCAGAACGCGCGTCCCCATCCGGGGCAAGCGCAGGTCGCGAGCAATCTCCGCCGGCTCCTCACCGACAGCGAGATCGCCGAGAGTCATCGTGACTGCGGCAAAGTGCAGGACGCGTATTCACTTCGCTGCATGCCCGCCGTTCATGGCGCCTCGCGCGACGCACTGGGCTGGGTGCGGGACGTGCTCGCGCGCGAGCTCAATAGTGTGACCGACAATCCCAGTGTTTTTCTCGATGAGAATGGCGAGGCGGAGATCCTTAGCGGCGGGAACTTTCACGGACAACCGCTGGCGATCGCGCTCGACCTGGCCGCGATCGCGGTCGCTGAGCTCGCCAACATCAGCGAGCGGCGGGTGGAGCAGCTGGTGAACCCTGCGCTCTCCACCGGTCTCACTCCGTTTCTTGCCGCGGGCAGCGGGCTCCACTCAGGCTTCATGATCGCCCAAGTGGCAAGCGCCTCGCTCGTAAGCGAAAACAAAGTGCTGTGTCATCCGGCGAGCGTGGATTCGATTCCGTCGTCCGCCGGAAAAGAAGATCACGTCAGCATGGGAAGCGTTAGCGCCAAGAAGCTCCGCGACGTGGTGGTGAACGTGAAGAACTGCTTGGCCATCGAGCTGATGACGGCCGCGGCGGGGATCGATCAGCGAAAGCCTCTAAAACCAAGCACGGGCGTGCAGGCCGCACACGCAGCCATCCGCGCGAAGGTAGCGCCGATGACCGAGGATCGGCCGCTGTACCGGGACATCGAAGCCGTCGCCGTCCTCGTTGCCTCCGGCGAGCTCGTGAACGCCGTCGAGAAAAAGGTCGGCCGCCTCGTCTGACGCCGGGGCTGGCTCGGCTCGCAGAGCTTCGTGTCAGGCACCGCGAACAACTACGCTGTCGCTGTGACTGCGCGTTCACTTCGATCCCGAACCTCCGGGTTTCTCGGGGCACGGCGGTGGCGTGCATGTTGCAAAAGCGACCGGTCCGCGCGCGAGTTGCGCTCGGTTCATCGGAGGCTTGGCATGTTCGGAAGAAATCAGTGCATCGTGATCGCGTTGGCTGGGCTGATGGGCCAGGCATTAATTACCGGATGTGGCTCGAGCGCAGACCAGCCGAGCGTCGCGGAGGCAGCTGCGCCGGAGGACGGAGGCGCGGGTCGCTCTCCGGACGGTGCGAGCGTCGTGGACGGATCCGGCACATGCATGCAGACGACAAGTATTAAGAGCTGCGGCGCATCGTGTGCTCCCTGCGTCGCGCCGAGCAACGCCGAATCGACGTGTGACGGCACTTCCTGCGGATTCACGTGTCACGCAGGCTTCACGCCTTCGGCCGGCGCGTGCATCGTTTTAGCCGACGCAAGCACGGGACCTGGCGTGCTGATGTTCGGTGGCAGCGGCGGCTCTATCGACTTCGGCGATACCTGGAGATGGAACGGCGCAACGTGGACCCAACTCTCGAGCACGGGACCGGCCCGTGTTTGTCAGAGCATGGCGGTGCTCGGTGCGAGCGCGGTAATCTTCGGAGGAGAAGCCAGCTCCATTATCGGTGACACCTGGCTGTGGGACGGGACGAGCTGGGGCCGGCTGTCGTTGGCCAATCCGCCGCCTCATGCTCGGACGCTGGCGGCGATGGCCTCGATCGGCGGAAAGATCCTCCTCTACGGGGGCGAGTACAGCTCGAACTTCGGCGACACGTGGCAGTTTGATGGCATGAACTGGAGTGCGATCACTACAGCCGGCGCGGGGCCACGGCATGGTCACGCCATGGCTACCCTCGGCACGAAAATCATCCTTTTTGGAGGCACGACCAGTGAGCTTGGAGGCTCTTCAAGTGGACGGCTCGGAGACACGTGGCAGTGGGACGGCGCGAGCTGGAGCCAACTCGTCGTCGCGGGGCCAAGCGCGCGCATCGGACACACTATGGCGACGCTCGGGAGCAAGATCGTCCTTTTCGGAGGTATCGACAGCGCGGGCGCGCGGCTTGCGGACACGTGGGAGTGGAACGGCGTCAGCTGGAATGAGCGCGTCGTCGCGGGGCCGAGCCCGCGCGATGGGCATGCGATGGCGGCCCTCGAGGACAAGCTCGTTTTGTTCGGCGGAGGAGTCTCCGTCGGGCAGCTGGGGGACACGTGGACGTGGAACGGCACGAGCTGGACGCAGGTTTCGAGCACCGGCCCCAGCGCCCGGTCGGGCCACTCGATGTCGACGTTCTAGGGTTCGCGACCAAGGCATCGCGACGGTGATGATGCACGCGGTGCCTCGGGGTGCACTACCATGCCGATGGGTGCACTTTGCATGCATCCCAAAGTCACTTTTTCAGCCTCTTTCAATTCGGTGCAGCTCCGTGCTGTATCCGAGGGCGATTTATGAAACTGTTGCTCTAGCACCGCGCTAAGCCGGCGTAGTTGTGATAAGTCCTAGGGCCGATGTGCCGCTGGATTTGCCCATGACCGGCAAGGACCGCCCCACCCCGCGCGAACGCGTGGCCCACGAAGGCACGTCGTCGGAGGAAGAGGAGCTGCGTGTGCGGTTCGAGCGCAAGGACTTCGACGGCGTCCTGCGCTTTGCCGAACGCATTCTGAAAGACCGACCCTCGGACGTCGAAGCGCTCTACTACGCCAAGACCTGCCGCGCACGCCTGGCCATGCGCATGCAGACGCCGGCCTACGAGTTCGCTCCGCAGCCCGCGCCGGTCGCAGCTGCGACTGCCCCCACGGCCGTTCCGCACGCGAAGACGCCGAAGACGGACCCGCTCGTCAGCGAGCTCCGCCCAAAGTTCAAGGCCAGGGACTACGACGGCGCGCTCCGGCTCGCTCACGACATCCTGCGCAACCGACCTGACGATCTCGAGGTGTCGCTCTGCGCAGAGGAATGCCGGACTGCGCTCGAAACGCTCAAGATCTTCGGCGTCGCCTCACTGAAACGCGTCCCGGCAGTAGACGTTCTGCCCGGCACGCTGCTCGGTTGTGGGCTCAATCACAAAGCGGGATTTCTTTTGTCGCTCATCGACGGGAGCTCCAGCGTCGAGGTGATTCTCGATCTATGCGCGATGCCGCGCGCTGAGGCGCTGAAGGTTCTCTACGATCTCGTGCAGGACGGCATCGTTCTCTTCCGCTCTTAGCGGCCTGAGGGCGCTTCGCACTATTTTAAACGCAACGCCCAACGGAGACGAACGTGGTGACTTTGTCGCATGAAAACAAGGGAATCGAAGTCACGGGCGCCATCCGTGCGGGCTACGAGGCGCTCCTTACAGAGCCAGCCCTCGCGTTCGTTGCAGGTCTCGGTCGGCGTTTCGGATCCCCCATTCGCGAGAGGCTCGAAGCGCGCAGAGCTCGGCAGCTTCGGTTCGACTCGGGAGAGCGTCCGGATTTCCTGAGCGCGACGAAGGCGGTCCGCGACGGGGACTGGACGGTGTCGCCGCTTCCGCAAGATCTCCTCGACCGCCGTGTGGAGATCACCGGCCCTGTCGATCGCAAGATGGTCATCAACGCGCTCAACTCCGGCGCGAGCGTCTTCATGGCCGATTTCGAGGACGCGACTGCCCCCACCTGGGACAACGTCGTCGAGGGGCAACTGAATCTCCGCGACGCCATTCGCGGAACAATTTCCTTCGAGCAGCCCGGAAAAAAGTACGTGTTGAACGCAAAGGTGGCGACGCTCTTCGTGCGGCCGCGGGGCCTTCATCTTCCCGAGCGTCACCTCCGCGTCGATGGCCAGCCGATACCTGGAGCGCTGTTCGACTTCGGCCTCTTCTTTTTCCACAACGCGGAGGCGCTACGCGAGAAAGGGAGCGGCCCGTACTTCTACCTTCCGAAGCTCGAGAGTCATCTCGAGGCGCGGATTTGGAACGACGTTTTCATCCATGCTCAAGAAGCGCTCGGGATTCCGCGCGGAACGATCAAAGCCACCGTGCTCATCGAGACACTGCCCGCCGCGTTCGAGATGAACGAGATTCTCCACGAGCTGCGCGAGCACTCGGCGGGCCTCAATTGCGGCCGCTGGGATTACATATTCAGCTTCATCAAGCGGATGCACGCGGACGCGACGCGGGTTCTGCCGGATCGCAGCCAGGTGACGATGGATAAGGGCTTTTTGCGAGCCTATACGCAGCTCTTGATCCAGACGTGCCACCGGCGCAACGTCCACGCCATGGGCGGAATGGCCGCGCAGATCCCGATCAAAGGGGACGCCGCCGCCAACGACGCCGCGCTCGGAAAAGTGCGCGAGGACAAGCTCCGAGAGGTCACCGACGGTCACGACGGAACGTGGGTGGCCCATCCAGGACTCGTGGCCCTCGCAAAGGAAATCTTCGACGCGAAGATGCCTGGGAAGAACCAGATCGATCGCAAGCGCGAAGACGTTCACGTCACGCAGGCCGATCTCCTCTCCGTGCCCGAGGGCACGCGCTCGCTCGGCGGGCTCCATCACAACGTACGCGTTGGCATCCAGTACATCGAGGCGTGGCTGCGCGGGCAAGGCTGCGTGCCCCTTTACAACTTGATGGAAGATGCCGCGACGGCGGAGATCTCGAGGGCCCAAGTCTGGCAGTGGCTTCACCACAGCGCGCGTCTCGACGACGGAAGCGTCGTCACGCGTGAGCTCTTCGCTGGCATCGTCGGCGAGGAGATGGACCGCATTCGCGAGGAGGTCGGCCTGGATAAATTTTCAGGAGGCAAGTTCAGTGAGGCGCGCGCGCTGTTCGAGCGCCTCTCGACCAGCGAAACGTTCGAGGAGTTTTTGACGTTGCCCGCGTACGAGCAGCTGCCCTGAACCAGGAGAATTCCCGACGTCTGCAAGAGCAGCCGATGTCGACCACGCGATTTGCCGCGCTGACCCTCGTCCTCGGCGGACTGGGATTCGGCGGCGCGTACGTGGTGATGGCGCGAATGAAGCGCGCGCTCGTGGATGATCGCAAGTGGCTCGATGAAGCGGCGTTTGCCGAGGACGCCGCTGTCGCCAATGCGCTTCCGGGGACGATCGCCACGAACCTGGTGACCCTCCTGGGCTACCGCCTCGGTGGGTGGGGGCCCGCTCTCGCTGGGACGGTGAGTTACGCGCTGCCGAGCATCGTCTTGATGGCCACGTTCGCGGCGATCTACGATCACCTCCGCAGCCTCCGGATCTTGGGAGGAGCGCTCGATGGCATGAGCGCGGCCATGGTGGGCGTCGTTGCCGCCCTGGTGCTCGAGCTCCGCAAGGGATCGATTAGGCGAAGCCGCGATTGGCTGGTGGCGGTCGCCGCGACGATCGCTCTCGCCACGCACGCCCTCACGCTTCTCGAGGTCGTGGTGCTCGCCGGTATGGCGGGCATCGTCGGCATGCGGCCGCGCGCCGCGCGTGCGACGGAGAAGGCCGTGATCTGCTTGGTCGTTCCACCAGGGATCGTGGGCAGCGCCCTTCCCGCGGTCGTCGCTCTCTTTCTCGTCTTCGCGAAGATCGGTGTCGCGACTTTCGGCGGAGGGCTAGCGATGATTCCGGCGATCGCTCGTGAAGTCACTGCGCGCCAGTGGCTCGACGACGCTACGTTCGCCGATGCCATTGCGCTCTCGCAGATCACGCCAGGACCGATCGCCACGAGCGCGACGTTCATTGGCTACCGCGTGGCGGGGTTCGCGGGCGCGCTCTCGGCGACGTTGGGGGTCTTCGTTCCTCCCTTCGTGGTGACGATCTTTGCCGCGCGCTCGATCGCATCCTTTCGAGAGAGCGAGATCCTTCAGGGGTTCCTTCGCGGCATCGCAGCAGCAGTGGTCGGCGTCATCGCTGCGGCGAGCTTCGCGCTCTTCGCGGTTGCCGTGCACTCTTCGTTGGCATTCGGGGTCGCGGTCGGCGCGTTCGTTCTGCGGGTCCTCTCGCCGCGAACGAGCCCGGCGCTCCCCCTCGTGATGGCCGGCCTGATGGGCGCTCTGTTGAAATGAAATCCCGTTGGCGCTTCGAGCTCGCCCTCAATCCATCGGCGAAAGAGCCTCTTTTTTTGCAAATCGCACGCTCGGTCGTGGACGACGTGCGACGCGGGCGCCTCCGTCCTGGAGACGAGCTTCCCGGCAGCCGCTCGCTCGCCGTCTCGGCGGGAACTCATCGCAACACTGTGCTCGCGGCCTACCGAGAGCTCGTCGCCGAGGGGTGGCTCACAGTGGAACCGGCGCGAGGGACCTTCGTCTCCACCGAGCTTCCCGAAGTCTCCGGGCGACGCTTCTCCGCTACGCGGCGCGCGATGCCGGCGCGCGTGGGATACGACGTCGGACCGCTGGGCCCCGATCTCTCACCGGTGACGGTCGGTCCCCACGTGCTCAGCTTGAGCGGCGGCATTCCTGACGTGCGCCTCATTCCCACCGCTCCCTTGGCGCGTGCGTTTCGGCGAGCGCTCCGTGCGCGTTCGCTCCTCGGCTACGGCGACCCGCGGGGCCCGCGCGTCCTTCGCGCAGCGCTCGGCAAGATGCTCTCGGCGACGCGTGGCCTGACGGCATCCGAGGACACGGTATTCGTGACGCGCGGAAGTCAGATGGCGCTCGATCTCGTGGCTCGCACGCTGGTCGCGCCGGGAGACGTCGTCGCCGTTGAAGCGCTCGGGTACCGCTGGGCGTGGGAGGCTTTTCGCGCGGCGGGCGCACGCCTCGTGCCGCTCCCCGTGGACGAGCGTGGGCTGCGCGTCGATGCCCTGGAGAAGCTCGTGAAGACCGAGCGGGTGCGCCTCGTGTACGTGACGCCGCATCACCAGTATCCGACGACCGTGGCGCTCTCCGCGGGACGGCGCATCGAGCTTCTGACTCTCGCAGCGCGCGAGCGGATCGCGGTGCTCGAGGACGATTACGATCACGAGTTCCACTACAACGGTCGTCCCATTCTGCCCCTGGCCAGCGCCGATCACGCGGGCGTGGTGGTCTACATCGGTACCCTGTCCAAGGTGCTCGCGCCTGGGCTGCGCATTGGATATGTCGTTGCCCCCGAAGCGCTGGTGGAGCGCCTGGCGCGCGTGCGGGCGCATGTGGACCGGCAGGGAGATCTGCCGCTCGACTCGGCGGTTGGCGAGCTCCTCGAAGATGGCGACGTGCAGCGTCACGTTCGTCGCGTGCGGCGTGTGTACGCTACGAGACGGGACGTTCTGGTGGAAGCGCTCGGGAACGCGTTCGGGGATCGTCTCTCGTTCGAGCCGCCGCCGGGGGGAACCGCACTATGGGCGAAGGTCGACTCTTCGATCGACGTGGACGCCTGGAGTGAGCGCGCGCTCACCTGCGGGGTCTCGTTCCAAGCAGCTCGCTATTTCGCGTTCGATGGCCGCTCGAGAAATTCCGTGCGTTTCGGCTTCGCCCAGCTCGACGAGAAGGAGCTCCAAGAAGCGGTCCGTCGCCTCGTCGCTGCACTTCGTTCAGGACGATGACACTTCTACCGAGAGCTCGTCGCCGACCGAATCGTCGCGCCTGCCGCGCCGCAGCAGTCCTTGAATTTCTTTGCGCTCCCGCAAACACACGGTTCGTTGCGCCCAATCTTGGCAGGACGAGCGCGACCGATTTTTTCTGGATCAGGATAGCGCGTGGCGCGGGTGACGTGGCCGCGGTCTGCGGCAGCACGGACTCCTTCGACGACGCTCTCCAGGTTGGCGCGGTCGGCAAACCAGGCGCGCGCTTCTTCTTCGATCCGCCTGCCTCGCGCGTAGTAGCGGTCTGCGTGGTGGTTTCGATCGATGTGCGCCACAGCGCGAAATCCCTTGGAAACGGCCACGAGCGCGTTACCGCCGACGAACCCGTACGTTCCTATGTCTCGCGCGGTGCGCACGTCCCAGTCGATGCCGAAGAGCTCTCGACCGAGGACCCACACGCCGACGAAGGAGCGCGCTTCGCAAAAGTTGAAGGGCGCGAGGTACGCTTCCTCGTCACTCGCAGAAAGAGCGCTCGGAACGCCGTAAGGTAAGCCAAAAGGAAGGCCGTAGTTCGCCTTCGACCGGTCGCCAAACGACGCGTGGAGGAGCTCGTGAAGCATGCTCCCGAGCAGACGCCGGTAGAGACACTCCCCGAACCGGACGGCGACTCCGCGGTACGCCGGATCGTTCCGCTGCTGCGCTTCCTTCCACAATGCGTCTCCGTGCAGCTCGTAGATCGGCGTGTAGCCCCAGCCGCGGAGCGCGTCGTCACAGAGATAGAGAGCCTTGATGCCACGAACGCGGTCTTCGCCTGCGAGGGTCTCGTGGCAATCGCACGGGCAGGGGCGCTGAGCGACGACGGCATCGGCGATGGTTCGCATGACCTCGTCCGGTGTAGTAGCCTTCGTCGATCTGTCGAAACTCTTTCTGCCGTAGGCCGTTAACACGCGAGCGGCGCCGTTTTGACTCTAACCGGAGAATAGGATGCAGACGCTACTAGGCTGTTTTATCGTGATTTCCGGCTGCTGCTTTCTCCTCCCGAGCTGCGGCAAGAAAGAGCCAGACGTGGCCCCCGCTGCGTCGGCGACAGCTCTGGCTACGTCGTCGGCGAGCGCGAAGGCCATCAAGTTCGCAGTGGAGGCCAAGGGCAAAACGACGATCGATATGCCTGCCCCCAAGGAGCGCATCAAGGCAGACACCGAGGTCATGGGCGGGGCGCTCGAGGTGGATCTCACCAACCTCGCGAATACGCGCGGCGAGGTAAAGGTTGATCTGACCACGCTCAAGACGAAGACGTTCGACGATACGGCAAAAAACGAGGCTCAGACCGAGCACGCGCTCACCTGGCTCGAGGTGAGCGACAAGTCCACACCCGCCATGCGCGAGCAGGAACGCTGGGTCGTGTACGCCATTCGTTCCATCGACGGCCTCAGCGCAACGGACATCGCTACGGTGTCGCCAACGAAAGACGGTTCGGACGACGTTCGCACCGTGACCCTTACGTCGCACGGAGAATTTCTGCTCCATGGCCACAAGATAGCGAAGGACGCAGTGCTGCAAGCGGCGTTTCATTACCCCGCGGGTGCTGCTGCGGATTCGAAGCCCACGAGGGTCGACATCAAGACGAAGACGCCCCTGCACATCACGCTGGCAGAGCACGAGGTCAAACCCCGCGACCCGGTCGGAAAGCTCGCCCAAGGATCCTTCTCTCTCCTCGGAACCAAGGTCGCCAACGTGGCGGACGTAAGCTTTGAGCTTCGAGCCTCACCGCAGTAACCTTCGCCACAGATATTCATCTAAATCACTGCATTGATCACCCAAGGAGCATACCGATATGAGGCCTACTATTTCTCTTCAGCAAGTCGCGGGCGCACTCGCCGTTCTCGGGACGAGCGCTTTCATGGCAGCCTGCGGTGGCGCAGACAAACCGGCGGCTACGTCGCCTGTGCAAGCGACGGAAGTTCCCTCTGCGCCAGCGACTCCCACGACGGCCGACGCGAAGCCCGCTGACCCGACCACCCCCTCGACGAGCGCGGCGAGCGGAGCAGCAGGTTCTGCCAACCCGACCACCACGACCACGACCACCACGCCGGCGGCCGCGACCACCACGACGACGGCGACCGACTCCAAGAAGCCGGCAGGCAAATCTGGCCCCGGAAAGAAGCCCGGCGCGGGTCAGGCGAGCTGCGGGGCCGGAACATGCTCGGCCGACGCGAAGAAGAAGGTTCTCTAACGAAACGTCAGCGCCACGCCCGGGATTCTCGTATCGCGGGTGTGGGCCTTGGCCTGCGCTGGGAGTTCATCGACGAGCTCGTCGAGCAGCTTCCCGAGGCGATTGATTTTCTAGAGGTCTCACCCGAGAATTACATGGGGCGAGGCGGGCATTTCCCGGCCCTTCTCGCGCGTGCGGCGGCCTCGTATCCGATCGTGACTCACGGGCTCACGATGTCACTCGGCGGCGTCGACGCTCTCGATCCCTCCTACATGCGTGAGCTCCGAGCGTTCATCCACGAGGTGAAGAGCCCGTGGCACTCCGACCATCTTTGTTTTGGTGCGTCCGCGGGGCGCGTGATGCACGATCTCTTACCGATCGCCTTCACACAGGAGGCGGTCGATCGCGTCGCCGACCGAGTAAAGCGGGCTCAAGACGCTCTCGGCGTGCCGATGGCGATCGAGAACATCAGCTTCTACATGCATCCGGGAAAAGCGCAGATGAGCGAGGCGGAGTTCGTCGCCCGGGTGTGCGAGAAGGCCGACTGCGGGCTGATGCTCGATGTGAACAACGCGTACGTCAACGCGACGAATTTCAACTTCGATCCAAAAGCGTGGATGGACACCGTGCCGCTCGATCGCGTCGTGCAGATCCACGTGGCGGGTCACGAGCGGTTCGACGAAGGGGTGGAGACCGTGATCCTCGATACCCACGGTGCCGACGTGCCCGATCCGGTGTTCGAGCTGCTGGCCTACGTTCTTCCGCGCACCGGGCCCGTGCCGGTGGTCCTCGAGCGCGATCAGGCGATCCCGCCACTTGCCGGATTACTCACGGAGATCGCAAAAATAAAGGCGATCTGCGCGTCGGCTGGGTCGGGCTAGATCGCGCCGAGGAGGATGCCGCGCTCTGCGAAGTCGGCGAGGAGGCGAGCGATGTCGGCGAGCACGGCGTCATCGAGGGTGATCTCGTGTTCGGCGCACGCAGGGCCAAGTGCAGCTGCGAGAGGCGAGCCGCCGAGGAGTCGCTCCGTGATGTTCGCGGCGAGCGGCGTCAGCTCGAGAAAGCGGACCGCGTCGGCGTCGTCACGGTAGACGAGAAGCGTGACCGATTCCTTCGCGGGCGCGGTGCGATCCTCGGGCTCGCTCGGAAGCCGATGCACGGCGTGCGCGTAGCGAACGAGGCGAAGTGCGTCCGCGAAGACGAGGGAGCGCTCCACGGTGATGTCTCCAAGTGCCTCGATCTGTCGAGGTTTCGGGGCGATGCCCACTGCGAACTCTACGAGCTCGTGGGTCGCTAGATCGCACGCGTACGACGGGACGTCGGCGCGTGTTGCCCAGCGCGGGCCGACCCAGGCGAGGAACTCCGAAGGGACATCGCGAAGGTAATGCGTGCGCGGACCTACCTCCTCGATGAAGGCGTCGAAGGTCTCGTCGAAGGCGCCTTCGAATCGCGCGCGCGTTCTAGCGAGGAGCTTGCGTGTGACTCCCTCGAGGTTGTTTCGCACCAGGCGCCGGTAGATCCCGAGACGCCGCGGCCCCGCGAGCATCGCTTGGATGTCATCTTCGGGCACGCGCTGCGACTCGAGGTACGCCCGCAAGTCCCTCGAGAATTCCTCGGCAGATCCTGCGCGAAAACAGGCATCCGCGAGCATTTCTTGGATGAGCGTCTCTGTCATGCGGAGGGACTACTCCGGAAACGTGAATTTGTAGCGGGCGGTCGCTCCGTCGAGAATCGTGACGCTCGATATTTTCGGTTTGCCGCTCGGTGGATCGCAACGGAGCTGATGGGGACCAGCGCCAAGCGCGACCGACACCGGCGTCGGGCCCTTGGTCGCACCGTCGACGAACAGGGTGCACCATGGCGTGGCGGCGACGAGGAGGTGGCCGGAACCCTTGAACACTGGGCTCGCGGGCCCTTTTCCGTTCACGACGGGGAGCGTATCGACGCTCACGCTCGGCGGCTCTTCGAGCTCGGTCGAGGCTGGAGCGGGCACGGGCACCGCGGTTGCCGACAAGGAAGGTGCGCCGACCACGGCGTTGTGGTGCGATCCGAAATTGAAAAATAGCATCGCCGTCGAGACGACAATACCGATTGCGAGGACACCCCCCGCGACGATCATCGCCGCTTCTTTGGAGTAGAGCGCGCTACCGAACCGCCCTCCGCGACGGTTCATCGTCGTTCCCCAGGGCGCGCTGAAGTTGCCGACCGGAACGTGCTGCTGCGGCCCGGGAGCGGAGACGCCCGGAGACTCGTGGGGATGGTACGGCGGCGGGCGATCGCTGGGCCTAACGATCGCCGGGAGCGCGTTGGTGGCATCGGGATCGGATGAAGGACCTTCGCGGCGGGGGGAGGGGATGCGCCTGATGTCGTCTTTGAGCAGTGGCATCGCCAGATCGAGCCGATCCACGATCTGCTCGAACGAGCTGATTCGTTTTTCGCGCTCGACGACGAGGCAGTCGGCAATGAGCGCCCTCAATGGCTCGGCGACATTCGGACCGCAGTCGTAAATGTTCAGCGGCTTGGTGGTCGCGATGGCCACGATGAGCGCGTTGAAGTTCGGAGCGTCGTAGCAGCGGTAGCCGACGAGGGCCTCGAACAGGATGGATCCGAAGGCGAAGACGTCGGTGCGGTGATCGATACCGGCTGCCCCCTTCGCCTGCTCGGGGCTCATGTACATCGGTGAGCCGAGCACCGTTCCGGCGATGGTGAGGGCCGTCGAGCCTTCTTCTTCGAGGAACTTGCTCACGCCGAAGTCGAGGAGCTTGGGGACGGCGACGCCGTTGCGATCCTTGTGAAGGAAGATGTTGCTGGGCTTCAGATCGCGATGAATGACGCCGTTCGTGTGGGCGGCCGCGAGCGCGCGCGCGACGTCGAGCATGATTAGCGCAAACTCGTACGCCACCATCGGCGGGTTCTGCCGGCGGAGCGCCGTCTCGAGCGAGATGCCGGTAAGGAGCTCCATCACCATGAAGAGCGCGCCGTCTTCGGCCTGACCGACGTCGATCACCTCGATGATGTTCGGATGGTTGATGCGGGCCGAGGCCTTGGCTTCCATCAGGAACCGCCGGGCCGCCTCTGGCGTACGGGACAGGCTCGGGAGCATGAACTTGATGGCGAATTGCCGCTCAGTGAAGACGTTGGTCGCAGACCAGACGGTGGCCATGCCTCCCGTGCCGAGAAGCTGATTTAGGCGGTATTTACCCGCAATTGTATGCCCCGGTTCCATGTGATCGAGCGGCGGTCGCTAATCGGCCGGCCCTTGTCTACCCCGAGAGAATCCTGGAAACCACACAAAGTCCTACATGGCGATTTTGTACTTGCGACGCTCAGCTAATGGTCAAGCCGCCGTCGATGACCAGCGTGTGGCCCGTGAGGTAGCTGGCCGCATCGCTTGCGAGGAAGAGCGCGCCCCCGGCGATCTCGTCGGGCTCCGCAGTGCGGCCGAGCGGAGTCTTGCGCATGGCCAACTTCACGAGATCCTCGTTTTCTACGATGGCGCTAGCAAGGCGTGTATTCACGAGCCCGGGAGCGATGGCGTTGACGCGGATTTTCGAGCCCGCGAGCTCGAAGGCGAGGGTCTTGGTCATGGAGATGATGCTGGCCTTCGTCATCCCGTAGACGCCCTGGAGGGGGGCCGCCTCGAGGCCGGCGACGCTGGCCACGGAGACGATCGATCCGGGTGCGTTCCGCGCTTGGAGGTGCTTCGCCACTTCGCGAGCCATCCAGAAATAACCTTTGAGGTTGACCTCGAACGTCTTGTCCCAGGCGCCCATGTCGGTGTCGAGCATCGGACCGAAGTAGGGATTGGTTGCAGCGTTGTTGACGAGGATGTCGACCTTTCCGAAGCGCTCAACCGCGCTGGAAACAAGCCCTTTGCAGTCTTCTTCCTTGCCGGTGTGGGCGGCGACGGCGAAGGCCGAGACCCCGATGGATTTGGCCACACCGCCCACGCCATCGATCTTGCGAGATGCGACGACGACCCTCGCCCCGTGCGAGACGAACGCTCGCGCGATCGCTTCTCCGATGCCGCGGCTCGCTCCCGTGATGATCGCAACCTTGCCTTCGAGGCTGAATGAAACGCTCATGTTGGTCTCCTCAAACCGTCTCTCAGGTTCAAGCCACGAATGCCCCAAGCGCGCGGAAGCGATTGTAGCGATCGTCCATCAGCTCGTCGGGGGTGAGGCGGAGGAGATCGCGGAGGGCTTCGGTGAGCGCTGCGTCGACCAAGCCTGCGGCGGCTTTCGGGTCTTGATGGGCACCGCCCGCGGGCTCCTCCACAACGCGATCGACGACGCCGAGCTGCAAGAGATCCGGCGCGGTCATTTTCATGCGCATCGCCGCTTCGTCCGACTTGCTCCCGTCTTTCCATAGGATCGACGCGCAGCCTTCGGGTGAGATCACGCTGTAGGTGCCGTATTCGAGGACGTGCACGCGGTTGGCGACGCCGAGCGCGAGGGCCCCGCCGCTGCCACCCTCACCGATGATGGTCGCTATGATCGGCACCTTGCACCGGGCCATCGCAGCGAGGCACGCCCCGATGGCCTCGCTCTGCCCGCGCTCTTCGGCGCCGATGCCGGGGTAGGCGCCAGGCGTGTCGATGAAGGTGAGAATCGGCAAACCAAAACGGTTGGCCAGATCGTAGAGACGGCGCGCCTTTCGGTAGCCCTCGGGGTTAGGCATCCCGAAGTTGCGCTTCACGTTCTCCTTGGCCCCGCGCCCTTTTTGGTGTCCGAGAACCATTACGCTCCGGCCGCGGTAGCGTGCAAATCCGGCCACGATCGAGGCGTCTTCGCCGAACACCCGATCGCCGTGCAGCTCTTGAAAGTCGTCCATCAGATGCTCGATGTAGTCGAGCGTGTACGGACGATTGGGATGCCGCGACAGCTGGACCTTCTGCCACGGCGTGAGCCCGGCAAACAGCTCGCGCGCGAGCCGTCCCGTTTTTTCTTCGAGGCGCTTCAGCTCTTGCTCGAACTGACGATCGCTCTGGGCAAGCATTCGCAGCTCGCGCACGCGCGACACCAGATCGACCACCGGCTTCTCGAACGGAAGGACGTACGCCGCCATCGGATATCGGATCGGATTCCTGTTGGTTGGAAGTGTCAGCCGACTTTGGCTGCGGCGCTCAATTTTTCGCGCTTCACGTTGTAGATCCGAAGCGGCTTTTCTTTGCCTTTGAGGCTGGCCGCCGGAAGCTCCTCCACCTCGAAGCGCTGGCCCAGGCGGGCGAGGGTGCTCTCGCTGACGATGATCTGGCCGGCGTTGGCGATCCCGCAGAGACGCGCGCTCGTGTTCGCGGTGTCACCGATGACCGTGTAGCTGAGCGCTTTCGAGCTTCCGACATAGCCGGCGACGAGGGGGCCAGTGTGGATGCCCATGCCGATGCCGAGCGGGGCGAGGCCGAGATCCATGCGCCGACGGTTGAAAGTGCCGAGGACTTCCATTTGATCGAGTGCACTCTGCACGCATCGGATGACGTCGTCGGGATGCGGCGCGGGTGCGCCCCAGAGCGCCATGATTCCGTCGCCCATGAATTTGTCGAGGGTGCCTTCGTACTTGAAGATCGCCGCCACCATCTCTTCGAAATAATCGTTGAGCATGTCGACCATCAGCTCGGCCGTCGTGCCCTCGCTCATCCGGGTGAAGCCGCGGATGTCGCTGTTGAAAACGGTGCACTCTTGAACGAGCTGACCGCCTTTCTTGATCTCCAGCTTTCCGCTGATGACCTGAGCGGCGACGTTCGGCGACAAGAGGCGCGAGAAGCGCTCACGCGTCACGATTTCTTGCTCGATCTTCTTGCCGAGGAGCGTGTTCTCGATGAAGAGAGCCGCCTGATTTCCTACCGAAGTGATGACCTCGAGATCCTTCTGCTGGAATTGCGCGAGGGACTCGCTGTCGAGCCAGAGGGCGCCGAGCACGTCTTTCTCGTGAAGGAGCGGCACCACGATCGCGCTCGAGATCCGGTTCAGGATCATCGATTTCCCCTTGGACGCCGCAAAGTCCATCGAGGCATCGTGGGTGATGACGCTCTTCTTCTCGTTCACGACGTGATTCAGGATCGTGGAAGAAACTTGAATCGGCGCATCGGTGCCGTCACGCCGGCGGGCCGCTCGCGGCAGGAGCTGACCGTCCGGCTCGCGAAGGAGAATGACCCCGCGGTCTGCGTTGACGAACTTGAAGAGGGCGAGCAGAATTTTTTCGAGCAGCTTGTCGAGGTCGCGCTCGAGACCGATGTCCCGTGTGAGCTCCCAGGTGATGCGCAGACGCTCGTAGTCCACCTTGAGCTGCTGAGGATCGTGTGCGATCTGATCGAAGGGGAGAAAGCCCTTCGTAAGCGCGGCGATTTGCGTTCCGATCGCGCGGGCGGAATCGAGGACGTCGACCCGCGTTCCGCCGAGGCTCGGGGGACGATGGCCACCTTGAAGGACGGCCTGGCGCTGTGCGGTGTAGGGTGCCTGCTGCGCTAGGTTCGCCCCCATCGGCGCCGTGATCGGAGCGCCGGAGGGCTGATAGTTTGGCGGGTTCGCCGGATACTTGCTGCCGGGCGGCTGGTTTCCTTGGCCCTGACTTGGCATCCCGGGCATCTGGCCCTGGGGCTGGCCCATGACAGGCTGATTGGATCGCGGCGCGGTGGCTGCGGGAGGTTGCTGCCAACTGCCCGGTGGCGCGGCGCTCGGAGCCGGTTGCTGAATGGCCCCGGGCCCAATGGCCAGCGGAGCAAAATTCAGCGGGCTAGTGCCGTCGTCGTAACGCGCGCGGGTCGACCCGAGGGCGATCTCGTCTCCGTGACGAAGGAGCTGCTCGCCGCGTACCCGCTCGCCGTTGATGTACGTTCCGTTGAGGCTGCCGAGATCGCGCAGCACGAACTGGCCATCTCGAAGCTCGAGAATGCAGTGCTCCTTCGACACGATCTTGTCGAGGAGCTGAATCGAGTTGTTCGGATGCCGGCCGAGGCTATTGGCAGGACGAAGCTCAATCGCCTGCTGCCCCTCGGCGGTCGCGAGTATAAGTCGTGCCATAAG
The DNA here is from genome assembly GCA_043747615.1 of Myxococcales bacterium. Taxonomy (GTDB): domain Bacteria; phylum Myxococcota_A; class Polyangia; order Polyangiales; family Polyangiaceae; genus JAYTOU01. The sequence continues at coordinate 2,389 of JAYTOU010000003.1, read as the reverse complement.
AAGCCTGACACGACAGTAGCTCAGGGAATTCCCCGCGGACAGAGGGAAGACGCCCCATCAGCACGAAGCGAAACGAAGTCCTGCGCTTTTGAAACTCTGATAGACTCGGAGATCGGCTCTCACCCGATGTGTCCGTCCGATAAGACGCCCAAATCTTCAGGCTCGGAGCGCGCGACCACGCAGGACGCGGCGCCAGAGCATGAACGCGCCCCCACGTCGGTCCCGCCGGCGGAAACGGTGCCCTCTGAAAAAGTGAACGGGAACATCCCTCCGGCTCCATGGAGTGACGCCGCCCTTCCGCCTTCCGTGAAGGGGCGCGCTGCGTTTCTCGTCCCGCCGGACAAAGTCACCATCCACACCGACCCTTCGATCTTGCCCGAGGAGCCGCGGGAGAGCCGAGGCCTGTTCGAGCTCGTTTCGCCGGTAGCGCGTCGGGCCCTGGAGCTCGGTCTCGCCGCGCGAGAGCCAAGCTTTCACGTCTTTGTCGCCGCTGAATCAGACGTCATGATCGAGGACGACATTCTCCGCTACGCCGAGCGCTACCAGCGCGGTCGGGTGGCCCCGCCAGACATCGTCTACGTTCACGACTTCGATCACCCTGCAGCACCGCTGCCGCTCCTCTTGCCTGCGGGCATCGGACCGGTCCTCGTCGAGACGATGAACACGCTCATCGACAAGCTGTGCGAGGGGATCCCGTCCATCGCGCGCGCCGACTCCGTCAAACAAGCGCAGGCGTCGCTCGCTCGGGAGCTGCAAGTCCGCAACAAAGCCTTCCTGACCGATCTCGAAACCACGGCAAAACACCTGGGATTCGGGATCCGCGCGGTGCAAGGCGGGGTGCAGACATTTCCCATCCTTCACGGCAAGCCGGTGAGCGCCGAGCAATTCGACGTCCTCGACGAGTCGACGAAGCGCGCTCTCACCGAGGCCGAGGAGCGACTGACGTCCGAGGTGGAGCGCGCAGCTCAGCTCGTTCGCGCGGAGGGGGCAAAGTACCAAGAGGCGCGGGACGAAGCCTTCTCCAAGGCCGCCGAAGCGCTGATCGACGAGATGACCCAGAAGGTGATCGCGACCTTCGCCGACCGAGGGGAGCCGCTCGCCCGTTACCTCGAGCGCGTCCGCCAAGCGTTGATCGACGACTGGGAAGATCTCGTCGACACCGCCGAAGACAACGCGGACGGCGACGGCACGCGCGATCACGATCCCGAGCATGCCACTCGCCTCAATCGCTTCCGGGTGAACCTACTCGTCTCGAACGATCCCGAAGCCCCGCCGCCGGTCATTTACGAAACGAATCCGACCTACCCGAATCTCTTCGGGTACCTCGAACGTCGCGCGCGCTTCGGCGCTCTCCTCACGGATTTTACGCGCGTTCGCTCGGGGTCGCTTCACAGGGCGTCCGGCGGTGTGCTCATCGTGCGCGCGGCCGATCTCCTCGCCGATCCGATCATCTGGGAGCGGATGAAGCGCATTCTTCGCGAGCGCCAGATTGGTGCCGAAGATCCGCTCGGCCCGCTCGGCCTCTACGCGACGTCGCTCCGTCCCGTGCCGGTGCCGATCCGTTTGCGGGTGGTGCTTGTCGGGCCAGCGCAGCTGTACTCCGCTCTGCTCGAGGCCGACGCCGATTTCGCCGCGCTCTTCCGGGTGAAGGTGGAGGTCGAGCCCTCCATTCCGCGAACGAACCAGCGGCTCGTGCTGCTCGACGCGTACCTGATGGCGATGGCGAGGGAACGTGACTGGGGCCCCTTTGATCGCGGAGCGCGCGCCAAGCTCCTCGATCTCGCAACGCGCCTCGCGGGGGATCAGGAACGATTGGCTCTCAGCCTCTCGCCGCTCGAGGAAACAGCTGCATTTGCGAGCGCTCTTGCCGCGGCACGCGCGAGCGGTGCGCTACCAGACAGCGATGAAACGGACTCCATGCCTCCGGACGTCGTGGCGGAGAATCCGGATTCGATCCGTCCGCCCCGCGGGTCGATCGTGCCGCCGGAGCTGACGCTGGTCACCGTGGAAGACATCGAGGTCGCATGGCGCGAGCGGCGCGATCGCGCGGGGTCGGCGGAGAGGCACATTCGAGAGCTCACGGTCCGCGGCGAAGTGGCCATGGGTACCTCGGGAACACGTATCGGCGTCGTCAACGGCCTCAGCGTGTTCAGCGCCGGGGACGTCGACTTCGGTCAGCCGATGCGGATCACCGCCGTCGTCGCCCTCGGTCGCGAGGGCATCATCGACGTCGAGCGCGAGGCCCAGCTTGGCGGGTCGATCCACACCAAAGGGGTCGCCATCCTCCGCGGCTACCTCGGCCGTCTCTTCGGCCAAGAGAGGCCGCTCAGCTTGCGCGCGCAGATCGCATTCGAGCAGAGCTACGGTGAGGTCGACGGCGACAGCGCAT
>JAYTOU010000002.1:0-9028 GCA_043747615.1 Myxococcales bacterium | reverse complement strand
CTCGTCGAGCTCCAAGGCGTCATCGCGCAGCCAATCGCCAAGACCGGACAGCAGCGTGGGATCTCGCCCATCGACGTCGATGAAGTTCACGGGGTCGCCGTAGCAGTACCCGTAAAGGTTCAGTCCTCCCGCGAAGCGCGTCGGGTCCTTGCTCACCCACCGCCCAACACTCGGATCATAATCGCGAGCGATGGAGGACTCCGACGCGACTTCGTACGCGAAGGCGTCACTTTTCCAATTGGTGTTCGCAGGTTGCGAGAGCAAAAACTCGGATGCAGTCCGCGAAAACAAGTCCGAAAATCCAGACGCGAGTTTCGCGCCCCAGGTGTCGTTTGCGGGGCCGACGCAGCAGCGGAGCCGAGTAGCTGGAGTAGCTCGGGCGCGGCGGCGATCGCGTAAGACGCGGCAGGCTCCATCCGAACCGCACCTCACGGTTCGTCATCGTCCAGCGAGGACCCGACGGAAGAAAAAAGCTCTCTCCCCACTTCCTTTCCGGGCATGGTTATCTCGGCCCAGCAGATGTCGCCGAGCGAGATCTGGCCGAGCTCCTTCCACTCAGAAGTGATCCGCTCAACGATTTTCTCCGCGTCGAGATTCCACGGAACAAATCTGCTCCCGTTTAACGTGCCTACCCTGATGAGACCACTCGTCAGCATTCTCGCTATCGCGGCACACGTCGCTTCACGGATCTGGTGCTGAGTCTCCGGAGAAACCCAGGGTCCCTCGATCTTCAGAACGTCTCTAACGATCGACCCCATCTGAGCCAAGTATATCCAATCGTCCAGAGCCGCGATGAGGAGCTCACGTACGACATCGTCGGGCTCGCTCATCGGATATGAACTTTCGTATACGCTCCCGAGCCCTCGAATACGTCGATGGTCGCACCGCCCGTAGATGATCCGGCACGCAGACCGATGCGGGCACCATCACCGAACTCGACCATGGTCCCCCCATAGCCGCTTGGTGTGATGGAACTACCTCCCTGGGCCAACTTTTCGTAAATTGCGCCTAGGTCCTCCTCGCTTTCTACCAGGCGCGTCCCCCTGCTTGTGCCCCGCGCGAGTGAGCGCAGAATTGCCTGACGGTCAGCAGCGCAAACAGTTGTTTCGGCGAGGCCTACGTCCAGGGCACCAGCGACGCCTGCCACCCCGAGCCCCGGCAGAGCGCTGGCGGCCGCCGCCATCATCCCAATGTCGGCAGGGGCCTGCGCGGTGTCGGACGGCGCAAAGACGCCGTAGAGGAGAGCGATGCCGATGGCGACGAGAATCGGGTTTCTTCCGGTTTGGTCGATGTAGTTGATCGGATCGCCGTATGCGTAGCCATACAGGTTAAGTCCGCCCGCAAAGCGCGTCGGGTCCTTCGACACCCACCGTCCAATGCTCGGATCATAATCGCGAGCACCGAATCGCGTGATGCTCGTCGCGGCATCGTAGATTCCACCCGCAAACGCGAAGGGCTGGAATCCCGGGCTGGAGTCGCTCGCGATCTTCCCCCAAGAGTCGTAGGTCAACGCTTGCACCACGACCCCGTCGCTCCCACGGACGACACTACGCACGCTGCCAAGATGGTCCGTCACGAACGTATAAACATCGCCTCCGCGTTCCATGTAGACCGGCGTCTGCGACATCGGTCCGTACACGAACCGCGACACCACCGCTCCGCTCACGTCGACTTCAGCGCCAATTTGCAGGCCGTTCCGATAGACCCAGCGGTGCGTCACGGCGCCATCGTACGTTCGGGAAATCCGTCGCCCAGCCGCGTCAAGCCCGTAGCTGACCGAGTGGCTCGCCGGAAGCGCGGCGCCGGTGAGCACACCGCGGCCGTCGTAGGAATACTGAGTCAGACCAGCCCCGTCCGTCTTCGTCGCGAGATCCCCGTTCGGCGTATACGTGTAGGTTGCACCGAATCCGGACAGCAGACGATCTTGGTCGTCTACCGCGGCAGCGTTGTCCGTGCGGTTCCCGTTGGCGTCGTAGGCGTAGGTCGAGTCGGTCGCTCCACCCTTCGTCACCGTCGTCAAGCGCCCGGCGAGATCGTAGGCGTACCCCCACGCGATCGGCGCTCCTGCGTTGTCGGCTTCCGTCTTCGTCACGATGCGCGAGAGCTTATCGTAGGTGTAGGCGAGGTCGAGGAGTGGTCCCGCTCCCGTCGTCACGTGCAGCGATTGGACCTCACCGAAGCTCGTATATGTATACGTCCAGTTGACCCCGCCGACGTTCGCGGAGGCGACCCGTCCGGTCACCGGATCGCGCGTCGCTGACCATTGACCGGCGCCAATGACAGGCCCGTCGGGATCGCGCGCAAACGCGATCGCCGAGGTGCCGATGGTCTCCGTCGCGACACGAAGCTTTCCGTCGTAGGTCCAGCTCACGGTGCCCGCGGCGGCGCCCTGCGCCTTCGTGCTCATCAGGAGGGAGCCGTCATACGTGTACGAGAGGCTGCTCGTGAGTGGCCCTGTGAGTTGGGAGAGCAAGCCTGTATTTGCAGAATACACGGACTGCACGCTGCCACCTGCGTAAGTGAACGCGGAAACGCGCCCTGCCGAATCGTAGGTGAACGCGGGCTTGGCTCCGTCGGGATTGGTGATACCGCTCAGGGCCTGGTCGAGATCGTACCCGTAGAGCGTCGTCGATCCGCCCGGAGCGACGTACGAAGCGAGCCCGTCGTCCTTCGTGAAGGACATGGCGTGCGCCGGTTTTCCCGGCGGTGTCACGCCGACGACGTTGTCGTCGTTGTCGTAGCCGAGACTGATGATGGCGCCGTCGGGTCGCACTGCACTCGTCATCCGGCCGGCGAGATCGCGGACCGTCTTGAGCACGCGCCCCTCCGCATCGTGGACTTCCGACGGGTAGCCCGTGGTCGAGTCGTACACGTAGCCGAGGCTTCGAGCACCTTGCGTCGCCGATGCGATATGACCGCGCACGTCGTACGTCAACGCCATCGGAACGAGGCCGGGTACTTCGATATCGATGAGGCGGCCTCGGGCGTCTACGCCCGTACGCATCGTTCGTCCTTGAGGGGTCGTGGTCGTCGTGGTGCGCGCGCCACCGTCGTAGACGCTGATCCAAGTTCCGTCGGCGTCGTGGGTCGTCGTCTGGAGCCGCGTTGGCGTGATCCCATCGGCGGCCATCGTTGCCGTCCTCTCGGCGGACCACGTCGCGGCACGCCCACTCGGGAAGGTGACCGTGTGCGCCCCGACGAAAGACGCCGCCATCCCGAAACGCGGATCGGCTACGCGGAGGTACTCGGTGATCGTCCCATCCGCCGACACGAGTCGCGTGGCTCCATCTTGGCCGACCGTCCACGCCGTGCGCGTACCGTCCTCGCGAAGGACACTGTGGGTTTCATCTCCGCCGCCGCTGAAAGTTATGTCGCGGGTTTGCGTGCGGCCGAGCGCGGTCTTGATCGTGACGTGGGCGCCGCGGTCTTCCGTGCGCGTCATCGACCAGGTCGCTCCGGCCGGACTCGAATCCTGGGTGAGGCGTCCGTCGGGGCCATATTTCATGGCGTGGACCCCGCCGTTCGCGTCGACGAGCTGCGTGAGGAGCGCTCCTCCGTCCATCGTGACGGACGTCGCTCGAGAGAGGGCGTCGGTTGCCTTCGCCAGGTGACCGACGCCGTCGTAAGCGAGGGTCGTGGTCTGACCGAAGGGCGCATGTATCGCCGTTCCGTGCTCCATCGCGTCGCGATCGATCACGAGCGCGTTCGCGTCAGGATCTTCGACGCGCGTGAGATAGCCATGCGCGTCGTACGTGAAGCGAAGCAGCTCGCTGAGCGTGAGCCCATCGAGCGTCCGCAAGTGGCGCCCCTTGCCATCGAAGACGTAGATCTCCGATCCGCTCTCATTCGGCACGATCATCGTGTCGGGGCCGACCGTCGGCAGCGGCGTACGAAACCGAAGCACGCGCGAATCCCCGCTAAAAAACAGGCTCCCATCGGGGCTCGATGCCATGCCTGCAACGAGAGGAAGAGAAACCTGGCGCGCGGCAACGGGAAACGTCGTCGTGTCGCCACCGCCTGCAAACGTGGTGATCACACCCGAGGGAAGCACCCTTCGCACGCGGTCACTTGCCCACTCCCCGATGTAGACGCTTCCGTCGGGGCCGACCGCGAGCTCAGTGGGTCCCGTCAGCAAGGCTACGGTCGCAGCGCCCCCATCGCCGGCGTATCCGGGGGCGCCCGTGCCGGCAAAGGTCGAGATCGTTCCATCAGGAGCGATCCGGCGCACCCGATTGTCAAGGTTGTCCGCCACGAGCACGCTTCCATCGAGCGCGATCGCAACGCCGCCGAGAAGACCGAACTTGGCGCCTTTCGCATTCCCACCATCACCATTGCCGGTAGACGTGGCGAGCCCGGCAAGGAGGCTCACGCGGCCGTTCGTTCCGAGAACGAACACGCTCCCTGCGTTGAACACCAGTCTGCCATCGGCTGCGAAGGCGAGCCCGACGGACAAGACCGCCGGGATTCCGAAGTCCGTTCCTGCGATGTCATCGTTCGCGCCCGGCTCGTTCGATCCGCCACCCAAAACCGTGCGGATCGCTCCTGCCGGGTCGATGCATCGCACCCGGGTGCCGTTTGGGTCCATCGTGTTTGCATCCGACACGCACACCGTGCCATCGGCCTTGGCCGCAAGGGCTTGGGGCGCGGAGAGATCGGCCGCGATGGCGGGGCCTCCGTCGCCCGCGGTCCCATCACGACCGCTTCCGGCGAAGGTCGAGATTGTGCCCGCTGGGTCGATCTTGCGAATCCGGTGGTTCGCTTCGTCGCTGACGATCACCGAGCCATCGGGCATGACGGCGATGCCGTGGGCGGTGTTGAGCTGCGAGGCTGCGGCCGGTCCGTTGTCTCCGGAGAATCCGGCCGTCGCGTTTCCTGCGAAGGCTTCCGCAAACGCGAGAATCGATGCGGCGGATCGGTTTCTGCCGTCACCCCGGTAAAGGATCTGTATTTGAGGATCGTAAGCGTGATGGCCAGTGAGGGTCCATCCGCCTAATCCAACTTCGCTGGCGTCCAGAAGTCCGACCGGTACTTCGTAATCGCTCTTGAAGACGATTTCGCTCCGCGTGGCTCCCATCGACGCCGAGGTTCCGTCCGGCACTTCCCCGAAGCGGAGCGTCTCCGAATACGTGCTCGCCTCGTAGACCAAGGAGATGCGCACGTGCGCCATGGTGCGTCCGAGCCACGTGCGTCCCCATGCGTCCTTCCCGTCCCAGGCGAACGTGTTCGTCAGGCGAGGACCGACCGTCGTGTATTCGGTGTGGGTCGGCGCTCCGAGGACGTCGACATCGACCTCTGCACGTTTCACGTTCGGCGGAACTGTGTCGCCCGTGATTGGGATGTTGAGCGTGAAAGCAGCGGTGCGGCCACGAGCTCGCGCACTCGAGTAGTGAAGCCCCATCGCGGTGCCGGTGAGGGCGATGTCGTCGTGCAGGGTTTGATTTTCGCACTCGATCCACGAGGCCCCTTTGATCGTAGTGGAATGGGTGCAATCGCCTTCTGCATCCGTGCTGGCCGTTGGCGATCCGCCATTTGCCGGACCCGCGCCCGGCGGCGGAACCACGCCCCAGTTAAAGTCGACCGACGTAAAGTGCGCGAGCGGCGCACGCCAGAGGGAGTCGCCCGCTTTCGCAATTCCGCCAAGCGCATCGATCTCACCCTGGGTGATTGCAAAGGCATCGAGCTTCACGCCGGTATCGGCTTGCCCGTCACCGTCGACGTCGAGGCCGAGCATCCCGCCCGCATCCACGACGGCGACGACTACGCCGCTTGCCCCCGCGTCCCAGCTGTCGCCTTCGACGCGGTACGAGCCGACAGGCACGGTAGTGCCCACTCTCATCTTTAGAAAGTTATCCAAGTACGCATAAACGGGATTATCGAATCTGACGGTTTTTGCGCCGTTTGCTTCGTCGAACGTGAGCGCGCTCGCGTAGGTATATGCGCTGGTTTCGGGGAGCGTCGCTGGCATCGCGTTTTTCCCGTGATCGCCTCGCGTGTATTCGGTCAGGCGAAGGGTTCCGGTGGTGAGCGCGGATTCGGTTCCGTCCGCCGCGACCTTCGTTGCCTTCACGCCCGGGGGAAAAAGAACGTGCAGCGTTCGCGCGCCGCTCGCGTCGAGGACGGCTTCGCCGGTCGCGACTTGCCAGCCTGCCCCGCCACCGAGATCGACGGAAGAGGTCTTGGCGGAGGGCGCGATCAGCGCCACGGCGTCGAGAAGGGCGACGCGATTCCATCCGACTGGAGTGCTGCGCTGCGCCGTGATGTGATCCTTGAGCTCGAAGCGTAAGACGACTTTGCCGCCGCCTTGAACAGCAAACGCATAAGCGCCGTCTGCGGCGCTCGTCGTCGTGCCCCACGTCGGCTGCTGGGGAGTCGAGATCGCGACGCCCGCGAGCGGCTTACCGGCGTCGTCGACGACGTGACCGCGCAGGACCGCGACGCGAGCGCGGGTCAACGCCGCGGAGTCGACGTTCTTTTGCGTCGCGCAATCGCCCTGGAAGAGAAAGCTCACGCCGTCGTAGAACGAGGTCGAGGTCGGGTCCGGTGCGGTGCACATCGCGGGCGGCATGGGCATGACGACAGGCTGTGCGTCGTCGTGTCCGCACCCTCCGCAAGACGAGACGCTGAGCGTCAGCGCGAGAAGACCGAGGAGACTCCAGGAAGACGGCGCACGCGCCGACCCTTTACGATTCGTCATCATGTATTCCCCCGGCGAGCAAACGAGCTCGCCCAATGTTACTGGCAGAAAAGCGAAGCGCCGGGCAACGCCCCGGCAGGCGACTGGAGCACGGCCCCGGCATCTTATAGACTTGCCGGTCGCGGATCGTCGTCTCGGTGGTGTGCCCGCATCTCATGCACCGAATGCCATCTCCAAGAGTCTTGCGGATACGCGAGTCCCATCGCGTTTCCCGTAGCGGCAAGAGCGCAATGACTGCCGTGTCGCGATCGGTGCGCTCTCGGCCGTCGCCATCCACAGCGCCTCGGCGACGGCTAGCAGTCTAGATGCTTCGGCGTCGTCGGTGGTGGCGTCCGCTTCACGGGCGCAGAGGCGGGCGAGATGGAGGAAGAGACCGGTCATGTGACCGTATCGACCGTGGCGTCAGGGAAGTTGCGAGCAGCGTGCCTCGTCGCTCTCACGCTCACTCAGACTGAAAAGCCGCCCTCCCGAACGCGACATGCGCCGCAATCCCAAGCGCCCCAAGCACGCGCGACGCAAACGCTCACGATCCTTTTTTTGGACACGAAACGGTGAGCGTGAAATAATTTGGCGCGCGACAGAGGATTCGAACTTCTGACCTACGGCTTCGGAGGCCTACAGAACGGCTGAAAAAGAAGCTCGTTTTGTAGGACGTGACTGTGACGTGACGGTTTTGGATGGTTTGCGGGTCGCGGCTCGCGATCTCCTCCGTGCCGTCGCCGACGGCGATCCGCTGGCTCTCCGGATGGCGACCGACCTGGCCGCGTCGATCCTGAGTCTCGACGCGAACGAGGCTGAGGCGACCCCCTCGGTCGCTGCGCGCCGCGCCGGAAGGGGACGAAAATGATCTCCTCGATGGACTCGTCCGAGGTTCGAGAGCTGCGTGAGCAATTGGCGGACGCGCGATCGCTCGCTCTTCAGTTTCAACGCGAGCTCGAGACGGCGCGTGCGGCGCTCGATGATGCGCGAAGGGAGCTCTGGACGGCGGACGCGAGAGTGAAGGCGTCGATGCAGCGAAGGGAGGTGCGACGTGGAGTCTGACGTCGACTCGCTCGAGCGCCGCGCGTGCCTCCGTCCAAGTCGAGCGGAGAGGAACTGGTCGGCCGAGCGCGCGCGCCTGAACGATGAAGCACGATGGGGCCTGAGCACGGCCGAGCGGTTTGTGCTCGACGCGATCGAAGTGCACATCGCAGCGCATGACGAGGGCTGGCCAACGCAAGGGCGGCTCGCTCTGCAAACGGGAATGTCCGAGCGACAGGTGCGGCGGGTCGTCGAAGCGCTCGTGGCCGCGGGGTTTCTGACGGTGCGCGTCGTACCGGCGGGCGGCGCGCTGCCCAATGGACATCGCGTGCACGCCGCGCGCCTTGTGTATGCACGCGGAAGGGTGCGTCCACACGCAGCTACCGCCGTCGCCAAGGGTCCTCCAGTGACGGTCGCAGGAGCCGGACATGGTGTCCGGATCTCGCCGACCCCAGCCGGACAGGATGTCCGGGGGGTACCGGACATGGTGTCCGATGAATGGAAAGAAAAAACAAAAGAACAAAACTCTCACTCCGATTCCGCAGACCCCCATCGCGAACGCGGCGCCGTGAGTGAGAGCGTTTCTTTGTTGAGTCATGCAGCAAAGAACGACGACACGGTTCTGCGCGTGTTGGCGTACTGGCGAGAAAAGCTCTGTCCCGATCTTCGCGGGCAGCTCGATTCGGATGAACGAACCCGCGTCCTCCGCACGAGACTCGGCGAAGGATTTTCCGAAGAGGACCTACAGCGCGCGATCGATGCGGCGAGCTCGAGTTCGTGGCACCGGGCGAACGACCAAACGCACCGGCTCAGGATCTCCGTTCTCTTCGGAAAGGCCGAGATGGTCGCGGATCTTGCTGCACGCGGGCGCCGCGTTCGTCAGCCCTCCCTTGCGCGCGCCGCACCAAGATCACCCGATGCGCCGGTCTGCACGCCCGCCGAAAACGTCGCGAGTGCGCAAGGGCTGCTCGCCGTTCTCTCTCGACAAGCCAGCCCAGCGCGCCGACTCGCCGAGCGGAGCGCGTGATGCGCCACCGCACAAACCCGATGCTGACTCGGTCCGAGGTCGCCGCCATCTTGGGTGTCCACATCAGTACGGTCCGCCGCCTCGAAGGCAGAGACCTCCACCCGATTCGTGACGCGAACGGCGTGCACCACTTCGATCGGAGAGAGGTTGAGGATCTCGCGGCGCGAAGGGGCCGGTCGGGTCGGCCGTCGGGGGCGATGGCGGCCCGCGTCTATCAGCTTCTTCGCGACCGAAAGACAATCGGCGAGATCGTCTGCGAGACTGAGCTCACGCCCGCCGAGGTTCGC
>JAYTOU010000001.1:0-14753 GCA_043747615.1 Myxococcales bacterium | reverse complement strand
TGCACCGTCTTCCGGATCGACCCGCAGCGGTTCGGCGACGCCGCCGCATACGTGATCGCTCGCTCGATCGGGCTGGCACCGATATGAGCTCTTCGCGTCGGCGGCGCTGGCAGGGGGCCGCGCCCTCCAGAGAGCGGCGAGGGACGAGGACGTAGGAAAACCAAGGCTCCTCGCGATGGCAAGCGGCTCCGATTTGGGAGACGGAATCCCGCTTATGCGAAGTTGATCGTCGAAATCGGCCAAGCCGATCAATTTGAGGGGGCTCCGTAGCCGCGACCAAGCGCCTCCGCGGCTTCTTTTCTCGCCTCTCGGGCTACGTGGCGGATCACAACGAGCCCTCGCGCGACGCTACGAGCCACCTGTCGCCCTACCTTCATTTCGGAATGATCAGCGCGCGAAAGATCGCCCTCGAGACGAAGACCGCGGAAGCAGCCTCGGAGGAAGACAACGCCGCGTTCCTCGAGCAGCTCCTCGTTCGCCGCGCGCTCGCCTACAACTTCGCGCGCACCCGACCCGATCACGTAACGTTCGCGGCGCTTCCCGATTGGGCGAAGAGCACACTCGCCAAGCACGCGCCCGATCCTCGACCGTACCTGATGACGCTCGAACAGCTCGACGCCGCGCGCACGCCCGACGAAGTGTGGAACACCGCCCAGCTCGAGCTCCGCGTCCGCGGAGTCATTCACAACTACGCCCGTATGCTCTGGGGAAAGCTCCCGATCACCTGGACGACGAGCCCCGCAGACGCGCACGCCGCGCTCGTCCATCTGAACGATCGCTACGCGCTCGATGGCAGAGACCCCAACCGCTACACGAACATCTCGTGGTGCTTCGGGCTTCACGATCGCCCGTGGCCGGAGCGCGCCATCTACGGCACCGTGCGCTGCATGACCAGCCGCTCCGCCGCAAACAAGCTCGATCTCGACGGGTACCTCTCGAACGCGCGCACGTGGCGCGGCTCCTTGTAACCGTTGGCCGGTGCTTTGATTTGAGCGTCGGTGGCGGATTTGCGTTCCTCATCGTGCCGAATGCGTCGATCATCTAGCCGATGAAGACTAAGGAATGTCTGTTCGGTCTTGGGGCGCTCGTAGCTTGTAGTCGAATCAACGGCACACCCATGGCTGCCATCCTCACGCTCGTCGCGGCGTTCGCATCTTGCAAACAAGACAACGGCGCGGTCGCCAGCTGCAAGGAGTCCTGTGATCGCACGGAGCGACAGCTCGCCGCCGTCCACAGAGACGTCGAATCGGCGGACCGATCGGCCACGCTGATCGAGTCGCTCAAGTCCGCGGACGACGCGGAGGCGCTGCGCTCCGGTGAGAGCGCTCTCCGATTGTGTGACGAGATTGGCGAGACGATCGCGCACGCGAGCGGCATCGCCTGGGCGATCGCGGACGAGGCGCGCGAGACAGGCAGAAAACGCGGGATCGCCCAACCCCTTCTCGACGAGAACGCCTTCGGTGACGTCGAGAAGATCGCGGCGACGTGTCACGGCGATCCCGTCCACAAGGCCCCGCAACTTTCTCCTGCGCAGCTCAAGGCCGATCTGGTCGTGAGGGTGCACGCGCTGAAGAGAAGGCCTGCGAGCCACGGCGCGTGCGCGGCGTCGTGCGACCCCGCAAAGTAGGGAATTACGGCGTGCGTTGAAGCGGCGCGAGCTAGCGGAGATCGTCGGGGACGGGCACGGGCAAGCGCCGCGCGTCCATCCACAGGCCTTCGAGGTCATAGAGGGAGGTAGGAAAACCAAGGCTCCTCGCGATGGCAAGCGGCTCTCATTTGGGAGACGGAATCCCGCTTATGCGAATTTGATCGTCGAAATCGACCAAGCCGACCGATTTGAGATACGTGTCACCGGAGCGACTCGCCGGTCGGGTCTGCGAGCCGCGCGACGACGTCTACGGGTTCGGACGACTTCTCGAAGACGTCCTCCAGCAAGCGCCGACGGACGATCTTCATGCGCGGTGGCGGGTACTCGCCAGCACGTGCGTCGCCACGGATAGTGAGCGCTTGGCCGACGCGCAGCAGATCGTCACGCGCATCCAGACGGAGTTTTCCTGGTCCGGAGCACGCTGAGACGGTTTGATGACGAGAGCTGAACGCGCGACACGGCGTCGCTCCCCGCGCTCGCTCAATCCTCACCGCCTAGACCGTGCTTTTTGAGAAGATCGCGGAGGCTCTGGCGCTCGATTCCCGCGAGGGATGCGGCCCGAGAAACGTTCGTTCCGGTGCGGGCGAGGAGACGTGCGACGTAGCCTTTTTCGAACTCGTCGATGACGGTCCGCTTGGCTTCCTTGAAGGGCTCGATCGGCGTTGAGTCTGAAGGAGCCACGTCGCCGCGGCGCCGCCCGCCGCGCGCGCCGTCGATCATGCGATCGAAGGTGAGGTCCGCAAGGGTGATGGTGGGTCCGGCGGCGAGCATCGCCAGTCGCTCGACGGTGTTCTTCAGCTCGCGGACGTTGCCCGAATATTCACGCGCAGCCATCGCGTCGAGCGCATCGTTGGCGATCGCACGCGCTGCCTTCACGCGGGAAGAAAGGCCGGCAATGAAAAACTGAACGAGCGGCTTCACGTCTTCTGCCCGCTCATGCAGCGCAGGAAGGCGCACGCGCGTCTGGGCAATTCGAAAATACAAGTCCTCGCGAAATGCGTGACGATTCACCATGCTTCGCAGATCGCGGAGCGTCGCGCTCACGACGCGCACGTCGATGGGGCGCGGCTTCGTCCCGCCGACCGGGACGACCTCTCGCCGCTCGAGGACGCGCAAAAGCTTCGGCTGCAAGTCGAGGGGCAGCTCACCAAGCTCGTCAAAAAAAATAGTTCCGCTCGATGCGGCTTCCAGCATGCCGATCCGGCGCTCCGTTGCCCCCGTGAACGCGCCCTTCTCGTGCCCGAAAAGGACGCTCTCCGCGAGGGTGGGTGGAATGGCCGTGCAGTCGAGGGTCACGAAAGGCCCGCCCGATCTCGCGCCAGCTTCATGAAGCGCGCGCGCAGCGACGTCCTTGCCAGTCCCCGTCGGTCCTTCGAGAAGCACCGAGAGGTCAGTCTTCGCGAGGCGCTCGAGAAGGGCGTAGACCTCGCGCATTGGCTTCGACGCGCCGACGAGCCCACCAAACGAGCTCGCGCCTGATTCCTCCGCCACGAAGTCTTCCGCTCGTTCGATGCGTGCTCGGGTCGCCCCGACGACGAGCTCTGACCCGAACGGCATCTGGCCCTCTTCCACGCGGACTTCGCCGACGTAGGTTCCGTTGTGGCTATCGAGGTCCTTCAGCCGGACCCCCTCACGCGTGGGCTCGAGCTCTACATGAAATTGCGAGACCGTAGGATCGGAGAGCCGCACATCGCTGCCCTCTGCTCGCCCGACGATCGCGCGCGGCTTCGCGATCTCGAACGTCGCGCCTTGATCAGGACCCGCGGTGATGACGACGCGGAGCGATGGCGTGGGCGCGCCGCGACGAGCCTTGGGAAGTTGCAGCGTCCGCGTTCGCTCGTCGCTCACCCGGGAGACTATGCCGCGACGAACGCTGGTGTGATATGGTTAAGTCGAGGCCCTGATGAACCGAGCGCTCCTCGCTGCTAGCGGCATCGTCCTTCTGCTTTCGATGACGAGCGCCGTCGGGGCCCAGGAACCGACCTCCTCGGAAGTGGCTCTCGCCCGCGCCCAATTCCAGCAAGGCGTCGCCGCGGCGCAGGCCGGAAATTGGGAAGAGGCGCTGAAAGCGTTTACGCGAGCAAACAAGCTCTTTTCGCAACCCATCATTCTCCTCAATTTGGCGAGCGCTCAGAGCCAAACCGGGCACTTCGTGGCCGCCGCGGAGAACTACCGACGTCTGCTTCGGTCCCCGTCCGTTGCTGAAGAGCAGAGGGCCGCCGCCCGCGACGCGCTCGAAAGCCTCGAGCCGCGAATCGCTCACGTAAAAATTTTGGTACGCGACGGAAAGCCCGGCGATCGGGTCGCGTTGGATGAAAATCCGGTATCGTCCGCTGCGCTCGGCCAGGACCTTCCGATCGATCCCGGCGCACACGCCCTCGTTCTCACGCGGCTGGGCGCATCGGCTACCCGCGAGGCATTTTCCATCGGCCCTTCCGAATCACGCGTGGTCACCCTCACGTATCCCCAGACGACTCTTCAGCAGCGCTCGGAAAAGGGAAAAGGGCTCTTCGCGTCTCCCTGGTTCTGGACCGCCGTCGGGGTGGCGGCCGCGGGAGCTACGGTGGGAATCGTTTGCGCCGCGGGGTCCTGCGGTTCGAACGGGCACCCGACGGCAGGCAACGTGCAAGGCGTGCAGCTTCCATGAGAGTGAGAGCCGCGTCGATTCTCGGAGGGGGTGCGTTCCTCGCCGTCTTCGCGGCGGCCGGGGTCGACTGCACCCATCCGACCGAGCTCGTTGTGGTCGTCGATTCCAAGGCCGGCGAGATCGATGAAGTAGTCATCACCGTCGACGGCGTCGTGCGCGACCAGCCGGTCGGCGCCTCTCCTGCGTTTCCGCTCTACATGAGTGTTTCATCCGCGTCGAATTCCGAAGCCCCGGTGACGATCGTGGTCTCCGGAAAGCACGCGCATGAAGAGATCGCCGTCCGCACGGTCGTCGTCGACTTCGTGAAGAACGAGAGCCGCACTGTCCATTTCACCTTGTGCGTGGGGTCCGTCGCTTACGATCCGGGCTCACCCGCGTGGACGGGGAGTTTTCCGTCTCGTCTCGCGTGCGAGGGCTCGGGCACCGATGGAGGGAGCGATGGGGCCGCCTCGAATGACGGCGCGGTTGGGGACGGCAGCGTCATGGACACCGGGTCCGCAAGCTGCGTGGTCGACGGAGGTGGAAACCGATGCGCAGCGCCTCGCGGACTTGGCGGCTGTGACTCGGTCACGGCCACGGGAACGACGTGCGATGGACCGATGATGCAGCTCTGCACGGACGCGGCCGCTTACCCCGTGGCCATCTTCCAGGCCCCAGCGTCCGACAAGCGAGGGTACTCGTTTAGCATCACGAGCGTGCCTCCTGCGATCGGTGGGCCCATCATCGCGGCCTCCTGTCAACCTGCGGGATTTGCATGCAACAAGGGCGGCGGGATCACTCAGCTTCAGGCGGGTCAGTACTTTGCGATTGGGAGCCCGACGAACCTCTGCGACGCATCCTTTGCGTTTACGCTAACCCCACTACCTTAGCCCCTCAGAACGTGGGCTTGTCCGCGATGGGCACGCCATTGATCAAGTGAACACCGGGTGGATCGGCAGACGCTGCGTGCGTCGCGGTTTTGCTCGACGGCGGAGCGTTTGAACCGGACAGGCGCGCGGGAGGGACGCTCTTCGCGCGAGGTCTCGGGGTGGGCACGGCCATGATCGGCGGTGCCGGGCTCGCGGAAGGCGCCGGTGACGCAGCGGGCGGCAAGGAGGGAGCGGGGCTCTCGATGGGCGCTGCGGCGGATGCCCGGTTGGTCGGACGAGCAAACTTTTGCTCGACTACGGCAACGCCTCCGCCGATGAGCGCGAAAATCGTGAGCCCCGCTAGCATCGTTCGCCGGGCTGGGTGACGCAGCTGATCGACCTTCGGCTCCGCGGGGGCAACGGGTTCGGGATCGGCTCCAAAATCCGATGCAGTGATGCCTGTTGCCTCTCGGGTCATCGTCGCGAGGATCGTGTCCGGATAGTCGACGGAGGGTGCGCACAGCGATGCGGCGACGACGTCCGGCAACCGGCTTGCCGTCGCGGCGATCTCGTCCTCCATGACCACCGCGAGAAACTTCGCGACCTCGGTCGCGTCGACGGTCATGGCCTCGGGGACAGCACGGCCCAGCATCCGCCGAAAGTCGCTCGCGGTCGCGGGGCGGCCATCGCGTTCGGGGGAAAGCGCAGCCATCACGGCCGCGTCAAGCGTTGCCGGAATACCTTCCACGAGCGTGCTGGGTGCGACCACCTTGGGCGTGCGTACCTGGTCGAGAACGGCGAGCTCCCCCGACCCATCGAAGAGCCGGCGCATGGTGAGCATCTCCCATAGAATGATCCCGAGCGCATAGATGTCCGCGCGCGCGTCGACCGGTTTTCCGTACGCCTGCTCGGGGGGCATGTAGCTCAGCTTCCCGCGGATGGAACCCGTCGTGGTTTGGCGCGTACTGTTTCGCGCCTTGGCGATCCCGAAATCGATCAGCTTGACGTGTCCGCGGTAGGCAATGAGGACATTCTGGGGACTTACGTCACGATGAACGACGCCGAGCAAGACCCCCTGATCGTCTGCAGTTTGGTGGGCCGCGTGCAGGCCGTCCGCGATCTGGATCGCGATTTGCGTGGCGAGCTCCGGAGTCATCCGGATGTGGCGCTTACCGAGTGCGCGCAGAAGCTGCGAGAGAGCGCAGCCGTGCACGTACTCCATTACCAGGAAGAAGGTCCCGTTCGCTTCGCCGAGCTCCTCGATGTGAACGACGTGCGGTCCTTCGATGCGAGCGGAGAGGCGCGCCTCATCGATGAACATTTTGACGAAGCTCGGATCCTCGGCGAGGTGCGGGTGAACCACCTTGATGGCGACGAGCCGGGCGAAACCCGCGGCACCCGAGTGCCGGCCAAGATAGAGGCTCGCCATACCGCCCGAGCGAATCCGGGCGACGATTTCGTATTTCCCGAGTCTGGCGCCCGCCGAAAGCATGATCGAATGACGATCTTCGCAGGCATGACTCCTTCCCGCAAGCCGCGGTACGGAAGGCCTCGGGGACGCTACACTCACTCAGATGCAAGGCCCCCGAGCGACGTATCGACGTCTGTCGCGCCTGGCGATCGGCGGAATGGCGGAGGTATACCTGGCGACGGAGACGCATCCCGATGGCCGCGAACGCGTCGTCGTCGTGAAGCGGGTGCTCGAGAACTTGGCGGACGCCGAAGACTTTCTTGCGCTCTTCGAAGACGAGGGTCGCCTGGCGATGAAGCTCGTGCACCCGAACATCGTGCGCGTTCTTGCCGTTGGCCAAGGAGGAGGCCTGCCGTTCATTGCCATGGAGCACCTCGAAGGATGCGACCTTCGCCAGATGCTTGCCCATGCGGGGCGCGCCGGCATGCGTCTTCAGCCCGGCCTTGCGTGCGCCATCGCTGCCCGGGTCGCCCGTGGTTTGCAGTATGCACATACCCTGCGAAACGAGGGCGGCGAGGAGCTCGGCGTCGTGCATCGCGACGTCTCTCCGCACAACGTATTCGCGACCCTGGACGGAGAGGTCAAGCTACTCGACTTCGGCGTCGCCAAGAGTGCGCTGCAACTCACCGCGACGCGAACCGGCCTCATCAAGGGCAAGTTGAGCTACATGGCGCCTGAGCAACTGGGCGGGCTTCAGGTCGATGCGCGCGCCGATCTGTTTTCCCTTGGCGTGGTGCTTTGGGAGATGTTGACGGGAGCCTCACTCTGGAAACGCGACTCGGAGACGGCCACCGCGCGCGCCGTACGAGACGAGTCCGCATTTCCCCCTTCGATGAAGGCGCCCGGAATCTCGCCCGAGATCGACGCGCTCGTGAGCGCGATGCTTGCAAAGTTCCCGGTGAGCCGGCCTCGGAGCGCGGCCGACGCCGCAGAGCGTCTCGAGCGACTTGCGTCGTCCTTCGGACTGAGCGATCCCAGAGAGGAGATTGCCCGCGCCGTGAGTCGGGTCCTCGCCGCATCCCGTTGATGCAGGCCTAGGCCTTCGTCCCCCACGCGAGGAAGAGGCCGAAGTAACCCTGGGTGGCAGGCCGCCACCCCCGACTTGCTCGATGCCACCCGCACGAGACGTCGGCAAACGCCCGGCTGCCGCGCAAACGAGCGAACGCGCGCAAATTCACGACGACGCGGCATCGGCACATCCCTTGCGATGCAGTTCAGCATGAAAGGCAGGCCTTACATGCGAGTGCGAAAGACCTTCTGCATTTTGGGATTGGTGTTGATCGGTTGCGGGCAGTCGGCGGGAGAGCCGGCCGAATCTGGATCCACGGACGAAGCGCTCGGCGCCTCACCGTGCTCAGCGGCGAAGTTCGGCGACGGCGCGTACTGCGCAAAATCGCTCAACCCAAACGCGACCTCAGGCAACCTCTACACCTGCGTCGGCGGCACCAGCACGAAGCGAGTCGCATGCACCAACGGCTGCAAGATCATGCCGAACGGACAGAACGACGTGTGCGCGGCACCACCGGCCGCGGACCCTTGCGCGAAGGCCACGCTGGGCGACGGCGACTACTGCGCCGCCTCTCTCGACGCTGGCGACACTGCCGCAAAGCTCTATCACTGCGCCGCGAAAAAGACGGCGAAGGTCACAGCGTGCAGCGCGGGGTGTCAGGTGATGCCGGCCGGCGAAAACGACATGTGCAAAGGGGCGGGCGCGGGGGACGTGGTGTCGCGCGCAGAGCAGTGGGTCGCAGTCGGAATGCCATATTGCGGGATTCAGAATCATCAATACGACAGCAACATCTGCTTCAAGACGTGCACCCGTCCGGACAGCGCGGCGTGGAACGTTTACCGATCCGACTGCTCGGGGCTCGTGTCGTGGGCGTGGGGTCTTCCTGCCGGGGACAGCGGTGGGCTTCGGACCCACGACTTTGCCCCCTTCGACACCTCCGTCAGCTACGAAGTCGACGCATCCAATCTGCAGCCTGGCGACGCGCTGAACTCAGTGCCGGACGAGCACATCATGCTCTTCGCGGGCTGGGTCGATCAAGCGGCCGGTCAAGCGCACATCATCGAAGAAGCCAATTGCGACATCAACATCCAAGACCACACCCTCACCCTCCAGCTTCAGGGCGGCTCGGGCGTGCATATCCCAAATTGGTTCCCGCAGGACTACGTCGCGATTCGCATGCGCTGAGCCGATCGAACCGGAAAGAAACCAGCATGTAATGTACATGCATTACGTTCGTTCTTGCAACGATCGGCGTAGCCCCGTGCGCTGGCGAATTCCTCAATCCGAACGCACCGTCCTCGAATCTTTGGACGCGCCGCGGAGAAATGGCCTCGAAGGGAGTCGGGTGCACGTTCAGGTGCAACGTGCTGCCGACTGGGCAGAACGCTCGCTCCGCTAGCTCGGTTCGAGGGCGCTGGCTCTACGGAAAAAAACCGTCGAACGCAGAGCCTTTCCTCGCCCCGCCGATGATGGAATCGGTCGGCAGGCTCGCCCTCACGACATTGCGCTTCATTCCGCCTTGGTCGAACGTGAGGTTCGAGAGGAGGAAGTTCACGCCTCCCGCGTTGCCGTAGGCGCTTGCCGCAACGCCCGGAAAAACAAGGGGATCCGTCATCACGTGGCTGTCGATGCGCGTCCACGTGCGGCCGTCGACCGAGCCGTCACCCGAAGCCGTCGTCGTTCCCGCCGCTCCTCCGGGCTCGAGCACCAGGCGAACGAAAAAAGAGCTCTCGGAGCTCAGGTTCATCGGAGAGGCGATGGTCACTTCCGTCGACGCCGTGCCCGCCCCCTTCAACGCTCGGTACTGCACGCGAAGGACGTGCACGTCGGCTGTGCGGCACACCGCGAAGTACGCGGCATCGTCCTCCTCGGACGCTCGGGCCATCAGGCAGCCCTTCGCGAATGCGTCGACGTGCGAGCTCACGACCGAGATCATGCTCGTCCACGTCGCCATCGCCATCGCGGCAGTGGCCTGCTCGTGAAGGAAGAAAAGGCTATCCATCGTTCCGAACAAATCCGCGGACTCGACCATCACGCCGAGCGTCCGCACCTGCTCCGCGTAGGCCTCGGCGCATGGTCCGAAGCAGGCGAATGGCCACCCTGTCGTCGTCTGGTAGGTGCGCGCCCAAGGGTCGGACTCGGCGTTGACCTTGTTCGTGGCGAGGAAGCTCGTCTTCAAATTCTTCGCTTGTTAGAAGGACGCAACGTCGTCGAGGCCGCCGGTGAGACCGCCGTAGTAGACGCGGCTCATGAGCCCGGCATCGTGCGCGAGAGCGGCGCTCGCCATGTTGTCCTTGTCCATGTTGAAGAAGAGGACCTCGGGATGCGTGGCATCGCTCGCGTACGGACAGCTCGGGTTCACGTCGGGAGCGATGAACGAAGTCCGCTTGCCCGGGGTCGCGCCGGCATAGGTGCTCACCTTCGACGCAGGATCGCAGGCGTTGGGCGAAAAGGCGACATAACTCGCGAAGTACGAAGATGGTGGCGACGAAGCTCGGTGATTTCCTTGTCACGCGCGTCGACGACCTTCGCCTTTGGACCACGCTTCTTGGGTTCGAGGCGGGCGAGATCGCCTCGATCGCGGGCACTACGCCAAGCAGCGACATGCGACGAGTACAGGCCTTCGCGACGAAGAAGCGCCCCGACTTCGCCGCGCTCCTTACAAGCGGCAACCTCCGCCAGGATCTTCTTTTTGTACGCTGCGGTGAAACGTCTGCGCTCCGGTTTCGACTGCACCTCGGTCATGGGGATCGAGGATAAATGGGATGATGAGTTCACGAGAGTTCCATCTCGCCGTGCTACACAAAACTACGAGGGGGCGCTGGTCTCACGCACGTTGGCAGAGAGTGCAGGCTCTTGCTTTTCAAAAGCTCGTTCGATTTCCTACGCGCCCTCGGGCCCTTCAAGAGCTGGTCTGCGCTCGTCAACGTGGTCACCGGTGCGACGGCGATCATGTATGCGTTCGCGCCGGTGTCACTCGCGGCGCTTCACCGTGTGGATGGAGGCCGCTCACGTTCCTACCGGATGCCGATGCCAAGCGTGCTCCTCCCGGTCGGCTTCTGTTCGGCGAACCTCATCATCTACTGGGGCGGCTTCGAGACGACGTGGAAGCTCGCGCTTGCCATGCTGCTCGGGCTCGCCCTCTTCGCGATCGGCGCCACGCGCGCAGGTTAGTTCGGCGAGATGTGACCGGGCGTGACCGGATCCCACTTGTTCGACACGTCGAACGTTGCGTCCGCCTTCATCGTCGAAAACCACACCGTGTGTAAACCCTGGTGGTTTATGGACGAGAACCCGATGGGAACTTGGATACCGAGGTCCGCGTTCATGACCTTCGTCTCGAACGTCTGCGCGAGGGTTGGCCCATCGAATACCGGCCCGTTCGCTTTGATACCTTCGATGAAGAGACGCGCGGCGAGGTGACCTTCGAACGAAGTAAAATTGAAGGTGAAGCCCTGATCGAGCGTCATGATGTCTTTCCGGTACGTGATCGCCGCCGGTGACGACGCCAGGTAATAGGGAACGACCTGCGTGACCATGACCCCTTGCGCGTAGGAATTCATTTTCATGGGGTCGCTGACGTCGGGATACGTGTCGGGAAAATTCTTCAACTGCGCAGCCAGCGCGTCGGCCCCCACGAACGAGACGTTGATGAAGTTGAGGTCGTAAAGATTCGCGCGGGTCGCGTTCTCGTTGAGCCACAGCTTCACGAGCCGGATGAAGGTACTTGCGGCTTGGTACGTATCGATCATCGCGATCGCCACGGAAGTCTTCGTCGCGGGCGCCACCGGGGGGGGGAGTGCCTCGAGGTACGCCTCGGCCTGAATTGCTGCGGCTTTGGTCTGCGCGCCGGTCGGGTCAGCGCGATCGTAGTCGATTCGCTTAATTCCCGTCGTGGGAGCGGGGGGGAGCGGCGGCGTGTTCTTGTTGTATGCGGCGGCGACGCCCTTGTAGCCGGCGTCACCGTAGCCGTCGTTTTGCGCGAAGACCATGATGTGCGCAGCATCGGTAATTCTCGGGGTACGAAACCTGGTGATGTAGTCGACCATGGCCTCGGTTTCGTCGTTGTACCCGGCCCGGTAGTTGAACGAGAACTTGGAGTTCGTGCCATCGCGAAGGAACTTCTGCGCTCCGGTGAACGGCGCGAAGAAGACGACGCCGTTCTTGATGGCGATCGGAAAGGTCGTCAGCATCGTGGGAGTGCCGACGTCGCCGAGCAGCGCGATGACCTTGTTCGGCCCCGTCATGTCGGGCATGTCAGGGGGGCCAGGCGCCTGAAAGTCGATCAGGCTGTTCACGTTCGCGACGGCCAGCATCGGATCGTAGTTGTCGTCCCTGGCGTCGAGCACGAGCTCGCGGCCGTTGACTCCACCGGCTGCATTGAAGGCCTTGAACGCGGCGTCGATCCCGTGTTTCATCTCGGTGCCGAGCGCGCCGCTGGAGCCCTTTAGCGCGGCGCTCATTCCGATCCTCAGTGGCGCGGTGGAGGCGGCGACACACCCCTTCGTGGTGCCCACTGGGGTGCACACGAGACCGCCCGTGCAGTCGGCAGACGTCTGGCAAGAAAAGGTCGTGCCAGTGAGTGAAGGAGAGGAGCACGCCGCTCCGAGGAAGATCGTCACACCGCTAAGAGCAAGAAAAGTCGGCCGCATCATCTAGAATCTCCCTTGAACCAGAAATGAACCGCCGCCCAACGCGGGCGCGACGCCTACCGTCACCGCCTCCGCATTGGATTTACGCGTGACGAAGTAGACGACAGCGGACGTCACAATGGCTGCTCCACCGACGGCGATGGTCACGCCTCCGATCGTCTTCTTCGATGTTCCGCTATCCACCAGCTCCTGCGCGCGGGCGGACGTCATTCCATCGACTTGCCCGGGCGTGTTGTACCCCGGTGCGCTCGTGACCTGTTTGTGATCGCTGGCGCCCATCGCGTAGACGATGGTGCCGACCGTCGCAGCGGCCACGCCGACGCCGAGCGTCACGAAGATGAGCGTGTATGGAGGTTTGCTCTCCGGAGGCGCCGCCTTCTCCCCCCCTGGCTTCCCGGCCCCCGCGCCGGATTGTCCCGTGACGGGGCCGCCGCCCGCCTTGAGCGCATCCAGCGAATGTTGGGCCTTCCCCCGCCCGACCGGATCACCGCCTGGTTTCGAGAGAAAGGTTTCATATTTCTCGATCGCCCCCGCGGTGTCTCCCACCGCTTCGTAACACTTGGCAATGTTGTAGAGAAGGTTCGGATCGGCATCGAGAGCGTAAGCTTCGAAGAACTTTTCCGCCGCGTGCCGATACTCGCGAGCCTGGTAAAAGGCCGTGCCTTCATCCACGAGCTTGGCCGCCGCACTCGCCTTCCCTGGATCGGCAGAGGCCGGCGGCGTCGCTTCCTGCGCCTGCGCCAGGGGCGAGAACGAGAGGGCCGCGAACGTCATCAGTGCGGCACCAACCGGAATTCGAAGCGCAAAGCCACGGGTTCGCATTTTCTTTCTCTCCAGATGCAGACTCAATTGACGATGGGCACGCGCGGCTTGTCGTCGACCAACTTCGCGCGCGGCGGCGGCGGTGGCGTGCTGGATGGCTGTAGGGGTGGTGACGGTGGCGGTGCGGACACGGACGTCGGTGGTGCGGGTTTTTTGCCGGCCACCGGCGGTGGTGGCGCAGCGAAGGCGGGCAGGTGTGGCTTTTCCGGGAGGGGGCGAGCTTGTGGTGCGAGCTGGGGCGAAACCGGCGCAGCCGAGCCGACGGCGCGGAGCTCGACGCGCTGGCGAACAGGTTCACTGTCGCGCGGGCTCACCGTGACATTGATGGTTTCATTCTCGAATCCCGCTTTTGAAAATTTCAAAGCGCGAAGGCCAACGTCGAGATGGATTTCCAAGGGAGTCGTTCCGATGGCCAGACCATCATTGAAGACCGCTGCACCCGACGGCTCGCTCTCGAGTAGGGCGGCCCGGGATCGAGGCTCCTGCGGCACGGATGGGGGCCGTTGACGCAAGAAAACAAATGCCCCCAGGAGGCAGAGCAAGATGACTGCGACGCCCGCGCCGATGAAAACCCCCAACTTCTTGGGCTCGGGCTCTTCGGCCGGGGCTCCGTCGGACGCCGCGAGCGTCTCCGGGGGCGGCTTGGGCGACGCTTCAGGGCGCGCCGACGCAGAGAGGCCGGCGGCGGCGGCGAGATCGCGGGGCAGCTTGTCCCCCGCTGGAATCAAGAGCGGCGCGAGCTGGGCCGAGCTGGGCGGCATGCTGCTGTGCGAGGAAAGATCGAGCCCCGAGACCGACACGCCTGCGGCCGTGAGAATGGACATGGATCGCTGCGCGCACGCGCGCGCGCGGCTTGGAGCAAACGGGAGCAGCGCGATGGCGAGCTCGGCCGTGTTTTGAAAGCGATCCTTCACGTTCTTCTGGAGGCACCGCTCGATGACGGCCGCTAGGGCGGGTGTGATATCCGGCCGATGCTGGGCGATGGCCTCGGGCGCCGCCTCGAGGACTTTGGCGCAGACCTCGGTGATTGACTCCCCGTCGAAGGCACACCGTCCGGTGAGAATTTCGTAGAGCACGGCGCCAAGCGACCAGATGTCGGCACGGTGGTCGACGTCCGCCGTCGAGCGAATCTGCTCGGGAGACATGTACACGGGCGATCCCATGAGCCCTTGGGTCGTGACGGGCGAGTGCGTTCCAAATGTGGAGCCCGTCAACGCAAACTTCGAGATCCCGAAATCCAATACCTTCACGACCTCGCGACCGTCGCCGCGCTTGGTGACAAAGAGGTTCTCGGGCTTCACGTCGCGGTGGGTGATCCCGATGGCGTGCGCGACGGAGAGCGCTTCGCACGCTTGCATGACGTATTCGACGGCGCGCCGAACGGGGAGGGGCCCGTTCTTCGTGACGGTCTCGGCAAGGTCCTGGCCATCGAGATACTCCATCACCATGAAGGGGCCACGCACGGGGTCCACTCCCACGTCGTAGACGGCGGCCGAATACTCGCTCTTGATGCGGACAGCAGCCTTCGCCTCGCGTGCGAAGCGACCCACCACTTCCTTGTCGCCGTGAAACTCCACCCTGAGGAGCTTCAGCGCGACGCGCTCCTCCAGCTCGATGTGAACGGCCGCGAGGACGACGCCCATGCCGCCGGTGCCA